>NZ_JBDGJZ010000016.1:0-118089 GCF_057656635.1 Arthrobacter sp. Soil_C_49
AACACCTCGACCCCCACCAAAAACCCCAACAAAACACCTACTTCAAACCACCCCCACCACCAACACCCCGCGAATAAACCTGCGCGAGAGCGGCACCCGTGCGAGAACCCGTCGAAAACCACAGAACCGCAACGCTGCCCCAGCACCTCCGGCCACCGCGAACTTAGCTGGCCGACCGAAGTGGCTCCACGCGAGGCTCGGCTCTGGCTACATCAGGCAAGGGTCATTCCTGCCGCGAACCAACTGAGCCGCGGCCAACTCAACGGCAAGCATGAGCGGTCTGGGCGAAACCGGGCTCTGGCCGCATCTTTCTAGGTCAATTCCTGCCGCCAACCAATCGAAGCCTCCAAGCGATCCTCAGCCCCGTGTTCAGCCTCTGCAGAAATGTCCTTAAACGACTCCATCCCGGCGGGAACCAAAAGTTCTACCGGGACGGAGTCCAACCGCCACAGACCCCAAAGGGGCGGACGATGCGTATCTGGACTAGGCGTCCTGCCAGCCCCGACCCTCCGCAAAGGTGGCCACGAGGGTGCCGACGCCGGCGTTGAGGGAGTTGGACGGGTCGAAGTAGAGAGAAGCCTCGCTGGCCCGGCTGTGGGTGATCAACTGCTCGGCCTCCAGCTTCGCCTCGGGAACGGTGGCTCCAATGATGCCCGTCCGCGCAGGCAACTCAGGGGTATGCACAACTTCAGCTTTCGCCTGGGTCAGCGGAACTGTAGTGCCGGAGTTGATTTCATCGTGAGGGAACTCGAACTCGGCATCATCGGCGGCTGCAGGAATTGTGTACTCAAGGAAATAGGTCATGAACCCACCTTTTCAGAAACGCACGATCATCGAAAGTGTACTTACCATTTGGGCGCACAACGTATTTCCACGTCAAACAGCTACTCCTATACTTGCGGCATGATGATGTCGCTGGTGTTTGGCGTCATAGCATCCAGCGCACTGGTCCTGGGTGCCTTCATCGGAGTCCGTTTTGAACTTCCAAAACGGCTTCTGGCCATGTTGCTGGCGTTCGCCGCCGGCTCGCTGATCACGGCTTTGGCCTTCGAATTGTTTGAGGACGCCTACGAACGGGGCGGCATTATTCGTGCAGCAATCGGTCTGATAGCGGGTGCTGTGGTGTTTACAGTCCTGAGCGCGCTGCTGGACCGCTGGGCGCAGCCAGGAGAGGCGAAGCAGGCGAAAGCCGCGGACGAGGTCCAGGGAAGCGCCAAGCTCGATACAGACGCTGCTGCCGCGGAAGAAGCCCCGACCTCTGCCTCAACCCGAGGCGCGGCAGGCCTGGCACTCCTGGCAGCCGTGACCTTGGATGGCGTGCCGGAAAACGTGGCCCTTGGCATCTCACTGGGGGAAGGAACTGGAGGCCTGGCACTCCTCGCCGCAATCTTCGTCTCCAATTTTCCCGAAGCGCTGGTTGGTTCGGCATCCATGCGCAGTCAAGGCCGCTCGGCCGGCAGCATCATCGGACTATGGGTCGCATGCGCCGTATTACTCGTGATAGCCGTAGTCCTCGGCGCCGGGCCGCTGTCCGGAACCGACCCGGAAGCCATTTCAGTGCCGCTGGCATTCGCCGCCGGCGCTGTGATCGCCTCGCTGGCGGACACGCTGATGCCCGAAGCCTACGAACATGGCGGCCCCGCAGTCGCATTGAGCACGGCAGCGGGATTCGTCCTCGCTTTCACGCTGTCGCTAGCCTGAGCAGCACCATCGCCCGCAGCCAGTCGCTAGCCCAAGCCGCGCCATCGCCCGCAGCCAGTCGCTAGCCCAAGCCTCTTCATCTCCTTCACGCTGTCGCTAGCCCAAGCCGCGCCATCGCCCGCAGCCAGTCGCTAGCCCAAACCGCGCCATCGCCCGCAGCCCCTAGCCCAAGCAGCCCCAACAAGCCCAAGGGTTCGTTCGGCTCCGGCCGATCCCTACTTACCGAGACCAGCTTTTCGCAGTGCTTCGGCCATGGCTGTATTGATCGGCGTCGGTTGGGGTGAAGGATTGCGCCCGGGCGACGGAACATTGCGGTTCGGCGTACTGCCCGACCGCCCCTGCTCCTGGCGTCCGCCCCGCTCGGATCCTTGCCCACGGCCTCGGTCAGCACCGGAGCCGCCACGCCCGCTGCTCTGGTTCCTGCCGCGCTCCTTGTTCGGGGACTGGCCCTGCGATTGGTTCTGCGGCTGGTTCTGCGGCTGGTTCTGCGGCCGGCCAGAGGACCGCCCTGAAGACGGCGCACCCGAGGCCGGTTCGTCGTCGAGCCGCAAGGTCAGGGAAATCCTCTTCCGCTCGGGGTCTGCTTCCATAACCTTCACCCTGACTACCTGCCCGGATTTCACCACCTCGCGGGGATCGGACACGAAGCGGTTCGCCAGTGCAGAGACGTGGACCAGGCCATCCTGGTGAACGCCCACGTCAACGAACGCGCCGAAGGCCGCAACGTTAGTCACGGTCCCTTCCAGGATCATGCCGGGCTTGAGGTCGGAGATCTTCTCGATTCCTTCGGAGAATGTCGCGGCCGCAAAGGCCGGGCGCGGATCCCTTCCCGGCTTGTCCAGCTCCGCCAGGATGTCCTTGACGGTGGGCAGGCCGAAGGTATCGTCCGCAAATTCACGAGGGTCCAGGGAGGAAGCCGGAGCCGAACCCGCCGCAACCAGGATCTTGCGCGCAACCGAGTAGGACTCGGGGTGCACACTCGAAGCATCCAAGGGTTCCGCTCCCCCGGTGATGCGCAGGAAGCCGGCGCACTGTTCGAATGCCTTCGCGCCCAGCCGTGGCACCTTCTTCAGGTCGACGCGCTTGGCGAACGGGCCATGCTCATTCCGGTAGGCGACGATGTTCTCGCTCAGCAACGGTCCCACGCCGGCCACCCGGCTCAGCAGCGCCGGCGAAGCGGTGTTCACATCGACCCCGACGGCGTTGACGCAGTCCTCCACAACGGCGTCAAGGCTTCGGTCCAGCTTCGACGCAGTTACGTCATGCTGGTACTGGCCCACGCCAATGGATTTCGGATCAATCTTCACCAACTCGGCCAGCGGGTCCTGCAGCCTGCGGGCAATGGACACAGCTCCGCGCAGCGAAACGTCCATCCCGGGGAGCTCGGCCGCGGCAAGCGCCGAAGCCGAGTAAACGGATGCGCCTGCTTCGGAAACCACAAGCTTCTGCGGTTTCCGGTCCACATCCGGCAACCGCTTGATCAGCTCGGCAGCGAGCTTATCGGTCTCCCTGGAGGCAGTTCCGTTACCAATGGCGACGAGTTCGACGGAGTGCTGCCGCGCCAGCCGCTCCAGCTTCGCCAGTGCCTCGTCCCATTTCCGGGCAGGAGCGTGGGGGTAGACGGTATCCGTGGCGACGACCTTACCGGTGCCATCCACCACAGCTACTTTGACGCCGGTTCGAAGCCCGGGGTCCAGGCCCAGGGTTGCCCGGTTACCGGCAGGCGCCGCGAGCAGGACATCCCGAAGGTTGGCAGCAAAAACGCGCACCGCTTCGTCTTCAGCTGCGGCAAACATCTTCCCGCGCAGGTCAGCGGTAAGCCGGGCGAGCACGCGGGACCGCCATGCCACCTGGGCCGTCTCCATCAACCACGCATCGGCGGGACGGCCGCGGTCGGCGACCCCGAGGCACTTGGCCACCGCTGACTCGTAACGGGAACGCGCGGCGGCGAGGGCGGCGTCGTCCGTGGGATCCGCTTCGGCGAGGTCCAACTCAAGGACGCCGTCCTTCTCGCCGCGCAGCAACGCGAGGACCCGGTGGGACGGCATACCGGCCGGAGCCTGCGAGAACTCAAAGTAGTCTGCGAACTTCTGGCCGTCCGCTTCCTTCCCCTTCTTCACGCGCGAGACCATCCGCCCCTGCGTCCACAGCCGTTCCCGCAGGGTGGCTGCGAGGTCCGGGTCCTGGGCAGCGCGTTCCACCAAGATGGCCCGGGCACCCGCGAGCGCAGCGGCGACGTCGTCCACAGCATGTTCAGCATTCAGGTACTTCGTGGCCTCACGCTCGGGGCTGAGGTCGGGACGCTTGAGCAATGCCTCAGCCAGCGGTTCCAGGCCGGCTTCACGCGCGATCTGTGCCTTGGTCCGCCGCTTCGATTTGAACGGCAGGTAAATGTCCTCAAGACGGGACTTTGTGTCCGCGGCAAGAATGGCCTTCTGCAGCTCAGGGGTCAGCTGGCCTTGGGCGGCAACCGCGTCAAGCACTGTACGACGGCGGTCCTCCAGTTCGCGGAGGTAGCGCAGCCGCTCGTCGAGGTCGCGGAGCTGCGTATCGTCCAGCGTCCCGGTGGCTTCCTTGCGGTAGCGGGCGATGAAAGGCACGGTGGATCCGCCGTCGAGCAGTTCCACGGCCGCCTTCACCTGCCATGCTTTGACCCCCAGTTCCGTGGCGATCTGGGTGTAAATACCGTCCTCCCGTTTTTGGGGCGTGGACGGAGCATTGGAAGGGGCCTGCGGCAGTTGAGTCACCAGAACATCTTGCCCTAAGCGCCTGCGCGGCTCCACTGTCCTGCAGGATGCGGCCCGGCGGTAAGGGTATTCCGCTACCGCCTCCAAAGTGCTGTAGTTGAAATGCCGTCTCAGGCAACCCAACGCTCGAGGAAGAGGGCATGATGCGGGAACTGCTTATTGTGTTTCAGGAGGGGTTCGAGGAGGCAAACATCACCGTGACGGTGAACGGCAAGCAGGCGCGGCGGGATTTGGACGTTTCCACGAATCCGATTCTCGGGATCGCGAACGAGGTGTCGGTAGAGCTTCCTGCAAAGGGTGCGCACGTGGGAGTTGAGGTGACCAACCGCGGCTTGAAGGCGATCACGAAGGTCAGCGGCAAGCCCAAGAGCGTCCTCGTCAACATCCAGGACGGGAAGCTTGTGATGTCCGAAGGCACGGGCCGGGAGGCGGTCCTTTAGCCCTTCTCGGCAGGCGCAGACCGGACTCTAGTAAAACTCCATTTGCTGGAGTAGCATCTGATCACCGCCGGCTTCCCCCGAGAAGCCCGGCGGGCCAACTTCACCAGCCAAAGGCCGTCGGATGGCCTTTGGTATCGCTGCCGGGACAGCACACCGAGCAGCAAGCGACGGCGGCACCCAAGCCGGGTGCCGCCGTCGTCTGTGTTTCTGAAGAAGGTGCCTAGCCGGCGTACGCCGGGTAATCCGTGTAGCCTTCGGCGCCCTCGGCGTAGAAAGTGGACGGGTCCGGCTCGTTCAGCGGCAGGCTCTCGTTCCAGCGGCGGGCCAGGTCCGGGTTGGCGATGGCGGGGCGGCCCACCACCACAGCATCCGCGTGACCGTCAGCCACCAGTGCGACTGCTTCCTCTCGGGTGGTGACAACACCGAACCCGGTGTTCACCAGGAAGGTTCCGCCGAACCGTGCACGGAGGTCCTGGATCAGTTCCCCGGCCGGTTCATGGTGCAGGATGCTGAGGTAGGCGAGGTTCAGCGGGGCGATGCTGTCCACAAGCACCTCGTAGGTTGCGCGGACATCTGCTGCTTCAACTTCGGCAATGCCCTGCACGTTGTGTTCAGGGGAGATGCGGATGCCGACTCGGCTGGCTCCGATTGCTGCCACAACAGCGTTGACCGTCTCGATGACGAACCGTGCCCGGTTTTCAGGTGAACCGCCGTAGCTGTCCGTGCGGACGTTTGAGTTCGGCGCCAGGAACTCGTGGAGCAGGTAGCCGTTGGCGGAGTGCAGTTCGACGCCGTCGAAGCCCGCTTCGATGGCATTCAGCGAGGCGTCGACGATTTCCTGCATCACCAGCGGCAACTCGTCAGGGGTCAACGCGTGCGGCACGGGGTAGGGCTGCTTACCTGACGGAGTGCGGACCTCACCCTCAATGGCAACTGCGCTGGGAGCAACGATGGGGTGACCGCCGGTGATATCGGGGTGCGAAACCCTGCCGCCGTGCATGATCTGGGCGAACATGCGTCCACCTTCGGCATGTACGGCGTCGGTGACCTTCTTCCAGCCAGCGATTTGTTCCTCGGTGACGATGCCGGGCTGGCCGGGGTAGGAACGTCCTGCAGGGCTGGGATAGGTTCCTTCGCTGACAATCAAGCCCAGGGAAGCTCGCTGGCGGTAGTGCTCGGCGAGCAGGGGCCCGGGAATACCTTCTTCGCCTGCACGGAGCCGGGTGAGGGGCGCCATCACAAGGCGGTTCGGGAGCTCAAGTTCGCCAAGGGCCAGAGGGGAAAACAGCATGCGCGGTTCCTTTCGGGATTTCCAGTGTTCTGTTAGGCCCAACTGGAACGCGCGTGCAACTATTCCGGGTGCGGTGCGAATCACAGAGCGTCCAACGGCGAGTGCTGCTGTGAGGGCCCGCACGTCCTGGGCTGGCGGGTCGCCTGGCTGGCGGGTCGCTTGGACGGCGGGTAACTTCGATTCGCGGCGCCCTAGCGGGTGGCTCCAACTCCTGGACAGCCCTGGCCCTGAGGGTTGGTGTTGCAGTCGTCGGCGTAGTTCCGGGTCAGGGACCGCCATACGCTGATGGTTTGCGGCGGCGCATTGAACTGGCCCTGGCCCGGGATGGGCAGTGGAGGTCCGGCGTTGACTGCGTACGTTCCTTGGAAGGACGTGGTCAACAAAACTTGGAAGTCGCCGGTGGATCCGTAGGCATGGCTTGTCCTGGTTTTTTCGCCCCATCGATCCTGCGGCAGCGGGCCTCCCATCGAGGGCTGCGGCCCGAAGACGGTGCCGTCGCCGTAGTTCCAGGTGTATTGGACCGGTGTGGCGACGATGTGCACCTGTTGCCCGAACATGGTGACATCGAACTGCTGTTCTACGGCTTCGGCATAGAAGTTGGTCTCGGCACCTCGGAGTGTGTGCGGGCTGGGTTGCGCCACCACCGTTCCGGCGTTTACGGGGAGGCTGCGGAATTGCCGCTGAATGTCGGCGGCGATGCGCGGCAGCAAGTCCTCGGGCTCAGCATCGTAGAAACAGGTAGGGCCGGAGTGGTACAACCAGTCAGGATCCGTTATGCCGGAGGGGGCTCGGTACCAAACGACTGGTATGCCGTCTTCGCCATTGGGCCCGCCATTACACGTGAGCTCCCTGCCAAGACATGGAGTAGCAAACTCTCCGACATCCAGATCGCATTGGTACTCGTATTTGTACTGGTAAGGGTCCCTTGGACCGGCGGCGCTCGAATCCCTCTCAAATACTCCTGTCACCGGGTTAGGGAGCCAGGTACCACCCACCGTCGCACCATTGCCGCCCCAGCCCGAACCTATGGAGGGCAACTCATCAGAATCGCTTGCCGCGGGAATCGCTGAAATCAACATTAGGAGACACATGAGAGCCGTAGCAAAAGCCACCTTCACGTTGCCTGCGGCCGTCATTACTGCACCAAGTGCTCGACAGTTTGCGCCTTCCAACCCGAACCGTCGTAGGCGGCAACGATTATATCGGGAGTAGTGAGCAGAGCGTCCAAACTCCCTTTCACGGTGCCGTCAGAAAGATGATAATCAATCTTTTCTTGACGCACCTGCACGACTGCCTGGTACGTTGCCGGCTGTGTTTCCACAAAGTTGCTGTCCACCCCCTCGACGGTCAGACGGCCTCCGGAGAGCCAGCGTCCACCTGCGTGCCAGTCGCCAACTTCTTTTTTGACCTTTCCGCAACTTCCGCAGGACGGCTCTGATACTGCTTCTAGCGGGGCCATATCGCCAGTTTCGTAGGCATAGCTGAGGGTGGAATACCAATACTTGGCAAATGCCTCAAGCCCTTCCTTCGTCTCCGTCTTTGCCACCTCGGGCAGTACGGGAACGGGGACGTTTTGGGCTGGACCCGAGGCATCGGCGGGTTTGTAGACGGCGCTGGGGGTCGGCGTCGGGGTGGGTGTTGCACTGGGCGAAGTGGACTCAGCAGCAGCGGGCGATGACGTGCCGGGATCTGCAGGTGCTCCGCCTGAGCAACCGGCCAGCAGGAGCGAGCCAGCAACAACGAAGGCCGCAGCGCCCAAGCGCATGCCATCACCGAACGTACGACTCTTGTGCGATGTCATGGGCCGCTATTCCCCCAGTAGTTTTAGACGGCTTACTCCGGACAGTGACTTAAGGGTAGCCCACATCACATTTCAACGATAAGAGTTATCCACAGGCTTTTCGTCCTTGGTTCTACCAGTGTCGGGATCCAAATAAGAAGTCAAGAGAGAAGGCCGGCGCATCAAATGCGCCGGCCTTCGTCAGCAACAACTCAAGTCAATAACAACTGAAGTCAATAACAACCCAAGGAGCTATGGCTTCGGCGGCAGCACCAGCTCCCCCGTCTTGTCCGTCGAAAGGGCGAGCGACGAAACGTACTGCGGGCCGCCGTCGGGCGCGTCCTGCGCGGACCGGACCATGTCCGGGCGTTCAAACTCAATACCCGTGACGTGGCAAAGGAGCCTGACGTCGCTGGGGTTCCCGTCGGCGTGGAACATGGGCAGGTCAATACCGTCGTCGGTCCTCCGCAGGTAATACCGACCCTTGGTGAGAAGAGCCAGCACCGGTGGGAGAATCAGGGCGAGCCCCACAGCGAAGATCGGTGAATACGGCTGGATCCCGGAACCAAAAGCCCCAAAGAACACGGCGATCGAGATCCCCGCGGAAACCAGCATCGACACGAAGCCCACCGGATTCACCGCGTACAGCATCCCGCGGCGGAACTCGGGCACCTTGGGCGAGATCTTCAGCAGGTACTTGTTGATGGCGATATCGGACGCCACGGTGACAACCCAGGCCATGGCGCAGTTGGCGTAGAAGCCGAGGATGGTGTTCAGGAAGTCGAACATGTTGGCTTCCATCAGCACGAGCGCAATCAGCAGGTTCACCACCACAAAAACCATACGGCCCGGGTACGTCTTGGTGATCCGGGTAAACGAATTCGTCCAGGCCAAGGAACCCGAATAGGCGTTGGTGACGTTGATCTTGATCTGCGAAATAACCACCAGCACCACGGCGAGCGTCATGGCCAGCCACGCCGGCATCATCTCCCGATAAACACCCAGGAACTGGTGCACCGGCTCGTTGGCTGTGGCGGAGGCAGCGGGGTCCAGGGACGCAATCAGGTAGATGGCAATGAACAACCCAACGATCTGCTTCAGGGCTCCAAAAATCACCCAGCCCGGTCCGGCCAGAATCACGGCCCGCCACCATGCGCCTTTATTCGCCTCGGTGCGCGGCGGCATGAACCGGAGGTAGTCGATCTGCTCGGCAATCTGCGCCATCAGGGACAGGCAGACGCCCGCGGCGAGCATCACGGAGGCCAGGTTCGGTCCGCCGTCGCCCGATTCGCCCGTATAAGCAAAGAAGCTGTTGATGCTCTCCGGGTGCGAAATCAACAGATAACCGACCGGCACCACCATCAGGAGCAGCCACAGCGGGGTGGTCCACACCTGCAGCTTGGCCAGGGTGTTCATCCCGTAAATCACCAGCGGAATGATGATCACTGTGGACGCCGCGTACCCCAGCCACTGCGGAACGCCCAGTCCCACCTCGAGCCCCTGCGCCATGATGGATCCTTCCAGCGCAAAGAAGATGAAGGTGAAGGTCGCAAAAATAACGTTCGTGACCACTGACCCGTAGTAGCCGAAGCCGGAGCCTCGCGTGATCAGGTCCAGATCGATGTTGTACCGGGCCGCGTAATAGGCCAGCGGGAACCCCGTGGCGAAGATGATCACGGCGGCTACGAGGATGCCAAAGATCGCGTTTACGGTGCCGTAGGCGATGCCAATGTTCGCCCCGATGGAGAAGTCCGCCAGGTAGGCAATGCCGCCCAAAGCACTCGTGGCCACAACTCCCGCGCTCCACTTCCGGTAGGACCGCGGTGCGAACCGGAGCGTGTAGTCCTCCAGGCTTTCCTTCGTGGCATTCAGTGCAGCGGTATTACCCGCTGCAGAATGGCCGACGACGGCGCCAGGGGCTTGCGCCACCGGCTCCAGTAATTTCGTGGTTTCCGTGTCATTACTCATCAAGGTGCGTCGCTTTCGTTGCAGGATTTTCCTGCTGAGACGCTATCCAGCCCGCGCGGCAGTTCCGTCACGATATTGTTTCCGGCCGGTTAATCCCTGACACCCCCTGTCAATAAACAGCGGAGAATGGACCACCCCTAGCGTATTTCTACGTATGGTAGAACAATAGCGTCATGATGTTTCAACACCCCGATGAAGACCCTGTCCTGGAACTCACCGACGAACAGTCCTGGCGCCTGCTGGAAGGGACAAGGCACGGGCGCCTCGTTGTGTCCGTGGCGGGCGAGCCGGATATCTTCCCCGTCAACTACGTCGGTTCCAAGGGCAAGCTGTACATGAGGACAGCGCCCGGTAACAAACTCGCCCAGCTGACCATCAACTCAGCAGTGCTTTTCGAAGCTGACGGGATCCTCTCCGACGAGGCATGGTCAGTGGTCCTTCGAGGCAAGGCCAGGATTCTGAACACCTCCGCCGAACTGGCGGAGGTGGAAGAGTTGGGGCTTAAATCATGGGTGCCGACTCTGAAGGACTTCTACGTCGAGATCGAGCCGACGTCCATCAGCGGCCGCCATTTCCAGCTCGGGGAGCAGCCGGAGCGCTGAGTCCAGGATCCTAGACTGGAAGCATGGCGGACAAGCTCACCCCGGAGCGGCGCAGCTGGAACATGTCCCGGATCCGCGGCAAACACACCAAGCCTGAGCTGCTGGTGCGCCGGCTCCTCCACGCCAAGGGCTACCGGTACCGCCTGCACGGGCAAGCCGGCGGAACCCGGCTGCCTGGCAACCCGGACCTGGTGTTCGCGGGCCGGCGAAAGGTCATCTTTGTCAACGGCTGCTTCTGGCACTTCCATGACTGCCGGGTGGGGCAGCACGCGCCGAAGGCGAATGCCGAGTTTTGGGCCGCCAAGCGGGAACGCACCAAGGAGCGCGACGCCGGACAGCGCCGCCAGCTGGAGGACGCCGGTTGGGACGTGCTCACCGTGTGGGAATGCGAACTGAAGAATAGTTCAGCCCTCGAATCCCAGCTGGTGCGGTTCCTGGAAACCACCAGCCCGCCCCAGCGCACGAGTCCGTAGAAACCGCATTCTTGAGGCAATCTTTGGGATTTGTCCCAGCCGTTCTTGATGCGGTTCCAGAAGGATGGATGAGTTGTCCCCATAAGGGCTGAAACCCTGTGCTTCCGGGGCAACAACACCACCTGGCGAAGGGAAATTGGGCCTGCTGTTACAGCAGAAATTCACCGGCTCAAGTAGTAGGCGCAGAAACCCGCAGTCCCGTCAAGAAACCCACAATTCTCCCCGTAAACCGACATGCACAAAAGGAACACCCCTAATCTGAAAAAGAAGAAATTCCCCCGATGACCACCACGTTTCCGAGTTGGAAAACGCCAGCCGAAAGGACCGCAATGACGCCGTCTGATGATACCGGCAGGCCGCTCGTGGACCAGTCAGTCCTCAACCGTCTGCGTGAGGAACTCGAGGAGGACGAGGGCTACTGCAGGGTTTTCGTGGGGAACTTCATCGACTATCTCCCGGACCGGATCGGACGGCTGTGGCGGGCTTTGACCACCGGGGACCTGGATGGGTCAGTGGACGCGGTCCTGAGTTTGAAAACCTCAAGCCAGATGGTGGGAGCGGAGCGGCTGGCAAGCCTGGCCATGGCGCTGGAGGGTGAAATCCGCACGGAAGCATACGACGCCGACATCGCCGTCATTCTGCCCAGGCTCGCGGCGTCCTTCCTGCACCCCATCAACCGGTGCAGCCGCCAGACGATGCACCGGCTGCAGGCTCAGTGTTCGCCGGGAGCCAGCCGGTAGCCGACGCCGCGTACCGTCTGGAGCCACCGCGGCTTCTGCGGCGAGTCACCCAGCTTCTTGCGCAGGTTGCCCATATGGACCTCGACGGACCGTTCGTCCGCCTCGCTGATGTAGCCCCCGACGTCGTAATCCTCGTCGCGCAACCGGCGTACCAGGTCCGCTTTGGTCCGGACCGTCCGGCCGGCTTCCAGAAGGGCGTGCAGGAGTTCGAATTCCGTGCGCGTCAGGTTCATTTCCGTGCCGTCCACCGTCACCGTGCGGGACGCGTAGCTCAGCTCCAGCCCGTTGTGGCTGTAGTTTCCCCGCTCGGGATGTGCGGCGGCATCGGCTGAGGCCTCGACTCCCCCCGCTTCCGCGGACTCAGGGACAGACCGGGGGCGGCGCATCATGGCGGCGA
Organism: Arthrobacter sp. Soil_C_49; assembly: GCF_057656635.1. NCBI lineage: Bacteria > Bacillati > Actinomycetota > Actinomycetes > Micrococcales > Micrococcaceae > Arthrobacter > Arthrobacter sp. Soil_C_49. Next base: position 12,140 of record NZ_JBDGJZ010000016.1, read on the forward strand.
TGCGCGCGCGCAGCTCGCGGGGCCGGAAGGGCTTGGTGAGGTAATCGTCCGCGCCGGACTCGAGCCCGATCAGGGTATCCAGTTCCTCGGTGCGGGCCGTGAGCATCACGATGTACGCGTCAGAGAACTCCCGGATTTGCCGGGACACCTCGAAGCCGTCGATGTCCGGCAGGCCAAGATCGAGGGTAATAACATCAGGATTCAGGGTCTTCGCAGTCAGGACGCCTTCGGCGCCGCTGCTTGCCACCGTGACATCAAAGCCCGCCTGGGTCAGGACCGTACGAACCAGTTCGCGGATGTCGTGGTCATCTTCGATGACCAGTCCCACACGTGCATCACTCATAGCGCCCCCTCAGCAGCCGACGTCTGAAGTATATAGCTGGCTGCGGATATCCTGCTGCTATGGCTCTGCACACCCTGCCCCATAACTTACCGCGCAATGACTGACCCCATCGCCTGGTCCACAGGGAAGCTGAGATTTTTCCGGCGCCCCTTCCATGAGTACACGCTGACCGAGCGCGTGGCATTGAGCCAGATGCCGCTGTTCGTGACCACCTTACTGACGGCGTTCCTCATCTGGGCTTTCTTTCCCGCGACCATGGGCAACCCGTTGTTCGTTGCCTTCCTGGTGTCACAGGTCGCCATTATGGCGCTGTGCTACCTGGTTCCCTGGGACCGGCTGCCGTACACGAGCTTCCTGGTTATTCCCTTGCTGGACTTCGTTTCCATTGCACTGGGCCGGGAGGGCGGGCAGGAAAGCCTGACCGGCATCAGCCTGCTGGCCGTCTTCCCGGTGATCTGGTTATGCGCCTCCGGCTACTATCCGAGGGCAGCTTTATGGTTGTCCTTCCTTGCACCGCTGGCAATCATCTGGGTCCCTTTGCTGGTCAGGGGCCAGCTCACCGGGCAGGACTTGGCCCGGTCACTGCTCCTGCCGGTGATGATGCTCGGCATCGGCGTTTCCGTGAGTGTCCTGACGCTCAGCATGATGCGGCAGCAGCGTGAGCTGGAGGAAAAGGATGCCCAGCTGCAGGCCAACCTGCGCACCAGCCAGCGCCAGGAATCACTGCTGAATACCGTCCTGGACACGGTCCATCTGGGCGTCCTCGCGGTGGACGCCGACGGGCATGACGTGCTGATGAACCGGAAGCAGCGGACCAACCATGAACTGGCCCGGCCCAAGGACATAGCGGACCCGAATGAATCCCAGCTCCTGGTCTTCGGCCCGGACCGAAAGACCCTTGTCCCGCTGGAGGACCGCCCGGTCCGCCGGGCTGTGCTGGGGGAAACCTTCACCGATTACCTGGTCTGGTTGGGCTCCGGGACCGAACAGCGTGCTTTTGTCACCACCGCCCGCGCCATGAAGGACGCGGACGGGAAATTCTTCGGTTCCGTGATCGCCTTCAGCGACGTAACGGACCTCGTCAACGCACTGACCGCCAAGGACGACTTCGTCTCCAGCGTCTCGCACGAATTCCGCACGCCGCTGACGTCGATCCTGGGGTACGTGGAGATCCTCTTGGGCGACGAGCCCGAGGAATCGCAGCGGTACATGCTGGAAATCATCCGCAGGAACTCGGACCGGCTGCTGACGCTGGTGTCCGACCTGTTGTCCAGCCGCAACGGCCAGCTGATCGTCACCCCGCACGCGGTGGACGTAGCCGAACTGGTCCGCACCAGTGTTTCGTCGGCCATACCGAAGGCTGACGAATCCGGTGTGGTGCTGTCCGCCGAGACGCCGGACCGGCTGGAAGCGCACGTGGACGGACCACGGATCTCCCAGGTCCTGGACAACCTGGTGTCCAACGCCATCAAGTACTCCCCCGACGGCGGGAACGTGCTGGTCTCGCTGGAACAGGAGGACGGCCATCTGGCCTGCCGGGTCAGGGATACGGGGATGGGCATGAGCGCCGAGGACGCGTCAGAGGTTTTCGCCAAGTTCTTCCGCACCAGCAACGTTCGCAGGACCGCCATTCCGGGGGTGGGCCTGGGCCTGCCCATCAGCAAGGCCATCGTCGAAGCCCACGGCGGCACCATCGAAGTGGAAAGCGCCCTCGGCGAGGGAACCACGTTTACGTTCCGCGTCCCCGTCTAGATTTCGCCAAGCTCAATCACCGGCGGTTGCGCGCGCCTGCCGGACTACTTCGCCCCAGGACTGCCGGGCGAGTTCCTGGACGGCTGCGAGGATTTCTGACGGCGGCCGGGACAGGTCGAGCGGGAACTCGACAATGTCGATATCCGTATTCAGGATGCGCCGCAGTTTGACCTCGCCCGCGCCGGCGTAAACCAGCCAGGCCGTAGGCACGGCCAGCGCGGTGCAGTGCGCCAGCATCTGGTAATGGTCGGCGGTCAAGGAGGCTCCGAGGTCCGAAGCAGCCTTGTACTTGGTGTTGTACACCACCACTGGCCGTCCGCCCAGCAGGTGAACGGCGTCCGGCCGCACGGACAACCGGTCCGCGTCCCGCACGGCCTCGCTCAAAAGCGCGTTGTACTGAAGCCGCAGCTCCCCAGGATAGGAAGCCATGGCCTGGCGCAGCGCCTTGCCCACGAAGTCCTCAAACACCTGCGCCATGTCCACCACGAAGGACGCGGTCTGCTGTTGGCCTTCGCCGGCTTCTGCGGAGGCGTTCCGCAGGATGAGCTCCGCCAGGCGAAGGACGGCGTGGTAGCGGACATTCATCCGGGTGGCCGTCCACGGCGGCAGCGGAGCGCCGGCTGGAAGGCGGGTGACGGCGTCGAGCTTCCCCTTGAGCTGGCGCAGCCGGCTCAGCACGTCGGGGCGGACCCCTGGCACCTGGCCCATACGCTCCAGCGCCGCCCGCAGGATCCGGTTTTCGGCGATGTCCTCGCTGAACTCGTCGTAAGACACCTCGAGGGGCACCAGCATGCCGGGCCGCCGGGAGATCTGGTCCGAGATCCGGATGCGGCCCTTGACGGTGCGCAGTGACTCGTCCACGGTGCGGTATCCCTGCAGCACACCGCGCCCCAGAGCCCGCTCAGCCAGCTGAACGAGGGATTCAGCCAGGGCGCTCCAAAGTTCCCCGTCCTCGAGGGCGGCCACGGAATCGGGGCGGAAACCCTGTTCGCCGGCATAGCTGAGCAGGAACAGGAGCCGGCTGAGCCCCAGCCGGTCCTTGGGCCTGACGTCCAGCTGCACCGTGGGAGTCCGCACCGAACCCACCTTGCCCACGGGCTCAATCCGGTAAAGCCCCATGCCCATCGGTGACGCGTTGGCCAGGCCGCTGGAATTCAGGAACGAAGCGCTCGCCGGGTCCAGCCGTTCCACGATGCCGCGGGACAGTTCATCCAGCACCAGGTGCCGGACGGAAGCACGTGGGTCAGCGGCCCGCAAGGCGTTCCAGCAGCCGGTCCAGCCCGAAGCGCTCCTCGAGCTGTGCCCGGGTCAGCTGGCCGTGGTAGTGCTCTTCGAGCAGGGGCATCAGCTCGTATTTCCAGATCCGGCGCAGCCCGGCGGGAGTCTGGGCGGCCGGTTTCATGAAGTAGGACGGGCCGATCATCAAGTCCCGGTCCCACTCGTCGATGGCCCCGTTCAGGGCATCCAGCAGCAGCGCCGGGGTGGTATCCAGCTGGCGGGCCTCAAGGAACCGCAGCAGCGAGCCCTTCACCGGTTCGGTCTGCGGGTGCAGTTCGATGAAGGCGAACCGGCGACGGATGGCCGCATCCATCATGGCAATGGAGCGGTCTGCGGTGTTCATGGTCCCGATGATGTACAGGTTGTCCGGCAGCGTAAACGGCTCGTTGGGGCTGTACTGAAGGTAGATCCGGTCATCGCGGTACTCCAGCAGGAAATACAGCTCGCCGAACACCTTGGCGAGGTTGGCGCGGTTCATCTCGTCGATGATCAGGAAGTACGGCTTTTTCTCGTTGCCGGGCTTGGCCGCTTCCTCCGCCAGGCGGCGCAGGGGCCCGGCGACGAGCTTGAAGGACACCTGGCCCTCGTCCGTCTTGTCCGGCCGGTAGCCCTCGAAGAAATCCTCGTAGGCATACGACGGGTGGAACTGGACCAGTTTGACCCGCTCGTCCGTGGTGTCGTCCGCGAGTTCGGCCGCGAGGTGCTTGGCCAGGTAGGTTTTGCCGGTGCCGGGCGGGCCGTACAGGACCAGCTGCCGGTTCTCCTCCAGCAGCTCCGCAATTTCCTGAAGCGGTTCGAGTTCCATATGCAGCGAGTCGGCGAACTCGCGGGTCAGCGGGCGGAAGCCTTCCTGGACGGGAGGGACGACGGCGGTTGCTTCAGCGTCGCCGTCGGGCTCGTTTTCCGCTTCGGCGGGCAGCAGGCCCTGCAGGGCCTGGACCACGCGGGTCACGTCGACGACGATGCCCGGGGTGGCCAGCTGCCGCTGGACATGCCGGGGCAGGCTGGTGGTGGTGTGGCCTTCGTCGAACCAGCGGACTTTACGGCGCAGCCGCCGGTTGTCCTCGTTGTGTTCGGGCTCGCCGAGCACCCCGCCCAGGCGTACAGTTCCGGCGTGCTGGTAGAGCACCAGGTCCCCGGGTTTCATCACGGTTAAGAAAGCAAAAACGGCGGTTTTGGTGTCCTCGCGTTCCACGTAGCCCAGGTGCTTATAGTCCTCGTCCACGGCGTGCTGGACTACTCCCGCCGTGACGCCGGGGCCCAGCAGGCGGAGATGTTCGACGTCGAGCGTCACCTTCTCCTCGCTCCGCCACGCCGTCAGCAGCTCGGTGTTGTCACTGTGCGTGCGGAGCAGCCAGGCGCGCCGGCCAGGGTCGCCCACCTTGCGCCACTGGCTGACCAGCTGCCGGGCGTACCAGTCGATGCGCTGCCCGGCCTGCTCATCCAGGTGGAGGCGGATGCGGTGGATGTCCGCGGTGATGTCTTCCTCGGCGTCACCCTTGGCGCCGCCCACCAGCGAGGCAAAGGCATCGCGGATCTCCTGGCGCTCCACGTCCGCCACCACGGGTTCAAAGTAGCTGGGCCAGGTGAGGAACTCGATGCTGCGGCGGATGGCCGGCTGGTCCCCCGGTGTAGCTGCAGCGAGCCGGTGGAATTCCAGCGGGTCCTGCAGCGCGGCGGCGATGTCCGCGGTGGTCTGCTGGTCCACGTGCTGCACAAAGCGGCAGAGCCATTTCAGGTGGTCCCAGATGGTCCAGTTGAACTCTGCCGTACGGTCCCGGATCACGCCGTGGTCCGTCAGCCCCTCGTAGAGCTCCTCCGGCAACTCCAGCGGCGGCTCGAGCCAGGAGGCGGCCTCGGCCACGCGCGCACGCTTGACCTTCAGGGACTTCACCTCATGTGCCAGTGGCAGCGACTGCAGGAACAGCAGTTCGACGGCGAGCTGCTTCGCTTCCCGGGATGCGCCGTCGAGGTTCTGCCGAAGGTTGGTCATCATGGGCGCCTTGGGGTCCGGTGTGCCCAGCTCCAGCCTGTCCAGCAACTCCGCTGCGGCCTCCGACGTCCAGGTCATGGTGCGCCCGTCCAGGGCGGACGGCTTGCCGAGGAGTCCGGGGCCAAGGACGAACCACGCCGCATCCTCAATTTCCTTCGAGATACCGAGGGCACGGGTGATGGCAGTCGTGGAGGCGGGGGTCATGGATTCAAATTTACAGGGTGAAGCTGGACGGGCGCTCAGAGTGGACTGGCGCCCGTCCGGTTTCAGGGACTACATCCCTGTTGTTGGCCGCTTCCGGCCGAAGGTGAAGTAGCCCACCGGGCCAATGAAATTAATGAACGAGGCCGCCCGCCAGGCAGCCTTGGGACCATTGATCTGCGACGCCGGGCGCTTTGAGATGTCCCGCTGCGCTGCCACGAGCAGGGACACCTGCGCGATGGCGACCAGTATGGTGCCGGCCTTCGCGGACGGGGACATTTCCTTCCAGGTCTTTTTCTTGGCCATGATCTGCTCCTTGGTGGGGGTTACTAGTTTCTGATGGTGTGCTTTGCTGCGCAATCTTTCCTGCAGGCGCCCGCCGGATGGGCCTCCGGGTCACGCCGTGAACGGTGCCATCCGTTCCTTCTGTTCGGGCGTGAGGCGCTGCACCCGCCCGGTGGCTTCGTCCACAAACGCCAGGTGGCTGCTGGCCTTCACGCAGTCCTCCCCCGTGACGGGGTCCTGGAGCAGGTAGTGGATGTCGAAACTGGCGCCTTTAACGGCACCAATCCACACCTGCACCACAGCCGGGATGTTCCGGTATTCCAACGTCCTGACATAGCGGATCTTGTGGTCCACCACCAGCGCCATGGTGCCCTCGGGGACGTCGTTGAACAGGGAGACGCGCGGTTCCACACCGGGCAGGCCCGCTCCCCTGGGCGGTCCGAACGCCGCGATCCGGGCTTCCTCCAGCATCCGCACGATTTGGACGTTGTTGATGTGCCCGTAGGCGTCCATGTCGCCCCAGCGCATGGGTACCAGCACCTCGATGCGGCTGGCTTCCTTCACCCCGTTCTCCTGCACCCCGTCCTCCTGCACGGGGGCCTCCTGCGCGCTCAGCTGTGCACCGCCGTCGAGTCATCCACCTGGGCTTCCCCGGCGTCGGCGCCCGCGAACTGGGACATGTAGAGCCGGTAGTAGGCGCCCTGGGCGGCAAGGAGGACCTTGTGGTTGCCCTGTTCCACGATCCTGCCGTTTTCCATCACCAGGATGGTGTCGGCATCGCGGATGGTGGAGAGCCGGTGGGCGATCACAAAGCTGGTGCGGTCCGTCCGCAGCGCTGCCATGGCCTTTTGCACCAGCAGTTCTGTGCGGGTGTCAACGGAGCTGGTGGCTTCGTCAAGGATCAACAGCGACGGGTTGGCAACGAACGCGCGGGCGATGGTGATGAGCTGCTTTTCGCCGGCGCTGACGTTGTTGCCTTCCTCGTCGATGACGGTGTCGTAGCCCTCGGGCAGGGCACGGACGAAACGGTCCACGAACGTGGCCTTGGCTGCGGCCATCACCTGCTCTTCCGTCGCGTCAAGGTTGCCGTACCGGATGTTGTCGTAAATGGAGCCGCCGAACAGCCAGGCGTCCTGCAGCACCATGCCCACCTTGGAGCGGAGCTCGGACCGGCTGAGGTGGGTGATGTCCACCCCGTCCAGCGTGATGGAGCCGGAGTTGAGCTCGTAGAAGCGCATCACCAGGTTCACCAGGGTGGTCTTGCCCGCGCCGGTGGGCCCCACGATGGCCACCGTGTTTCCCGGTTCGGCCGTGAAGGACAGGTTCTCGATCAGCTTCTTGTCCTCGGTATAGCTGAACGTGACGTTCTTGAAGTCCACGTGCCCGTCGGTCTTTGGCGGCAGGTGCTCGGTGGCCGTCTCAGCGTCCTGTTCGTCGGCGTCGAGGAACTCGAACACGCGCTCGGAGGACGCAACACCGGACTGGAGCATGTTGGCCATGCCCGCCATCTGGCCCAGCGGCTGGGTGAACTCGCGCGAGTACTGGATGAACGCCGTCGCGTCGCCCAGCGACATGGAGCCCGAAGCGACCCGGAGGCCGCCCACCACGGCGATCCCAACGTAGCTGAGGTAGGACACAAACTGCATCACCGGGAAGATGATGCCGGAGACGAACTGCGCACCGAAGCTGGCCTTGTAGAGTGCCTCGTTGCGTTCCTCGAAGCGCTCCAGCATGTCAGCGTCCCGGCCGAAGACCCGCACGAGGTCGTGCCCGGAGAAGGATTCCTCGATCTGCCCGTTAAGGGAGCCGGTGTTCTTCCACTGGGCGGCGAACAGCTTCTGGCTGCGCACGCCGATCATGCCGGCCGCCACACCGGAGAGCGGCAGGGCGACCAGTGCGATGAGGGCCAGCTGCCACGAGACGATGAACATCATGACCACGATGCCCAACACCGTCAGGACCGAGTTGATCAGCTGCGCGAAAGCCTGCTGGAGTGCCTGCTGGATGTTGTCGACGTCGTTGGTCACCCGGGACAGGACGTCGCCGCGCTGACGGGTGTCGAAGTAGTTCAGCGGCAGCCGGTTGAGTTTCTTCTCGGTATCGTCGCGGAGCCGGCGGATCACCTTCATCACGATGCGGTTCAGCACGTAGCCCTGCAGCCACAGGAAGATGTTGGCCACAAAATACATCAGCAGCACCACGGCGATCAGCGTGGTGAGCTTGTCGAAGTTGATGCCGCTGCCGGGCACCAGCTCCATCCGGGACACCATGTCCGCGAAATTGTCCTGGCCCTGCTGGCGCAGCCCGTCCACGAACTGTTCCTTGCTGGCTCCGGCAGGGAGCTGTTTCCCCACTACACCGGCGAAGATGACATCCATGGCCTGGCCCAAGATCTTGGGGGCGATGACGTTCAGGACCACGGCAACCACCACCATGGCCACCACCACGTAGATGCCCAGCGCCTCCGGCTTCAGCAGCCCCATCAGCCGCTTGGCTGAGGGCCAGAAGTGCTCAGCCTTCTTGGCGGGCATGCCGCCGAACATGTCGCCGTCAGCTTCGGAGGGTTTGTACTCCTCCTCGACGAAGTCGTCGTCCTCCAAAACTTCAGCCGTTGCTCCGGCGTTGGGCTGCTCCTCGGCAGCGGTGTCTTTCACCCCGGTGGAGTCCTTCTTGCGGGCGCTCATGCCATTTCCTCCACGCTCAGCTGGGATTCAACAATTTCCTGGTAGGTGGGTGAGGTTTCCAGGAGTTCCTCGTGTGTTCCGCGGTCCACGATCCGGCCGTTGTCCAGCACCAGGATCTGGTCCGCTTCGGTAATGGTGGAAATCCGCTGGGCCACGATGATGACCGTGGCGTCGGCGGTGGTGCGTTTGAGCGCGGTCCGGAGGCGCGCATCCGTGGCGACGTCCAGCGCTGAGAAGGAGTCGTCAAAAAGGTAGACCCGCGGCGTGGTCACCAGGGCCCGGGCGATGCACAGGCGCTGCCGCTGCCCGCCGGAGACGTTGGTGCCGCCCTGGGAGATGCGGGAGTCCAGCCCGTTCTTTTTCTCCCGGACAAAGTCGGCGCCCTGCGCCACCTCGAGCGCGTCCCAGAGTTCCTGGTCCGTGGCCTCGGTCTTGCCGAAGCGCAGGTTGTGCTCGATGGTGCCGGAGAAAAGGTAGGGCCGCTGCGGCACCAGCGCCACCCGTTTGGTGATCTCGGCGCGGTCCAGCCTGCTGACGGGAACGCCGTCCAGCAGCACCTCGCCCTCAACGGTGTCGTACAGGCGCGGCAGGAGCGAGAGCAGGGACGTTTTTCCCGCACCGGTGGAGCCGATGATGGCGATGGTCTGCCCGGGGCGGGCGGTGAAGCTGACGTTGCTCAGTACCGGCGCTTCGGCGCCCGGGTAGGCAAACGTGACATTCCGATATTCGACGACGCCGGTGAGGGAAGCGGGCGCTTCCGGCCGCTCGGGATCATGGATGGAGGGTTCGACGTCGAGCACCTCGCCAATGCGGTCCGCACACACGGAGGCGCGGGGAATCATCATGGCCATAAAGGTGCCCATCATAACGGCCACCAGGATTTGCAGCAGGTACTGCAGGAACGCCGTCAGGGCCCCCACCTGCATGTCGCCGGAATCGACGCGCTGGCCGCCAAACCACAGCACTGCGGCCGTGGACAGGTGCAGGATCATGCCGATGGCCGGGAACATCAGCACAAAGAGTGAGCCGATCTTCAGCGAGACGTCGGTCAGCTCCTTGTTGGCCTCGCCGAACCGCCCCGTTTCGTACGGTTCGCGGACGAATGCCCGCACCACCCGGATACCGATGATCTGTTCGCGCAGTACGGCGTTGATGCGGTCGATCTTTTTCTGCATGGACCGGAACAGCGGCATCAGCCGGACCACGAGGTATCCCACCACAACGGTCAGCAAAGGCACCGAGACCCAGACGAGCCAGGACAGGTTGATGTCCTCGCGCAGCGCCATGATGATGCCGCCGATGCACATGATGGGGGTGGCCACCATGAAGTTCAGCGCCATCAGCATCAGCATCTGCACCTGCTGGACGTCATTGGTGCCGCGGGTGATCAACGTGGGCGCACCAAAAGCGTTGACGTCCTTGGCCGAGAAGCTGGTGACCTTGCGGAACACTGCCCGCCTGAGGTCCTTGCCAAGCGCCATTGCCGTTTTGGAACCGAAGTAGACACCGGCGATTGCCGTTCCCACCTGGACGAACGCCACCAGCAGCATCACGGCACCGGTGCGCCAGATGAAGTCGGTATCCCCGCGGGACACCCCTTCATCAATGATCTGCGCGTTCAAGCTGGGAAGGTAGAGGGCTGCGATGGTGGACGCCAGCTGGAAGAAGATGACAGCCAGAATGTACGGCGCATACGGTTTTGAATAGCGCCGGATGAGGGTGAGGAGCATGAACCCAACTCTAGTTGTGGCCACCGACAACGCGCCCGCCCGGGAAGCGGAGTTTCCGTGGAATTGATTAATTCTGGTCCGGGCGACACAAAGCCGCCGCCGGGTACCGGTTGATTCCGGTGCCGGCAGCGGCTTGGTGAGGTGCTCTTTGCTGAAGGGTTCAGTCCGAGAGCGCTCAGGCAGGGACCGTTCAGTCCTGCGGCGCGGCGGCGCTGTGCTTGCCGTGACTGGCAATGTAGAGCGCCGCGGCAGCCTGCGACTTCCGTTCCTTGAGGAGCCTGCGCTTGAGCCGGCTGAGCTCAGCGGCCGTCGCAGCCTGCTGGGCCGCCACCTCGCGCTGGGACCGGAGCTGCTCCTGGATATCCAGCACCAGCTTCCCCAGCTCCACCTGCTGCCGGGCCAGCAGGTGCTGGGTGTCCTGGAGCTTCTGGACCGTTTCTGCGGCGGTGGCTGCGGCGGTTGCAGCAGCACTGGTTGCTGCGGTGGCGGTGCCCCTGGCTGCGAAACCCCGGCCCGACGCTCCGGCATTGTCCGCGGATCGCGGATCCTCCAGCCCCGTTCCGCGGCGGGCCTGGTCTGCTTCGAAGTTGAGGGCAAAGGCCTCCTCAAGGTCGTCTGCGGTGAGCACGGCGGAACCCGCTGTCGGCACTGCGGAGGTGCCGCCGTCGTGCGCCTTGTGGCCAGCGCTGCCGGAGCTGGCCGAGCCGATGCCGGTTACTGAACCGGCGTCCCTGCCGGAGACGGCGGCCGATACCCGGGGCAACTGTCCGGTCATGGCCGTTATCCCGGCTTCACCTGCGGCATTGGCTTGCAGAGTGGTTTCGGGAGTGATGTCCACAGTCCGGCGCAACGGCTTTTCCTTGATGAACAGGACGGCAAGCAGGGCAACCACGCTGACCGCGGCGGAGATCATAAAGATGCCCGCAGTGGCGTCACCGTAGGCGGCGCGCATGACGTCGGCCACCGGCGCGGGCAGGTCCTTCAGGTCCAGTGTGGCTCCGCTGTTGCCGGAGGCCTGGATGCCCAGTTTGGTGAGGCCGTCCGTGGCCAGGTCCTTGACGTGGTTGGCCATAACGGCGCCGAGGACTGAGACGCCGATGGCGCCGCCGACGGAGCGGAAGAAGGCAACAGAGGCGCTGGCGGAACCAATGTCCGAAGCCTTGACGGTGTTCTGCACGGCAAGGACCAGGTTCTGCATCAGCATGCCCAGGCCGACGCCGAAGATTGCCGTGTAGAGGCCGGTGAGCCAGAGTTCGGTGGTGTGGTCCATGGTCCCGGCGAGGGCCAGGCCGGCGATCAGCAGGACGGTGCCGCCGATCAGGAAGCGCTTCCATTTGCCATAGCGGCTGATGAGCTGGCCGGACAGCACGGACCCGACCAGGTTGCCGGCGATCATGGGCAGCGTCAGCAGGCCGGCTTCGGTGGGCGTCGCACCGCGGGCTACCTGGTAATACTGGCCCAGGAAGGTGGAGGACCCGAACATGGCGACGCCGACGGCGACGGACGCGACGATGGCCAGGGCCGTGGTGCGCTCCGAGATGATCTTCAGCGGGATGATCGGCTGGGAAACCTTGGATTCAACCAGCACCAGCAGGGCAAGCAGGAGGACGCCGCCGCCCACCATCAGCGCGGACTGCCAGGACCACCAGTCGTAGTAGTCGGCCTTGCCGGCGAAGGAGACCCACACCAGGAGCAGGCTCACGCCGCTGGTCAGCAGGATGGCGCCGAGCCAGTCGATCTTGGCCGGCCGCTTGATGTGCGGAACCTTCAGCGTGACCTGGAGCAGGATCAGGGCCACGACGGCGAGCGGGACGCAGACGAAGAAAGTCCAGCGCCAGCCCAGCGGGCTGTCCACGATGAAGCCGCCCAGCAGCGGGCCGCCGGCAGTGCCGACCGCCATGACCGCACCCATGTAGCCGGAGTACTTGCCGCGTTCGCGGGGCGGGATGATGGAGCCGATGATGGCCTGGGCCAGGGCAGTCAGGCCACCCATGGCGATGCCCTGGATCACGCGGGCGGTCAGCAGGAACGGAATGTTCTCGGAGAAACCGGCCATCACGGAGCCGGCAACAAAGATCACGATGCTCAGCTGGACCAGGACCTTCTTGTCGAAGAGGTCCGCAAGCTTGCCCCAGATGGGTGTGGTGGCCGCGTTGGCCAGCAGGGCCGCGGTGATCACCCAGGCGAAGTCTGTTTGCGTGCCCTTGAGCTCGGACATGATGGTGGGCAGCGCGTTGGCCACGATGGTGCTGCTGAGGATCGCGGTGAAGAAGGCAGCCAACAGGCCGGTGAGAGCCTCCATGATCTGCCGGTGGTTCATGGGGGCGCCCGGTTCGTGGCGTTTGGACTGCCGCGATTCCTGCTTCCCGGTCCGGGCGCGCTCGTGCTGCGCGGTGGCGGTGACGTTAGCCATTAAGTGACTCCTCCAAGGTTTTCTGTTCGCTGGTGGTGCCGGCCGCCGTTGCCCGGGCTGATTTCTTGAGAGATTCGGTGAGCCTGCGGAGGGATCTCGCAGTGTCCCCGGCATCCTCCTCGCTCCAGTCGCGCAGGTAGTCCTGCAGGACCGCGGTGCGCTGTTCCTCGATGTTTCGGAGCTTTTCGGCTCCCAAAGGGGTAAGGGCAACCAGTTGGGCCCGGCCGTCGTCCGGATCCTGCCTGCGGACCACCAGGCCGTGCTCTTCAAGGTCCGCGATGTGGCGGCTGAGGACGGGAGCGCTGACGCCCAGCCGCTCGGCCAGCCGGGTGGCGCGGGTTTCCCCCTCCCCCACGAACCGCAGGACCCCTTGAAGGGCCACTCCCGTCTCCTGCCCGCGGACACTGGCGGTGGCGATGCACCGGACCGCGCGCTGGAGATCGAAGATCTGGTAGACGAGATCCGCTGCCGTATCCGGTGCTACTGCCATTGCTTCCAGGCTCCTTACTTGTTTGCCTGAAGCAACTATATCTTAACTTGGTTGCTTTGGGAACCTAAAGGAGCCGGAAGCAGGAATGCAGAAGGCCCCGGCTCCACCTGGGAGCCGGGACCTTCTTGGGTTATTCAGTAAGCGCAGGCGTTTGTTTGGCCCACTGCTTAATCAGGCAGATGCGTGGGGGCGAACATCTTCAGCAGCGTTTCCACCACGACGACGTTGGGCCCGTCCGCGGCAAAGCCCGCCTTGAGAGCCTCCCCCACATCCTCGGGCGCCACTTTCGTGGCCGGCACGCCAAAGGCTTCGGCGAGTTTTACGAAGTCGGGGCGGGCGAGTTCCGTGGCGGTTGCCTTACCGAAGGCTCCCACCATGTATTCGCGCAGGATGCCGTAGCCGCCGTCGTCCACGATGAGCCAGGTGACCGGCACGTTGTGCTGCTTGGCAGTGGCAAGTTCGGAGATGGAGTACATCGACGAGCCATCGCCGGAAACAGCGAGGACCCGGCCGGGCTTGCCCACGGTTTCCAGGCCAACCGCTCCGCCGATCGCCGCCGGGAACCCGTACCCGAGGCCGCCGGCGCCCTGGGCCGAGTGGAACTGGCCCTCCCGGGCGTCCCAGCAGCTCCAGCCCCAATACGCGGAAATGGTCATGTCCCAGAACGTCTGCATGTCCGCCGGAACGGCTTCGCGGATATCTGCCATGAACTTCAGTTCCTTGGCCAGGTCCTGGGACTCCAGCCGGGCACGGACGTTCGCCAGTGATTCCTGCACCAGGTCCTCGGGGGATGTTCCATGCCAACTGGGCCTGCTGCGGCCGGCCTCAAGCACTTCGTCCAGGGCCGCAAGGGCCTGGCCTGCGTCTGCCCGGATGCCCAGGCCGGGGCGGTTGGACTCGAGGACCCGCGGCTCGGCATCGATCTGGATGATCCGGCCGCGCGGCTCAAATGTGAAGTAGTTGGAGGTGACCTCGCCCAGGGACGAGCCGATAACCACCAGGACGTCCGCGTCCTCGAGCAGATCGGTCATGTGGCGGTCCTCGATCCAGGACTGCAGCGACAGCTCATGGTTCCAGGGGAACGCACCGTTGCCGCCCGGGGTGCAGATCACCGGGGCACGGAGTTTCTCGGCGATGGACAGCAATGACTTCTCGGCCTTGCCCCGACGGGTTCCGCCGCCGGCGATGATCGCCGGACGTTCTGCCGCCTGCAGCCATTTGACCGCTTCGCGGACCAGCTCCACGCGGGGCGGGTTGTCCGCAGCTTCCGCGAGCGCGTCCTCCACCGGCGGCACCATGATCGGATCGAGCAGCACGTTCTGCGGAATCTCGATCCACACCGGCCCCTGCGGCGAGGAGATCGCCTCGGTCCAGGCGTCCTGGATGGCGGACGGAATGCCGGAGGCGTGCTGGATCAGCCGCTGGCTCTTGGTGACGTTCGCTGCGGACGCCTTCTGGTCATCGAGCTGGTGCAGCATGCCCTTGCGCCGGGCGCCGAGGCCTTCGAGCGGGATCTGGCTGGCCACCACCACCATGGGCACGCCGGTGGCGTAGGCCTCCTGCAGTCCGGCCAGGGACGTCAGTGCTCCGGGACCGGTGGAGAGGAAGAGGACTCCCACCTCGCCGGTGGCCCGCGAGTAGCCGTCCGCCGCGAAGGCGGAGTTGTTCTCCACCCGGGAGGACACAAACTGCAGTTTTCCGCGGCCCATCGCGTCAAAGAGCCCCAAGGCGTGCTGCCCGGGAATGCCAAAGACAGTCTTCGCGCCCAGTGCCTCGAGGGTTTCGACGACGAGATCCCCGCCGTTGCGTTGACCCGTGCCTTTCGTTGGGGCTGCTGTCCCGGGATCGAAATCGATCATCCGGCTACTCCTTGCCCGCAGCGGCGAAGCCTGCAGGGCGGCGTGCTTCCTGGCCGAGGGCCTGCGCCGCGTAGCCGGTTTCAGCTCCGAAGCGGTCGCCGGGTTCTGCGTTGTCCGCCATGAGGGTCACCAGTTCGTAGGCGACGTGGCTTGCCGCGACGCCGGTGATTTCGGCGTGATCGTAAGCGGGGGCCACCTCCACCACGTCCGCGCCCACCAGGTTCATGCCGCGGAAGCCCCGGATGATTTCCAGCAGTTCCCGGCTGGTGATGCCGCCGGCTTCCGGGGTGCCGGTGCCGGGAGCGTGGGCGGGATCAAGCACGTCGATGTCCACGGAGATGTACAGGGGGCGGTTGCCGATCCGGTCGCGGACCTTGGCCACGGTTTCGAGAACGCCCTGGTAATAGACGTCCGCGGAGGTGACGATGCCAAACCCAAAGCGGTGGTCGTCGTCGAGATCCTTTTTGCCGTACAGCGGGCCCCGGGTGCCGATGTGGCTGATGGCTTCAGTGTCCAGGATGCCTTCCTCGACGGCTCGGCGGAACGGGGTGCCGTGGGTGTACTCGGCGCCGAAGTAGGTGTCCCAGGTGTCCAGGTGCGCGTCGAAGTGGAGCATGGCGATGGGTCCACCCGCGCGCTCGGCCGCGGCCCGGAGCAGGGGCAGCGCAATGGTGTGGTCTCCGCCCAGTGTCACAAGCTTGCTGCCGGCGGCCGTGAGATCCAGTGCGTTCTGCTGGATGGTTTCGATGGCCTCGTTGATGTTGAACGGGTTGACGGCCATATCCCCGGCGTCGGCCACCTGGACATTCTCGAACGGGCTGACGTCCCACGCAGGGTTGTAGGGACGCAGCAGCCGACTGGCTTCGCGGACGTGGTTGGCGCCGAAGCGGGCTCCCGGGCGGTAGGAGACTCCGGAATCGAAGGGCACGCCCACCACCGTGACGTCGGCCTTGGGCACCTGGTCAAGGCGCGGAAGGCGGGCGTAGGTAGCGGCCCCGGCGTAACGGGGAATACGGGATGAATCGATGGGGCCAAGGTTGCCGTTGGCTTCGATGCGCAGCTCTTCCAATGGAGGCCTCTCCTTCGAGGAGTTGAGGGACTGATGTGACTGCCATCATACACCTCGGTTTTCTAATGCGCATCAACTGTTTACTAGTCCGCTTGGCGCAGCTGTGCGTTCCCGCCCACTTACTGCCGTAAGAGTGCTCGGATCATCCGAGGATCTCACCATCTCGCCGCGCTCAATGCAGTGCGCCACAGAGTAAGCGGGCAGGACCGCACATACTTCAATCCTGGGACTTACCCACATGCGACTGCCCACCTATTCCCCTGCGGCAGCCGCGAGCATCAGATGGCGGCAGGGAGATTCTCGACTACCTGAAGCGGGCTGGTGGAGTGGCCCGCTCGGCACAACTTCTGGACGCCGGATTTTCACGCCGGGACCTGCTCACTTCAAGCCGCCCCGGTTCGGCGGCCTGCGCGGAAGCGCGCGGCAGCATCAAGGAGCCGCCGGAAGCAACCGGGCAGGAACGTACACCCCTGAAGAGAAACTACCGGCTCGCGGCGGGAACCAGGACCCAGAGAACCTCAACGGGCTTGTCGGTCGGGTTGACCCAGGTATGCGGCTCGCGGCCGGGGAAGGTCACGGTGTCCCCTGTGTTCAGGTCATACTGCTCATTAGTGAGGATCAGCCGGATGCTGCCCTTGATGACGTGCAGCACGTCAACGTCGCAGTCCACCGCATAGAGCTCGGACTCGCCGCGGCCGTGCGGCTCGATGCAGGCCTGGATGATCTGGATCCGGCGCTCCGAACGCGCCGTCAGGAGCCGCTCCACGATCCCCTGGCCGCCGAGCGAGATCCGCGGCCCGTCGTTGCGCTTGGTGAGGTGGGTCTCCGGCGCGGCGAACAGGTCTCCGATGGAAATCGACAGGACCTGGCAGAGCGTCACAAGCGAGGCCACGGAGGGAGACGTCAGATCCCGTTCCACCCGGCTGAGGAACCCTTTGGTGAGCCCGGTGGCGTCGGCAACCTGCTCGATGGTGAGCCGCTGGGACTGCCGTGCCGCCCGGATCCTGGACCCAATGGCAACGGGCACGTTGCTTGGCTCGACTGGCAGTGCCTTCATCTGCGTACCTTTCATGGCCGGCAGTCCGGCCCCGACTCTGGAGCAATACTAATGGCCAGCCGCTTCTGTGACGCCTCCGTGGCGGGCGTGGCTCCGGGCACCAGTTTCCCCTTGACTGTTACCACGATCACAGCCTACTCTTTGGAAAACATCTGTTGCCTATCGGGCAATAATCGAGAATCCACTCTCATCCCCCCGCCCATGAGCAGCGGCTTCCGCAATTCCCCCAATTCCGGAGGCCACCCCGGCTGCCCCACCGCTCCAAGGAGTCCAACGTGGACGCACGTGTCATTAACATCGCCATTGTGGTGGTGTACCTACTCGCAATGCTCGCCTTCGGCTGGTGGGGCAAGTCCCGCACCAGGAACAACAGCGACTTCCTGGTGGCCGGCCGCCGCCTCGGCCCCTTCCTCTACACAGGCACCATGGCCGCCGTCGTCCTCGGTGGAGCCTCCACCGTCGGCGGCGTGGGCCTCGGCTACAAGTTCGGCATCTCCGGCATGTGGCTGGTGGTGGCCATCGGCGCCGGCGTGCTGCTGCTGAGCCTGCTCTTCGCCGGAACCATCCAAAAGTTGAAGATCTACACCGTCTCGCAAATGCTCACGCTGCGGTACGGCAGCCGGGCCACGGAGGCCTCGGGTATCGTGATGCTCGCGTACACCCTGATGCTGTGCGCCACGTCCACCGGCGCATACGCCACCATCTTTGTGGTGCTGTTCGGCTGGGACCGGGCCATCGCCATCGCAGTGGGCGGCGCGATCGTGCTGGTCTACTCAACCATCGGCGGCATGTGGTCCATCACCCTGGCGGACCAGGTGCAGTTCGTCATCAAGACCGTGGGCATCTTCTTCCTGATGCTCCCCTTCACCCTGAACGCTGCGGGCGGCATCGACGGCATCCGCAGCCGCGTGGATGAGAGCTTCTTCCAGATCGACGGCATCGGCCTGCAGACCATCATCACCTACTTCGTTGTCTACACGCTGGGCCTGCTCATCGGCCAGGACATCTGGCAGCGGGTCTTCACGGCCAAGACGTCCGGAGTAGCCCGCTGGGGCGGAGCCACGGCCGGCATCTACTGCATCCTCTACGGTGTTGCCGGCGCCCTGATCGGCATGGCTGCCAGCGTTGCCCTCTCCGATATCAAGATTGCCGCCAAGGACGATGTCTACGCCGAAGTGGCCCAGAACCTGCTGCCCCTGGGCATCGGCGGGCTGGTACTCGCGGCAGCCGTGGCCGCGATGATGTCCACCGCATCCGGCGCCCTGATCGCCGCCGCAACCGTGGCCCGCGCCGACGTCCTGCCGTTCGTGGCCAGCTGGTTCGGCAAGGACATCAACACCGAGGACAGCGACAACCCCGAGCACGACGTCAAAGCCAACCGCATCTGGGTCCTGGTCCTGGGTACCATCGCCATCGTCATCGCCATCATCACCAAGGACGTGGTCGCCGCCCTGACCATCGCCTACGACATCCTGGTGGGCGGACTCCTCGTGGCCATCCTCGGCGGCCTGGTGTGGAAGCGCGGCACAGGCGCGGCTGCCGCAGCTTCCATGGCCGTGGGCTCGGTGGTGACGCTGGGCACCATGATCATCCTGGAAATCAACGCCAAAGCACCCCTGGACGGCATTTACGCGAACGAGCCCATCTACTACGGCCTGCTGGCCTCGGCCGCGGTGTACGTGGCCGTTTCCCTGCTGACAAAGCCCACCGACCCGCTGGTCATGCGCAACTGGCAGCGCCGCGTCGCGGGACAGGCATCCGAAGAGGCACCGGAGGCAGTCCCCACGGCGCAGTAGCGCCGCCGGCCTCAAGGACACGCACGACGGCGGCACCTCCTTTCGCTTTCCAGCGAAGGAAGGTGCCGCCGTCGTCTTTTCTATTCAGTCTCGCGGACCTCGTCATCATCCAGCGGGACCACCCGGTCCTCGGCGTCGATGACGACAGGAGGTGCCTGGACCACGGGTTCTTCCGCGTCCAGGAATTCATCCTCGGTGTCCCAGTCTTCGTCGGCGACCGGGGCATCCTCGGCGTAGTCGTAAGCAGGATCGGCTTCGACGGAATCCAGGTGGGGCATGTCCGGGTGCTGTCCGGTGGTGTTCATTGTGCAACCTCCGTTTGTTCGTACCTGACGTGCTCTTTTTGGCGGGTGCCGGCGGGCGCCACACTTTCATCACAGCACCGCCCGCTGCCATGGTCAAGGGTGCGTTATCCGCTGCACGGGCCGCCAAAACAGGCGCGATTTTGAGGCCTACCGAAACTCCGGAGTGAGGGACGCCGGCCGAAAAACCGCGGAATTCCGCGGTAAGCTGGCGGAGCAATGGGGCCACATCATGCCCTATCCAGCCCAGGAGTTTTCCGTGTCGCAGCACGCCCATCCTCATCAGCACGCTTCCGCAAAACGCGAGTCCCAGCCCCCGGCGGCGGACATCCGCCGCTGGCGCCAGTACTTGGCCGACGAACGCGCAGAGGCCGCGGTCTACCGGGACCTGGCTCAAAACCGGCAGGGCGAAGAGCGG
The DNA here is from genome assembly GCF_057656635.1 of Arthrobacter sp. Soil_C_49. Lineage (NCBI taxonomy): Bacteria > Bacillati > Actinomycetota > Actinomycetes > Micrococcales > Micrococcaceae > Arthrobacter > Arthrobacter sp. Soil_C_49. The sequence goes on from NZ_JBDGJZ010000016.1 coordinate 31,810, forward strand.
GAGATCCTGCTGGCGCTGGCCGAAGCAGAAGGCCGGCACGAGGACCACTGGCTCCGGCTCCTGGGTGAGCATGCAGGCAAGCCCCGTCCGGCATCCATCCGCAGCCAGCTGCTGGGTTTCCTGGCCCGGCACTTCGGCTCGGTCTTCGTTCTGGCCCTGGCCCAGCGCGCGGAAGGCCGCTCCCCCTACGCCAAGGACCCCAACGCCACTGAAGCGATGGCCGCCGACGAGCAGATCCACGAGGAAGTGGTCCGGGGGCTCGCGACGCGTGGACGCAACCGCCTGGCCGGCACGTTCCGCGCCGCCGTCTTCGGTGCAAATGACGGCCTGGTCAGCAACCTCTCCCTGGTGATGGGCATGGCGGCGTCCGGCGTGGCCAGCAGCGTGGTGCTGCTCAGCGGCATCGCCGGCCTTCTTGCCGGGGCAATGTCCATGGGCGCCGGGGAATTCATCTCCGTCCGATCCCAGCGTGAGCTCCTTGCCGCCACCCGCCCCACCCAGATCACCCTGGCCGCTGCACCCAAACTGGACCTCGAGCACAACGAACTGCTGCTGGTTTACCTGGCCAGGGGAATGTCCCAGGAAGCCGCGCAGCACCGCGTTGCCGAGCGTATGGGCCTGCTGTCCTGCGACTGCGATCCCAGCCTGTCCCTGCAGCCCGAAATCCCCGACGCCGAAGACCAGCACGAGGCCGTGGGCACTGCCTGGGGTGCGGCCCTGTCCAGCTTCTGCTTTTTTGCCTCCGGCGCCATCGTGCCCATCCTGCCGTTCCTGTTTGGCCTGACCGGCGTCACCGCACTGGTGTTTGCCGGGGTGCTGGTGGGCCTTGCCCTGCTGGTCACGGGCGGCATCGTTGGCCTGCTTTCCGGGACGTCTCCCCTGACCCGGGGGTTGCGCCAGCTGGGCATCGGGCTGGGCGCCGCCGCGGTCACCTACCTGCTGGGGCTCGTTTTCGGCACTGTTGTTGGCTAGCGAAGCTGTCTTTGGCAGTAGGCTCCATAAACAGTAAGGCTCACTGAGCAGATTGGGGGCAGTAGTGGAGGACCAGCCGCAGCGCCATGCGGGACGGCGGGCGCACCCTGGAAGCTCCCGCGGCGCCCTTCGCTTTGTGCTCACGGGTGCGTTGTTCTCCGCTGCCCTCTTCGGCGCCGCCCTGGCGCTGGACGATCCGAGGGTCACGGACATCCTGGATATCCGCCTGGGACCGGGCGGCCAGCAGGAGGAGCCGCAGGCATCCGCCGGCGAGGCCGTATCAAACGCGCCGGCAGAGGCGCGGACTGAAGCTCCGCCGGCGGGGCTGGAGGAGGCAGAAGCACCCTTGGGTGCGCCCGTGCCTCCCGCGGTGGGAAGCGACTCGTACAAGTTCCTGGCCGTCAACGGCGACGGCAGTCCCGTGGGCTACTCCCCGTGCCGGCCGCTGCACTACGTGGTCAACGATGACCTGGCCCCGGCAGGTGCGCAGCAGCTGGTGTCCGACGCCATCACCGCAATTTCCGCAGCCACCGGCATCACGTTTGTCTACGACGGCACGTCCAGCGAGCAGCCGTCGCCGCAACGGGCGCCGTACCAGCCTGAGGCCTACGGCGAGCGCTGGGCGCCGCTGCTCATCGCGTGGACCACTCCCGAAGTTGCGCCGCAACTCAAGGGCAAGGTGATCGGCACCGGCGGCAGCACGCACTACAGCTACGACGACGGCGCCAAGACTTTTGTGACGGGCGGCCTGGACCTGGACGCCCCGCAGATCGAGGCCGAGCTCCTGAACCCCGACGGGCACCTCTACGCTACCGCCGTGATCCTGCACGAACTCAGCCACGTCATGGGCCTGGACCACGTGGAGGATCCCACCCAGCTGATGTATCCGGAGATCGGCACTCCCCAGGGGCTCTCCGACGGGGACCTGAACGGCCTGTATGAGTTGAGCAAGGCGCAGTGCCGGAAGGACCTGTAACCCTTTCGTGCCCGTCAGCCTCGCAGGACAGCTGCGGCGTCCTGCACTGAGTCAACCAGGAAAATCCAGTCTTGCATGGACCGCCCCGCCGCCAGGCTGCGGAGCATGGGCCACGCCGGGTACTGGTGCTCCCAGTGATGTTTGCCCACAAGCACCATCGGAGTGATTTTTGCGTCCGCCGCGTAGTAGTTCTCGCAGGCATCCTGGAAGATCTCCTGGACGGTTCCCGCGGCGCCGGGCAGGAACACGATGCCGCCGTGGCATAGCTCCAGCAGGATAGCCTCGCGGATGGCGTTGGCGAAGTACTTGGCGATGTGCGTGGCGAAGTAGTTGGGCGGTTCGTGGCCGTAGAACCAGGTGGGGATTCCCAGCGATGCGGTACCGCCTGGATAGCGCTCGACGACGGCAGCCGCCGCGCGTGCCCACCCGGACACCGAGGGCCGGAAGCCGGGGACGGAGGCGAGGGTCTGCAGCGCACCCGGCAACGCGCCATCGTCGGCCTCGCTGAGGTAGGCGCCAAGGTTGGCGGCTTCCATGGCACCGGGCCCACCGCCCGTGGCCACCACATGCCCGTCCCGCGCCAGCAACTGCCCCAGCAGTGCCGCCTGGGCGTAGTCGGTGCTGCCCCGCTGGGCAGCGTGTCCGCCCATCACGCCCACCATTTTCCGGCCCGCCCATGCATCCGAGCGGTGCAGCTCGTCCAGGGCATCACCAATGGCGTGGTCGTGCAGGGCCGAGGCGAGCGTGGCATCGAGCCGGTGCCGCAGCCCTGGCTGGATGCTCCACTGGTAGATCCGGGCGTCGGGCAGTTCCTCGTATGGGGAGCCGGCGAGGCCGGCGTACAGCTCCTGGGGCGAGTACAGGCCGGCCCGGTAAGGGTTGAAGGGTACGCCCTCCAGGCGGGGGAAGATCAGGGCGCCCCGGCGCCGGAGTGCGTCCTCCATCCCTTCGTCAAACAGGCAGCCCAGGAAGATGGCACCCTCAACGCGGATCCGGTTCAAGGCCTCAGAGCGTCCCCGGAGATCAAGGGACTGGGCGTGCCAGCCGTCCATCTCCCCGGCTCCGGCGCGGACCAGCCGGTCGAAGCTGGCCAGGTCTTCAACATCCAGGCTGCGGGGGCTGGGCCCGAGTTTTCCGGAGAGATTCACGGCCGCCCCTTGATGGTGCTCATCCACCCAGCGTAGGGCACCTCGACACGCAACGCGGGGTCAGGCCGGGTCCACCCGGGGCTGCCGGATGGGCTGGTGGCCGGAACTTCAGGACCGGCTGCGACCCGCAAGCTCGAGCCCACTCCGATGGTCCGCGGTTCCTCCGACGCCCAGGACGTGGTTGCGCCTGGCAGCCACGGCGGCGAACGACATAACGGCTAGGCCCAGCAGCGTGATACCGGCGCCGGCCCATATGGGTGACGTGTAGCCGAGCCCAGCGGTGATGGTGACACCGCCAAGCCATGCGCCAAGGGCGTTGCCCACGTTGAACGCACCGATGTTGGCGCCGGACGCCAGGGTGGGGGCGCTGCTCGCGTAGGTCATCACCCGCATTTGCAGGCCGGGAACAGTGGCGAAGCCGAAGCCGCCCATCAGCACGAGGGATGCCACCGTGAGCACCTGGCTAGTGGCGGTGAGGGCAAAGAGCACGAGGATAGCGGACAGGACGGCGAGCACCACCAGCAGGGTACGGTCGATGTTCCGGTCGGCGGCTTTTCCGCCAAGGGTGTTGCCCGCGAAGAGGCCTACACCGAAGATGATCAGCAGCCATGGCACCGTGGTGGCGGCAAAGCCGGTGACCTCGGTCAGGGTGTAGGCGATGTAGGTGAAGGCGCCGAACATTCCACCGAATCCCAGGATAGTGACCGCAATGGAGAGCCATACCTGGCCTGAGCGGAAGGCCCGGAGTTCGCGGCGCAGTCCCCCGGCCTCGGCTTTGCCGCCGGCCGCCCTGGGCACGAGTGCCAGGATCCCGGCGAGCGCGGCCACACCGATGACAGTAATGGCCCAGAAAGTGGCACGCCAGCCGGCGGCCTGGCCCAGGAGGGTTCCGAACGGGACGCCAAGTACGTTGGCTGCGGTGAGGCCGGTGAACATCAGCGCGATCGCACCTGCTTTTTTGTTCGGCGGCACCATGCCTGCGGCGACGACGGAGCCGATGCCGAAGAATGCTCCGTGTGCGAGCGCCGCGATGACGCGGCCGGCCATCATGGGCCAATACCCGGCGGCCGTGGCGGAGAGCAGGTTACCGGCAATGAACAGGACAAGCAGCGCCGCCAGCACCGGCTTCCGGTCAAAACGGGTCACCGCTGCCGTGAGTCCGAGGGCTCCGACCACTACAGCCAGGGCGTAACCGGAGATGAACCAGCCCGCCTGCGCCTCGCTGACCTGGAAGTCGGCAGCCACTTCCGGCAGGAGGCCCATAATGACGAATTCAGTGAGTCCAATTCCAAATCCGCCGAGGGCGAGGGCAATCAGTCCGACAGGCATGCCGGTACTCCTTCGGATTGTGTGGGGGGTGATAGGCGCCTAAAATAGTTGCAGGCGCGGTATTTATTGTTGCAGATACAAATATCCCGCGCAAGCAACTACTTTTGTGCACCATCGGGCAGCTTGGCCACCGCATCCCCGCAGCGGGTGGACTGCCCCTTTTTCGAGGAGCAATGTCATGGGCATCAAGGACGACGCGGTTGAGGTCCGCGCGCAAGGTTGGCGTACCCTGGCCGCCCTCCACGGGCTGATCGAAACGGAACTGGAACGTGCGCTCCAGACGGAATCAAAGCTGTCCGTGGTGGAGTACACCGTCCTGGATGCGCTGAGCCGGCAGGACGGCTGGCACATGCGGATGCAGCAGCTTGCCCGCGCTTCCGCCCTGAGCCCCAGCGCTACCACCCGGCTGGTCAACCGGCTGGAGGACCGAGGGCTTCTGACGCGCATCCTGTGTGCCGATGACCGCCGCGGCATCTACACGGAGTTGACGTCGAGCGGGCTGCGCCTGCTGGAGGAAACGCGGCCCGTCCACGACGCGACCCTCGAGCGTGCCTTGGGCGAAGCGCAGGCGGTCCCGGAACTGGCGCCTTTGGTGGACGCACTTCCCCGGCTCCACGCGCCCGCATAGCGGCGCAATCAACCGCCACCCGGCATCCTGGGGCGGCCGGCCTGGTGAAGATCCGCATCGGAAATAACAAGACTGAGGCCATTGAACCGGCATCCATACCGGCGTACTCTTAAACAACCGAGAGGTTGATAAAAGAGTAAGTTGATTACGGAAGGCCCATCATGAACTCCGAAAGCGCGGCGTTGGACTCGGCCTTTATGGCCCTGGCCGATCCCGTGCGGCGGAGCATCATCGCCCGGCTCAGCCGGGGCCCGGCCACCGTTAATGAGTTGGCAGAACCGTTCGCGATCTCCAAACAGGCGGTCTCGAAACATATCCAGGTACTCGAGCAGGCGGAACTGGTGACCCGGACCAGGGATGCGCAGCGCCGGCCCGTCCACCTGAACCCGGCACGGCTTGAGGCCCTCACCGCCTGGATCGACCGGTACAGGCTGGTCCGGGAGGGGCAGTTCCGCAGCCTCGACGCCGTACTTAGATCAAACGCTGTGGCCAGCAGCGACAAACCCAAGGAGTCATCATGAGCAATTCCCTGAAACTCAGCGTTCCTGAGGGCGTCCCCTTCATCGATTACGAGCGCGAGTTTGATTTCCCGGTCGCGGACGTGTTCCGCGCCCACAAGGAGCCGGACCTGATTGTCCAGTGGCTGGGGCCGCGCGGCTACAAGATGGACATCGACCACTACGATTTCCGCACGGGCGGCAGCTACAGCTACCTGCATACCGGGCCCGAGGGCGTGCCCTATGAGTTCAAGGGCATCTTCCACACCGTCCGCGAGAACGAGTTTGCCATCCAGACCTTTGAGTTCGGCGGGTACCCGGACGTAGTCAGCCTGGAGTTCATGACGTTCGAGGACCTCGGCAACGGCCGGACGCGGCTGCGCGGCCATTCGGTCTATCCCAGCCAGGAGGCGCGGGACGGCATGGCGCAGTCCGGGATGGAGGGCGGCATGAGCGAAGGCTACGAGCGGCTGGACGAGTTGCTCAGCGGCGCCAAGGTCTAGGAAAAACAAAGGTACGACGGCGGGTGGTTCCCTTTCCAAAAAGGGAACCACCCGCCGTCGACCGTTAAAACAGCAACGCGGGGTCACTCCGCGCCCATCCCAGTGGCTGGAATGGGCGGTAAGTGACCCCGCGTTGTCCTAAACCGAACTTCTAGAGTGCTGCGTAGACTTCGCGCAGCAGCTTGGCGGTCTCGGACGGCGTTTTGCCGACCTTCACGCCTGCAGCCTCGAGGGCTTCCTTCTTGGCCTGTGCGGTTCCGGCGGAACCGGAGACGATGGCGCCGGCGTGGCCCATGGTCTTGCCTTCGGGAGCCGTGAAGCCTGCCACGTAGCCGACAACCGGCTTGGTGACGTTGGCCTTGATGAAGTCGGCTGCGCGTTCCTCGGCGTCGCCGCCGATTTCGCCGATCATGACGATCGCCTTGGTCTCGGGGTCGGCCTCGAACGCTGCCAGGGCGTCGATGTGCGTGGTGCCGATGATGGGGTCGCCGCCGATGCCGATGGCGGTGGAGAAGCCGAGGTCGCGCAGTTCGTACATCATCTGGTAGGTCAGGGTGCCTGACTTGGAGACCAGGCCGATGGGGCCCTTACCCGTGATGTTGGCCGGGGTGATGCCCACGAGCGCCTCGCCCGGGGTGATGATGCCGGGGCAGTTCGGGCCGATGATGCGGGTCACCTGGTTGCCGTCGGCGTCCAGCTTGGACTGGGCCAGTGCCCAGAACTCGGCGGAGTCCTGGACCGGCACGCCTTCGGTGATGACCACAACGAGGCCGATGCCGGCTTCGATGGCTTCAACAACAGCGTTCTTGGTGAATGCCGGCGGCACGAAGACGATGGAAACGTCAGCGCCGGTTTCAGCGATGGCTTCCTTGACGGTGCCGTAGACGTTGATTTCGTTGTCGCCGTGCAGGACGGTGGTGCCGGCCTTGCGGGCGTTGACGCCGCCTACGATGTTGGTGCCTGCCTTGAGCATCAGGGCGGTGTGCTTGGTGCCTTCGCCGCCGGTGATGCCCTGGACGATGACCTTGGAGTCTTTGTTGAGGTAGATAGACATTGTCGCGTCCCTTTACTTCGCTGCGTTGGCGAGTTCGGCGGCCTTGTCGGCGCCCTCGTCCATGGTGGCGGCCAGGGTAACCAGCGGGTGGTTGGCCTCGTTCAGGATGCGGCGGCCTTCTTCGACGTTGTTGCCGTCGAGGCGGACCACCAGCGGCTTGTTGGCGGTGTGGCCGAGCTCGGCCAGCGCGCCGACGATGCCCTTTGCGACGGCGTCACAGGCGGTGATGCCACCGAAGACGTTGACGAAGACGGACTTGACCTGCTCGTCGCCGAGGATGACGTCCAGGCCTGCGGCCATGACCTCAGCGGAGGCTCCGCCGCCGATGTCGAGGAAGTTTGCGGGCTTGACGTTGCCGTGGTTTTCGCCGGCGTAGGCAACGACGTCCAGGGTGGACATCACCAGGCCTGCACCGTTGCCGATGATGCCCACTTCGCCGTCCAGCTTGACGTAGTTGAGGTCCTGCGCCTTTGCCTTGGCCTCAAGCGGGTCAGCAGCGTCCTTGTCCTCAAGGAGGGCGTGCTTGGCGTGGCGGAAGTCGGCGTTCTCGTCGAGCGAGACCTTGCCGTCCAGGGCCACGATCTCGCCGGCGCCGGTCTTGACGAGCGGGTTGACCTCCACGAGCGTGGCGTCTTCCTTCTTGAAGACGTCCCAGAGCTTGAGGATCACATCGGCCACCTTGCCGCGGAGTTCCTCAGCGAAGCCGGCGGCTGCGACGATTTCGTCGGCCTTGGCCTGGTCGATGCCCACGGCGGGGTCGATGGCGATCTTGGCCAGCGCTTCGGGGCGTTCGACGGCGAGTTGTTCGATTTCCATGCCGCCCTCAACCGAGCACATGGCCAGGTAGTTGCGGTTTGCCCGGTCCAGCAGGACGGAGAAGTAGTACTCCTCGGCGATGTCGGCACCCTGGGCGATCATCACCTTGTTGACGGTGTGGCCCTTGATGTCCATGCCCAGGATGTTGGTGGCGTGCTCAAGTGCCTCGTCAGCGGACTTTGCGACCTTGACGCCGCCGGCCTTGCCGCGGCCGCCAACCTTGACCTGTGCTTTGACGACAGTTACGCCGCCGATCTTCTCGGCAGCTGCCTTTGCTTCTTCTGGGGTGTGCGCCACGATGCCGGCAAGCACGGGTACACCGTGCGCCTCGAACATATCGCGCGCCTGGTATTCAAACAGGTCCACGGTTTAGTGTCCTTCTACGTCGAAGTAGTTTCTGTACAGTCGGACACCATCGAAGACGATGACCGGGCTGCGGAATTGCACGCACCGGCGGCCTGTTGGAAACGAGCCACGCGGCGTGATGCTCCACTGGGAACTCTAGTCCTTTGAAGGGACCGGCCCGTCCAAGACTACCGCTTATGTGAGTAAGCACACTATTCTATGGAGCGTAGAAAAACCGCGGATTTACGGGGTTTTTGAGCCTTCTGCCGGGGCCGGGGAGGCACTTCCGGCAGGCCCGGAAATAAGCTCGTAATGCTCCGGGGAAACAAAGAATCCGACGCCGGCGGAGACGTTTCCGCACGCCACCCCGCCGTTGTAGGCCGAACAGCGCAGTCCGTTCCCTTCCAGGTTCTGTCCCTCCCCCAACACCTGCAGTTGGGTTATGTCCCCCGTTTTGCTTCCTTTGGCGCCGTAGGTTGCCTCCATTTGTGTGACGCCGGACCGGCATTCGCCGTACCTGGCGCTGTCCGGGGTGAGCAGGGCGGCGCCGCCCAGGTAGCCGAGCCCGGTTCCCGCGCAGTCGTCCTTGGCGTCACCGGCCTGTGGCTGCGGATACTCGGCAAGTTCGCAGTGCGCCACGGGCACCGTGGCCAGTTTGTTGTTGGCCGAATCAGCGAAGTTGTTCTGCTCGTAGGGCAGGTTCACGTGCTCGCCCCTGGCCGACGTCAGGGAACAGGCAACGGTCCGGTCTTCAGTGATGAAAGAGATCACCCCGTCGCCGTTGGCAAAGTTCTTGGCGTCCACCAAGGCGGCCTGTTCCAGCTGTTCCATAGGCGGCAGCGGCGGCGGCGGGACGTAGCCGGGATCCTGGGTGGTGATGGTGCAGGCCGTAGCCGCCGCCAGGATCAGGGCGGCAAAGAGCCCCAGAACAGTCCGTCGCATGCGCCCCATTATGCTTTACGCCCGTGCTTTACCTGGTGCCGGTCACGCCTTCAACCACATCGGCCGCCGCCTCCGCAGGGTTGTTGTCGCCAAAGTCCCGGCGCATCTGCTGCGCCCGGTGCTTCCATACCGGGTCCGCCAGGATGCTGTTTACGGCCTTGGCGATGCTTATTGCTGAGGGGTTGTCTGTCCGCAGGTTAATGCCTACTCCGGCGTACTCAACCCGGGCGTTGACGTCGTTCTTTCCCTCATTGAGCCCTGACACCACCAGGGGTACTCCCTTGGAAAGTGCGAGCTGTACTCCGCCGAACCCGCCGTTGGTCACAAAGACGTCCGTGAATTCGAAGACGGCCGCAAAGTCGATGTAGTCGTGGATCCGGATGTTCGGCTGCGGATAGCGTTGGCACAGTTCCGCGGTTCCGCGGCCTGCCGTCGCCACCATCACCAGGGTGTCCGTGTCCTTCAGGGCCTCGATGGCGGGAACGATGAGCTTGTTCGGGTCCAGGTTGTCTACCGTGCCCTGGGTGACCACAACTGTGTTGGAAAAATCTTCAGGCCGGGCGTCAGGAACAGCAACTCGCGGAAGCCGGTAGGGCAGGAGCGCTCCGACATACTGGACTTTGGGGTTGTCCCTGCGCCGCGGGAAGTCCAGTGACCTGGGGCCGGTTTGGATAACGGCGTCCGAGCACCGGTAGGGCTCGTCGGTGAGCCGGCCCCCTTTGGGAACCTCCTGCCCGTAGAAGGCGTGCTGCCGCCGGTAGCTTTGGCTGGCGGGGCGGAGGATGACCTTGTCGGACAGCAGTCCGGCCGCTGCCTGGAGGGCCTTCTCTCCCAGGTTCCGGGCCGGGAGGAAGCCAAAGAAGAGCGGAGGCACCAGCGGGTCGCTTTCCATATTCGGAATCACCACAAAGCCCACCACCCGCTTCCCCAGCAGGTGCGCGACGAGCCGGTGGATGAACATGGACGTGTCCGCCACCAGGACATCGAACGGAAAGTCCCGGTCCAGTTCCCGGATGTCCTCGAAGAAACTGCTGATGTTGCTTGCGAAGATTTTCTCCCCGTCGAAACCGATGGCGCGCGGGCCTTTCAGCCTGGCACGTTCCGGATACAGGTCGGTGAGGTTATCTGCGCGGTGCTCGATGGCCCGCTTGAAAGGAAACAGCGGAATTCCGAGCTCCTGGAGCTTGTCGGCCAGGGCCGGGCCGGTGTACCAACGGACGTCGTGCCCCCGTTTCATGAGCTCCATTGCCACCCCGGTCATGGGGTTGAAATGGCCGTCGATGGCCTGGCTGGCAAACAGGATCTTCATGGCCCGCTCCGTCACGTTGTTTACGGCTGCTGGGAAAAGGTTCCTGAACTGTAAACCCGCCGGGCGGGCCGGACAAGGGCGGACCCGGTCCGGTTCCGTTCCTAGGCGTCGAGCTTGGTGAGCGGCGCGTACCGCAGCAGCAGCCGCTTTTCGCCGACGTCGAACTTCACCTTTGCCACGGTCTTGTCCCCGGCGCCTTCGAGTGCCAGGACTGTCCCGTTGCCAAAGCTCGTGTGGTTGACCCTGTCCCCCACGCTGACGGCAACGATCTCTTTCTGCGGCTGCACCCGGTTCCGGGCGATGACGGCGGGGACGTCGGCGTTGAAGCCTGCTGACGGGTCGGCGGCAGCACCGCGGGAAGTCCCGGCGCCCCAGAAGGATCCGCTGTAGCGGCCCGAACTGATGGATCCGCCGCCCCAGTTGGACTGCCTGCTGGTTCCTTCACGCTTCCACTCAAGGAGTTCAGCGGGAATCTCCTCCAGGAACTGGCTGGCGGGGTTGTACTGGCTCTGCCCCCACATGCTGCGGACCTCGGAACGCGTGACGTAGAGCCGCTTCCGGGCGCGGGTGAGGCCCACATAGGCCAGCCGGCGTTCCTCCGCCAGCTCTTTCGGATCGGTGGCTGAGCGCTGGTGCGGGAACAAACCGTGTTCCATGCCGGTCAGGAACACCACCGGGAATTCGAGGCCCTTGGCGGTGTGCAGCGTCATCAGGGTGACCACGCCAAGCCGCTTTGCCTCGGCGACGGCTGCATCGATGTCCGCTCCCGGGGCGTCGGGAATCTGGTCCGCATCAGCCACCAGGGACACCTGTTCCAGGAAGGCCTCCAGTGATCCCTCCGGGTTCTCCTGCTCGTATTCACGGACCACGGCGACGAGTTCCGCCAGGTTTTCCACCCGTGACTCGTCCTGCGGATCGGTGCTGGAACGCAGCGCGGCCAGGTAGCCGGTCTGCTCCAGGACGGCTTCGAGCGCGGCCGCCGCGCCCGAGCCAGCGGCCACTTCCGCCAGGTCATCCAGCAGCTTCACGAACCCCAGGACGGCGTTTACGGACCGGGTTGCCATGCCCGGAGCCTGTTCGGCGCGGCGGGCTGCAGCCATGAATGAGATCCGTTCCCGCTGTGCCAGCGCGGCCACGGCGCCCTCGGCGCGGTCGCCAATGCCGCGCTTTGGTTCGTTGAGCACACGGCGCAGGTTGACGTCGTCGTCCGGATTGACCAGGACGCGCAGATAGGCGAGGGCGTCCTTGATCTCCTTGCGCTCGTAGAAGCGCGTGCCGCCCACCACCTTGTACGGCAGGCCGACGCGGACCAGCACGTCTTCGATGGAGCGCGACTGGGCGTTGGTCCGGTAGAAAATTGCGACGTCTCCCGGGCGGAGGTTGTCCTCGTCCTGGAGCCGGTCAATTTCCTTGGCGATGAACTGGGCTTCGTCGTGCTCGTTCTCGCCCACGTAGCCGATGATCTTGTGGCCCTCGCCCTCGGCGGTCCACAGCCGTTTTTCCGGACGGTTGGGGTTCCGTGAGATGACGGAGTTGGCCGCGCTGAGGATGTTCTGGGTGGAGCGGTAGTTCTGCTCCAGCTTGATGGTCCGTGCCTCGGGGTAGTCCTTTTCGAACTCCACAATGTTGCGGATGTCCGCGCCGCGGAAGGCGTAGATGGACTGGTCCGAGTCACCCACCACGGTCAGCTCGGAAGCCCCGGGGCCCTCCCCCACGATTTCGCGGACCAGCGAGTACTGGGCGTGGTTGGTGTCCTGGTATTCATCCACCAGCACGTGCCGGAACCGTCGGCGGTAGGACTCAGCGAGGGCGGGGAAGGCGCGGAACATATAAACGGTCTCGGCGATGAGGTCGTCGAAGTCCATGGCGTTCGCCTGCCGGAGCCGCTGCGTGTAGCCCTTGAAGACATCGGCAACGGCCTGCTCGAAGGGATCGTTGTAGTTGGCGGCAGAGGCGAACGAATCGGCGTCGATAAGTTCGTTCTTCAGCGCCGAGATCTTGTGCTGGATGGCCTTGGGCGCAAACTTCTTGGGGTCCAAATCAAGGGCTTTGGAGACCTGGGTGACCAGCCGCAGGGAGTCTGCGGAGTCGTAGATGGAGAAGTTCGATTTCAGTCCCACATTGGCCGCCTCCTGCCGGAGAATGCGGACGCAGGATGAGTGGAAAGTGGAGATCCACATGATCTTGGCCCGGCCGCCCACGAGCTTCTCGATGCGTTCCCGCATTTCCGCGGCGGCCTTGTTCGTGAACGTGATGGCCAGGATTTCGCCGTGGTGCGCCCGGCCGGTAGCGATCAGGTAGGCGATCCTGTTGCTGAGCACCCGGGTTTTTCCCGATCCCGCGCCGGCAACGATAAGCAGCGCGGAACCAGCGTGCTTGACGGCTTCCTCCTGCTGGGGGTTGAGCCCCTCCAGGAGCTTGGCAGGATCCATGCGGTGGCCGTTATGTGCCTGCCCTTCCGGCGCCCGGTCCACACGGACGCTGCCACCCGTCCCCGGAGCCGCAGCTGCGCCCCCAGAAGGCGACTTGGTGCGGGCAGCGGCGGTGGGAGCGGCTTTGAAGGGTCCGTCAGAGTACGGGTCAAACAACATATCCATGGTGCCTACAAGTCTAGGCGGTGGGACCGACAGCCAGCTCCAGCCTGTGGATTACGGAACGTTATCCACAGAAAGACCGGGAATGTTGTTATGCCACCGAGCCGGACTCCAGGGCGGCACGCAACTCCCGTACCGCCGTCGTTCCGCCTGCCATGAACCACTCCAGGCCGTTTACGCGGACGGTGTCCACCGCACCGCCGGCGGCCCGGACGATCGCTTTGCCCGGGAGCCAGTCCCACTCGGGGCAGCTGTGCTGGAACCAGCATCCCAGCGCCCCGTCTGCCACACGGCCCAGGTCGCAGGAACCCGAACCCAGCATGCGCAGCGCGGCGGCGGACGTGGCGGCAGCGTGCCAGGGCATGGCGCACAGCGGGTCCATCAGCCAGCTCGGGTGGATGTATGTTGCGGCGCCCAGTTCCGCCACGGCTGTGCTGTTGCGCGCGCCCCGGTCCTCGTGGAACACCCTGAGGGTTTCGCCGTTCAGCGAGGCCGCACGTGCCCTGCCGCCGAGCCACATCTTGTCCTCCTCCGGCTGGAAGATGGCTCCGAGCAGCACGTCCGAGGAATCCTTCAGGGCGATTGCCGAGCACCAATAGGTTGAGCCGTGCAGGAAGTTATAGGTCCCGTCCACCGGATCAATCACCCAGGTCCGGCCACTGGTCCCCTGGACCGATGCACCTTCCTCGCCCAGGATGCCGTCGTCCGGCCGGCAACGCCGCAGCTGCTCCAGCACGTAGGCCTCGGCAGCGTGGTCGGCGGCTGTCACAACATCGGACACGGACGTCTTCTGTTCGGACTGCAGGCCCGCCATCCGCATCAGCAACGCCAGCTGCCCGGCTTCGCGGACCAAGGCAGCCGCCAGGTCGTAGTCGTCCAGGGAGGGATCAAGTTCAACAGCACTGTGCCGGCCAATGGTCATGGCTTCAGTTTATGGGGCGGGATAATGGTGCCATGGCCAAAACCCCTGCCCAGCGGATCAAGAAGCACGGCGCCAAGGCGGCTGTACCGCAGCACCACCTTCCACCCGTGGTGAATCCCACCACCAGCCGGACCCCGCAGAAGGCGGAGAACAACGGCACCCTGATCCTGATCGCCGGCGTGGTGGCCAGCCTTTTCCTGTTCTGGTACCTGCACCTGCTTACGCTGGACCAGCTGCGGCAGCTCACCGCAGGCAACCTGGCTATGCCGGACTCGCTCATCGGCGGGTTCGATCCCGCCTACATCAGCCGGCTGCAGGCGGAGATGGATGACGACGCCCGCGGCCAGCTCAACTATGTCCACAAAACGGCCGGCACCCTGTTCCCGCTGATCTTCGGGTTCACCTGGCTGCTGCTGATCGGCACAAGCGTTGCCAGGAAAACATTGCGCTGGGCGCTGTGGGCGCTTCCACTGCTTTTTGTTGTGGTCCGGCTCTGGGCCAACGTGGCCATCGACGGCGTGCTGGCGTCAGTAAACCCGGACGCCGGCCAGGTGGCCCTCGCGTCCGGCCTCACCGTAGCCGGCTGGGTCCTGCTGGTCCTGAGCCTGCTCGCGGGCGCCGCCGCCGTGCTCCTCAGGACGCGGAAGCCCAAAGCCGCGGGAGCCTAAAGCGGCCGACCAAGCGCAGCGGCGGCGCGCACCTGCTTCCTGTGCCGGTGTACCCGCTGTGCGATGACCAGTCCGGCGGCGGCCATTCCCACGGTGACCGGGTAGCCCATCAGCCGTTCCAGGGTCCCAGGTTCCGGTACAGCCATCCGGGTCAGTCCGCCGGTCACCAGCGCTGCCAGCGAAACAGCACCGCAGGCCAGGATGAACCACGCCATGGTGGTTTTTCGCAGCCAGAGGAGCCCCAGGACCAGCAGGGCGGACGCCCCGGCGATGAAGTACATCAGGGCGCCGGCGTAGTGCCAGCCGGAGCCGGCGTCCTCCGGTACGAGTCCCACAACCACCGTCCCCGCCCCGGCGGTTCCGGTCAGCAGGCGCACCCAGACAGCCGCGAGCCAGGGTTTCCGCCGCCCCGCCTGCACCCGTGCCCCGGCCAGGGCGGCGACGCACAGCAACCCCGAGCTCAGCAGGATCGCGCCCAAAAGCATCCCGAGTCCCTGGACCACAAAGGAGGCGTTCATCAACCAGTTAAGCGGCGAACACACTTCGCGACCGTCAAAGACACCGCAGCGCAAGGCACCAAGGTCACTGATGTAGCCCGTGCGCAGGTCGTAGGGTCGCGGGCCTGCCCAGGCCAGGATCACCGCGGCCTCCGCCGCGAAATACTGCAGCACGCTGAGCACTGACCACGCCCCGATGTACTGCCGGGTGGAGGTGGTGTCCGGAATAACGGCAGCGGCTGACGATGTAGACGGCGCTGAACTCATGCCTTGAGCGTAGTACGGCTCCGCACCTTGTATGCTTATATCCGTGTCCAGCCCGGGCCGGCCCTGCCGATCCAACGGACGCACGCCCTCGTAGCTCAGTGGATAGAGCACGGCTCTCCTAAAGCCGGTGTCGTTGGTTCGATTCCAATCGAGGGCACTTGAACGTTCCTCCCCCGGAGTTCGACCTCCGCACCTACCTGCTGGGGCCGGGTACTGCCCGGAAATCAGGCCTGTGGACCGTCCAGCGTGACCTGCTGGACCGCGCCACCGGCACCCGTGGAACCTTCTCCGGCGTCGTATATTTTGTTCCCGGGGACGACGGCGGACTGACCCTTCGCGAGGAAGGCGCCATGCGCTGGCCTACTTTTACCGGCCCGGCCACCCGCGAATACGTGCTGAAATCCACGGCCCGCCCGGACGCGCTGGACGTCTTCTTCCCGGACGGCCGCCCCTTCCACAGCATGAGTTTCACGCCGGCGGCCAACCTGGATCAGCACTGGTGCGATCCCGACACCTACCGCGTTGCCTACACTTTCGGGGATGCCAACAGCTTCAGCTACAGCTGGGACGTCACCGGCCCGCGGAAGGACCTCCTGCTGACGTCGCGGCTACTCCGCCAGCACGGGCGGGAAGAATGAAAAACCGCATCGTGGTCTCCGCCGTCTGCGTCTTTGACAACGCCGGCCGGCTCCTGACCGTCCGGAAACGCGGAACCGCCATGTTTATGCACCCGGGCGGCAAACCCGAGGCCGGAGAAAGCGCCGTCCAGGCCGCTTCCCGGGAGCTGGCTGAGGAGGTGGGCATCATCATCGATCCCGGCGAACTGCAGTTGATGGGCGTCTGGATTGCCGAGGCCGCCAACGAAGCGGCGACGGACATTGAGGCGACGGTGTTTATGGCACCCGGCACGTGGGACGCCCACCCCTCCGCCGAGATCGCGGAGATCCGGTGGCTGGACCTGGCTGCCCTGGACGGCGGCGCCGGGCTTCCAGGCGACCTTGCCCCGTTGTTGACGGACCATATACTGCCCGAACTGGCCCGCCAGGCCTGAGCTTCAGATCTGAGGCCGCAGGCCTGACGCTCCGGGCCTAAAGCCGCGGGAAAACTAGAACTCCGGGACTGCTTCCTGCACCACTGCGGTGGCTTCGGCGAACTGGGTCCTGTAGAGCTCGGCATACCGGCCTTCGGCGGCCAGCAGTTCAGCGTGCGTGCCGCGCTCCACAATCCGCCCGTCTTCCACCACCAGGATCGCGTCGGCTGCACGGATGGTGGACAGCCTGTGGGCGATGACGACGGCCGTGCGCCCCTCGAGCGCCGCGCCCAGGGCCGCCTGCACGGCCGCTTCGTTGGTGGAGTCCAGCGCAGCAGTCGCCTCGTCGAGGATGACAACGCGGGGCTGGGCGATGAGCAGCCGCGCGATGGTCAACCGCTGCCGTTCCCCGCCCGAGAGCCGGTAGCCGCGTTCACCCACCATCGTGTCCAGCCCGTCGGGGAGTGACCGGATCATGGTTTCGAGCCGGGCCTGCCGGATGACCTCCCACATGTCGTCCTCGGTGGCGCCGGGCTTGGCCAGGCGAAGGTTGGAAGCAATGGTTTCGTGGAACAGGTGGCCGTCCTGCGTCACCATGCCCAAGGTATCCCGGAGGGAATCGAAGGTGGCATCGCGGACATCAAGGCCGGTGCCCGCCGCGGTTCCACCCAGGCGCACGGCGCCGGAATCGACGTCGTAGAGCCGGGCAAGCAACTGGGCAATGGTGGATTTTCCGGCGCCGGAGGAGCCCACCAGCGCCACAGTCTGCCCCGGCTCTACCCGGAAGCTGATGCCATGCAGCACCTCTTCGCCGCCGCGGGTGTCCAGCGTGGACACCTCCTCCAGCGAGGCAAGCGACACCTTGTCCGCCGAGGGGTAGGCAAAGCGGACGTCGTCGAACTCCACGGACACCGGGCCCGGCGGTACCGGTACAGCGTCCGGCTTCTGCTGGATCAGCGGCTTGAGGTCCAGGATTTCAAAGACCCGTTCGAAGCTGACCAGGGCACTCATGATTTCCACCCGGGCGTTGGACAGGGCCGTCAGCGGAGCGTAGAGCCGGGTGAGCAGCAGCGCCAGCACCACCACGTCGCCGGCCGCCAACTGGCCGGTGATGGCAAACCAGCCGCCCAGTCCGTAGACCAGGGCCAGGGCGAGCGCGGAGACCAGCGTCAGGGCTGTCACGAAGGTGAACTGCAGCATGGCGGTGCGGACGCCGATATCGCGGACGCGGCCGGCGCGGACGGCAAATTCGCGGGACTCCTCGTCGGGCCGGCCGAAGAGCTTCACCAGCGTGGCGCCCGGGGCGGAGAACCGTTCGGTCATCTGCGTGCCCATGGCGGCGTTGTGTTCGGCGGCCTCGCGGCGCAGGTCTGCCAGCTTTGAGCCCATCCGCCGGGCGGGGATGAGGAACACCGGCAGCAGGATCATGGCCAGGACGGTCACCTGCCAGGAGGTTCCCAGCATCACCACGAGCGTGAGGATCAGCGCCACCACGTTGCTGACAACTCCGGAGAGGGTGCCGGCGAAAGCGGACTGCGCGCCGATGACGTCGTTGTTCAGCCTGCTGACCAGGGCGCCCGTGCGGGTTCGGGTGAAGAACGCGATGGGCATTTTCTGCACATGGTCGAAGACCTTGGTGCGCAGGTCCACGATGACGCCTTCGCCGATGGTGGAGGAGAGCCAGCGGCTCACCAGCCCCAGGCCTGCTTCGGCAACGGCCACGACGGCGATCAGCACTGCGAGGCGGACCACTTCCTCCACTCCGGCCTTGGCAACGATTGCGTCCACCACTTGCCCTGCCAGGACAGGGGTTGCCACGGCCAGGAACGCCATCACGATGGAGAGCGCCACAAAGGCCAGCAGCCTGCCGCGGTGCGGCCGGGCAAAGCCCAGGACGCGCTTCAGCGTGGCCTTGGAGAAGGGTTGGGAACCGCTTTTGGCCCGGGTGATCTTGTACAGGGAGTTCCAGGCCACCCCTTCCATGCTCATTGCTGCTGCTCCTCTACCATTCCGTTCTCGACATTCCAACGTACATCCAGCCGCACGTTTTCCAGCAGCCGCCGGTCATGCGTGACCAGCAGCAGGGCGCCCTCGTAGCTTTCCAGCGCTTCCTCAAGCTGCTCGATGGCCGGCAGGTCAAGGTGGTTGGTTGGCTCGTCCAGGACAAGGAGGTTCACGCCGCGCGCCTGCAGCAGGGCCAGGGCGGCCCGGGTGCGTTCGCCCGGGGACAGCGAATCAATGGTCCTGGCCGTGTGGTCCGCCTTAAGGCCGAACTTGGCCAGCAGCGTCCGGACCTCAGCAGGGGTCAGGTCCACCAGGACCGCCTCCACCGCATCCGCCAGCGCGAGATGGCCGGCCAGCAGTCCGCGCGCCTGGTCGATTTCACCGATGGCAACCGAGGCGCCCATGGCAGCACTGCCGGCCTCCGGCGCGATGCCGCCGAGCAAGAGGCGGAGCAGGGTGGACTTGCCGGCGCCGTTAGGCCCTGTGATGCCGATGCGCTCTCCCGCGTTGAGCTGGAGGTTCACCGGGCCCAGGGTGAAACTGCCCTGCCGCACCACGGCGTCCCGGAGCGTGGCCACCACCGAGCTGGAGCGTGGGGCCTGGCCGATGGAGAACTGGAGCTGCCATTCCTTGCGGGGTTCTTCCACCACGTCCAGGCGGGCAATCCGCGATTCCATCTGCCGGACCTTCTGGGCCTGCTTCTCGGAAGACTCGGTGCTGGCTGCCCGGCGGATCTTGTCGTTGTCCGGGCTCTTCTTCATGGCGTTCCGCACACCCTGGGAACTCCATTCCCGCTGGGTCCTTGCCCGTGACACCAGGTCCGCTTTGGTGGCGGCAAACTCCTCGAATCTCTCGCGCGCATGCCGCCGCGCAACGGCGCGTTCTTCCAGGAAGGCGTCGTAGCCGCCGTCGTAAACTGCCACCGAATTCTGCGCCAGGTCCAGCTCCACCACAGTGGTGACGCAGCGGGCCAGGAACTCCCGGTCGTGGCTGACCAGCACAACGCCGCCGCGCAGGCCGCGGACAAAATCCTCCAGCTTTGCCAGGCCGGCCAGGTCCAGGTCATTCGTGGGCTCGTCCAGGAGCACCACGTCGAACCGGCTGAGCAGCAGTGCCGCCAACGCCACCCGGGCGGCCTGTCCACCGGACAAGCCGGTCATCGCGGCATCCGCACCCGTTTCGAGGCCCAGCTCGGCCAGGACGGCAGGGATGCGTTCATCAAGGTCCGCGGCACCTGAGGCCATCCAGCGGTCAAAAGCGCGGGAGTAGGCGTCATCGGCACCGGGCGCGCCGGAACCCAGGGCCTCGGCGGTGGCTTCCATCTCGGCTGTCGCCTCGGCGCAACCGGTCCGCCGGGCGATGTAGCCGCCCACGGTTTCACCCGGAATGAGCTCGTGTTCCTGGGGAAGCCAGCCCACGAAGGCATCTGCCGGGGCGAGGCTGACGGTTCCGTCCTGTGGCTGGTCGACGCCGGCCAGGAGACGCAGCAGGGTGGATTTACCGGCACCGTTGGCACCCACCACGCCCACCACGTCGCCAGGGGCAACGGTCAGGGAGAGCCTGGAGAAGAGCTGCCGGTGGTCGTGACCGCCGGAAACGTCCTTGGCAACAAGGGTCGCAGTCATTGATCCGTCCTTTCGCCGGAGCGTCAGCAGCCGGCATCGGTCCGGCGTGCGGTTGCCCCGCTGTTTGGCAAAAGGGAGGGCGCCCGGATCGGCGGACATAAAAGAACCCGCTGGTCCGGACTTGGGGGGTGTACGGACCAACGGGCTCGACCATCAAGCATAGTCGAAACTGGAGCGCGGGTAAAACCGGCGTGAATCCGGCAGGATAAAATCGAAAAATCATCCGTTCTGCAGAGAGCCCTCCATGACCCTCCCCGCCAAGGCGTTCCAGCGCTGGCTGCACGGTGTTGCGCCGGAAGCCAGCACGGCTGACGTCTGCAGGGTCTCCGGGATCAAGCGGACCACCCTGGCCCAGCAGCTGGTCCGTGGAAAAGTATCTGTCACCACAGTTGTCAGCATCAGCCGTGCCTACGGCATCAATCCGGTTTCCGCGCTGGCCGATTTCGATGCTTACCGGGAGCTGGCGGATCCCCAGCCGCCGCCCACGCGCTGCGAACTGGTCAGCCAGATCTCCACCGCGGACCTGCTGCAGGCGATGCTGACGCGACAGGCGATGGACCCCAAACGGAAAGCCGGGGCTGAACCGGCTGACCTGTCACCGGCGCCGCACGCCACCTCCGTGAAGAACTGGGTTGACGCGATTGACGACGGCGAGGTGCGGCACCGCGTATCCGCCGCCACGGGAATCGCCCCACAGAATTATTCAGCGCAGTTGACCGCCAACCGCCTGACAGCTGAGCTGGCCGTGGCCACGGCCCGGGCCGCCGGTGTTGCCTTGTCCGGCGGCCTGGTGGCCACCGGACTCGTCACAGAAGAGGAGGCCGGCTGGGCCCCCGGGGCCCGCCGCGCAGCATTGGACAGCCTGTCCGACGGAGACCTCGCAGTCCTGGCCGGTGACCGGCTGCAGGCTATGGGCAAGGTATTGCGGCGCCAGGAGCAGGACCAGGCGCAAACGGAAAGGATCTGGGAGAACCTGGGATGATCGAAATACTTCAGTGGTCCACGCTGGCCATTTGCGCCCTTATCGCCGCGGCCCGGGTGCCCAGCGCGCTTCGAGGTGAGAACCGGTCGCTCTTCTATATCTTCGCCCTGATGACCGCCGCGATCCTGTTGAGTATCGAGGCGCCCTACGTTGCCGTGGACAAGGCCCTGGGCGGCATTAACCTCGCCAACCTGCTCCTGCGTTTCATCATCTTCGGCGCGATCTATTTCGTGGGCATACGGGTGACCCGCGGCTTCGGTGCGGACCACGCCTACCGGCTCATCACCGGCAGAACGGGAATGATGGTCCTGCTGGTGATATCCCTGCTGATGGTTGGGGTGTTTTTCCTGATGGATACTTCAGGATCGTCCGCGGGGCTGAGCGCGGTGTCCGGCAAGGGCAGGTGGAACGGGACCATGGTGGAGTACTACGGAGCCGCCGGCCGCGCCTACCCCTCGTACGTATCGCTGGTCCTGCTGCCTGCCATGGTGCGTGCCGTGGGCAGCCGGCTGCCCGTGCTGGTCCGGCTCGCCGCCGGGCTCCTGGCGGTCGGCGGGGTGGCCATCGCCCTGACCCTGCTGTTCCCTGTGGTGCCCCCGGAATTCGGCGCTGTCGAATTCATCGTCAACTACACGGCCGTGCTCTGCTTCGTGCTTGGCCTGGCCTTGATTTGGGCTGCCAGGGTGAGAAACAGAAGAGTCGCAGAAGCGCGAAGGACATCTACCGAAAAGTAACCTTCCTTGCTTTCACATATTCATTAGAATGTGGAATAATCATTGATGTGTGAAGGCGGGGGTTGCGGGGCGTTTACGAACGGGGATAATTTCTTGAACGTTGCAGCTCCCGGGGGCCTTTGCACGCTTTGGGGGGATGAGTGGTGGCGGCCGTTGGGGACCGCCCCCACTCAGCCATTTAAGGCTCTTTTAGCCTGTTGTCCCGCCCAAGGGCGGCTTCTGCGCGCCCAGCGGCAGTCAAAGGCGCACAAGGCGCAACGTCACTAGCTGGAACGGCCGCAGCAGCAGCCCGGCGCCATCGGAGCCGGTTTCCACCCCACGGGTCTCGACGGGCCGCTCCAGCAGGTCCACGGCACTGGCGTCCCTGATTGGGAAGTTGGCTGTGAGCTTTCCGGCAGAGCGCTGGCCCAAGGACTCGTACAGCCGGACGATCACGTCACCGGAACCGTCCTCCGCAAGCTTCACTGCCTCAATGACAAGCGCCGGGTTGGATACGGAAAACAAGGGCTCCACAGGAGAGCCGCCGCTGACCAGGCGGGGGGCAAGGTTGGTCCGGTAGCCCTCCTGGACAGCGTCGGCGATGTCAGCGCCGGGCCTGATGGTGACCGTCAGTTCGTGCTGCCCGCGGTCCGCGTCCGGGTCCGGGAACTTGGGGGCACGCAGCAGTGACAAGCGCACTGTGGTGGTGGTGCCGCCGTCGGCCTCCCTGATGCTCCTGCCGACATCGTGCCCGTAGGTGGACGAGTTGGAAACCGCTACACCGTAGCCCGGCTCCGCCACGTGGATCCACCGGTGGGCGCAGATTTCGAACTTGGCAGCTTCCCAGGACGTGTTGGTGTGGGTGGCGCGGAAGACGTGCCCGAACTGGGTCTCGGCGGCGGACCGGTCAGCCCGTACATCCAGGGCAAACCCGAGCTTCAGCAGCTTTTCCCGCTCCTGCCAGTCCACAGAGGTGGTGATGGACAGTGATGGGCTTCCGGCGGCAAGGCTGATCCGCTGGGTGATGGCCGAGGACCCTGCCAGCCGCTCCACCACCACGGCGACTTCGTCCCCGTCCTCATCCAGCCGGACGCACTCCGCGCTTGTCAACGGTGTGACGTTCCGCCGGTAGAACTCGTCGATGTCCCAGGCATCCCACTCATTGGGCGTGTCCCGGTGCAGCTCGAGCAGGTTGCCGCGCTCCCCCGGGGCAATCGCTTCGCGGCCGCTCGTATAGTCCCTCAGTGAGCTGATCAGCCCGTCGGCATCCACCACAGCACGGATGATGCCGTTGTCCAGGACGTAGCCGCCCTCCTGGGCAGCGGCCCGGACCGGCAGCGCGGGCATAGCCGGTTCCCCGGCTCCAAGCGCCTCGACTCCCGCCCGCGGGTGCGGGGCGGCGTTGAGCAGGAAGGTCCGCTCCCCGCTGCCAAGCACGGCTGTGGCTGCCTCGGCGATGAGGGCTTCGAGGGCAACCTCAATGGCCTGGTAATTGCGTTCAGCATCCTGGTGAACCCAGGCGATGGAACTGCCCGGCAGGATGTCATGGAACTGCTGCAGCAGCACCAGCCGCCACAACCGCTTGAGCTCGGCGGCCGGATAAACGAACGAGTCCGTGCGGACAGCGGCGGTGGCGCACCACAACTCCGCCTCGCGGAGAAGGTGCTCGCTGCGCCGGTTGCCCTTCTTCGTCCGGGCCTGGCTGGTGTACGTGCCGCGGTGCAGTTCGAGGTACATCTCGCCCACCCAGACCGGCAGGGATTGATACTCTGCCTCGGCCTGCTCAAAAAAGCTCTTCGCAGATCCGATCCGTACCTTCGGCGAGCCTTCCAGGTCTGCAGTCCTGGCAGCGGCGGCAAGCATTTCCCTGGTGGGCCCTCCGCCGCCGTCGCCATAGCCGAACGGCACCAGCGATACTGTGCCGCGGCCGTGGTCGCGGTAGTTGCGCTCGGCATGGGCCAGTTCGCGCCCGCTGAGCTGGGAATTGTAGGTGTCCACCGGCGGGAAGTGCGTGAAGAGCCGGGTGCCGTCGATGCCTTCCCAGTTGAAGGTGTGGTGGGGCATCCTGTTGGTCTGGTTCCACGAGATCTTCTGCGTGAGGAACCACCTGCTGCCGGCGGCTTTGACGATCTGCGGCAGGGCTGCGGAGTACCCAAAGGAGTCCGGCAGCCAGGCTTCCTGGCAGTCCACCCCGAATTCGGCCAGGAAGAAGCTCTTGCCCTCGACAAACTGCCGGGCCATGGCCTCCCCGCCGGGCATGTTGGTATCGGATTCCACCCACATGCCGCCGACCGGGACGAATTGGCCGGCCCGCACCTTTTCCCGGATCCGGCCGAAAAGTTCGGGATAGTACTCCTTGATCCATGCGAGCTGCTGTGCTGAGGAGCAGGAAAAGACGAAGTCGGGGTATTCATCCATCAGGGCCACCACGTTGGAGAACGTCCTGGCGCATTTGCGGATGGTCTCCCGGACCGGCCACAACCACGCGGAGTCGATGTGGGCGTGGCCGGTGGCCACCAGCTGGTGCGCGGATGCATACGCCGGCCTGGCCAGGACCCCGGCGAGGGCTTCGCGTCCGGCTGCGGCGGTGCCGGGCACGTCATCGGGGTCCATCAAGTCCATCATCCGCTCGAGGGCACGGAGGATCTCGTGCCGCCTCGGCTGCTCCCAGGGCAGCTCAGCCATCAGGCCGGACAGGGTCCAGATGTCCTGCTGGAGTTCCCACACGGTCTGGTTCAGCTCCGCGATGGCGATGGTTCCCAGGCGGTACTGCGGCGCCGTTCCCGCCGTGGACTTGTCCCCATAGGGTGTGGCTGCGAAGGTCCAGCCCTGGGCGACGTCGGGGTTGGCGGCCGCCTCCACGTAGAAGTCCACCGCCATCCCGCCGCCGAGCAGCTTCAGCGGGATGTACTGGTTGCGGGGCGAGAGCGCTTTGATGATGGTGCCGTCGGCCCGCCAGGCTATCCCTTCGCATTGGAAACCCGGGACTTCGGTGGTGAAGCCCAGGTCCACCACCACTTCAACCGTTGTGTCCGGCGCGGCGCCCCAGAATTCCGGCACCTCGCCTTGGAGACGGAGCCATTTGGTGCCCCATGGCTTCCCCCAAGGAGCACCATGGTCCTGCGGCTTGAAGTCCTGCCGCATTGCCTCGAGGGCCGGGACCGGCTCGTCGGGAACGTCCCAGCTGCTCAAAGCCAGAGGCAGGCTCCGGCTGTAGACGGCGGGGATGATACGTTCGCGGACGAACCTTTCGAGGCGGACTTCCGTGATCCGGCGGTCGTCATGCAATGGTGGCCCTCTTCAGCGCTGGGGAATGTGGACCTAAAGCGTCCATTCGGTGGATGAAACTACTCACAGGTAGCTTACAAGCCAACGTCCAGGCGGGGAACAACCAGGAAGCGGTTTTAGGAAGATCCGCGGGGACGCCCCTGCTGGCTCAGGGAAGGGCGTCCGCGGGAACATGCACCGCAGCCGGCCTGATGATCCGCTGGTCCCCGGTGTAGATGTTGAGGCTTGTTCCCCGGCTGAATCCGGCCAGCGTCATGCCGCTGGCTTCGGCGAGTTCCGCGGCAAGGCTTGAGGGCGCGCTGACGGCAGCCAGCACGGGGATTCCGGCCAGTGCGGCTTTCTGCACCAGCTCGAAGGAGGCACGGCCTGATACCTGCAGGACGGTCCCGCGCAGCGGGAGCAGACCTTCACGCAGGGCCCAGCCCACTACCTTGTCCACGGCGTTGTGGCGCCCCACATCCTCCCGGAGGCAGAGAAGGTCCGCCCCGCCGTCGTCGTTGATCTTGAAGAGGCCGGCGGCGTGCACTCCCCCGGTGTCCTCAAAGACCCGTTGGGATTTCCGCAGCAGTCCCGGCAGTGATGCCAGGAGTTCGGCGTCGATGTTCAGGGGATCCTCGTCCAGGTCGTAGCGCGAGGACTTCCGCACCGACTCCACCGAATCGGTCCCGCAAATGCCGCAGGAGCTGGACGTGTAGATGTGTCGCCCGATGGAGGGGATGGTGACGTCCGGCCGGAGCTGGACCTCCACCACGTTGAAGGTCTGCACACCCTTCTCGTCCTCGCCGGCGCAAAAGCGCAGCGACACCAGCTGCTCGGCGCTCCAGATGATGCCTTCCGACACGAGGAACCCGGCCACCAGGTCGAAGTCGTCGCCCGGAGTGCGCATGGTCACCGAGAAGGACAGCTGTCCCAGCCGGATCTCCAGCGGCTCCTCTACTGCCAGGACGTCCTCGCGGTGCCGCACCGGAAACTCGAGGGCCTTGGGCGAACCATCGAGGACGTACTTGTGCACCTTGCGGCGCTG
Source organism: Arthrobacter sp. Soil_C_49 (assembly GCF_057656635.1). NCBI lineage: Bacteria > Bacillati > Actinomycetota > Actinomycetes > Micrococcales > Micrococcaceae > Arthrobacter > Arthrobacter sp. Soil_C_49. The sequence goes on from NZ_JBDGJZ010000016.1 coordinate 57,943, forward strand.
GGTCACTCGGCCCATGGGCACCCCTGTGTGTTCATAGGTCCATCATGACAACTGGCGGAGCCGGATACCAGCCGGGACCAGCCTGGTGCGGCTTTTGTCAGCCAAGCAGCGCGCTCCAGTCCACCGGGCCGCTGGCTGCCGTTTTGGCGGCCGTCCGCCCGGGTCGGGCCGCGTTCCTCGGTTTCGCCTTTGAACCCGGCTCCACAGGCACCGGTATGGGCGGCCCCCAGGGCAGCGCAAAGGCCGGCACCATTTCGCCGAGCTGGACCCCGTGCGGCGGCACCACCATCACACCGTCGGCCGAGGCGAGGCCCCGCATCATGCCGGGACCGGTGTGCTGGGCCGGTGAAGCCATGCCGTACAGGAGGCGGAACGGCATCAGGCGGGTACGCCCCGGTTCCGGTTCGATGATGCTTCCGCAGGGCACCTCCTGAATGTCCGGGAGACTGCCGTGGCCCAAGGCGGCGAGCAGCGGCGCCCCCACAGTGGACAGCGCCATCATCGCGGCGAGCGGGTTCCCCGGCAGTCCAAGCACAAAGCGTCCGTCGGGCAGCTCGGCGAGGACGGCGGGGTGCCCGGGCCGCATCGCTATTCCGTCAATGACCAGCCGGCCACCCAGTTCAGCCACCGCGTCGCGGAAGTGGTCCGTGCCGGACACCCCGGTGCCGCCGGTGGTGATCACGACGTCGGCCGGCAGGTCCGGAGCTTCGGGCGCCTCCGGAACCACGTCTTCGAGCGCGGCAAGCCACTCTTCGTAGGAGTCGCCGATCCGCTGCTGTCCGCCGGCGATTCCGCCCAGCATGTTCACCACGGCCGGCAATTGCGGACCGAAGGTGTCCCGCACCTGGCCGGGAACCGGGACGCCCTCGCCGATCACTTCAGAGCCGGTCAGCAGCAGCCGGACCACGGGTTTGCCCTGGACAGGCAGCTCGTCGTAGCCCGCGAGGGCGGCCAGGGCGAGGTGCGCGGGGTTAAGCTGCGCCCCCGCCTTCACCAGGACGTCCCCCTCCAGGGCTTCCTCCCCGGCTTTGCGGATGTGCTGGCCGGTACGCGGCTCGCCGGGCCGGGCGCTGCCGCCGGTCATCAAAACGGGCAGCCCGTCCTCATCCTTGCCCAAACTCGCGCTCTCGCTCCGAAGCACGGCTTTTCCACCGGGGGGAATGAGCCCGCCGGTCACAATGGGGCTCGCCTGGTGCGGCGCCAGCCGCGCGCCTGGTTCCACAAGGATCCACGGTCCGGTCCCGTTCACCGCCCAGCCGTCCATGGCCGAGGACGCGTAGTGAGGCATGTCCTGCAGTGCCACAACGTCCTGGTCCAGGATGCGGCCAAGGGCCAGGTGAAGTGGCACCGGCCCGGCGGGAATAGGTGTTGCCGCATTGAAGGCCGCCTGCCGTGCTTCCTCCCAGGTATGGGCTGCGTGCCGGGTCTTCTCCGGCGGGTCTGCTGAACTCCGTTCTTTCCCGGGTTCTTCAGTCATTCCCCGGGAGCCCCGGCGGCTTCGGCGTCGTAATCGGCGGCCAGGGAACGCGCCACGGCCAAGGCATCTTCCATCGAGGAAGCCTCCGTGTTTTTCCCGGAACCCGAAGCAAGGCCTGCGGCGTAGCCGGCAATGAAGGTGGTGAGGGGCGCCGCCGGCCGCACCACGGAGTGCGCGGCAACGCCCGCGAGGGCAAGGATGGCATTAACGTCCACCTGGACGTCCTCAAGCTCGTAGGCCTGGAGGAGCGACCTGCACCATTCCTCCAGCGTTTCATCCTGGCTTTTCACTCTTTGCCTCCCAATTCAACTGCTGCCGCGCCGGTCCTGGCGCACGTCCGGCTGCCCGGCGTCTACTCCTAATGCGGCGGCATCATCCCAGGTATCCACATCGGCTGTGGTACCGGCGGGGACGGTGACAAGCTGCACGTCAAGACTAGCAAGGAGGGACCGCATGGAACCGTTGATTAAGGCGTCCCGCGAGGCCAGCATCTGAACGGCCTTTTTTAACCCGTCTGTGCGATAAAAACCCGCCAGCATTTGGGCTGTCCCGTCCTCGGAACACGCCATCACTCCGTCTCCTTTATCTCCACGTGTGGCAAGGGACTCCGCCAGTACCTGCACGGCGCCGGCCGCCCGGGGCATATCGCAGGCCAGCACCAGGGTGAAGCGGCGTCCGCCGCCTGCCCGCCCCAGCGCTTCCAGCCCGGCAGCCACGGCAGCTGCCGGACCAGCAAACTCCGGCTGCTCGCGGCAGGCGAGAACGCCGGCAGGCAACGGCCCGGGATCCGGACCCACCACTGCTGTCAGGGACGCGGCGGAGCATGCGGCAAGTGAATGCTCCAGCAGGGTGGCGCCGGCAACAACCAGCCCTTGCTTGGGCACCCCGCCCAGCCTGGACGACCGCCCGCCGGCAAGGATCAGGGCATCGAAGTCCAACCTGTTCTGCTCCACTCCCCCAGCCTAGCGGGGGCACATCGCAACCGTGCCCGCACGGTCTGGGTCAGGCAGCACGCTCCGGCAGCAGGAACGGATCCCAGGCAGGTGCGGGCTTCTCGAGTTCCTTGATCTGCCAGATGGCGCCATGCGGAGGTTCGGGCACGAAGCGCAGCTTCCAGCCCATCTCCGCGGGGGTGTGATCACCCTTCGCGTTGTTGCAGCGAAGGCACGCGGCCACCAGGTTCTCCCATGAATCCGCGCCGCCGCGGGATTTGGGGTGGACATGGTCAATGGTGTGCGCGGCTTTTCCGCAGTACGCGCATTTGTGCCCGTCGCGTCGGAGCACCCCGCGTCTGCTCACAGCCGTTGACTGGTTGTATCTGGGGCGGATGTAGCGGTTCAGGAGAATCACGGACGGGCGGCCCAGTATCTCCTGGGGACCCACTACGGGATCGTCCCCTTCGGCCACAACGCTCGCCTTGTTCGTCAGCACAAGCACCAGCGCCCGGCGGAAAGAAATAACCGCCAGCGGTTCATATCCAGCATTCAGAACGAGAGTGCGCATGCACGTACCTCTTCACGGCCGCACCCGTCAGGGGCACGAGGGCCGGCTGCCCTCGGCATGTCCGGGCTATGGATCGACACCACAAGAGTAAACAAAGAAGTGCGCTATCAGCTAATGCCGGGACCGGACCCGCCGTGTCCGCTTCCAGGCGCAGCCCTGCGACGCCCGGTTAAACAAAGACAACCCCTGCCGTACGGCAGGGGTTGTCTGGCGATCCTGGTCAGCCCGGATCAGCGGGCCGGAGGTATCAGTTGACGCGGATGAAGACCGGTCCGGAGCCAACGTTGGCGCTGAAGACAACGGTCTGGTTGCCGTTGTAGCCGCCGTGCACCGCCTGGCCGTTTCCGGCGTAGACAGCGATGTGGGCCATGCCGGCGCCGCCATCGGCGTAGTAGATCAGGTCGCCGGGCTGCGCTTCGGCGGCGCTCACGGTGCGGCCGAGGGACAGGTAGCCGGCGGGCCAGTCGTGGAAGTTGATGCCAACGGCCGCCAGGGAGTTGGTGACCAGCATGGTGCAGTCCTGCATCACGCCAAGCTGCGCGTAGGCAGCGGAGAGGATGGCTGCACCCTTACCGGATGCGGAAGCGGCCGGGGCGGCGGGAGCTGCGGCCGGAGCCGAAGCGATCACCTTGGCGGCAAGAACCGGCTGGGCGGCCGGGGCGGCTGCTTCCTGGACCTCAACCTCGGGTTCCGGAGCTTCCACAACGGGAGCCGGAGTGGTGGTCACTGCGGGCTTCTCGAAGGAAATGGCAATGGTGGACTCAGCCGAAATCGGGGCCTCAACCGTTGATTCAACTTCCAGGTTGGAGGCCGGAGCGGAGTCACGCTGGACATTGGTGTCTGCAGCGTTGGCTGCCAGGCCGCTGGTCAGGACCAGGCCGGAAGCGGCAGCGATCACCGCTGCCTGGCGGCCGACGCCGCCGGCGTTGTCGCCAACAGCCTTGGCAATGATGGCGAACGAATTGGTCTTGGTGACCTCGGCACGATGCCGTGCGGTTGCACGAGTAGTCATCAGTTCTCTCTTTCGTTTTCCCCTGTCACCTTGTAGGCAGGCAGGGGGGTTTGGACGTGCCGGCATCTTGGGGGTACGCCGGCACGTCCCGAACGGGGATGTGTGATTTAGCGAAAAGCCTGTGGGCAAAGAAAAAGCCCTTGGACCCGGAGGTCGAAGAACTAGTTCATAGTGAAGAACGCGGAGGAGCCGGTGGCGGCAACCGCGTGCAGCAGCGTTCCCTGGGAGGGGTTAAGGGCGCTGATCATCATGCCGTTGCCGACGTAGATGCCAACGTGCGCGCCGCCGTTCTGCATAACAAGGTCACCGGGCTGCGGGGTGGAAGTGGGCTTCATGGCAGTCCATGCGTTGGTGCGCGGGATGCTGATGCCGGCCTGCGCGTAAACCCACTGGGTGAAGCCGGAGCAGTCCCAGCCGGTGACGGGGCTGGTACCGCCCCATACGTACGAGTGGCCGATGCCGGTGTACGCAATGGCAGCAATACCCGAGGTGGAGGCAGCGGACACGGTTTCGGCCAGCTTCTCCGTGGCAGATGCCGCGGTTCCGGCAGCAGCGGCTCCGGCAGCAGCGGTTCGATCAGCTGAGTCAGTGGACTGGGCGCGTACGGTCTGCACCTTGGGAGCGGCAGTGGTCTTGACCACGGGGCGTTCGAAGGAGACGGTGGCCGTGGGTGCCGCAGTAACGGCAAGGGCGCTTTGCGCTGACCCGGACTCGGTGGAGGCGGACACCCCGGCGGTGGTGTCTGCGGCGTTGGCCGGCAGGCCCATGCTCAGGATCAGGCCCGAGGCAGCTGCGATAACGGCAGCCTGGCGACCAACTGTCCCGGCATTGGCACTAACAGCCTTGGACACAGTGTCCAGGGGGTTGGTACGAACCGTTTGCGCACGGTGGCGCGCAGAATTATGGCGTGAAGACACGAAGGTAGCCTCTCCCAATGCCTGCGAGGTGAGCTGTCGGATTCGGATGGGAGTCACCCGGCCGCGCTGCTTCCAAGGAAGCTTTGCGACTTAACCCCAAGGCCTCTCCAATTGGAAAGGCCAAAATTGGTTCCCCCGCCCCTGCCAGACGATGTCATGCGAACGGACCTTGAGCGGTGGCAGAGCTAGGCAATCCGCACAAGAGCGTCAACTTCGGAAAAGTTGACGCGAGTTAGACGCTACAGCAGTTTTGACTGAATGTCACATTCAGATCACGACGGGTCACGTTCATCTGAGAGTTAACCGTCACTTGACTAGAGCCAGCCAGTGGGATCGACCACTTCGCCGTTGACCTGGACCTCAAAGTGCAGGTGGCAGCCGGTGGAAGCCCCCGTAGTGCCGCTAAGCGCGATAGCTTCGCCGCGGGACACGGTCTGCCCTTCCTTCACGCTGAAGGACGACAGGTGGTTGTAGGTGGTTTCCAGGCCGTTTCCGTGGTCGATCACCACGCGGTTCCCGCCGCCGTACTGGTGCCAGCCCACAAAGGTCACGGTTCCGGTAGCAGCTGCCATAACGGATGTGCCGCACTGGGCCACGTAGTCCTGGCCGCGGTGGAAATCGCCCGTTCCCCCTGTGATGGGACTCACGCGGTAGCCGAACGGCGATGCGGTGGACATCACAGCCAGCGGAGCACCAAGGCTGCCGGCCGAGGCGGCGCGGCTGATGGCACCTGCCGATTGGGCGCTGAGCAGTTGCTTCAGCTTGCCGTCCGGATCAGCCTGGGTGACTACCGCAGAGCGGCTGAAGTCGATCTGGGCTCCCGCTTCGGCTGAAACCTGCGGCTGCGGGGTAACGGCGGAAGCGGCTACGGGCGCACCACCGGCGGCATCGGTGGCCATCACGGGGCTGGTGGCGGGCACTGTCACGGTGAGGACCAGGCCGGTGGCAGCAAGGGCGATGCCGGCCTTTTGGCCGATGCCGCTGGCTGCGGCGAACTCGGTGATCTGGCGGAGGGGGCCGCGGCGACGGCGGGCATCACGGTGGAGATCGCGGGGGCGCTCCGACGTGATGACTTCGACAACGCGCGGTGTCGAAGCAGGGCCCGCCGCCCGGCGGCGTCCCCTGGAATTCTGCATGGTCAAGAAGGGTTCCTCTCTGGAAAGCCTGCGAAGTTAGCTGTCGGATTCGGGTCAGAGAGTTCAAAGACCCGGTCCGCCGTAAGCAAGCTTCGGCACAGAGATATCCCGGTAAGGATCCTTCGCTGGAAGAGGCTTGCTGCTGACGGACTTCACCCCAAGGCAGTCCCCCGGCTGCCGGTTGTGGTTCCCCCGCCTCTGCCAGTTACGACTCGTGCTCCCGATCCGCTGGCAGAGCTCGGCTCCAGATCAGGTAACGCTTTAATATCAACGCTTGGTTCAACTATAGGGGCTTAAGCCCCTTAGTAACAATTCCGTTATCTTTGCGTAAACGGCCCTCTATCGGGTACCCGGCGCCTTAGACCGCAGGCTGGCGGATTGCGACAAACACATGCGCAGCCACCTCGGGCGGCAGTTCCAGCGCGCCTTCAATGCCCGGGACGCGCACCGAAATGTAATCGCCGACGCGTTCCAGCGAGACAGTGGCGCCGGGGCGGATACCGCCTTCGTCGAGCTGGGACAGCAGCTCCGGCTCCACCTGGATGGGCTCCGCGAGCCTGCTCACGGTCACCTGCGATGCCGGCCCGTAGGACTTCATTGCTTCCAGCAGGCTGATGGCCCCGTCGGCGAAACCGGACGACGGCGCGCCGCCCAGGGCTGCCAGGCCGGGAATGGGATTTCCGTAGGGAGATTCCGTGGGGTGGTTGAGCATCTCATAGATCCGCCGCTCCACCCGCTCGCTCATCACATGCTCCCAGCGGCAGGCTTCGTCATGGACGTAGGCCCAGTCCAGGCCGATCACGTCGGCGAGCAGGCGCTCGGCCAGGCGGTGCTTGCGCATGACCTCGGTGGCGCGCTTCCGCCCGGTCTCAGTGAGCTCCAGGTGCCGGTCTCCGGAGACAACCACGAGACCATCGCGCTCCATCCTGCCAATGGTCTGCGAAACAGTGGGCCCGGAGTGCCGGAGCCGCTCTGCGATGCGCGCACGAAGAGCAACGATGTTCTCTTCCTCAAGCTCCAGAATGGTCCGAAGGTACATTTCCGTAGTGTCGATCAGATCCGTCATCCAGCTCAGCTCCTCGAGCGCAGTACCTTGCGTTGTCCCACCGTATCGCCTTCACTGCGACGTAGTCCGTGGAAAAGCTTAGCCTATTTTGACTTTGTCCGAATAGTTCGGCCCCTGCTGCTCAAGCGTCTCATTGGCTGGACTATGACGGTCCGGGTTCCCGCCGAAACAGCGCTTCAGGCAGAATGAGGAAGGCCCTGGTTGCAGTCACCGCCGACTGCCGGCCGCCAGCACCCGTCCGGACAAAGTTACGTCCACGCCGAAATTGGAGCACCTGTGAGCGAAACCAGCATCACTATTCCCGCCGACCTCCTGCCCAAGGACGGACGGTTCGGCGCCGGGCCTTCCAAAGTCCGTCAGGAGCAGATCGATGCGTTGTCGGCCGCGTCAAAGAACATCCTCGGCACTTCCCACCGGCAGGCCCCGGTCAAGAACCTGGTGGGTTCTGTCCGCGAAGGCCTGAGCCAGTTCTTCCGTGCACCCGAAGGGTACGAAGTGGTGCTGGGCGTAGGCGGCTCCACCGCGTTCTGGGATATTGCCAGCTTTGGCCTGGTGGAGAAGAAGGCCCAGCACCTTTCCTTTGGTGAATTCGGCTCCAAGTTCGCCGCAGCCACGAACAAGGCACCGTTCCTGGAGGCGTCCTCCATCATCAAGTCCGAGCCCGGCACCCGTCCCTCCGCGCAGGCGGAGGCGGGCGTGGACGTTTACGCCTGGCCGCAGAACGAGACCAGCACAGGCGTCGCAGCCCCCGTACAGCGTGTCACCGGCGCCGATGAAGGTGCGCTGGTCCTTGTGGACGCCACCTCTGCCGCCGGCGGCCTGGACGTCGACGTGGCCCAGAGCGACGTGTACTACTTTGCCCCGCAGAAGAACTTTGCGTCCGACGGCGGGCTCTGGCTTGGCCTGTTCTCCCCTGCAGCACTGGAACGGGCAGCCCGGATCAAGGCCGGCGACCGCTGGATCCCCGACTTCCTGGATCTGCAGACCGCCATCGACAACTCGCGCCTGAACCAGACCTACAACACCCCGTCACTGTCCACGCTGGTGACGCTGGACGCGCAGGTGCAGTGGCTGAACTCCAACGGCGGCCTGGACTTCGCGTCCAAGCGCACTGCGGATTCCGCCGGCCGGATCTACAGCTGGGCTGAGGCCTCGGAGTTCGCCACCCCCTTCGTCACCAACCCGGATGAGCGCTCGAACGTCATTGCCACCATCGACTTTGATGAGTCAGTGGACGCGTCTGTGGTTGCCAAGGTCCTGCGCGCCAACGGCGTTGTGGACACCGAACCGTACCGCAAGCTGGGCCGCAACCAGCTGCGCATCGCAACGTTCGTGGCCATCGAGCCTGCGGACGTTTCTGCCCTGCTGGAGAGCATCGACTACGTGGTGGGCGAGCTGCGCAAGTAGGCAGGACGCCTTAACGTACGACGGCGCCGCCCGGGTTCTTCCCGGGCGGCGCCTTTTGTTTGTCTTAGTTTATTTTGCTTTAGGAGGAGCGCTCCTGAAGGGCATCCGGTGAGGTGGTGCCGGCGTCGTCCGTGGCGGACTGTTCCGGCTCTTCGGCCTCGGAGGCAGCCGCTTCGGGGACATCTGCCTCAGCGTCCTGGCCGGCACGCCCTACAACCGCATCTTCGTCCACAGCGGCATCGGGAGACGCGGCACCGGCCGCTTCTGTTTCCTGCTCAGCTTCCTGCTCGTCCTCGGGCCGGACGCGCTCCGCCCACGGCACCCATTCCGGGGCGAGGATGGAGTCCTCGGACGGCAGCAGGCCCAGCTCGTTGACGGTTACCACCTTGGAGCGTGAGTTCCGGGTCAGTACCGCGAACCACTGCCAGCCGGCGTAGCCGGGCAGCCGGGACTCAAAAAGATGCGTCACCAGGCGGTCGCCTTCGCTCTTGGCCGCCAGGTGCCGTCCGATGTCCGATGCTGCCGTAATGCCCTCAATTGCGCTCCGGGCAGTGTCCACAGCGGCGGCAAGGAAAGCGTCGGGCTTGCCGGTCCGCCATACCGGGACACCGGCACGCGGCTTTGCTGCCCGCGCCGGCGCAGCGGCCGAACCCGGCGAGGCGGCGGACGAAACAGGCTCCTGCGGTTCCACTGCCGGCTCCGGCTGATCAGCTTCCGAAATCATCAGTGCCTAAACGTCCAGCTCGTCGGCAACCTTACGCAGGGCGGCGGCGATGGCCTTGCCCTTGTTGCCTTCCGGGTACTTGCCTTTGGAGAGGGTTCCGGACAGGTTGTCCAGCACGGTCACCAGGTCCTGGACCAACGGGGCAAGGTCCCGTGCGCTGGGCCGTTTTGCCTTGGCGATGGACGGCGTTTTGTCCAGCACGCGCAGCCCCAGGGCCTGGGCACCTTTGCGGCCGTCCGCCACCCCGAACTCAACGCGGGTGCCGGCCTTCAGCTCCGTTACACCCTCGGGCAGCGAGGACTTGGGCAGGAACACTTCCTGGCCGTCTTCGCCCGCAAGGAATCCGAAGCCCTTGTCCTTGTCATACCACTTGACCTTGCCGGTAGGCACGTAATCAACCTTCTTCGTTCTGACGTCTTGAGACACGGCCAGCCGTCACCGCATCCGCATTGTTGTGCGGGTTCAGGGTATGACGGCTGAAGACCGTGTTGGTCTGTATCCCTCAAGGTTATCCTGCCCGATGCCCTAACCCTGCTTTCCATGCCTGCCGACGTAACGCCCCTGGTACCCTTGCCTGCGCTGTCGGACCGGGCTGTTAGCGTTACGTCCATGACACCCTCGCGTTACCGGCGGCCCCTGACGATCTTCGCCGCGGTTGTTGCCGTGCTCTCGCTGGCGGCGGTGGCTGCCGTTATGGCTTTTGCCTTCGCCGGTGCGGTGGCTCCGGCCTGGGTCACCTACACCGCGCTTTACGGCCTGCCGCTGGCGTTCCTCCTGATGCTGTTCCTTGTCCTGGACAGCGTCGCCGGGCGCCGCCGGGCAGGAAAACCGGACGGGCGGTAACGTTGGACTGATGTCCCTTATTCGCGCGCTCAGCAAGGACCTGGAAGCCCGCAGCGATGACTCGCTGCGGTCGCTGTTTGACGCGCGGCCGGACCTCATCTCCCCCGCCGTTCCCGATTTCGCCGCCCTCGCTGCCCGGGCCAGCGGGAGGGTCAGCGTCCAGCGTGCACTGGAGCGCCTCAACCGGCCACAGATGCAGGTCCTGGAAACCCTCCACCTGTGTACGAACACGGATACGGAACACAGTGCGTCGGCCGCGGGGCTGCGGAAAATGATTTCGGGGTCCACCCTCGCAGCCGTGGAACGGATCCTGGCATCGCTGCAGGAACTCGCGCTGGTACACCGCGCCGAACCCCCGCACGGAACTGCGGCCAACAAGCAGCGCTACTACCTCCCCGTGGGCAGCCTCAAGGACGTGGTGGGGATCTATCCCGCCGGGCTGGGGCGGAGCTACACGGAACTGGTGCGCCTCCAGCCGGCGTTCGCGCAGCGGGCCGTCCAGCTTGTCACCGAACTCCACCGCAGCGGCGTCGCCATCCATGGCGCCACCACGCCCATGGAGGCGGCGCTGGCGCTGCAGCACTGGACGTCCTCCCCGGAGGCCCTGCAGGACATCCTGTCCACTGCCCCGGAACGGACCACCACGCTGCTCGCCAAATTCCGGAACTGGGCCATGGGTGCTGTCCCCCAGGCGCAACGCAAGGCGTCCATCACCAGCGAGGGGTCCGACGTCGGGCCCGTCGACTGGCTGCTGGCCCGCGGCCTGCTGGTGCCCCTGGACGCCGCCCATGTGGAGCTGCCGCACAGCGTGGGACTTTCACTGCGCGGCGGCGCCATCATCAACGACTTCGCCCTGTCACCGCCGGTCCCCGAGCTGGGCCGCACCAGCGCTGCACTGCGCAGGAATGCGGCGCTCGGTGCCATCGCAGAAACCCTTCGGCTGGTGGGCGAGATGCTCCATGCCGTGAAGGAACAGCCGTTGGCCACGCTCCGCAGCGGGGGCGTGGGCGTCCGGGAGATGAGGCGGCTGGCTGATGTGCTCCGGATCGACCAGCTGCGCGTCGGGCTGCTCCTGGAACTGTGCGGGCTGGCCGGCCTGATCCGGCTGGACGTTGACTCGTCGTCCTGGGTGCAGCCGCCGGAGTTGGAGTGGCTCGTCCTGCCCCGGCAGGAACAATGGCTCTGGCTGGTGAACGCCTGGCTGGCCAGCGAGCGCGTACCGTCCATGGTGGGCCAGCCCATCAGCGGGACACCCGGAGCGGCGGCAGGGCACCGGGCTGCATCGGGAAGCACCGTCATTGCCTTGTCAGCCGAGGCACAGCGCCCTGACGCCCCGGTGGTGCGCAAGCGGATCCTGGAAATTCTCAACGAACTCACCCTGGAAGCGGAAGCCCCGGACGGAACTGCCCCCGTGCTTGACGCCGCCGCAGTCCTCCAGCGGGCCGAGTGGGCCCAGCCCCGGATGGCCCGGCGCTTCAGCTCCCTGATCCGCGGAGTGCTTGCCGAAGCCGAAACCCTCGGCCTGCTGGGCTCCGGTGCCCTAAGCCAGCTGGGAAGCGCCATCGCCGGCGACGACCCCGATGCCGCCCTGGCCATCCTGGGCGAGCACCTGCCGGCTGAACTGAACCACGTGCTGCTCCAGGCGGACCTCACCGCTGTGGCCCCCGGCTACCTTGCTCCGGAGCTTACCCAGAAGCTGCTGCTCATGGCGGACGCCGAAGGCCAGGGGCCGGCCACCATCTACCGGTTCTCGGCCGGTTCCATCCGCCGCGCCCTGGACGCCGGGCACGATGCCGCGGCCTTGCTCGAGTTCCTGCGCGAGCACTCGGCTACGGCGGTGCCGCAACCGCTGCAGTACCTCGTGGAGGATACGGCAGCGCGCCACGGCCGGTTGCGCGTGGGTGCGGCGGCCAGCTTCATCCAGAGCGAGGATGAGCCGGCCCTGCTTGAACTGCTGCGGGGGCCCAAAGCCGAGGGTCTCGGCCTGGTCCGGATTGCTCCCGGCGTGCTCATTTCCTCCGCCCCCCCGCGGGAAACAGCACAGGTGCTGCGCAGTTTGGGGCTCTCCCCCTCGCTTGATGAGTCCGAGCAGCCCGTTCTCCGGCTCCGGCGCGTGCCTGCACCGCACGCTCCCTCGAGGCCGGTGTACACCGCCCCGCGGACGGCACCGGAAGCTGAGGATGTCCAGGCCCAACTGGACGTGCTGCGGCACCGCCCTGCCGCCGTCGTAAACCACCATCCGGAGCAGGCGGACTTTGGTTCCGAGGCAGCCACCCAGCTGGGTCTGGAGGCCCTGCAGCGGGCTATCCGGCTGAAGCAGCGGATCAGCATGAACGTGGTGGACGGCATGGGGAATGCCAACCTGGAGATTGTTGTTCCACTCTCAGTGAGCGGCGGGCGCGTCCGGGTCTTCGACCCCGCGAAGGACACCGAAAGGGTACTGTCCATCCACCGCATTATTGATATTGAGGCTGCAGAGGAACTGAGCCAGTGAAGGACTTTCCCGCGTGAACGACGGACCCCTGATTGTCCAGAGCGACAAGACCATCCTCCTCGAGGTGGACCATGAGCTCGCCACCGAAGCCCGGCACGCCATCGCGCCGTTCGCGGAACTGGAACGCGCGCCCGAGCATGTCCACAGCTACCGGCTGACGCCTTTGGGCCTGTGGAACGCGCGCGCCGCCGGACTGGACGCCGAACGGGTCCTGGACACGCTGCTGAAGTATTCCCGGTTCCCCGTGCCGCATTCGCTGCTGGTCGACGTCGAGGAAACGATGTCCCGGTACGGCCGGCTGCGGCTGGAAAAGGACCCGCAGCACGGGCTGGTGATGCGGACCGACGATTACCCGGTGCTTGAGGAAGTGATCCGGTCCAAAAAGATCCAGCCCCTGCTGGGCCCGCGGATCGACGGCGAAACCGTGGTGGTCCACGCTTCCCAGCGGGGGCAGCTCAAGCAGCTCCTGCTCAAGATCGGCTGGCCGGCCGAGGACCTGGCCGGGTATGTGGACGGCACCCCGCACCTGATCGCGCTGAACGAGGACGGCTGGAAACTGCGGCCCTACCAGCAGATGGCCAGCGACAATTTCTGGGCCGGCGGCAGCGGCGTGGTGGTGCTCCCCTGCGGGGCGGGCAAAACGCTGGTGGGCGCCGCAGCCATGGCAACCGGCTCCACCACCACCCTGATCCTGGTGACCAACACCGTGGCGGCCCGGCAGTGGAAGGACGAGCTGCTCAAGCGCACGTCACTCACCGAGGATGAAATCGGTGAATACTCGGGGGCTTTGAAGGAAGTCCGCCCGGTCACCATCGCCACCTACCAGGTGCTCACCACCAAGCGCGGCGGGCTCTATCCGCACCTGGAACTGGTGGACGGGCACGACTGGGGCCTGATCATCTACGACGAGGTCCACCTGCTGCCCGCCCCGATTTTCCGCATGACGGCGGACCTGCAGGCCCGGCGCCGGCTGGGCCTCACCGCAACTTTGGTGCGCGAGGACGGCCGCGAGGGCGAGGTCTTTAGCCTGATCGGCCCGAAACGGTACGACGCGCCGTGGAAGGACATCGAGTCCCAGGGCTACATTGCGCCGGCTGACTGCGTGGAGGTCCGCGTGGACCTGCCGCGGGATGAACGCGTCGCCTACGCCATGGCCGAGGACGCCGACAAGTACCGGCTCTGCGCCACGTCCGACTCCAAGACGCAGGTGGTGGAGCAGCTCGTGGCCCGGCACAGCGGGGAGCAGCTGCTGGTCATCGGCCAGTACATTGACCAGCTGGACGAGCTCGGCGAGCGCCTTCAGGCACCGGTCATCAAGGGTGACACCTCGGTGAAGGTGCGCCAGAAGCTTTTTGATGCCTTCCGGGCCGGGGAGCTCCAGACGCTGGTGGTGTCCAAGGTGGCCAACTTCTCCATTGACTTGCCGGAAGCGTCGGTGGCGATCCAGGTGTCCGGGTCCTTCGGGTCGCGGCAGGAGGAGGCACAGCGGCTGGGCCGGCTGCTGCGGCCCAAGAAAGACGGCCGGGCCGCCCGGTTCTACTCCCTGGTTGCCCGGGACACCCTGGACCAGGATTTCGCCGCCAAACGCCAGCGGTTCCTCGCCGAGCAGGGCTACGCCTACCGGATAATGGACGCGAAGGACGTGGAAACGGCGGAGTAGAACCGCTCACTGTCTTTTGCCCAAGAGACTCCTTGCGGGACACCGCATACTGGAAGCATGCGACGCCCTGTGGAACCCGCTGTACCGCGGCCCGGCCAGGAATCTGCCTGGGACTATCCCCGGCCTCCGCGTGTGGAGCCGAGCGAAGAACGGATCCGGATCGTCCTTGGCGGTGAGCTCATCCTTGAGGCCTCGGAGTCACTGCGCGTTCTGGAGACCAGCCACCCGCCGGTCTACTACTTCCGCCGGGAAGCCTTCAGGGTTGGCACCCTGGAGCCGGCGCCGGGAAGCAGCTATTGCGAGTTTAAGGGGATGGCACACTACCTGAACGTGTTGGGCGGTGGTGGCACGGTGGCCGTTGCGGCAGCATGGTTCTACCCGGAACCGTCGCCGGGTTACACCGCACTGGCGGACTACGTGGCCGTGTACCCCGGCCGGATGGACTATTGCGAGGTGGACGGCGAGCGTGTGCGTCCCCAGGCCGGCTCGTTCTATGGCGGGTGGATCACCAGCAGGGTGGTTGGCCCGTTCAAGGGGGAACCGGGAACCGCGTTCTGGTAAACGGCGCTCCCGCCGGCATTTCGCCTTCACAACGGCCTTCCAACAAATATCCAGACAACTCCCAGAGTCTGGGAGCATGATGGGAACATGAACAAGAACGGCCCTGAAGCGAAGCTCCTTGTGGTGGATGATGAGCCCAACATCCGCGAACTGCTCTCCACGTCCCTGCGGTTCGCCGGATTCGACGTCGTCTCCGCAGCCAACGGACGCGACGCCCTCGCCGCTGCCGACCTGCACGCACCGGACCTCGCCGTCCTGGACGTGATGCTCCCGGACATGGACGGGTTCACCGTCACCCGCCGGCTGCGTGCGTCAGGCAAGCACTTCCCTGTCCTGTTCCTGACCGCCAAGGACGACACCGAGGACAAAGTCACGGGCCTCACCGTGGGCGGCGATGATTACGTCACCAAGCCCTTCAGCCTGGACGAGGTGGTGGCAAGGATCCGCGCCGTCCTCCGCCGGACGCAGCCTTTGCTCGACGATGACGCCGTCATCCGTGTGGACGATCTCGAACTCGACGACGACGCCCATGAAGTCCGCCGCGGCGGCACCGTCATCGAGCTCTCCCCCACCGAGTTCAAGCTGCTCCGTTACCTCATGCTCAACCCCAACCGGGTGCTGTCCAAGTCGCAGATCCTGGACCACGTCTGGGAGTACAACTTCAACGGTGACGCCTCCATCGTGGAGTCGTACATCTCCTACCTTCGCCGGAAAGTGGACATCGACCCTGAAGCTCCTGCCCTGATCCAGACCAAGCGTGGCGTGGGGTACGTGCTTCGGACGGCAGAAAAGCGCTGACCTTGCTGCAGCGTTGGAAGTCGGCCTCGCTCAGGACGCAACTGGTGGCCATGACGATGGCCCTGCTCATCATTGCCCTGACGGTGACCGGGGCGGGTACCCTGACCCTGCTTCACAGCTACCTGCAGGGGCAGATGGACCAGAAGCTGTACGCCGCCGTCGACCTGGCGGGAAAGCAACGCTCCTTCACACAGCTCCAGGCGCCGAACCCGTCGGTTCCCACTGACTATTCGTTGATACTCTTTGTGCCCGGTGAGGAGCCCTACCCGTTCGGCGGCGATGCCGAGAAGCATCCGGACATCAGCTCCATCAGCGTGGAGCAGGCGGAGGCGCGCGGCGGCGTCCCCTACCAGGTGAGGGGGACTGACGGGGAGAACTGGCGGGTCGTTGCGGTAAGAGTGCAAACCAACCAGACCACGGCCGTGGTGGTCATCGGGCTGTCGCTGCAGGATGTGGACGACGTGCTGAAGCACGCCTCGCTGGTGGTCACCGGCGTTGGCCTGCTGACGCTGCTCCTCGCGTCCCTGATCGCCAGCTGGACCGTGTCGCGTTCCTTCCGGCCGCTGGCGCGGGTGGAGAAGACGGCAGCCGCGATTGCCGCCGGCGACCTCTCCCGCCGGGTGGAGGTGGAGAACCCGGGTACCGAACTCGGCCGGCTGAGCAGTTCGTTGAATGCGATGCTGGCCCACATTGAAACGGCGTTCGCCGCCCGTACCGCGTCGGAGGCGAGGATGCGCCGGTTCGCAGCCGATGCCTCGCACGAACTGCGGACCCCGCTGGTGACCATCCGCGGCTTCTCCGAGCTGTACCGGCACGGAGCCCTGACCACTGACGAGGACGTTGCCACGGCCATGGGAAGGATCGAAAGCGAAGCCAAGCGCATGGGCTCCATGGTGGAGGACCTGTTGCTGCTGGCCCGCCTTGATGAGCAACGGCCATTGCAGCAAAAGCCCGTGGACCTCCAGCTGATCGCCCACGATGCGGTGGTGGATACGCAAGCGAGTTCCCGTTCACGGGCCATTTCACTGGTGGGGCTCGACGGCGGCCCGGCAGCTCCCGCGCCCGTGCTGGGCGACGAGGCCAAACTCCGGCAGGTAGTAGGCAACCTGGTGGGCAACGCCCTGCGGTACACGCCCGAGGACACCCCCATCGAGCTGGCCGTTGGCGTCCGCTCCTCCGCGGACGGGCACGAGCGTTCCGTTATCGAGGTCCGCGACCACGGGCCGGGGATCTCGGAGGAAGATGCGTCCAAGGTTTTCGAACGCTTCTACCGTGCGGACACGTCCCGCACGCGGGAAACGGGCGGCAGCGGCCTGGGCCTGGCCATCGTCGCGGCCATTGTGGGATCCCATGGCGGCTCGGTCCGGGTGGAGAATACCGACGGCGGCGGGGCCACGCTGGTGGTCAGCCTTCCGAAGCGCGAGGACGCACCGCTGGAGGCCAAAGCCGAGGGCAGCGACGAGGTTATCCACATATAGCCTCCGGCCGTGGCCCCGGGAAGGGGCGGTTCCGTAGGCTCGTTGCAGTTGTCCGGACCAGCCGGGCATGGGAGCGAACGCTGCCCGCTACTGCGAAAGGCACTGCCATGAGCATCATCTCCGTCGACACCGAACTCCTCCAGCTCAAGTCGGCCAACGTCCAGGCCACGGTGGACCGGATCAGCGCGGACGTGCAGGCCATGAAACGGGGACTGGACGAGCTTCAGGGGTCCTGGCGCGGCTCAGCCGCCACCAACTTCCAGGCGCTTCTTACGGAATGGACCATCACCCAGGGCAGGGTGGAGGCATCATTGGCGTCCATCAACATGGCGCTGGCGTCGGCGGCGGCTACCTACGCCCAGGCAGAGCAGGGAAACACGCAGCGGTTCAGCTGAGCCGCGTCGTTCTCAGGCTTCGGGTGTGCCCTGGTGGAACCGAAGCCGCCAGCGCTCACCGTCGAGCACCCACAGCGAGCTCCGGAGCGTTGTACCTGAGCGCGCGAAATTCCGGTAGGTCAGCAGGACGGCGCCGGGGCCAATGCGGTCGGAGCCTAGGATCTCGATATCGGTCCGCTCCCCCGGATCTTCTTCCAGCGCCATCATCATGGCGTCCCGGGTCCAGACCCGGCCGGAGCTGCCGATTTCCAGGAAGTCAGGGTGCAGGAGGACGGCCGTCCTGCCCATGTCCCCGCGGACCAGGGGGCCCAGCAGCTCCCGTTCCAGTTCTTCCACCAGCGCTTCCGGCGGAGCGGTTTCGGCCTGGCCGGAGGCACCGTCGAGGTCAAAGGCCCCGTCACCGAGCTGCGCGAAGTCCAACTGGGTAAAGTCCTGCTGGGCCAGCTCCTGCTGGCCGGGGCCCTGCAGGCTGGGGTCTTGGTGGGTCACGTCCTGGTGGGCCAGCTCCTGCTGGCTGAACAGGTCGTCCTCACGGGGTGCTGCTGCCGGCGGCTGAACAGTGACCGGAGCGCGGCCGGCGGCGCGGGCTCCCGAACCGCCGGGATGGTGTCCGCCGGGAAAGCCTGGGCCTGAACGGGCGGCCACACCCTGCTGGTAAGCCGTGGCGGCAGCCCGGGCCCGCTCGTCGGCGGCTTCGTTCAGGTGGTGCCCGGCGTGCCCCTTGACCCATTCGAACCTGTATTTGCGCCCGGCCAGTTCCCGGTCCAGTTCCTTGAGCAGGTCAACGTTCAGTACGGGCTTGCCGTCAGCCTTCCGCCAGCCCTTGCGCTTCCAGCCCGGCATCCACTTGGTGATGGAGTTGATGACGTACTGGCTGTCACAGAGAATGTGCAGGTCCTCGCCGGGAAGGTGCGCGGTGGCCCGCAACAGATCCAGGACAGCCATCAGCTCGCCCTGGTTGTTGGTTCCGTGCGGCCATCCGCCTGCGCGCCAGCAGTCGTCGTCCACGTACCAGGCCCAACCTGCGGGGCCTGGATTTCCCAAGGCCGAACCGTCGGCCGCTGCTGTAATCGTCACCGGTCCATCCTGCCAGAAGACACCGACAAAGCGGTGCTCCCGACCTTCCCCGGCGCCCGGGCAGCTGCTGCGCCCGTGCCTGCGCGGGTGGCAGAAGGCGCAATGAAAGGAGCAGTGGAAAGTCGCAGGAAAGCGTTTACCGAAATCCCTTGACGGAAGCATCCGGGCACCGGCACAATCGGATGTCACACGAGAAAGCGTTTTCTCTTACAGTGCAAGCGGGCGAAGACGCTCCCTTGAGGCACGGAGACTGCGTGCTCACCAGAACAAGGAAGGCAGATCAATGACGATTCCAACCGGCAGGCGGAGGAAGTTCCGGCTCGGTGCAGTAGCTGTGGCCCTGTCCCTCTTCGCAACGGGCTGTGGCGCGTCCGGCGGTTCCAGCAACAATGAGGAAGTCACCCTGCGGTTTGCGTGGTGGGGCAACGAGTACCTCAATGCGCAGACCGAAAAGGTCATTGACGCTTTCGAAGCCGAACACCCGAACATCAAGATTGAGTCCGAGCCTGGCGAGTGGGCCAGCTACTGGGACAAGCTCGCCACTAAGACTGCTGCGAACGATGCACCCGACGTCATCCAGATGGACCAGAAGTACATCGCGGAATACGGCGGACGCGGAGCCCTCCTGGACCTGTCCAAGCAGAAGGGCATCGACACGTCCAAGCTGGATAAGGAAGCGCTGGCATCAGGCCAGTACGATGATGCCCAGTACGGCTTGAGCACCGGCCAGAACGCCTACGTGGTCATGGCCAATACCAAGGTGTTCGAAGCCGCGAACGTTCCGCTTCCGGATGACACAAAGTGGACTTGGGATGACTTCATGGCCACGGCCGCCAAGATCAGCGCCTCAGGTGACGGCAAGAACTACGGCGCGGCCTACGGCACCAACGAAGCGGACCTGATCATCTGGCTGCGGCAGCACGGCGAGAACCTCTATTCAGAGGACGGCAAGCTGGACTTCGAAACCTCCACGGCTGCCTCCTTCTGGGAACGCCTGAAAGAACAGCGTGATTCGAAGGCCAGCCCGCCCGCCACCGTCGCCACGGAAGACGCCGGCGCGGGGCTGGAAGAAAGTCTGTTCGGCACCAACAGGGTTGGCATGGCCTGGTGGTGGACCAACCAGCTCGGCTCCCTCGAGGCGACCACCGGCAGCAGCATCAAAATGCTCCGCGCCCCCAGCACGGACGGCTCCGCTGCAGGGAACGGCATGTACTACAAGCCCACCATGTTCTGGTCCGCATCCTCCCGCACAAAGCACCCGGAAGCCGCCGCCACGTTCATCAACTACCTGGCCAACAGCCCCGAAGCCGGGGCCGTCCTCATGACCGACCGGGGCGTCCCCACCAACCCGGAGATCGTGGAGGGCATCACCCCCTCGCTGAAGCCTGCGGACACCACCGTAGTCGGCTTCCTCAAGGACATCGCCCCGGACATCAAGGAAGCGCCGCCGGTTCCGCCGGTGGGTGCCGGCAGCGTGCAGAACGTCATCAAGCGGTACACCGATGAAGTCCTTTATGACCGCCTCTCGCCGCAGGCCGCTGCCGACGCGTTCAAGAAGGAAGTTGAAGGAATGCTGGCCAGCGCAAGGAAGTAAACACTCCCCCGCTGGACAAAACAAATGCGGCCCCCTCGAAAGAGGGGGCCGCATTTATGTATTTCGCGGGACCAGGTCCGGCAGGAAAGGCTTAGAAGCCGCCCATGCCGCCCATGTCGTCGCCGCCGCCAACCGGGGCAGCGTTCTTCTCGGGCTTGTCGGCCACAACTGCCTCGGTGGTGAGGAACAGGCCGGCGATGGAGGCCGCGTTCTGCAGTGCAGAGCGGGTCACCTTGACGGGATCGTTCACACCGGCAGCCAGCAGGTCGACGTACTCGCCGGTTGCGGCGTTCAAGCCGTGGCCGGCAGGCAGGCCGCGGACCTTGTCAACCACAACGCCCGGCTCCAGGCCGGCGTTGAAGGCGATCTGCTTCAGCGGGGCGTCGATGGCAACGCGGACGATGTTCGCACCGGTTGCTTCGTCACCGGACAGCTGCAGGTTGGCGAATGCCTTGGCACCGGCCTGGATGAGGGCCACGCCGCCACCGGCGACGATGCCTTCTTCAACAGCAGCCTTGGCGTTGCGCACTGCGTCTTCGATGCGGTGCTTGCGCTCCTTGAGCTCAACCTCGGTCGCGGCACCGGCCTTGATGACTGCAACGCCGCCGGCCAGCTTGGCCAGGCGCTCCTGCAGCTTCTCGCGGTCGTAGTCCGAATCGGAGTTCTCGATCTCGGCGCGGATCTGGGCAACGCGGCCGGCGATCTGGTCGGCGTCGCCCGCACCTTCGACGATGGTGGTCTCGTCCTTGGTGACAACAACCTTGCGTGCCTTGCCCAGGAGCTCCAGGCCGGCGTTCTCCAGCTTGAGGCCAACTTCTTCGGAGATGACCTGGCCACCGGTGAGGACAGCGATGTCGGCGAGCTGTGCCTTGCGGCGGTCACCGAAGCCCGGAGCCTTGACGGCGACAGACTTGAAGGTGCCGCGGATCTTGTTGACGATCAGGGTGGCCAGGGCCTCGCCCTCAATGTCTTCGGCGATGATCAGCAGCGGCTTGTTGGACTGCATGACCTTCTCGAGGACAGCAACCAGTTCCTTGACGTTGGAGATCTTGGAGTTGACGATCAGGATGTACGGATCCTCGAGGACCGTTTCCTGGCGCTCTGCGTCGGTGACGAAGTAGGCGGAGATGTAGCCCTTGTCGAAGCGCATGCCTTCGGTGAGCTCAAGCTCCAGGCCGAAGGTGTTGGACTCCTCGACCGTGATGACGCCTTCCTTGCCCACCTTGTCCAGGGCTTCGGCGATGAGGGCACCGATTTCCTCGTCACCGGCGGAGATGGATGCCGTAGCGGCGATCTCTTCCTTGGTTTCGATTTCCTTGGCGGAGTTCAGCAGTTCGGCGGTGACGGCCTCAACGGCCTTCTCGATGCCGCGCTTGAGGGACAGCGGGTCGGCGCCGGCAGCAACGTTGCGCAGGCCTTCCTTCACCAGTGCCTGTGCCAGCACGGTTGCCGTGGTGGTACCGTCGCCGGCGACGTCGTCCGTCTTCTTGGCAACTTCCTTGACCAGCTCGGCGCCGATCTTCTCGTAAGGATCGTCCAGCTCGATCTCCTTGGCGATGGAAACACCATCGTTGGTGATCGTGGGGGCGCCCCACTTCTTCTCGAGGACGACGTTGCGTCCACGCGGGCCGAGGGTGACCTTAACGGCGTCGGCGAGGATGTTCAGGCCCCGCTCAAGGCCGCGGCGTGCCTCTTCATCAAATGCAATGATCTTGGCCATAACGGCAGTAGTCCTTTCGGGACAGTCGTTAAGAATGAACCTTCGCTGCAGTGCCCGCGACGGACGATCCTTCACCTTCGGCCTCTGTATGCCTCCGGCTGGGGATCTCACTCCAGTTAGGTGTTTCTTCGCTCCTCGACCGGTGCAGCGCGCCGCGGGCCGGAACCAGCTTTGCTTTAGCAGTCGGTACGTCAGAGTGCTAACTCAATAATTAGCACTCCCCACGTGAGAGTGCAAGCGAATAAGACCCTGCTTTGTCCCGTTTAGCCGACGGCGAAGCTCAGCCCGCTGCCCGTCCGGCGGTCTCCCGGCCGCTGGGCGCCGGGTTGTTGTCAGCCCCGTAGGTATAGACGGTGAAGGTGGCGCTGGTGATGTCCCCGTTGGCGTCAAAGGCAACCGGGCCGGATTCGCCGTCGTAATTAATATCGGGGCGGGTCATCAGCCCCGCCCGGCAGTCCTTATAGGTGAGACAGGCTTCGGCAGCAGGTGTCCCGGAGGATCCTTCCACCGCTCCACCGGAGGCAGGAATGAGGTTGGCGGCGATGGAGCGACCCGCGTCATCCTGCGCGCGGGCGGCGGCGAGGGCAGCAACAGTTACGGCGTCGTAGGCCTCGGCGGCGAACGATACGTCCTTCAGGCCCGGGTCCACCGCGAGCAGCCTGGCCTGGAAGCCCGCATCGGGAAGCTGCCCGGCAACCACCGCGCGGGCGCCGTCGAGGGACTTGGCGGGCAGGCGGGAACCGTAGCGCGCGAAGGCGCCGTCGCTGAGGATGATCCGCTTCCCGTCCACGCCGGCATTGGCCAGTTCGGCCAGGGCGCCCTGGGCACCGTCTCGGGCGATGACAATAATGGCATCCGCGGCGGCCTTCTGCACGGCAGCGGCGGCGCTGCCCGCCCCGCCCGGCGTGAAACCGGCGGTAGCAGCCACTTTCATTCCGGCCTGTTCAGCAGCGGTGGCGACGGCGGCTGACACGTCAGTGCCATAGGAGCCTTCCTGGTGCAGCACCGCCACCGTGGCGGCGCCGGCGTCCTTGGCGAGCTTCACGAGGACGGGGCCCTGCGCGACGTCGGCAGCTGCGGTCCGGAAGTAGTAGCCGCCGCTGTTGGAGGTGCTGAGGCCGGCAGCCGTGTTGGCCGGTGAGATGAGCGGGGTCCGGGCGCGGGAGAGGATGTCGATGGCAGCGGCGGCGTGGCTGGAATCCGTGGGGCCGATGACAACGTCAGCCTTTGCGGCAACGAGTGCCTGGGCCTGCCCGGCCGCATCCTGCCCGGTTTCGGGAGGGAGGAGTTCCACCGGCTTGCCTTTGTGGCCGCCGGCGGTGTTAATCTCCTGCACGGCGAGCTTGACGGCAGCCAGCTGGGGTGCGTTCAGGAAGGCGTTGTCCCCGGTGCTGTCCAGGATCAGCCCGACCCGGAGGGTGCCGTCCCCGGACGCTTCCGCCGGTTCCACCCTCGCGTTGCCGGTGGCACCGGAGCAGGCGGTCAGGGTGAGGGTTGCGCAGGCGGCAGCTGTGATGAGCGCCCGGCGGATGGCCGCGGGACGGAGGAAAGTGCTGTTCACCCGGCCGGCCGGACGCTTTCGGCCTGCGGGCCCTTCTCGCCTTCGCCGACTTCCAACTCCACGCGCTGGCCTTCGTCGAGGGCCCGGTAGCCTTCGCCCTGGATGGCAGACCAGTGGACAAAGATGTCATCGCCCGTGCCGTCCACGGTGATGAAACCGTAGCCCTTTTCCGCGTTGAACCATTTGACGGTTCCCAGTGCCATGTCCGACCACTCTTTCCGTTGCGTCCGGGCGTCCACACCGCTGTGTTCGGGGTGGCCCGGACCGAACCTGAAAATCACTCTAGCCAACTCCCTGCCGGCGGGACGGGACGGCTCCGGGGCGGACGGCAATAGTTATTCAGGTGTAACAGCCGGGACGGCGTGCGCGGAACAAGGCGCTGTTTACCGGTAGCCGGGGCCCAGCACCACAACCAGGGGCACCTGGAATTCGGTGCTGTTCACCAGCGTGGGGATGCCGAGGAGCTCCGCCAGGGCCTGGGCGCTGGCGAGCTGGCCGGCGCCCGAATAGAAGATGATGGAGGTTTGCTGCGGCGAGCCGGCCCAGTTGCCCACCTGCCCCAGCGTCCAGCCGTCAGCCTGGAGCGTGCCGCCAACCCGGCTGGCCAGGCCTGCCGTGCCCGCGGCGTTGTAGACGGCAACGGGCTGCGCCTTGTTGATGACTGCCGGGGCGTCGGAAGACGCGCTCGGTTCGGGTTCGGGCTCGGCGCTGGGTTCCGGTTCAGCCGAGGCGGACGGCTGCGCCTCAGCGGAGGGGGATGCGTCCGGAGCCGCCGAGGGGGTGGAGCCGGTGCCGGCCAGCGGCGCTGCCTCCTGGCTGACTGACGCCTGGCTGCCGGCGGTGTTGAACCCGAGCTTGGGAAGGATCAGGAAGGACACCAGTCCGATGACCAGCGCGGCCACGCCTACCGCGAGGATCGGCCACAGCCGCACCCGGGTTGGGCCCGAAGCCGTACGGTGGACACCTTGTCGCGAAGCAGACTCCGGGACCTTGTCGAATTCATCGCGGGCGTATCTGGTCATGGTGGATGACATCCTTGTTGGTTTGCTGCTGGAGGGGACAGCGCGAGCTTCTTACGCGTCGGACCCCAGGCGCCGTGCGGTACGTGCACGCTGGCGCGACGTACGTAGTCTACGCAATCGCTTGACCAGCATGGGATCGTGGGCCAGCGCATCCTCGGTGTCAATGAGGGCATTCAGCAGCTGGTAGTAGTGCGTCGCGGAGAGGTCGAAGAGCTCCCGGATGGCCTGTTCCTTGGCGCCGGCGTACTTCCACCACTGCCGCTCCAGCGCCAGCATCTGCTGCTCCCGCTCGCTCAACGGCGAGTCACGGAGCGTGAAATCGGCCAGGAGCGGATGCCGTGGTTCCTGCTCCGGCAGGTGCTCCCGAGCTGGTTCCGCCACTGCACACTCCTCCTGCTGGTTGCGAAAATTGTCTGACCCCCATGGTACGGGCGAATAACACCAATGTCATTTGGAGCGACGGGCGGATCAGGCGCCGCGGACGGGGGCGGCCCCTGCAAGAATGGGACGGTGTTTGAATCAGATGCCCTGTTCGACCTGGCACCGGAACCGGCGGACACACTCGGTTTCACAGAACTTGCGGCGCTCCCGCTGGACGAGCTGATGGCCCCCGACTGGGCCGAAGCCCTGGCGGGGGTCGAAACGGAACTCCGCCAGGTGCTCGCCTTCCTTGCCGGCGAAGTGGCAGCGGGGCACCAGGTCCTGCCGGCGCCGTCGAACGTCCTGCGCGCCTTCCGGCAGCCGCTCGCGGACGTCAAGGTGCTGATTGTGGGGCAGGACCCCTACCCCACGCCCGGCCACGCGGTGGGACTGTCCTTTTCGGTAGCGCCGACCACGCGGCCCATTCCGCGCAGCCTTGCCAATATCTACCGCGAGCTTGAAGCGGACCTCGGAGTCCCTGCGCGGATGCACGGGGACCTGTCCGCCTGGGCCGACCAGGGCGTGCTGCTCCTGAACCGCGTCATGACGGTGCGGGCGGGGGCAGCCGGCTCGCACCGCGGCAAAGGCTGGGAGAAGATCACGACGGCGGCCGTCACCGCCGTCGCACGCCGGCGCCGTCCGGACGGGTCACGGCAGCCCCTCGTTGCCGTGCTGTGGGGCAAGGACGCGGAAAGCGTCCGGCCGCTCCTGGAGGGGGCTCCCGCCGTGGCGAGCGCCCACCCCAGCCCGCTGTCCGCGTCCCGCGGTTTCTTTGGCTCCCGGCCCTTCAGCCGCGTCAACGAACTCCTGCGCGGCCAGGGTGCGCCGGACGTAACCTGGGAACTCCCGCCAGTCCCTTAGCTTAGGCTTGCCTTATGAGCATTCTGCCCGCCGCCACCAGCGCCACCAAAAAAAGCCGTCCGCAGGTCAACCTCACCGTGGTCCGCAGGGAAGAACTGTCCCCGCACATGGTCCGGATCGTTGCCGGCGGGGACGGCTTCGCGGACTTCGCCAACAACGACTTTGTGGACCGGTACGTCAAGCTTGTTTTCCCGCAGCCGGGCATCGAGTACCCCTCCCCGCTGGATCTGTGGAGCATCCGGGAAACCATGCCGCGGGAACAGTGGCCCTTTACCCGGACCTACACCATCCGCTGGGTGGATGCTGCTGCACGCGAACTGGCCATCGACTTTGTAGTGCATGGGGACGAAGGACTGGCTGGTCCCTGGGCCGCGCAGGCACAGCCGGGCGACACCCTGACCTTCACCGGCCCGGGCGGCGCCTACAACCCCGCACCCGATGCTGACTGGTACCTCTTCGCCGGCGACGAGGCTGCGCTGCCGGCCATTGCGGCATGCCTGGAGTCATTGCCCCGGGAAGCCACCGGCCTGGCATTCCTTGAGGTGGATTCCGACGCCGACATCCAGGCGATCGCGGCCCCCGCCGGCGTGGAACTCCACTGGCTCACCCGCCACGGCGTCCCCGCCGGCGAGAGCGACCTCCTGGTCCAGGCCGTGGCGGACGCCGAGTGGCCCGGCGGCCGCGTTGACGTCTTCGCCCACGGCGAGCGCGGCTACATGAAGGCCCTCCGCGACGTCCTGTTCAAGCAGCGCGGCCTGGACCGCAAACAGGTCTCGCTTTCGGGCTATTGGGCCAAGGGCCGGGTGGAGGACGTGTTCCAGGCGGAGAAGAAGCTTCCGGTCGGCCAGATCTAGGCAGGGAATTCCAGCCGGGCGGCATGCTGCCGGGCAGGTAGCCGCCGTCCGGCGGTCAGCGGCGGCGGGCGCGGCGCCGCTCGTTGCTTGCCAGGCTCCTGGTCAGCGGCCGCGCAAGGGTGTCCCCCAGGACGATCCCGCCGGCCGTTCCGAGGACGATGGCTCCGGCGTTGAGCATCCCGCCGGCGCCGAGGAGGATCTCGGCTTCTTCGATGGTGAGCACGTACATGGACCGGAAGATCGTCAGGCCCGGCAGCAGGATCAGAGCTGCCGGCACAGCCACCACAAGCTGCGGCGCACCCATCCGCAGGGCAACCACACGGGCCAGCAAGCCGATCACCACGGCGGCGAGTGCGGGCGAGAACCGGTCTCCGACCCCCAGCTGGTTCGCTGCGAGCAGGACGAAGTAGCCGGCCACTCCCACCCCCGCCGTGGGCAGCAGCAGCTTCCAGGTGGTCTGTTCCGTAATCCCGATGGCCATCACGGCCACCGCCACGAAGAGCACCAGGACCCAGAGGTCGTAGGCAGGCGGGAACGTCTCCGTGACGTCGATCCGCTGCATGCCCGTCAGCTCCCCCACCACAAAGGCGACGGCGATGCCCGCCACGATGGCGCCGAACGTCAGCAGCGTTGACAGGAACCGGCCCGCAGCGGTGACGGGGAAGCCGTTGATTGCATCCTGCACGGAGGAGACGAGGCGTCCCGTGGGCAGGAGCAGGAGGATGCCGCCCACCACCACGATGGCCGGCGATGTTGTCAGCCCGAACTGCCACAGCACCAGCGCCAGCTGTGTCACCACAAACGAACAGCTGGCGGTGATGAAGAAGTCCGGCACCCGCCACCGGCCCAGTTGGCGGGCCAGCAGGCTGATGCCGATGTTGGCCGCAAACGCGATGGCCGAGGACACCGGTCCGCCGCCCAGGACGCCCACAAAAACGGCTGCAAAGGTCCCGAACGCCACCGTGACCAGCCACCGCGGGAACGGCTTGGGGCTGGTGATGGCCTCATCCAGCCGGCGGATGGCCTCGTCACGGCCCACTCCCCCGGCCACGATGTCCGTGACGAGCTGGTGGACCTTGGCCAGGCCCGCGTAGTTGTTGGTCCAGGAGCGGACCACGCGCAGCAGCGCGATGGGTGTCTGGTCCTTGGGAGCGTAGTTGATGCCGACGGACTGGTTGGTGATGTCCACTTCGATGTTCTTCAGTCCCAGCGCCGCCGTTACGGCGATGATGCTGGTTTCCACCTCCAGCGCACCGGCCCCGTACCGGAACATGGTCTCGGCCAGGTGCAGGACGAAGTCGAGCGTCTTCCGGGCAGAGGTGTCAACGCCGCCCACCTGGATCATCGGATTCGCGTACGGGCTGCCGGTAAGGCGGTCCACGATGCTCAAGGGGGCGGTGGGCGGGCTTTCGCCCTGGACCAGGCGCCGCAGCATTCTTTTCGCGGCGGCGTTCTGGCGCACCTGGGAGGGGGTCAGTGGTTCGGTCTTGGGCAGGCCGTCGGTCTGCGGCCTGCGCCCGGGGTACTCCGGCCGGTCAGTCATGGTTGCCTCCTCCCAGTGCGGTGCTGTGTCCCAGTGCGGTGTTGTGGCCAGTCTTTCAGGCGGAACGCCTGAGGGGCAGCTTGCCCAACACTGTGCGGGCTGCGGCCACCGCAGCCCGGGCCAGGCGGTTGGCGTGGAAGACGGCGGGCCGGACCGGCATCACGAAGTCACCCACCAGCTGGACCACCTCTCCGCCAAAGCCCTTCTTGAACTCGTAGCCGCCATGGCCTTCCTCGTCCTGCCCGGAGATGCCGAACGTTCCGTAGAAGTTGTACCGCGGGTACCCCTTTTCCAGCGCGTGCAGCATCATGCCCCAGTACAGGGACGTGGCACCGTTGAAGTAGATGTAGTCCTGCACGGTGCCGCCGATGACGCACACCACCTCGTCCCCGTAGCAGACAAAGTGGATGGCGGCCACTGTGGCAACACCCACGGAGTCCGGGAACCGCTCGATGTCCTTCAGGCTCCGCTCGTAGCTGTCCACGAGGTCCTGGACCACCTTGAGCCGGTTGGCCTTTTTCTTGCTGCCGGTCTCTTCCACCTCACGGCGCAGCTCCGCCGCGGTGGCCGATTCCGCGGCCATCCGCTCCGTGATGGACTTCCGGTAGGCCGGGATATCGATCTTGGCCATCATGAGTTTGGTGAACTCCGGGGAGGTGGTCCGGAGCAGGTGCTCGTAGTAGGCGCGTTCGCGGTAGACGAATCCCTTTTCGTCCCCGGCCTTGCTCAGGGCGCCGTAGAACTCGTCCAGGGTTTCCAGCGTGGCCTGTTCCAGGAAGACGCCGTTTTTCTCCGCTTTCCGGATGGCCTTCCGGGTCCGGTAGCTGGTGCCCATGATGAGCTCTTCGGCGTCCTTGATGCCTTCCAGGCTCTTGATGAACATCCAGTTCACGTTGACGAAGTTCATGTCCAGTCCCTGGTGCTGGAACCCCAGCCCGGACAGCCGCGCCACCAGCGGGCGGTTGTCCTCAACTTCGGGGTGTTCAGCGCCGTCAGCGTCGCGGGCGATGTACCTGAGGTTGGGCGAAATCCGGAGCTCCGCAGCTTTGCGTTCGGCCGCGCGCCGGCGGAGGAGTCCGACGACGTCGCGCACCAGCTCGAGGTCCGCATAGTCCATCAGGGGGCCCTTGGCGCATTCACACACCGTGTAACCCAGGCGGGTGGTGGTGTAGTTCAGCTTCCCGGCAGCCACCAGTTCGCCGCCGCGGCGGATGCCGAAAAGCTCCACCTGCTGGCCGCGGGCGCGCTGGAAACGGGCGAAGTCAACGGACTGGAGGAAGCTGTTCTGCGGGTGTTTGACCGCAAAGGCCTCGAACTCTGAGTCGCTGAGGATGGCAAATTCAAGATCGGTGCCGGTGGTGACTGGATTCAAGGGGTTTCCTTATTCACGGTGTGCGGCCAACAGGTAAGCCGCTGGATCAGGGACGGGTGTTGGGGCGCGGCTCTGGTTTACACCGCGCCGGTTCAGCCTTCGGGCCAAGCCTGCGCCAGGGTTGAGGTCAGTAGAACTGCTGGCCGGTCCGCGCTGTTTCAATCCGGCGGAAGACCTTTTCTGCACCGTTGACCCAGAGGCGGTGGCGGAGCGGGGAAAGGATGTAGTCGTGGCAGCCTACAAAGTCCGTGACGGTTTTGGTGAAACTGGTCTTGAACATCCCCATGCCGTACAGGTTGTGGCTCTTGTCCTTGATCCTGGCGGCGGGCGGTGTGCCGCAGAAATCATATTCGGTGCAGCCCAGTTCCTGCATCCGCCGGATGGCTGCCCACTGGACCAGGTGCGAATCGCCGTACTGCTTGCGGTTCTGGGTGGAACCGCCGTCCTTGTACGTTGCCTTGGCGCCGTAGTTGATGACAAACGCGCCCACGCTGGGTTTGCCGTCCTCGTAGACGAAGAAGAAGTTGCCCTGGCCGCGGTTGCAGAACTCATCCCAGAAGGCGGCGTAGTACTCGTAGCTGCGGAGGGGCATGGAGCCCTTGGCTTTCACCGTGTCCGCCATGAGGTCGTAGAGCGCGCGGTAGGTTTCCGGGCCGGGTTCTTTCCGGAGCACCTCGCAGCCTTCCCGTTCGGCGCGCCGGATGGCGTTGCGGGCCCGGGAGGAAATTGCTTTGAAGACTGTTTCTTCGGGGCCGGAAATGTCCAGCAACGCGGTGGAGTCGTTGGACTGGATATTGGGTGCCTTCACCAGCCCGGCGGCGGCCAGGTGCACCTGGGCATCGGCGGAGTCCACAATGTCCGGTTCGATCTTGATGGTGAAGACGTTGAGTTTCCTGCCGCGGACAAAGGCTGCGCAGGCTTCGAGTGCGGCTTTCAGGTCCTCGGCAGCTGCCAGGTCCGGGCCTTTGATGAGGTACCAGAGCCGGCCCATGACCGGGAACTCTTTCTCCAGCACCAGGTTGTAGCTGGCAGAGCCGGGGCTTTCCAGCACCAGGAACCGGACTTTCCAGCCGGCGCCGTTTTTTACCGTCGCGTACGCGGCGGACTGCAGCATGTTGCCGCCGTTCGGGTTGGCCGTGACGTGCTTGTCCCAGTTTTCAATTTCCTCGGCTGTGGCAAAACGTGCGGTGAATTCTCGCAAAGGGGCCGTGTCCAATCGGGGGTTGTGCGCGGTTCTGTACTCGTGGCTGCGTGCGGACATGCAGCCTCAAGTCTAAAGCCTGGCGGCACCGGGGCTTTTCAGGAGGGCGTGCCGGAGCCCTTCCGCCCGTGCTGCCGACGGGTCTGTCGCCTTGACTCCCGGAAGGGTCTTGGCAAGGGTGGAGGCATGCAGCCGTATCCCGGACAGTTGGACCCTTCCCTGGAGGGAAGCGCGGGGAAGAGTGCGGAACGGCCGGGCACCGGCAGGCAGGTCCTGGCGTTGGGGGCCTTCCTGGCCGCATCATTTCTGGTCGCGGGCCTCGGGTCCCTCGCCACCTTCAACAATGTGGACGGCTGGTACGCCACTGCCGACAAGGCGCCCTGGTCACCGCCCAACGGCATTTTCGGCCCGGTGTGGACTTTCCTGTACACGGCGATGGCCGCAGCGGCCTGGCTGGTGTGGCGGAAGCGGGCACCGGGTACGCCGCGCGCCTTGAAGGTTTACGGCGTCCAGCTTGCCCTGAACCTTGCCTGGACCCCGGTGTTCTTCGGCCTCTACCCCTCCATCGGCGGGACTGCACTGTGGCTGGCGCTGGCCATCATCATTGCCCTGATCGTGGCCGTCGCGGTGACGGTGGTGTCCTTCGGCCCCATCAGCCGCACCGCAGGCCTGCTTCTCCTGCCGTACGTGTCCTGGCTGGTGTTCGCCGCAACACTGAACGGATGGGCAGCCCTCAACAACTGACGGGCATCACCGCTGCCCCGGTTGCGGCGGGCGGCGTCAGCACACCGCGACGTTGACGGCGAGGCCGCCCATGGCCGTTTCCTTGTATTTGGAGCTCATGTCCTTGCCGGTCTCGCGCATGGTCACAATGACCTCATCCAGCGAGACCCGGTGCGAACCGTCGCCCCACAGCGCCATCTTCGCGGCGTTGATCGCCTTCGCCGCGGCGATCGCGTTCCGTTCAATGCAGGGCACCTGCACCAGGCCGCCGATCGGGTCGCAGGTCAGGCCCAGGTTGTGTTCCATCGCGATCTCTGCCGCGTTCTCCACCTGGGCCGGGGTCCCGCCCATCACCTCGGCCAGGCCTGCCGCCGCCATGGACGACGCCGAGCCCACCTCGCCCTGGCAGCCCACCTCAGCCCCGGAAATGGACGCCTGCTCCTTGTACAGCACCCCCACAGCCCCGGCAGCGAGCAGGAACTTCACCACCACGTCGTCGCGGTCCTCCTGCGAGGCGTTCTCCATCCCCGGCGCGAAATGCAAAGCGTAAAACAGCACCGCCGGGATGATCCCGGCCGCCCCGTTCGTGGGGGCAGTGACCACCCGCCCGCCGGAGGCGTTCTCCTCATTGACCGCCAGGGCGATCAAGTTAACCCACTCCTGCCAATACTTCTGGTCATAGAAGTCCTCATCCTGGCCCTCGCCGTCCGGCCGTGAACTTTCCTTCTTCAACCGGTCATACCAGTCAGGCGCCCGACGACGGACCTTCAGTCCCCCAGGCAGCACACCTTCGCGCTTCAGGCTGGTGGCCACGCACTCCTCCATCACCGACCAGATATGCAGCAGGCCCTCGCGGATCTCCTTCTCGGACCGGGAGGCTTTCTCATTGACCAGCATGATGTCGGCGATCGAGAGGCCCTTGGACTGGCAGCGGCCCAGGAGTTCAGCGGCGGTGCGGAAGGGCAGCGGCAGTTCCTTCTTGGACTCCTCCAACTGCTGCTGCGCCGCATCTTCCTCGCCCTCACGGACGATGAACCCGCCACCCACAGAAAAGAACGTGGCGGTGTGGAGGATCTCGTCCTCCGCATCAAAGATGGTAAACGTCATGCCGTTGGTGTGCCGCGGGAGAATGGTCAGCGGCCGCAGCACCATGTCCTTCACCCCGTACGGCAGGGGCACCTCACCGGCCAGTTTTAGGATCCCGGTTTCGGCGATAGCGGCCAGCCGTTCCTCCACCTCGTCCGGCAGGATCAGCTCCGGATGGAAGCCCTCCAGCCCCAGCAGGACCGCGGTCATGGTGCCGTGCCCATAGCCCGTCGCTGCAAGGGAACCATAAAGGTCCACCCGCAGCGACGCCACACGGTCCAGGGCTCCGGAGGACTTCAGCTCCTCGGCGAAGACAGCAGCAGCCCGCATCGGCCCGACGGTGTGGGAACTTGAAGGCCCGATCCCGATGGAGAAGAGATCAAAGACACCAACAGCCATGTGCGTAAATCCTTAATAGAGGTTTGGTGCTGCTCGACGGGGGTTAGAGGTCCCCGCCGTTTTTGGACGCGTACTCCTGCGCCGACAGCAGGGGTCCTTCAGACTCGGCAGCTACCTTGAAGAGCCAGCCGGCTCCATAGGGATCGTTGTTGATCAGGGCGGGATCATCCA
Source organism: Arthrobacter sp. Soil_C_49 (assembly GCF_057656635.1). Classification (NCBI taxonomy): domain Bacteria; kingdom Bacillati; phylum Actinomycetota; class Actinomycetes; order Micrococcales; family Micrococcaceae; genus Arthrobacter; species Arthrobacter sp. Soil_C_49. Next base: position 91,018 of record NZ_JBDGJZ010000016.1, read on the forward strand.
CAACTCCAGTATTGATCTCCACCACCTCACCCGTCACTGGCGAGTACAAATCGGAGACCGACTTCGTAGATTCCACCTCGCCACAGGTCTCCCCTGCCGTCACGGCAGCGCCCACCTCGGGCAGGTCCACGTACACGATGTCGCCGAGGGCCTCCGTAGCGACAGCGGAAATCCCGATCGAAACCAGGTTCCCACCCTCCCGGGCCACCCACTCGTGCTCGTCGGAGTACTGCAAGTCTGCGGCAACTTTTGCCATGTGTTTTTCCTTTGCTTGTTTGTTCGAAACTCTTGTGGCTGGGTTGGGTGCGGCTGTGGGGATTCCTCCGCGTACTGGCTCGTTCCTCGCCTCTGACGTACGCTTCCGAAATCCCCACAGCCGCCAAAGCAGGTTTAGTTTTCGAGGCCTTCAGTTCCATGTAGGAAAACCACGTCACCTGAGTGCCGCAGGCTCCGGTCCTAACAAGCACAACCACCGGACCGGAGCGGCAACCCGACAATTCGAGGGATTCGACCGCCCAAGTTGGTGAGTCGAGCGTCCCCCGGGTTTCGACAGGCTCAACTAACGATTGGTGGCCGGAGCCCGCTAGTCGACACCGACTCCTGACAGGCTCAACCAGCCCGCGTAGGTGAGGTCCGCGGCCCCTTCGGGTGCGGCCTCCGGCAGCGTGCGTCTAAGGGAGCGTCACGTCCGCGCAGCGGGCGTCTTCGCGACCGAGCACGCAGAGGAGGCCGGACCCGACGGGCCAAAGGCGACCACAGCCAGGCACCCAAATAAGCACGCGTGAAAAGTCCGGTCCGGCGGGACCGGACGGAACCAAAGAGGTGCTTACCTGGAGCGCTTGTAGAACGGGAGGTCGACGACTTCGAAAGGCTCTGCCTTGCCGCGGAGATCAACGTCCAGTGCCGTGCCGGGTTCGGTGAACTCCACGTCGACGTATGCCATGGCCACGGGGTAGCCAAGGGTGGGCGAGGGCTGGCCGGAGGTGATTTCGCCGACGACGTTGCCGTCCTTGAGGACCGGGTAGTGGGCGCGGCCGGCGCGGCGGCCCAAGCCCTTGAGCCCGACGAGCCTGCGTCCGGCAGTGCTGCCTGCGCCGGCTTCCCTTTTGGCCGCGAGTGCGGCCTTGCCCACGAAGTCGCCTTCCTTGGACAGCCCGACGACGGCACCCAGGCCTGCCGCGAAGGGGTCGCCCTGCAAAGACAGCTCGTTGCCGTACAGGGGCATCCCCGCTTCGAGACGGAGGGAGTCGCGGGAGGCCAAGCCTGCCGGCGTGAGCTCCCCGTCCTCGGCGATCGCGACGAGCGCCTGCCACAGGCCGGGGGCGTCGTCGTTGGACACAAAGATCTCAAACCCGTCCTCGCCCGTGTAGCCGGTGCGGGCAAGCAGCAAGTCCAGTCCGGCGCCGCCCACGAGGAACGGAACCTCCACGGCGGCGTAGTACTTCAGCTCCGTCACCAGGCTGTGCCGCGCGGCCGGGACCAGGCGGAGCAGCAGCTCCTGCGCCTTCGGGCCCTGGACGGCGATGAGTGAGGTGGCGGCCGAGGCGTCGTTGACCTGGACGTCGAAGGCGGCGGCGCGCTTGGCCAGTTCGCCAGCCACTACGGAGGCGTTGCCGGCGTTGGGAACCACCAGGAAGACGTCCGTGCCGTCAGCAGCCACGGGCCGGCGGTACGTGATGAGGTCATCGATGATGCCGCCGTCCTCGTTGCAGATCAGCGAGTACTTCGCCTTGCCCACTGGCATGGCGGAAATCTTTCCCACCAGCGCGTAGTCCAGGAAGGCAGCCGCGTCCGGCCCGGTCACCCAGACCTCGCCCATGTGGGAGAGGTCGAACAGCCCGGCACTCCTGCGGACGGCATGGTGCTCGGCGAGCTCGGAGCTGTATTTCAGTGGCATCTGCCAGCCGCCGAAGTCGGTAAAGGAGGCACCCAGTTTCTTGTGCTCCTCGTAAAGAGCGGTGTACTTGCCAGGCATGCGGTCAGCCTTCCGAGCCAGTGGTTGAGCTTGTCGAATCCTCGAACTCGGAAAGCGGCGGGCAGGAGCAGATCAGGTTCCGGTCCCCTGCCGCGCCGTCGATGCGGCCCACCGGCGGGAAGTACTTGTCCTGCTTGAGCGACTTCACCGGGAACACTGCCTGTTCGCGCGGGTAGGCACGGTCCCAGTCGCTGCTGATGGCGGCGGCCGCGGTGTGCGGGGCGTTGCGCAGCGGGCTGTCCGCCACGGAGAAGTCGCCGTGAGCCACCTGGTCGATTTCGGCGCGGATGGAGATCATGGCCTCGATGAAGCGGTCGATCTCGCCGAGGTCCTCGGATTCGGTGGGTTCCACCATCAGGGTCCCCGCCACCGGGAACGCCAGGGTGGGGGCGTGGAAGCCGTAGTCGATAAGGCGCTTGGCCACGTCCTCCGCCGTGACGCCGGTCTTGGCCGTCAGCTCGCGCAGGTCCAGGATGCATTCGTGCGCTACCAGGCCGCCTTCACCGGTGTAGAGGACCGGGAAGAAGTCGTTCAGCCGGGCGGCGACGTAGTTCGCGGCGAGCAGAGCGGACTTGGTGGCCTCGGTGAGGCCCTGGCCGCCCATCAGCTTCACGTAGGCCCAGGAGATGGGCAGCACGCCAGCGGAGCCGTACTTGGATGCGGAAATCGGGACGTCGTTGCCTTCCGTCCACGTGGCCGCATTGCCGGGCATAAACGGTGCGAGGTGTGCCTTGGCAGCAACGGGGCCGACGCCGGGTCCGCCGCCGCCATGCGGGATGCAGAAGGTCTTGTGCAGGTTCAGGTGGGACACGTCGCCGCCAAACTTGCCCGGCTGTGCCAAACCGACCAGGGCGTTCAGATTCGCCCCGTCAATGTACACCTGGCCGCCGGCCGCGTGAACAGCGTCGCAGACTTCGCGGACGTCAGCGTCGTAGACACCGTGGGTGGACGGGTAGGTGATCATGATGCAGGACAGGGCGTCTTTGTGGGCCTCGATCTTGGAGTACAGATCGGCGTGGTCGATAGTGCCGTCCGGCGCCGTGGCCACCACAACAACCTTCATGCCCGCGAGCACAGCCGACGCGGCGTTCGTGCCGTGTGCCGACGCCGGGATGAGGCACACGTTGCGCTGCTGGTCGCCCCGGGAGTGGTGGTAGCCGCGGATGGCCAGCAGGCCGGCGAGTTCGCCCTGGGAGCCTGCGTTGGGCTGGATGGATACCTGGTCGTACCCGGTGATCTCGGTCAGCTGTGCTTCCAGGTCCGCGATCAGCTCGCGCCAGCCTTCGGTCTGGGAGTCCGGGGCGAACGGGTGGATGGAGGCGAACTCGGGCCAGGAAATGGCTTCCATCTCGGCCGTGGCGTTCAGCTTCATGGTGCAGGAACCCAGCGGGATCATGGTGCGGTCCAGCGCCAGGTCACGGTCGCTGAGCTTCCGGATGTAGCGCAGCAGCTGCGTTTCGGAACGGTGCGTATTGAACACCGGGTGCTGCAGGAAGTCCGAGGAACGTTCGACGGCGGCGTCCAGGGCAAAACCGTCCGTCACCTGAACCCGCCCGGCATCAAAGGCTTCGAGGACGGCGTCGACAATTGCCGGCGTCGTGGTTTCATCAGTGGAAAAGCCCACCGTGTCCGCGTCAATGCTGCGCAGGTTGATGCCCCTGGCCTCGGCGGCGGCGACAATGCCCGCGGCCTTGCCTGGAACGGAGACCGTGACAGTGTCGAAGAAGCTGGTGTGCAGCACGTCGAGTCCGGCGGCCTTGAGGGAAGCCGCGAGGGTCGTGGCGTGCGTGTGGGCGGACCGGGCGATTGCCTTCAGGCCTTCCGGGCCGTGGTACACCGCGTACATGGAGGCCACGATGGCCAGCAGCGCCTGGGCCGTGCAAATGTTGGACGTGGCCTTCTCGCGGCGGATGTGCTGCTCGCGCGTCTGCAGGGCCAGACGGTAGGCAGGTACGCCGGCGTTGTCCTTGGAGACGCCCACCAGGCGGCCGGGCATGGAGCGCTCCAGGCCCTTCTGGACCGCCATGTAGGCGGCGTGCGGGCCACCGTAGAACAGCGGCACGCCGAAGCGCTGGGCTGAGCCGACAGCGATGTCCGCGCCCTGCTCACCGGGAGGTGTGATGAGGGTGAGGGCCAGGAGGTCGGCGGCAACTGTGACCAGGGCACCGCGTTCCTTCGCCTCAGCGATGACGGCGGTGTGGTCGAAGACCCGGCCGGAGGCGCCGGGCTGCTGGAGGACGACGCCGTTGATGGCGCCGTCGGGCAGTCCCTTAGCGAGGTCGGCAACCTCCACCTCAAAGCCGAGCGCCTCGGCGCGGCCCTTGACGATGGCGATGGTCTGCGGCAGGCAGTCGGCGTCCAACACCGTCTTGCCGTCCCGGGCATCCTTGTTCTTATTCGCGCGGCGCATCATGAGCACGGCCTCGGCCACGGCAGTGGCTTCGTCCAGCAGGGAAGCATTGGCGATGGGCAGTCCCACCAGGTCCTGGACCATGGTCTGGAAGTTCAGCAGCGCCTCTAGCCGGCCCTGCGAGATTTCCGGCTGGTAGGGCGTGTACGCGGTGTACCAGGCGGGGCCCTCAAGGATGTTGCGGCGGATCACCGGGGGCGTCACGGTGTCGTAGTAGCCCTGGCCGATCATCTGCACAGCGGTCTTGTTCTTCGCGGCGAGCCGGCGCAGTTCAGCGAGCGCCTCCACCTCGCTCAGGGCGCCGGCCAGTTCCAGTGCCGAGTCCTGGCGGATGTCCTTGGGAACGGCGGTGTCAACCAGCGCGTCCACCGTGTCGTAACCCACGGCCTTGAGCATGGTGTCGACGTCGGCCTGCCGCCGGGCACCGATGTGCCGGTCAACGAACGTGGCAGCCGGAGCAGTGGCGGCGGTGGCCGGAATGGCGGCGGCTGGGGAGGCAGAGGCCGCGATGGCGGAGGCTGGGGAGGCGGAGGCCGGAATAGCAGTCACGAGGAACTCCATACATAAGGCGGCGCAGGGTACGCCACATCGATTCGGGTCCTCCCCGCTCTGTAACTGGACCTGAGAGTTTCCGCGTTGCCCGCTTTCCGCAGGCCCCGCTTGCACCGTCGGTGAGCACGGCAGTCCAGGCGTCCGGTACGGGATGGCCAGGCGGACAGCGTGCTGCTTTCCAGAGGTGCCTCGCCGCGGCGGTACATGGGCCTGTGAGATTCCTGGGGAGGTATTGCTCCTACGGCGCCTGCTTGTACCTTCTGGCAGAACTCTCCCGCCGCAGATCAAAGGCTATTCAATTAGTTGTTTTTGATGGCGGCCGCAAGGGCCGGCGCATGCACCAATTCTCCTATGCCGCCGTCCCCGGGGCAAATGAACGGCTAGCCCCGCAGCCGTTCCACGGCCGCCAGCAGTTCGTTTACATCCGCTTCCCGGTTTCCGGCATTTCCGGACGGGCCGCTCTCCCACATGGCGTTGAAGTACAGCCCGTCCCCCATGTAGAGCACAGCTTTCGCCATGGCCGGGCCCACATCCTTGCCGATGAGCTCCAGCCACTGCTGCTGGATGGCGGCGAAGCGGCGCCGGGCTTCCTCGTGCGCCACTTCGGCGAGGCGCGTCGCGGCAACGAAGGACCTGTCCATGGGGGTGTCCGACCAGAGCGATGACCGGATGAAATAGGCAGCAGCGCCTTCGGGCGCCGCCGCCATTGCATCGAGGTCCTCCCCCGCCAGGCGGTCCAGCCGCTCCAGGGTGGCCGCGATCAGCGTTTCCTTGTTCGGAAAGTGGTATAGCAGCCCGCCCTTGGAAACGCCTGCCCGTTTCGCCACCGCATCCAGGGTGGCGGCACGTTCCCCCACGTCGATGAGGAGTTCTTCAAAGGCATCGAGCACTGCATCCCGTGCCACGGGTTTTCTGGCCATGGTTCCAATCATGCATTGTCGCGTCGGAGTTTCTTAACTGTACCGTCCGGACGGTATAGTTAACTTATGACCGCTCCCTCCGCACCCCAGCAAGACCGCACCCGCCTGAACGCCGCAGCGAATCAGCCGGCGGCTCGGCGACGAGGTACCCGGCGGGACTGGCTCGCGCTGGGACTGCTGATGTTCCCGGTCCTCCTCGTCGCCGTCGACAACACCGCACTGACGTTTGCGCTGCCCGCAATTGCCCGCGCCCTGGACACCTCAGGCGTCGAACTGCTCTGGATCGTGGACGCCTACCCGCTGGTACTGGCGGGGCTGCTCGTGGCCATGGGAAGCCTGGGTGACCGGATCGGACGGCGACGGCTGCTGATCATCGGCAGCATCGGCTTCGCGGCAGTGTCAGCCGCAACGGCCTTCGCCCCCGGCTCCAGCTGGCTGATAGCCGGCCGCGCCGCCCTGGGCCTTTTCGGCGCGATGCTGATGCCCTCCACGCTGTCCCTGATCCGCAACATCTTCCCGGACCCCAACCGCCGCCGGCTGGCCATCGCCATCTGGGCCGCCGGGTTCTCCGGCGGCGCCGCCCTGGGTCCGATCTTCGGCGGCTGGCTGGTGGAACAGTTCTGGTGGGGAGCGGTTTTCCTGGTGGCGGTGCCCATCATGCTGCCGCTGCTGGCCTTCGGCCCGGCGTTCATTCCGGAATCCCGCGACCCCTCGCCGGGCAGGGCGGATGCGCCGAGCATCCTGCTCTCACTCCTGACCATGGTGCCGCTGGTGTATGGCATCAAGGGATACGCCACCGAAGGCCCGGGCCCGCTGGCACTGGGAAGCATAGCTTTCGGGCTGGCCATGGGCGCTGCCTTTGTCCGCCGCCAGCACCGGCTGGACAGCCCCCTGCTGGACATGTCCCTGTTCCGCAACCAGGTGTTCAGCATGGCCATCACGGCGAACGTCCTGGCCCTGTTCTCCTTCAACGGCTTTATCCTCTTCCTGGCCCAGCACCTGCAACTCCTTGAGGGCATGTCCCCTTCGGCGGCAGGAATGGCCATGATTCCAGCCCTGGTCGCCACTGTGGCGGCGGGCCTGGCCGTGGTGCCGCTGGTCCGGAAGATCCGCCCCGGTTTCGTGGTGGGCGCCGGACTCGGCATGAGCGCCACCGGGTACAGCCTGGTGACGTTCGGCAGCCATTCCAACGGGCCGGCGCTCCTGCTCGCAGCGCTGCTGGTCCTGGCGCTGGGCGTGGGGACGGCGGAAACCATCTCCAATGACCTCATCCTGGGCAGCGTGCCGGCGGAAAAATCCGGTGCGGCGTCGGCCATCTCCGAGACGGGGTACGAGGTGGGCGCCCTGCTGGGCACCGCCGTGCTGGGTTCGATCCTCACGGCCTCCTACCAGCACAACCTGCACCTGCCGGCCGGCGTCGCGGAAGCTGCCGGCGGCGCCGGCACCGCCCATGCCGGCGAGACCCTGGCCGGAGCCATGGAGCTGGCAGCGGGGCTGCCTGCTCCCCTGGCGGACGCCGTCCGGCAGGCTGCCGGCTCAGCCTTCGATTCGGGGGTGCACGTCACTGCGGCGATCGGGCTGGTACTGATGGCGACGGCGGCAGTACTTGCCGCCGTCGTCCTGCGGAAAGTGCCCAAGGCCGGATAGGGCAGCGCGCCGCCTGAATGCTTCCCGGCACAACGCAGCGCCCGGCTCCGGACAGAAGTCCGGAGCCGGGCGCTGGCTGGTGACGTGTGCCGGAACGGGCTACTTCGCGTCGGGGGCGGTGACGCTCGCGGTGGCCTTCATGGTCTCGGCATTGACCATCCATGCGAACTGCTCGAGTTTGGCAATGAATTCGTGCAGGAGATCCGCGGTGGTGGGGTCTTCCTCATCCACCTCGTCATGGACCTTGCGCATGGTGCCTACCGCAGCCTCAAGGGCGGCAACAATGCGCTCGATCGCGTCCTTGGTACTGATGAGCCCCTCGGGAAAAGGAGCGAGGCTGGTGGATTCAGCCACGGTGGAGCTGCGCCCGTCCGGCAGGGCGTGCAGTGCCCGCATCCGCTCGGCAGCGTCGTCTGCGAACTGGCGGGCAGCGTCCACGATCTCATCCAGCTGCAGGTGGAGGTCACGGAAGTTGGTTCCCACGATGTTCCAGTGGGCCTGCTTGCCCTGGATGTGCAGTTCGATCAGGTCCGCGAGCACAGCCTGCAGGTTGTTGGTCAGTGTCGGTGAAGCTTTCATGCATCCTCCTCGATTGGTCCAGTAATCCCGACGCTACCAGCCCGACACCCTGCAACAGAGGGGCGTGCGGCAATTTCTCAGTGAGCTTACTAATTCCGCATCGACCGACACAAAAGAACGGGATTCATATTTCCCCTTGCATCCGCGCCCGTCGCACCTCATACTAAATGAACGTCATTCATTTAGTGACCACCGTCTCACTGGAGTAGCAAACATGATTGAAATTTCCTGCCTCGGCGCACCCGCTTCCCTGGCCCGGACAACGCCGTCCACCCGGCCCGCCCTGCGGGTCGGCGTGGTCCAGCACCGGTGGCAAGCGGACGCCGCCGCCGTCGAGGCCGAACTGGACGAGGGCATCGGCCGGGCCGCCCGGCTGGGAGCCTCCGTGGTCTTCCTGCCGGAGCTGACGCTTTCGCGCTACCCGGCAGACACCCGCCCTCACAACGACCCGTCCGAGGGGCCCACCCGGACCCGGCCCTCGGACACCGCAGAAGACCTGCTCACCGGTCCCACCTTCCGCTTCGCCGCCGAAGCTGCCCGCCGCCATGGGGTGTCCGTACATGCATCCCTGTACCAGCGTGCCGCGGATCCGGACGGCACGGACGACGGCCTGGGCTTGAACACCGCCATCCTGGTCTCCCCTGAAGGAGAGCTCCTGGCCCGGACGCACAAGCTCCACATCCCCGTCACCGCCGGATACTACGAGGACAAGTTCTTCCGCCAGGGACCCGCCGCCTCAGACGCCTACGAAGTCCACGCTCCCGCGGAACTGGGCGGCGCCCGGCTGGGAATGCCCACATGCTGGGACGAATGGTTCCCCGAGGTTGCCCGGCTGTACTCCCTGGGCGGGGCGGAAATCCTGGTTTACCCCACCGCTATCGGCTCCGAACCGGACCACCCGGACTTCGACACCCAGCCGCTGTGGCAGCAGGTCATCGTGGGCAACGGCATCGCCAACGGCCTGTTTATGATCGCCCCGAACCGCTGGGGCAGCGAAGGGACCCTGAACTTCTACGGCTCCTCCTTCATCTCCGACCCGTACGGCCGAATCCTTGCCCAGGCGCCGCGGGACGAGTCCGCTGTCCTCGTGGCGGACCTCGACCTGGACCAGCGGAAGGACTGGCTGACCCTGTTCCCGTTCCTGGCCACCCGCCGCCCGGACACTTACGCCCGGCTCACCGAACCCGTGCGCCCAAACGAACTCCTGGGCGGCGAGCGCGGCTTCGCAGAGGCCTGCTCATGACCGCCCCGCAGCAGGCCGCAGCCGGCACCGGACAGTGGCGGATGCCCGCCGAAACTGCCCGCCAGGAGCGGCTGTGGATGGCTTTCCCCGCCGGCGGCTACACCCTTGGTGAATCCTCGGAGGCCGCCCATGCGGCCAGGTCCACCTGGGCTGCCGTGGCGAACGCCGCCGTCGAGTTCCAGCCGGTCACCATGGTGGTGGATCCCGACGACGTCGACACGGCCGCCGCCTACCTGCACCCTGACGTCGAGGTGCTTGCCGCCCCGTTGAATGATGCGTGGATGCGCGACATCGGGCCCACCTTCGTGCTGGACGGCGACGGCCGGCTCGGTGCCGTGGACTGGGTGTTCAACGGCTGGGGCGGCCAGGACTGGGCGCAGTGGGACAAGGACGCGCTGATCGCCGGCGAGGTGGCCGGCAGGTCCGGCGCCCGGCACATCGTGTCGGCGCTGGTGAACGAGGGCGGCGGCATCCAAGTGGACGGCCAGGGAACCGTGCTGGTGACCGAAACCGTGCAGCTGGATCCGGGCCGCAATCCGGGCCTCAGCCGGGCCGACGTCGAGCAGGAACTGGCCCGCACCATCGGTGCCACCCATGTGGTGTGGCTGCCGCGCGGCCTGACCCGTGACTCCGAGCGGTTCGGCACCCGCGGCCACGTGGACATTGTGGCCGCGATCCCCTCGCCCGGCACGCTCCTGGTCCACTCGCAGGAGAACCCGGAGCACCCCGACTTCGAGGTCTCCCGGGAAATCATTGACTTCCTCCGGGGCACCACCGACGCCGCCGGCAGGCAGTGGAAGATTATTGAAGTCCCCGCCCCGGAAACCCTGCGGGATGACGAGGGCTTCGTGGACTACAGCTACATCAACCACGTGGTGGTCAACGGCGGCGTTATCGCATGCAGCTTCAATGACCCCCAGGACGACAAGGCCCTGCAGATCCTTGCGGAGGCCTACCCCGGACGGCGTATTGTCGCCATCGACGCACGCGAGCTTTTTGCCCGCGGCGGGGGGATCCACTGCATCACCCAACAGCAGCCCGCTGCCTCCCAGAAAGTGGTGCCATGACAGAAACCATCCGCACCGGCGCCTCCGCCGGCGGAGCCGGAAAGCCGGCAAACCCCTCCGGAGTCTCCCCCAAGGGTCTGAAGGGCGGGCAGCTGGGACTCCTCGCCGTGGTTGTCCTTGGTATCTCCACCATCGCCCCGGCCTACACGCTCACCAGCGCGCTGGGACCCACCGTCAACGAAGCCGGACTGCAGCTGCCCGTCATTTTCCTCATCGGGTTCATCCCGATGATCCTGGTGTCCCTGGCCTACCGGGAACTCAATGCCGACTCCCCGGACAGCGGCACCACCTTCACATGGGTCACCAAAGCGTTCGGGCCCTGGGTGGGCTGGATGGGCGGGTGGGGCCTGCTCGCAGCCAACATCATCGTCCTGTCCAACCTGGCCGGGGTGGCCGTCGACTTCTTCTACCTCTTCCTCTCCCAGCTCACCGGTTCAGCTGAACTGGCTGACCTCGCGGCCGACAAGCCGCTGAATGTGCTGACCTGCTTTGTGTTTGTAGCGCTTGCGGTGTGGGTCAGCTACCGGGGCCTGCACACCACCAAGCTGGTCCAGTACGGACTGGTGGGGTTCCAGCTGCTGGTGCTGGGCCTGTTCGTGGGCATGGCGTTCGCCAACTGGTCCACCTCCGAAACGGCCATTCCCTTCAGCTGGGAATGGTTCGACGTCACGAAGATCGAAACGTTCGGCCAGGTGGCCGCCGGGATCTCGCTGTCCATCTTTGTGTACTGGGGCTGGGACGTCTGCCTCACGGTCAATGAGGAAACGGCGAACGGCAAAAAGACTGCCGGCCTCGCCGGTACCCTGACGGCCCTGATCGTCCTGGCGATCTACCTGCTGGTCAGCATCGCCACCATGATGTTTGCCGGCGTCGGAGATACCGGCAACGGGTTGAACAACACCGAAATCCACGAGAACATCTTCACCGCCCTGGCCTCCCCCATCATGGGCCCGTTCGCCATCCTGATGTCCCTGGCGGTGCTCTCCAGCTCCGCCGCCTCGCTCCAGTCCACGTTTATGTCGCCGTCGCGCAGCCTGCTCGCCATGGCCCACTACGGGGCGTTGCCGGAGCCGTTCAGCCGGGTGAGCAAGCGCTTTGCGACGCCGGGCTACGCCACCGTTGCCGCCGGCATCCTGTCCGCGGGATTCTACGCCGTGATGCACGTGGTCAGCGAAAACGTCCTGAACGACACCATCCTGGCGCTGGGCCTGATGATCTGCTTCTACTACGGGCTGACGGCGATCGCCTGCGCCTGGTACTTCCGGAACAGCGTCTTCAGCAACCTCCGCAACTTCATCCTGCGGTTGCTCTGCCCCGTGCTGGGCGGCGTGGGCCTGTTCGTGGTGTTCCTGCAGACCGCCGTGGACAGCTGGGCTCCCGAATTCGGCAGCGGCTCCGAAGTGTTCGGCGTGGGCCTGGTGTTCGTCCTCGGGGTGGGCATCCTTGCCCTCGGCGCGGTCTTTATGCTGGTGATGTCCCGGGTTCGGCCCGGCTTCTTCCGCGGCGAAACCCTGAAGCAGGACACCCCGGCCCTGGTGGTCCCGGAGTAGGAGTCCTGCCCCCCCAGCCAAAAAGGTGCCGCACCCCGGATCAGCGGGGTGCGGCACCTTTTTGTGGTTACCGCTGCGGAGTTATCGCTTGGCAGTGGGTCGCTGTGCGGTATCCGTCACCAGAAGTGGGCGACGTCCACCACCAGCCGTGATCCGGACCCCGGGCCGTCCAGTGTCAGGACCCGGAAGGGCAGCCGGGCGCGGACGCCCAGGCCAAGGGTGGTGTAGCCCTCAAAGCTGCCTGCCCAGGCCACCTGGCGGAAGGTCTGGTAGCCCGCGACGTTGGACAATTCGGCCTGGTTGGCCGGGGTGTACGTCGGGGTGCCTTTCTCTATGTCATAGGACGGGGCTGTCACGGTGACCTGGAGCGACGCCTGCCCACGCAAAGGAACCGGGTTTCCGGAACCGTCCTGTGTCACTTGGCCAACGTAACGGACGTTGTAGCCGTCGACATGGCCCTTGAGGTCAATCACCAGCCGGTCGAAGCAGTAGTGCCGCCCGGTCCGGACGTTGGTGACTGAGGCTGCGCTTAGGGTTTCAACGGCTTTCGCCTTGGATCCCCAAACCAGTCCGCAATACGAGGTGGTTGCCGAGGCGGGCCCCGGAACCAGGATTCCCAGCCCGACGGCCATAAAGAGGGCCGTGAGCCAGATGAGGAGTTTTTTCATTGTGGGTGCCATCCAAAGGAAGTGGTGCGGTTGGATAGCTCAAGCGTAGGAGTGTCAGCTGCCCGAAACGAGGGCTGTAGCCGCTTCGGCGCGGAACCGTAAGGAACGCCTGGTCCGGGTCACGCCCCTGTAAATCCGGCGCTGGTTTTCCGCCGTCCTTTACCCTTCCGGTGCCGTTTCTGGACCCGTCCGTTACGCGGGATAACGGGGTGCTGGAGAAAGGGAACAGCGCCGGCCGCCCGAGGGGCTGCCGGCGCTGTTGTGCGCTGTATTGGGGGTGCCGGTTCAGCCTTCGCATTCGCGGCAGTACTTCATGCCGTTCTTTTCGCGGGCCACCTGGGACCGGTGGCGGACCAGGAAGCACGATGAGCAGGTGAATTCGTCTGACTGCTCGGGAACAACGATGACAGTCAGTTCCTCGTTGGAAAGATCGGCGCCGGGCAGGTCGATGCCCTCGGCCGTGTCGTTTTCGTCAACGTCGATAACAGCCGTCTGCGCGTTGCCGCCGCGTGACGCCTGGAGGGCCTCCAGGGAGTCTGCGGGGGACTCTTCTTCCTGCTTGCGTGGAGCATCGTAATCGGTAGCCATAGCGTGTTCACTTTCGTTGCTGCACAGCGCCATTTCAGGCACCTCAGTGAAGCAGTTTAGGTCATAATGCCCTCACCCGCGCAATAGTGTGTTCAACCAGACAATCCAGGCTGCCGGGCCGCGGTTTCCCGGTGCTTTTCGCGGGCCTGTTCCATTCCTGCGGCCACTCCGCTGAGGGCCGGCAGCCAGCCCCATCGGCTGGCATCCGCCATGGCACCTTCAGCATGCTCCGGGGTTTCGAAGAAGAAGGTTTCCGCCAGCCAGGCCCGGACCCGGGCGGGAAATTGTGTTGTCATGCCGTGAGGCTACGCAGCCAATGTTGTGGGGGCGTTTCGTGCTGGTCTCATGCAGATTAATCCGCAATGCCACGGACCGGACAGGCAGCTTTAAAAAGAAGTTGTTGACCCTTCCAGGGGCCGATCCTACAATCGCGGCATCGGTATTCCCGCTGGATTATTGGCGCCGTTTGATCTGGAAGTAGCAGCGATGGCCACAGTTCATGAACACCTTCCGGAGCCGGACGTCCAGCAGTCACTGCACGAGTTGCGCGGGCAGCTGCAGGGATCGTTAATCGAACCGCAGGATCCCCTGTACGAGGAAGCCCGCAGGGTGTGGAACGGCATGGTCGACCTGCGGCCGCGTGCCATCGCGCGCGCAGGCGCCCTATCGGACATCGACATAGTCCTGGACAGTGCCCGGCGCAGCGGCCTCGCCCTGGCCGTCCGCGGCGGCGGGCACAACATCGCCGGCCACGGCACTGTCGACGGCGGACTGGTCCTGGATCTGGGCGCCCTCCGGGAGGTGCGGGTCGACGCCCAAAGCCGGCGGGTCGCCGTCGGACCCGGGGCCACCCTTGCGGACGTGGACCGGGCCACGGCTGCCCAGGGTCTGGCGGTACCGCTGGGGGTCATCAGCGGAACGGGAGTGGCAGGACTTACCCTGGGCGGCGGCGTGGGCTGGCTGACGCGGACCGGCGGGCTGAGCCTGGACAATCTGGATGCCGTGGACGTGGTCACTCCTGCCGGGGAGCATGTGCATGCCAGCGCGGAGGAGAACCCGGAGTTGTTCTGGGGAGTGCGCGGCGGCGGCGGAAACTTTGGCGTGGTGTCCTCCTTCACCTTCCGCACCCTCCCCCTGCCTGCCGCACCGCTGGGCGGCAACCTCTTCTACCGGCCGGACAACTGGCGCAGCGCCCTCCTCGCCTTCGAGGCGTGGACCCGTGACCTGCCGGACGAGATGAACCCGATCGTCTCGTTCCTGGTGCTCCCGGCCGACTTCGGCATGGGCGGTGACCCCTGGATGGCTATCGGATTCGCCTGGGTTGCCGAGGACCATCAGGCCGGCCTGCAGCTGGTGGACCAGCTTCGCGCCGCTGCCCCGCCCGACGCCGAGGAGGTGGGACCCACCCCGTGGCCGGAATGGCAAAGTGCCATGGACCCGGTGTTCCCCAAAGGCTCACGCGGCTACTGGAAGAACGTCTCGTTCTCCCGCCTGGACGAGGAAGTGGTGGACGCCGTCCTGGGTTTCGCCTCCGAGCTGGCCTGGGAAGGAACAGGCATCGATATCCATCACCTCGAAGGTGCGTTCGGGCGGGTGCCCGAAGACGCCACTGCGTTCCCGAACCGGTCCGCCCGGTATTGGCTCAACGTGTACGGGTTCTGGCGTGACGCGGCGGAGGACGAACGGCTGACAGCCTTCGCCCGCAAGGCCTACGCGGTGATGCAGCCGTTCGCGGAACAGGGCGAATACGTCAACTTCCTGGGAGCGGAAGTGGGAGTGCAGGCGCCGGACGCCGCCCGCAGCGCTTACGGACAGGACAAGTACCAGCGCCTCGTGGCCCTCAAGGACCGTTACGATCCGCAGAATCTCCTGCGCCTGAACCACAACATCACGCCGTCGGGCGGCTAACAGGCCGGTGCGGCCCGAAGCAGGCCCGCGGCCGGCCGCGGGCAAAAAAAGAGCCCCCTGTCGGATTCGAACCGACGACCCCCGCTTTACAAGAGCGGTGCTCTGGCCAACTGAGCTAAGGAGGCGTGCCCTTGCGGGCGGGCGCCTGAACGGCGCTACATAAGGTTAGCCCAAGTCCTCCCAGTGGTAAAAACGCCCGCCTTATCCAAGGCCGGGAGAACCGCCGGGCAGGAAGCCGGGCAACAAAAAGGGCCCGCCGCCGAAGTAGATCCGGCAGCGGGCCCTCAAACCGTTAGGCCTTGGCGTCGATCGCGGCCTGGAGGAAATCGGGGAACGGGGTCTGGGCGCTGTCGCCCTTGCCCCACTGCTTGCCGTCCACAAAAACGGTGGGGGTGCCGGTGACGCCGATCGCTGAGGCTTCCTTGGTGGTGAACTTTACGAACGGGCGGTAGGTCTTTTCATCCACGCAGCTGCTGATGTCCACACCCAGGTCGGAGGCCATGCTCTTGAGCCTGTCGTCCGAGAGCCCGGCGCCGCCTTCGGCCGGCTGGTTGGCAAACAGGGCGTCCACGAACTCTGCGTACTTCTCCGGCGATTCGTTCACAACGCACGCGGCGGCGTTCGCTGCACGGGACGAGTAGTTGGTGGTGGAGCGGCTGTCCAGGAACCCGAGCGCGCGGTATTCAACCGTAATCTTGCCCTCGTTGCGCAGCGACGTGAGCTGTTCGTTGTACTGCGCCTCGAAGTTCTTGCAGACCGGGCAGATGAAGTCGATGTAGAGGACAACCTTGACCGGCTTGCCCGCTTCGGCCTCGGCCCCGGGAGCCACCACTTCCGCCGGCGGAGCCTGCGGCGGCTCGCCGACCGAGGCTGCGTCAACAGTGGCCGGATCCAGCTTGGCAACCTCGGTGTTCGCCAGGAGCGTGACGCCGCCGTGCACGTTGCCGTTGGCCGGCGTGGGTCCCTGGTCCGCGACGGGCGCGTTCTGCTTCATCGAACTGGTCACCACCAGCGCCACCACCACCAGGATGGCCACCACGGCGGCCACAATCCCCCACCCGATCAGCAGCTTGTTGCGCTTGTCCTTTTTCAGCTGCGCTTCACGGATCAGCCGCGCTTTCTCGCGGGCCTCCGCGGTGCGCTCAGCCTTGGACTTACGTACTTCGTTTGCGGGGCTCATGTGTTCCTTGGATCGATCGACGAGGGGGACCAGTTCGTGGCAACCCCTCCATTTTAGGTCAGAAAGCTGAGAGCTTGCTGTTTCAAGTATTCTTCCGGCTTGACCAACGGACGAATAGCACCGAAGATTCTGTCCCGTTAGGGTGGGCTAAGAGGCACAAGCAACCCCAGGGGGCCGCAATGCAAACACCCGTCCAGGAAAAACCCGCCGCCGCAGCCGCACCAGGCACCGCCGGCTCGGGCTCCAAGGCAGAGACAAAGTACGACTTTATGGTGGTCTCGAACAGACTGCCCGTGGACCGCGTCGCTCCAGGCGAAAACGGCGACGACGGCTCGGGATGGCGGCGGTCCCCCGGCGGACTGGTCACGGCACTGGCGCCCATGATGACCAAGACCGACGGCGCCTGGGTGGGCTGGCACGGCGCCCCGGACGAGACCGTGGAACCGTTCAGCCACGGCGGCATGGACCTGGTGCCCGTCCAGCTCAGCGCGGACGACGTCGAGCTGTATTACGAGGGCTTCTCCAACGCCACGCTGTGGCCCCTTTACCATGACGTCATCGCACCGCCGGAATTCCACCGCACCTGGTGGGACGCCTACCGCGCGGTGAACAAAAGGTTCGCCGACGCCGTCGTCAGCCACGCCGACGACGGCGCCACTGTGTGGATCCAGGACTACCAGCTGCAGCTGGTGCCGCGGATGCTCCGCGAAGCGCGGCCGGACCTCAAGATCGGGTTTTTTAACCACATCCCGTTCCCGCCGCCCGAGATTTTCGCCCAGCTGCCGTGGCGCCAGGCCATCATCGACGGCCTCCTCGGCGCCGACCTGGTGGGGTTCCAGCGGCCCAGCGACGCCGGCAACTTCATGCGCTCGGCCCGCCGCTTCCTGGGCGCCAGCGTCAAGCAGCAGCAGGTGCACGTCAAGGGCCAGGACGGCCAGATCACCCACATCGCCAGGGCCCAGGCGTTCCCCATCTCCATCGACGTCCAGCAGATCAGCGAGCTGGCCGCCAAGCCGGAAATCATTGAGCGGGCCCGCCAGATCCGCCAGGACCTCGGCAATCCGAAAACCATTCTGCTGGGTGTGGACCGCCTGGACTACACCAAAGGCATCCGGCACCGGCTGAAGGCCTTCGAGGAGCTCCTGGCCGACGGCAAGCTGTCCGTCAGCGACGCCACCCTGATCCAGGTGGCCAGCCCCAGCCGCGAGCGGGTGGAGCAGTACCGGCTCCTCCGCGAGGAGGTGGAGGGCACTGTAGGCCACATCAACGGCACCTACGACACCCTCGAGAACACCGCCGTCCGCTACCTGCACCACAGCTACCCGGTGGAGGAGATGGTGGCCCTGTACCTGGCCGCCGACGTCATGCTGGTGACCGCCCTGCGGGACGGTATGAACCTGGTGGCCAAGGAGTACGTCACGGCACGCACCAATAACGACGGCGCGCTGGTGCTCAGTGAATTCGCCGGCGCAGCCGACCAGCTCAAGCAGGCACTGCTGATAAACCCGCACGATATCGACGGCCTGAAGAATGCCATCATGCGCGCCGTGGAGTTGTCCCCCCGGGACGCGTCGCGGCGGATGCGGGCCATGCGCAAGCAGATCCTTGAGCACGACGTGGACCACTGGTCCGCCGACTTCCTGCAGGCGTTGAAGGAGAAAGTGGTGCGCGATGACACCTGAGAGCCGGACCGGCAACGGCAAGCTGGCGCTGACACCTGAGCTCCGCGAAGCCATCCGCACCATCGCCCGGACCGACCACCTGCTGGTGGCCATGGACTTCGACGGAACCATGGCGCCCATCGTGGGCCATGCCGACGACGCGCGGCCGCTTCCCCGGGCCGCCACGGCTTTCGCCGGGCTCGCCGTGCTGCCGCGTACGACGACGGCACTCATCTCCGGTCGCGCCCTCGCCAGCCTGCGCAAGGTCGCCTCGCCGCCGGTGGACACGCTGCTCATCGGCAGCCACGGGGCGGAAGCGTGGCTGGGCCCCGGGTCGGCAGGACTGACGCTGGACGATGAGCAGAAAGCCCTGCTCGCAGAGGTGCGCGGTATCCTGGCCGACATTGTGGCCGAAGCACCGGGCACCATGCTGGAGGACAAGCCGGCCGGCGTGGTGCTGCACACCCGCCAGGCGCCCGACGACGTGGCAGCGGACGCCGTGGCCGCAGCACGCTCGCTGCTGCAGGACCGCAAAGGCGTTTTCCTCAAAGACGGAAAGCGGGTCCTGGAAACCTCCGTGGTGAATGCCTCCAAGGGCGAGGGCGTGACGTTCCTGAGGCAGATCAGCGGCGCCAGCGCCGTCCTGTTTGCAGGCGACGACACCACCGACGAGGATGCCCTCGCACGGCTGGAGCCAGGCGATGTGGGCATCAAGGTGGGCCTCGATTTCACCCAGGCGCAGTACCGGGTGGAGGCTCCGGTCCATGTGGCGGAGATGCTCGAAGTGCTCCTGCAGGAACGGAGCCTGGCCGTCGCGGAAGAAGCGCCGCAGGAGTGAGCGGTTACGAACGTCACTTGTGACGTTCGTAACATTTGCACCAGTTCGAACAGTATCTGACATACTCTTCTCTGTGATGTGGCGCACAACTACCGTGCGGCGTCACTCAGTGTCTTCCGGCCTCCGCCAGGAAACACGCGCAGTACAAAACTGAACAAACATGAACCATTCACAACGGATCGTCCGGCACGTACCTGCCGGTGAAGGGATTGATAACTGTGGCTACAGTTACTTTTGATAACGCTACGCGTCTGTACCCGGGCACAGAAAAGCCCGCCGTCGATAAGCTCAACATCGACATCGCCGATGGCGAATTCCTGGTCCTCGTTGGACCCTCCGGTTGCGGTAAGTCCACCTCCCTGCGCATGCTCGCAGGCCTCGAGGACGTCAACGCAGGCCGGATCCTCATTGGCGACCGCGACGTCACCGACGTTCCCCCGAAGGACCGCGACATCGCGATGGTTTTCCAGAACTACGCGTTGTACCCGCACATGACTGTGGCCGACAACATGGGTTTCGCCCTGAAGATCGCAGGCGTCTCCAAGGAAGAGCGCGCCGAGCGTGTCCGTGAAGCCGCAAAGCTCCTGGACCTTGAGCCCTACCTGGACCGCAAGCCGAAGGCACTTTCCGGCGGTCAGCGCCAGCGTGTTGCCATGGGCCGCGCCATCGTCCGTAACCCGCAGGTCTTCCTCATGGATGAGCCGCTGTCCAACCTCGACGCCAAGCTTCGTGTGCAGACCCGCACGCAGATTGCATCCCTGACCCGCCGCCTGGGCGTCACCACCGTTTACGTGACGCACGACCAGGTCGAGGCCATGACCATGGGCGACCGCGTCGCCGTGCTGAAGGACGGCCTCCTGCAGCAGGTTGACACCCCGCGCAACCTCTACGACCGCCCGAAGAACGTCTTCGTCGCCGGCTTCATCGGCTCCCCCGCCATGAACCTGCTCGAACTGCCCGTCGTCGACGGCGGCGTCCAGTTCGGCGGGACCGTCTACCCCGTGCCGCGTGACGTCCTCGAAGAAGCACACGGCTCCACCGTGACGCTGGGTTCACGCCCCGAGGACCTCGAGACCGCTCCGCACGGTGAAGGCCTGAAGGTAGAGGTCGACGTCGTTGAAGAGCTGGGTGCCGATGCCTACGTCTACGGCCACACCACGCTTGACGGCAAGGACCACGACATCGTGGCACGCGTCGACGGCCGCCGCCCTCCGATGAAGGGCGAGTCCATCTACGTCCGTCCGCAGTCGGGCCACGTCCACCTGTTCGACACCAAGACCGGCCTGCGCCTGGGCGACTAACAAATCTGAAACTGACGGCGGCCTTCCTTACTGGAGGGCCGCCGTCGGCCTTTAACCGTGCCTGCAGAAGAATTAGCTGGCCGCGCCTATCTACGGAAGAATTGACGCATGACCGAGGAATACAGCGCCCAGTGGCACGACGAACCCACCGACTATGCGCAGGTGGGCAAACTGCCGCGGTTTGTCGCCGCGAGTGCGGACGACGGCAAGATCGCCTCGGTCTCCAGCTCCCTGAACATCACGGCGGCGGCTGCCGATCCGGAGCTGCTCGACCTGCCGTGGCACATCGCGCTGGAGGACTGGCCGGCTGAAAACCTGGCCGCACTCCCCCGCGGTATCTCCCGGCACATCGTCCGGTTCGCCCACCTGGGCGGTTCCGTGATCGCCATCAAGGAAACCTCCGAGCATGTGGCCCGGCATGAGTACCACATGCTCCGCAAACTGGCCCGGCTGGACGTTCCCTGCGTGGAGCCGGTGGCCGTCATCACCGGCCGCACCACACTGGACGGGAAGCCCCTGAACCCCGTCCTGGTCACCAGGCACCTGAAGTTTTCCATGCCGTACCGCGCCCTCTTCTCCCAGATGCTCCGCAAGGACACGCTCACCAGGCTCATCGACGCGCAGGCGCTGCTCCTGGTGCGGCTGCACCTGATCGGCTTCTACTGGGGCGACGTTTCCTTGTCCAATACGCTGTTCCGCCGCGATGCCGGCGCGTTTGCCGCCTACCTCGTGGACGCCGAAACCGGGGAGCTGTACCCGGACCTCTCCACCGGCCAGCGCGAATATGACCTGGAGATCGCGCGCGTCAACATCGCCGGTGAGCTGATGGACCTGCTCGACGGCGGGCTGATCGAGGAAAAGGTGGATCCCGTAGCCACCAGCGAGCTCATCATGGACAGCTACCGCCGCCTCTGGGCCGAACTGACGGAAAAGGAATCCTTCGAACTCGGCGAACGCTGGCGGGTGGGCGCCCGCATCCGGCGGCTCAACGAACTCGGCTTCGACGTCGAGGAATACGCCATCAAGACCACCCAGAACGGGTCCACCATCCAGCTGCAGCCCAAGGTGGTGGACGCCGGGCACCACATGCGGCGCCTGCTGCGGCTGACCGGCCTGGACGCCCAGGAGAACCAGGCGCGCCGCCTCCTCAATGACATGGACACCTTCCGGGCGGACAACAACCCCGACATGGACGAGGAATACAGTGCCCACCTGTGGGTCAGCCAGGTCTTCGAGCCCATCGTGAGGTCCATTCCGCGGGACCTGTCCGGCAAGCTCGAACCGGCCGAAGTGGTGCACGAGGTCCTGGAACACCGCTGGTACATGTCCGAAAAGCAGGAACGGCACATCCCCCTCGCCGAAGCTGTCCAGTCCTACATCGACTCCATCCTGCGGCACCGCCGGGATGAGGCAGCCATTATGCTGAACCCGCCCACCGGGCTGCTGGAGATCCTCGAAGCGGAAACGGAAGAGTCCCGCTACGGCGGCGACGAGTCCATCGACGAATACCCGGACGTGGACGACTAAACGCTAGATTCCCTTTCCGGGGTTCAGGATGCCGGCGGGATCAAACAGGTCCTTGATCCGGCGCTGCAGTTCCCGCAGCGGTTCCGGCTGTTCCTGGCCCAGCCACCGCAGCTTGTACTGCCCCACGCCGTGTTCCCCGGTGATAGTGCCGCCCATGCCCAGGGCGGCTGTAATGGACTCGTCCAGTGCCCGGTGGAGCCGCTCCAGCGCCTCGCCGTCCACAGCGTTGTCCTTCCGGTCGATCCAGAAGGTGGGGTGCAGGTTGCCGTCGCCGGCGTGCGCCACCACTTTGAGGTGCACTGCGTGCTGGATGGCCATGGCCTCCAGCGCTGCCACGTAGTCCACCAGGCGGGACCGGGGAACAGCGACGTCCTCCCCCACCCGGTACTCGTCGTCCACTTCCGCGCCCCGGCTGTGGCGCCGCAGTTCCACGAGCCGCTCTGCTTCGGCGCTGGCCTCGGTGGTGACGGTTGCTCCGCCGGCCGCCAGGACTTCCCGGACCATCATGGCCTCCGCCGCCGCGCCGAAGCCGTCGGTCTGGATCAGCAGCAGGGAGCTGCCGCGGGCGGTGAGGTCCGAGCCGTGGATGTCGTCCAGCTGGGCCAGTGTGCCGCCGTCGAGCAGTTCCATGATGGCGGGCTGGACGCGCGCCCTGCCCACGGCCAGGACGCCTGCTGCGGCCTGGCGGAAGTCCGGGTAGAAGGCGGCGATGGTATGCACTTCCCGGGGAAGGTACTTCAGGCGCACCGTCACGCCCACCACGATGCCCAGGGTTCCTTCGGATCCCACGAAGAGCCCGGTCAGGTCGTAGCCCGCCACGCCCTTGAAGGTCTGGTGGCCGGTGTGCAGGAGTGAGCCGTCCGCCAGGACCACGTCCAGCGCAAGGACGGAGTCCCGGGTGACCCCGTATTTGGCGCACCGCAGCCCGCCGGCGTTCGTTGCCACGTTTCCCCCTATGGTGGAGCTGCGGAAGCTGGCGGGGTCCGGCGCGTACATCAGTCCGTGTTCGGCCGCGGCTTCATTAAGCACGGCGTTGATGACGCCGGGTTCCACCACTGCTGTTTCGTCATCCGGGTTCAACGCCAGGATCCGGTCCATCCGCTCGAGGGACAGGATGATGCAGTCTTTGGTGGCATGGGCGCCGCCGGAGACGCCGGTTCCCGCTCCCCGTGGCACTACGGCCACTTTGGCGGCGGCGCAAATGCGCATTACCGCCTGGACGTCTTCCACGGATTCGGCGAACACCACGGCCAGGGGCAGCTGGTAGTCAAGGATGGGGGCCTGGTCCACCGCATACCGGGCGAGGGTCGTCTCGTGCCGGTCCACCTGTCCGTCCGCCAGGCTGGTTTCCAGCTCCTCAACTGCCATGCTTCCCACGAAGCCTCCATCCGCCGTCGCACGTTTCCCATCAGTCTATGGGCGCAGGCCCGCAACACTTCTGCAAGCGCTTCCACAGTTGACCAGCGGAAACACTCATTTCGCCTACGATTGCGCGAAAGTAATTGTGGAAGCGTTTCCATTAATGTGCCAACACAACCTAAGCTGGACCTCATGTCTGTCGAAACTCTGACACCCGCTGCGGGTCCGCTGACCCTCATCCACGCTGCCGACAACCTGCCGGGCTGGTGGCGCTCTGCCGTGATCTACCAGGTTTACCCCCGGTCGTTCCGGGACCTGAATGGCGACGGCGTGGGAGACCTCGCGGGCATCACAGAGGAACTGCCCCATTTGGCGGACCTTGGCGTGGATGCCGTGTGGCTGTCCCCCTTCTACCGGTCGCCGCAGCGCGATGCCGGGTATGACGTCAGCGATTACTGCGACGTGGACCCGATCTTCGGCACCCTCGGGGATTTCGACGTGATGATGGCCGAGTCCCACCGGCTGGGCCTGCGGGTGATTGTGGACCTCGTTCCCAACCACTGCTCCGACCAGCACGCGCTGTTCCAGGCAGCCCTGGCCGCGCCTGCGGGCAGCCCCGAGCGCGACATGTTTATCTTCCGCGACGGCGCCGGACCTGAGGGACACGAGCCGCCCAACAACTGGCAGTCCCACTTCGGCGGCCCCGCCTGGACCCGGGTAACGGGTCCGGACGGCCAGCCGGACCAGTGGTACCTTCACCTTTTCGATTCATCCCAGCCGGACTTCAACTGGGACAACCCTGCCGTACACGCTGAGTTCGAACGGATCCTCCGGTTCTGGCTGGACCGCGGGGTTTCCGGCTTCCGCGTGGATGTGGCGCACGCGCTGGTCAAGGCGCCCGGCCTCCCCGCTTGGGGCGGACGCCCCGACGGCGGAAGCTCAGACGGCTTCCCGGGCCATGAGGCCCCGATGTTCGGGCAGCCGGCCATCCACGACATCTACCGCACCTGGCGTCAGATCCTGGACGGCTACGGGCCCGACCGGATCCTGTGCGCGGAAGCGAGCGTTGACCTTCCCCGGCTGGCGCACTGGGTCAGGCCCGACGAAATGCACCAGGCCTTCAACTTCCCGTACCTGCACGCCGGGCTGGACGTGTACCGGCTTCGCTCCGTCATCACCGACTCCCTGACGGTCCTGGACAGCGTTGGGGCTCCCAGCACCTGGGTGCTGTCCAACCACGACGTCGTCCGTCACGCCAGCCGCTTCGGCTACAACGGGCAGGGGCCCCGCGACGGCGACGGCATCGGTCCGGCGGATCCGCAGCCTGACACGGCCCTGGGCCGGCAGCGGGCTGCCGCCGCATCGCTGTTTATGCTGGGGCTGCCCGGCGCGGCGTACGTCTACCAAGGCGAAGAGCTCGGCCTGCCGGACGGGATCGACATCCCCGAGCACCTGCGTCAGGACCCTACGTTCGCACGTACCGGGGGGCAGCGGCTGGGCAGGGACGGCTGCCGGGTTCCGCTGCCGTGGCGGGCCGGCGAACCCCACTTTGGCTTCGGCCACGGCGAGGACCCTTGGCTGCCCCTTCCTGCCTCTTTTGAACAGTGGGCGCGGGACGTGCAGGCCGGTTCGCCGTCGTCGCACCTTGCTCTCTACCGGACAATGCTGGCGGTTCGCCGCGACTTGGACCTGGGCCGGGGCTCCCTGGCGTGGGCAGAGGACTGGTGCACCGGTTCATCACTGGGTTATGTCAACGGCGCTACGCTGGTGCTTATGAACCTCAACCACGAGCCGCTGGAGATGCCTGCCGGGCAGGTCCTGGTCCGCAGCGTCCCCTCCGGTCCTGAAGGCCTGCTGGCTTCGGGCGAAACAGCCTGGATCCGCCTTACACCAACCCCCTGAGTATGGCGGGCATCAAGGATGTCGCAGACAAGGCGGGGCTCTCCATCGCCACCGTCTCGCGGGCACTGAGCGGCAAGTCCAATGTCTCCGCAAAGAGCCGGAAGCTGGCACTGGAAGCAGCGGGGGAACTGGGTTTCGTCCCCTCCTACCATGCCGCCAGCCTCGCTTCCGGGCGGAACCACAATATTGGCCTGGTGGTTCCTTCAATCCACCGCTGGTATTTTTCCCTCGTGCTGGAGGGAGCATCTGAGACTCTCCTGGATGCCGGGTACGACCTCACGTTGTACAACGTGGGCGACCAGCCCGAGCGCCGCCGCAGTGTGCTGAACGATTTCCTCCTCCGGAAGCGCCTGGACGCGGTCATCGCAGTGGCCCTGGTGCTGAGCGACGCCGAAATCCAACAGCTGCTGGCCGTCCACCGTCCCATCGTGGGTATCGGCGGCGCTTTGCCGGGGGCTTCCACCATCAGGATCGACGACGAACGCCTGGCCAGGATGGCCACAGACCATTTGATCCGGCTTGGCCATACGCGGATAGGCCACGTCACCGGCGACGCAGCACTGAACCAGGACTTCAAGCTGCCCGGCATCCGCCAGGCCGGATACCAAAAGGCCATGGCGGCAGCAGGTCTGGAGATCCGGCCGGAGTGGCAGATCACCGCTGACTTCACTGTGCAGGGCGCCTACTCAGCGGCACGCCGGTTGCTGGGCGGTGCCACCGAGCGGCCCACCGCGGTTTTTGCGGCCTCCGACGAGATGGCGGTGGGCACCATTCTCGCTGCACGTGACTTTGGGCTCCACGTTCCGCAGGACCTCTCCGTAGTGGGCATGGACGGACACGAGCTGGGCGAGACGTTCGGCTTGACCACCGTAGACCAGGATCCCCGCGGCCAGGGTGCCATGGCGGCCGCGACTGCGCTGCAGCTCCTCGAGGCCAGCGCAAAGGACTCCGGGAGCGGATCAGAGCGGTCCGAAGCCGACCAGGAGTTTCCTACGGAGTTTGTGATCAGGACAAGTACCGCCGTTCCCCGGGCCGATGGCGGACGTCAGCGGCCCTGATCCCCGCCCGCGTCTCCGCTCACCTAGGGAGCGCCCATAAAGCGGGCATACCGGGCGAGGATTTCCGGCCAGGCCTCCACATACCGTTTGCGCTCCGCGTGCGGGTCCTCAGCCCCTTCCCAGCCTTCATGGAACACCCGCACCTCTGTACCCTCCCCTACTGCCCTGAAGACCACCAGGAGCTCCGTGGACCACAAGGCCGTGGAGCCCGGGTGCCAGGTGGCGTGGAAGGACAAGGGCGGCTGCCAGTCATCAAGCGTTCCCCAGATGCTGGTCCGGCCGTCGTCCGCCGTTTCAAGGATCAGGTTCTCCTCGAACTCAACATAGGAGCCGGCTCCATAGACGCCGAATGATACCAGCGGCCACCAGAGGTGCGTATGGTCGGTGAACCCGGCGAAGGCATGCGCCACACTGCCGGGCACGATCACTGTGTTGACCACCGGTTCGAGGAGCTCGCCGGCCGGCTGTTCATCGCTTCCGAAGGGCTCGGCACCGTGGCTGAAGAGGCTGTTCATGGTGCACAACTCTACCCGTGCCGCCCTCCCCCGGACGCTCTCTCACTTGATGCGGCTCTTCGGGTGACGCTCTCTCACTTGATGCGGCTCTTGGGGTGACGCTCTCTCACTTGATGCGGCTTTTCGGGTGACGCTCTCTCACTTGATGCGGTGTTCCGGCTGCTCTTCCGTGTGATGGCGGACGACGCCGGTTGGTTCGGGATGTCTGCAACCTGAGCCGTATCTGGTGGACGGCTGAGAGAGCGATCGAGGAAAACCCACGTTAAGTGAGAGAGGGAGGGTGGAAAACCCGCGTTAAGTGAGAGAGGGTTTGGGTATTTGGCGCGATAAGTGGGCGAGGGTTTGGTGGTTAAAGCAGAGTAGGGCCCTGACGTCTGTTGTCAGGGCCCTACTCATTTAATTTATGTCCGGCGGTGACCTACTCTCCCACACCCTCCCGGGTGCAGTACCATCGGCGCTGTGGGTCTTAGCTTCCGGGTTCGGAATGGGACCGGGCGTTTCCCCCACGCTATGACCGCCGTAACCTTTTCACCCGGCCCGCCAGGGCCTTTGAGGCCTGGGGGTGGGAAACCTGTTGGTGGTTACAACATGTGTGGTGTTGTTATTCAGTTGTGTTTTTGTTCC
>NZ_JBDGJZ010000017.1:0-111080 GCF_057656635.1 Arthrobacter sp. Soil_C_49
GAACCCGGAAGCTAAGACCCACAGCGCCGATGGTACTGCACCCGGGAGGGTGTGGGAGAGTAGGTCACCGCCGGACAATCATTAGGTCGAGGCCCCAACCAGTCAATGGTTGGGGCCTCCCACATTTAACACACACAACCCCGCCGCCCACCCCTGACCGCCCCGCCCCCAACCCGGGGTTAGCGGCCGCCGGCACCACCGCCGTCGAACACCACGACCCCGCACACCAACTGAGCGCGCGTCCACGCGGAGACGGCATCATCTGATAGAGCGTCGCCCCAAGAGCCGCATCAAGTGCGAGAGCGTCGCCCCAAGAGCCGCATCAAGTGAGAGAGCGTCGCCCCAAGAGCCGCATCAAGTGAGAGAGCGTCGCCCCAAGAGCCGCATCAAGTGCGAGAGCGTCACCCCAAGAGCCGCATCAAGTGAGAGAGCGTCGCCCCAAAAGCCGCATCAAGTGCGAGAGCGTCACCCCAAGAGCGGCATCAACTGAGCGCGCGCCTGGGAGGAAGAGCTGCAAGGGGGCGATCGCGCCTCCTTGGGAGGGGCAGCCGGGACGTCCAGTGAAGCTGGCCACTGCAGCCAAACCGGACCGGAAATCCCCAAGAATCGGGTGATTAACCTCAAAAAGTCGCGGAAACACGCGGAATTTGCGGACCACGGCGGCCCAAGCTGGTAAGTTTTCGAACAGTGGCTTGTACGCATGCCGCGTGCAGGCTCCAGAATCAGACCGTCCAGGAGGACATAAATGGCTAAGAACCGTAGTGAACTTGTTGCAGAGGTAGCGGGCAAGGCCGGCACCAGCCAGGCAGCCGTCAACTCCGTCCTCGACGCACTGTTCGAGGTTTTCGAGACTTCTGTCGCCGCGGGCGAGAAGATCACCATCCCGGGCTGGCTCGCCGTTGAGCGCACCGACCGCGCAGCACGCACCGGCCGCAACCCGCAGACGGGCGAGACCATCCAGATCGCCGCCGGCCACAGCGTCAAGCTGACCGCCGGCTCCAAGCTGAAGGCTGCGGTCTCCAACAAGAAGTAAGCTCCTTCCTTCCGGCATCAAAACCCGGCTGGATAAGGGGCGGCAACCACGTGGTTGCCGCCCCTTTTGCTTTTAAGCCGATTCGCGGCCCGGGCAGTGGTGACGGACAATGGATAGGTGCCTTCTGCCGCAAACCCCCAATCCACAACAACCCCGCCAGCTCCCGGCAAGGGAGCGTCGGGGCTGGGCAGTGGTGCCCTCGGCATCGGCAAGGCTTGGCAGCTCGCAGGCCTGGGGGCGCTCCTCCTGGCCCTGGCGGCAGCTCTCCTTTTCTCCGGCGCGGTGGCCGCCCGTGAGGTGTCGGACCCCGGTGCCCTGGTGCGCTGGGGCCTGCCAGTCACCAAGGCCATCCATAACGTCTCAGTGGCTACAGTCATCGGCGGACTCATCTTCGCTGTAGGCATCCTCCCCAGGAGCCTGACCCGGCGCAACAGGGGCCAGGAGAGCGGCCTCGAGGACGCAGAACACCCGGCCTTCACCCGGGCCTTGGCCATCGCGGCTGCTGCAGGTGCGGTGTGGACGTTGTCCGCCATCGCCGTCCTGGTACTCACGTACGCTGACGTGGCCGGCCAGGCCGTCTCCGGTGACGCCGAATTCACGCAGGCCCTGGTCTACTTCATGACGGACATCGAGACGGGCCGGGCCTGGCTCGCCGTCACCATCATCGCCGCCGTGGTGACAACAGCACTGTTCGGCGTCAGGTCCCTGGGCGGGCTGGCGCTGACCCTGATCCTGGCCCTCATCGGCCTGGTGCCTACCGCCCTGATCGGACACTCCTCCAGCTCCTCGGACCACGAGGGTGCCATCAACTCCCTTGGCCTGCACCTGGTAGGCGTCAGCACCTGGGTGGGCGGCATCATCATGCTGGCACTCCTGTCCGGAATCCTTACCGGCTCCAAGGCGGGCGCTTCAACGGACACCACCGAAGCAACACTCCGCCGGTTCTCCTCACTGGCCGGGTTCGCCTTCGTGCTGGTCTTCGCCTCGGGCATCATCAACGCGAGCATCCGCATCACCAGCTGGGGCGACCTGGTTGGTTCCCCGTACGGCCAACTCATCCTGGCCAAGTCCGCCGCCACCCTGGTGCTTGGCGGGATCGGTTTCATGCACCGGCAGTGGGTCATCCCGCAGCTGGGTTCCAAGGGTTCCACCATGTCCTCCCGCCGGGTCCTGTGGCAGCTCGTCCTGGCCGAATTCCTGGTGATGGGCGCAACGTCCGGCATCGCCGTAGCGCTGGGCCGCTCGGCACCGCCGCAGCCAACCACTTTTGCCCCCGACGCCTCACCGGCCTTCATTCTCAGCGGCTACGAGCTCCCTCCGGAACTGACCCCCGAACGCTGGCTGACGGAATGGCGGCTCGACTGGCTGTGGATCGCCGTGGCGCTGTTCGGGCTGTTCTCTTACTCCCTCGGCATCGCCAGAATCTACCGCCGCGGGGACAAGTGGCAGTGGTTCCGGTCTGTGAACTGGGTGATCGGCCTGCTGGTGCTCACCTACATCACGTCCGGGCCGCCGTCGGTCTACGGCCGCGTGCTGTTCTCTGCTCACATGGTGGACCACATGGCGCTGACCATGGTGGCGCCAATCTTCCTGGTCCTTGGCGCGCCCGTGACCCTGGCACTAAAGGCACTGCCACCCCGCGGGGACGGTTCACGCGGCCCGCGCGAGTGGCTGCTGGTGTTTGTGCACTCCAGGTTCTCCGAGGTAGTGACCCACCCGATCTTCGCCGCCGCCAACTTTGCCGGCTCGATCGTGCTGTTCTACTACTCGGACCTGTTCGGGTTTGCCATGCGGGAGCACGTGGGGCACGAACTGATGATCCTGCACTTCCTGCTCACGGGATACATCTTCATCCTGAGTATGATCGGCACGGACCCGCTCCCGCGCCGTGCGCCGTACCCCATGCGGCTGCTGCTGCTCCTTGCCACCATGGGCTTCCATGCCTTCTTCGGCGTGGCCATCATGGGCGGCACCAACCTCCTGGCCGCGGACTACTTCGGCAACCTCGGCCGTGCCTGGGGCCAGTCCGCGCTGCTGGACCAGCAGACCGGCGGGGCCGTGGCGTGGGGCATCGGTGAGGTGCCCACGCTCCTGGTGGCCATCGGCGTGGCCATCATGTGGTCGCGCTCGGACCAGCGGGAGACCAAACGCGTGGACCGGGCGGCGGACAGGAATAACGACGCCGATCTCACCGCTTACAACGATATGTTTGCCAAATTGGCCGAACGCGACGCCAGGCTGGCCGAACGAAACAAGCTGGAAGGACGCTGATGAGCGAAACCGTACGCACCCACCTCCGGGTCCGAGCCTCCGAACTGGTGGGCCGTAACTGGTTGAACACCGGCGGCAAATCACTGGACCTCGAAGCCCTCCGCGGCAAGATCGTGCTGCTGGACTTCTGGACGTTCTGCTGCATCAACTGCCTGCACGTCCTGGACGAACTCCGGCCGCTCGAGGAACAGTATTCCGACGTCCTGGTGACCGTGGGCGTCCACTCGCCCAAGTTCGAACACGAGGCGGACCCGGTGGCGCTGGCTGCTGCCGTTGAGCGTTACGAGATCCACCACCCCGTCCTGGATGACCCGGAGCTGGAAACGTGGAAGGCCTACACCGCCCGCGCCTGGCCCACCCTGGTGGTCATCGATCCCGAGGGCTACATCGTGGCGCACCTTTCCGGTGAAGGCCACGCCGACGGGCTCGCGGTCCTGATCCCCGAACTCATTGCCGAGCACGAGGCCAAGGGCACGCTGCACCGCGGTTCCGGGCCGTACGTGGCGCCCGAACCGACGTCGGGCACCCTGCGCTTCCCCGGCAAGGCGCTGTTCCTCCCCGCCGGACGCGGTTCAGTATCTGAGGGAACGGACGACGCCGGCACGGCGGCGGGTGCTGCAGCCTCCAACGGTGCCGCGAAGGGTTCCTGGCTGGTCACCGACACCGGGCACCACCGCCTGGTGGAACTGGGCACTGACTTCCAGACCGTTTTGGGAACCTATGGTTCCGGCACCAAGGGCCACGTAGACGGTCCCGCCGCCGGTGCCGACGCCGCCGCCCGCTTCAACGAGCCGCAGGGCCTGGTCCTGCTGCCGGAAGACGTGGCAGCCAAGGCGGGCTACGACGTCGTGATTGCAGACTCGGTCAACCACCGCCTCCGGGGCCTTTCGCTCACGGACGGCAAGGCTTCCACGGTGGCCGGCAATGGCGTGCAGCGCCTGCTGGAAACCGGTCCGGCACGGGTGGACGAGGACGCCGCCGGATTCACCGGCCGCCTGAGTGAACACCCACTGGAGGTCTCACTCAGCTCGCCATGGGACCTCGTGTGGTCCCGGAAGCTCAACGCCGTGGTGATCGCCATGGCCGGCACGCACCAGATCTTCAGCTTTGATCCGCTGACCGGTGCGGTGTCCATCGCTGCCGGCAACGGCCTTGAGGGGTTGCTGGACGGACCTGCCCACGAGGCCTGGTTCGCGCAGCCCTCGGGCTTGGCGGAGGACGCGGAGGGCAACATCTGGGTGGCAGATTCCGAGACGTCGGCGCTGCGCAAGCTGGTGATTGACGACGACGGGGCCATCACGGTGGAGTCGGCCGTGGGCAAGGGCCTGTTCGACTTCGGCTTCCGGGACGGCCCCGCGGCCGAGGCCCGGCTCCAGCACCCCCTGGGCGTGACGGTCCTGCCCGATGGTTCCGTGGCAATCGCGGACACCTACAACGGTGCCGTCCGGCGGTACGACCCCTCCAACGGCACGGTCTCCACACTGGCCCGCGGGCTGCTCGAGCCCTCGGACGTGATTGTGGACCACACCCAGTCGGCCGGTTCCGAGCCGCTGCTGGTGGTGGTGGAAGCCAACCAGCACCAGCTTGTGTACGTGCCCATCCCCAAGGAAGCACAGCAGGTGGATGAGGGTGCGTCGCAGACCCACCGGCCCAAGAGCCCGGTTGCGCCCGGCGCGCTCGAGCTGACGGTCCGATTCACCGCCCCCACCGGGCAGAAACTGGACGACCGCTGGGGCGATCCCACCCAGCTGAAGATTTCGTCCACGCCGCCCGAGCTGCTGGTCTCCGGCGGCGGAACCTCGGTGGGACTGCTGCGGACGCTCGAGCTGTCCTCCGACGTCCCCGAAGGTATCCTGCACATCACGGCGCGCGCCGCGGCGTGCGACGGCCCCGAAACCGAGGACGGCGAGATCCCGGACCACGCGGCCTGCCACCTGTACCAGCAGGACTGGGGCATCCCTGTGCTGCTGCAGGCCGACGGCGATACGGAGTTGGTGCTTGATCTGCGCGGCATGGACTGACCGGCCGTATTTACCTTGAAAAGGCTGCCGCCCGTGACTGACGCGTCACGGGCGGCAGCCTTTTGGCATGGTCGGCTTTCCTGAACCTTGAGTTTGCGGGGTTTGGCGCCGGCAAAAGCCCCAAAAGCGTGCCCTGCGTGACGGCGTTGGCCAGCGCGGATGTCCACATACTGCAGTTTGCCGCTGCCCAACGCGGGCTGATGCAGCCACCATGGCCCCCATGGACGTGTCAAAAGCCTTAGAGCACTGCGGCGGGGCCGCCCGCCGGCCCGTACTCGCCCGGCTTGGTGTGGATGATGCAGCCCTTCGCCGGGCTGTCCGTAGCGGGCTTTTGCAGCCGGAGCGCGGACTCTATGCGCTTCCGACGGCGCCTCCGGAGCTGGTTGCGGTGCTGCGTAACCGGGAACTGCTCACGTGCTCCAGTGCTGCGTCACACTACAGCCTCTGGTGCCTGTCGTCTGCGGGACCCCGCCATGTGTATCACCGGAGGGAAGAGGCTGTCAGGGGCGAGGCCGTCCACCACGCCGGACTGCTGCTTCCGCCTGCCACAATCCGTCCCGTTGCCGCCCTGGCCGATGTCCTGGTCCATGCCCTGCGTTGCCTGCCGTTTGCTGAGTCCTTGGTCATGGTTGAGTGCGCAGTGGGGAGAGGGGACATGACCGTTGAGTTCCTTAGCCAGCGGCTTCCGGGCCGGCGCAACGGCAAGGCGAGGGCTGTGCTGCAGTGGGTGGACCACGGTGCGGACTCCCTCCTCGAAACGCTGGCGCGGACGTACTTCCGCCAGGCAGGGATCGCTGTTCAACCGCAGGCCTACCTGGAGCGGGTGGGGTACGTTGACCTGCTGCTGAATGGGTGGCTGGTGGTTGAGCTGGATGGCAGGCACCATGCCGACTGGAACCAGGTCAAAAAGGACCACCGGCGGAACAACGAGTCAGTGCTGCAGGGATATACCGCGCTCCGCTATTACTACGCTGACGTGGTGCACAGGCCCGAAGCCATGGTCAGTGAAGTCTTGGCGGTGCTCGGGCGGCGGCGGTAGCTGGCGCGTGTCACTGGGAGCAGGCTTTTGAAGCCGCCCACACCACGAAACCCCGGATTCCCGGGGCGTGGCTCCGGCAAGAGCCCTTAGAGCGTGCCCTGCGTGACGGCATGTGGCATGCAGGCGGGTATCAAGAACCGGGTCAGCGTGGCGCTAAAGCCTAGAAGCTCAGGACCGGCGTGACCTTGATGGCGTCCCCGGAGACATCCAGCCGTGTGGTGAAGCTGAAATCCACCTCTTCGTCCAGCGGGTACCAGGCGCCGGTGAACAAGTTCTGCTGCTGGGCCTGCACCCTGGCCTTTCCGTCCAGCGGCGCCACCACCCAGCGGCCATCGAACGGCTCGATGGAAACATTCGGGTACTCCGTCACGGACCACTTGATGGTGCCGTCTTGGACCCTGTTGTTGCTGGCGTAGTAGAAGGGGCAGTCCGGCTGGAGTTTCTGTTCCTTGACCGCCTGGGAAGCGCAGCCGTCCAGGAATTCCTTGACCTTCGCCGCCACGTCCTTCTTCAGGTTGTCCGTAGCCTGGGTGAGCAGGTTGAGCGGGGCCACCGGGACGTCCCGGGCAGTAACCGTGGCGCGGGTGGCAGGAGCGGAGAAGTACTCACCGCTGACCGTGGCTTCGTACTCGCCGGGATAAAAGACGGCGAAGGAGTTCCGGCCGTTGGGCATGTTGACGTCCACGCCGTTGACAGTGGCTTCCGGGGAGTTGACCACCGAGACGTCAACAGTAGGCAGCCGGGACGGGACAAACGCCCACGTGTTGAAGAAGATCCATTCGGTTCCGGTCTTCTGCAGCTGGAATTCCGTGCGGAGGCGGCTGCCGTCGATGGTGTACTCCATGGGCACCATCACCTGGCCGCCCGGGCGTTCCTCGGCCTCGCCGATGTTGACATTCGCTAGCCGGGACGCGGCGGTCTGAAGCGCCGTACCGTCCAGCATGGCGGCGTTGCTCGGCGGTACCGTGGCCCGCAGGAGCCCCAGCGCCTTGCCGCCGTCGCCGCTCTGCAGTGCGTCCAGATACTCACGCACCGGCTGCTGCGGACTGGCCACCGTATTGTTTACCACGTTCACCGCAACAACGGCAGCGGCCACGGCAAGCATGAGGCCCAGCAGCCATCCGGCCGCGATCCTCACCAACGCTTGACTCATCTGCACTGTCAATACGTTACCTGCCACGCGGCCGACGGCGGCAGTTGAGTCGGCTGCGGGCGGTACCTGTCAGCGGCGGCGGCGCCGGGACGACGTGCCGAAAACACCCCGCAGCAGCTCTCGACCCAGCTGCGTTCCGATGGACCTGGCCATGCTCTTCAGCCCGCCGCCGAGTGCTCCGCCAAGAACACCGCCGAGGTCGCCCATCATCCCGTCCCCCTGCTGTGAAGACTCCTGCTGCGCGGACGGCGGCCGGGACGAGCGCGGCCGGGATGCCTGCGGTGCCTCATCCGCGGGGCGCGGCGCACTGGTCCTGGTGCTGGGCCTGCCGAGGATCTCCTCTTCAATGCGTCGTGCCTCTGCGTCAATGTCCACACTGCCGCCGGTGCCGGCCCTCTGAACACCAGAGCCAGTACCAGCGCCGGGAACCGTCGGCTGGACGGGAGCGGCGGGTCCGGTGGGGGCAGCAGCCTTCCCGGTGAGCTTCTCGTAGGCCGATGGGTTGTCCACCGCTGTCCCGTACTTGCCCAGCAGTGCGGACCCGGCCACCGTGCTGCGGACCAGGTCCTCGGCGCTCGGTCCCATCAGGGATTCGGGGGCGCGCAACCTGGTGAGGGCCACGGGGGTGGGAGCGCCCTTCTCGTTCATAACGGTGATGACGGCTTCACCAATCCCCGCAGAGGTCAGCGTCTCTTCGAGGTCGTAGTCGCTGACCGGGAAGGTGGATACGGTCGCCTTGAGTGCTTTTGCATCCTCCGGGGTGAAGGCGCGCAGGGCGTGCTGCACCCGGTTGGCCAGCTGGCCCAGCACATCCGACGGCACGTCCTTGGGGGTCTGGGTGACAAAGAAGATCCCCACGCCCTTGGACCGGATCAGCCGCACCGTGGTGGTGATCGCCTCGAGGAACGCCTTGGATGCGCCGTTGAACAGCAGGTGGGCTTCGTCGAGGAAGAACACCAGTTTGGGTTTATCGAGGTCGCCGGCCTCGGGCAGGTCCTCAAAGAGGTCGGCGAGCAGCCACATCAGGAACGTGGAGAACAGCATGGGCTTGGTCTGCAGGGCGGGCAATTCCAGGCACGTCACCACGCCGCGGCCGTCCGGGGCGGTGCGCAGCAGCTCGGCGGTATCAAACTCCGGTTCGCCAAAGAACTTCTCCAGCCCCTGTGCCTCAAGGTTCACCAGTTCGCGAAGGATCACCCCCGCGGTGGCCTTGGACAGGCCGCCCAGCTCTTCCAGCTGGTCTTTGCCCTCGTCCGACGTCAGGAACTGGATGACGGCACGGAGGTCCTTCAGGTCAATCAGTTCCAAGCCGTTTTTGTCCGCGAAGTAGAACACCAGCTGCAGGCTTGATTCCTGGGTGTCGTTCAGCTCCATGATCCGCGAAAGCAGGATGGGCCCGAAAGAGGACACTGTAGCCCGGACCGGGACGCCGTTGCCCTCCCCGCCGAGGGCCAGGAATTCCACCGGGTAGGTCCTGCCCTGCCACGCCTGCCCGATGCTTTCGGTGCGGGCGCTGAGTTTTTCGCTGCCGACGGCGGCCGTCGCCAGCCCGGACAGGTCACCCTTGATGTCCGCGAGGAAGACGGGAACACCGGCCGTGGACAGCTGTTCGGCCATCATGTGCAAGGTGACGGTCTTGCCGGTGCCGGTTGCGCCGGCCACCAGCCCATGCCGGTTCATCATGGCCAGCGGCAGGCGGACCTGCGCCTCCTTGTGGAGTTCGCCGTCCACGATGGCGGCGCCCAGTTCGATGGCGGCCCCCTCCAGCGTGTACCCCTTTTGGATCGTGGCAAGCTTCTCTGCTGTGGTTTTGTTGGCCATGCGGTTAGCTTAGCCGCGGCTCCGCGCCGGGTGTGTGAGCGGGACCATAGTCAGTTCCGCGGGTGTCCGGGAAGTTCCTTGGTGAAGGCAAGGAACTTGATGGTCTCCGGGTCGGCGTCCAGGTCGAACTGCGGCTGGTAACCCGTGGAAAGGTAAAGATACTTCGCTTCGGGCTGGCGCGGGCCGGTGGTGAGGTAGAGCCGGGTGTATCCGCGGCGCGCGGCCAAGGCTTCGAGCTCGGCCAGCACCAGCTTGGCGAGGCCGCGTCGGCGGTGGGCCGAATGGGTCCAGATCCGTTTCAGCTCAGCCGTGTCGGCGTCGTACCGGCGGAAGGCGCCGCCCGCGATGGATTCGCCGTTTTCCTGGATCACCAGCAGGGCACCGCCTGGCCCCGCGAACTCTTCGGCGGGGTAGCGGTTCAGTTCTTCTGCCGCTCCCTCCCGGCCGAACAAATCGCCGTAACGCGTGTCATATTCGACGGCGAGTTCGTCCAGCAGCGGCTGGACCCGGGGATCGTTCATGGGGAGGCTCAGGACTTCCAGCGCGGCGGGATCAAGAGGCTTGGGCACGCTGCCCGGCGGCCGGACTCCGGAGTCAAAAGGCTGGCGCCTGAGGTCAGGTTCTGCGGTCACGGTTCAATTCTTTCCGACGGCGGCTGGTTCAGTGGACAGTGTGGTGGAGGCTTCTGCGGCGAGGCCGCGGGCGAGGGTGAGGACGCTGCGGGCCAGGGCATCATTCTCGCGGAACGGTGCGGCGTTCGTGCCGGGACGGGCAAACGCCCCCGCACCCCACCCCGAAGTGCCCGGACCCACGCCGAACAGGCCAGGCTGCGGCACCCCTTCCGCATTCACGAGCTGGTGCCCGGATGAGATCAACAGCTTGCCGGTGGAATGGATCCCGTCCGCGGTCAGCAGCTGCTGCTCCGCGCCCAAGCCGGTCCTGTGCAAGGACTCCAGCAGCGGATTGCCGGATCGGGCCACTGTGGGCGAGGGCAGCCGGGCCTCGATCAGTGCCTTCGCCGCCACGGAGGTTCCCGCCCGTGCCGAGCCGGCGTGGAACAGTCCCGTGGATTCATCCGCCGTCACCTCGAGGTCCGGGCCCAGGAATTGCAGCAGCCCGGCCCGGTGCAGCGCCAGCATCTGGCGCAGGCGGTGCGGCGGCGGGCCGGAGTCCACAAAGCTGAAGAACCCGTGCCACCAGCCGTGGACCGTCTGCTGCGACCTGGCATTCAGGCGCTCCGGCGGGACCACGCGGCCCACTTCCATGTAAACGTGGAGCAGTGCCAGGAAGAGGGCCAGCGTCTCGGGATGGTCGGGGCTGTCCCTGAGGTCAAGATCGTGCTCGATGTATCCCACCACCGCATCCTGCACGTCCTGCCGGCCGGCAAAGCGGCGGCCGGCGAAGGGCCGGTCCAGCCGCTCCAGGTCCAGGTGAAGGGCGGCGTCCGGAACGGCAGCGGCGACGAGTTCTTCCCGCGCGGAGCTGTACCAGTCCAGTTCCGAGTACCGGGCGGCGAACTCGTCCCAGCCCATGGCGGTAGGTGCGGGGTTCCCGGTCAGCAGCTCGCGGTAATAGCCGTACCCGGCTTCCTTGGCGATCAGCGGCCACAGGTCCCGGCGGAAATCCAGTTCCCCATGCCGTGCCAGCAGGTCCTCGACGGCGGCTGCGGTGAAGAACCGCAGCGGCCCCGGCGCCTCGCCCCGCAGCGTTGCCGAAATCTTCGAGTGGTACGGCACCCCCCGGCGCGAACCGGCCCACAGCCTCGGTTCCCGGCCCGACGGAAGGTAGCGAAGCCCGGCGTCGGACGTTTCAACGAAGAGCCCGCCGCGGCCCTCCATCAGGAGGACCAGGAGGTCAACGAAGGCCAGGCCCATGCCGGCGACAATGACGTCCTGGCCGGGGGCGATGGGTGAGTAGTCGACGTCGGTGGTGTAGCTGGGTGCCGCGTGGTACCCGCCGTGCCGCCCGGCGAAGTCGCTCCAGGCAGCGGAGGCGGCGTCCGGGCGGGAATCGGTGTGCCCCAGGGCAGTAACGACGACGTCGGCGCGCAGGGTCCGGCCGCTGGCCAGCTCCACAAGGTAGGCGGGGCCAGCGGCGGGACCGGCCGGAGAAGCATCTTCGGCGACCGGCCGCACGGCCACGGCGGTGGTCCGGTGGACTGTGACATCGCGTCCCAGTGACCGGACCGCGCGCCGGAAGAACCACTCCAGGTACTGGCTTTGCAACTGGCGGGTGGGGAAGGTGGCGCCGGTGAGTGAACGGAGCTGTTCGCGCAGGCTGCGCGGGAAGTCCGGAACGTCCGTAATGGACCCGTCCACCACGCCTGCCGCCCATTCGGCCAGGTTCGGTCCCTGGCTGGCCGGGCCCTCGCAGGCCACCGAGTCGTCGGTGAACATGGTGATGTCCGCCGCCGTGGAGTTGAGCAGGAGGCCGGGGTGCTGGTCGTAGCGCCAGATGCGGCCAGAGCCAGGAATGTGCGGTTCCACGACGTGGATTTCCAGCGGCCCGCTGAAGAGCCCGGGACGGTTGGCGGCGAGCCGCTCCAGCACTCCGGCCGTGCGGGGTCCGCCGCCGATAAAGACGACGGCCGGAATGTTCGCTGGCATGGGGTGCTCCTGGTAGCGGCGGTAGGGGGCGGCTTGGAGTGCCCATGCTAGGCAGCGGTTCCGACGGCGGTCGAGCGGCTGGTCACGCCCGTTAACTCCGCGTCACATCCCGTCAACAGACGCAAAAATCCGACTCATGACGCTGTGCGAACCCGGGTGAAGTTATGCAACTTGCCGCCTTGCTGCCCCATTCCGGCCGGTCCTAGATTTGCAGCCAGCAACCGGGTCAAACAGTCCCGGCCCAACCAGAGAAACGAGGTGGCGCATGAGTTCAGCAGCAACTACCGCGGCGCAGTCAACAACGCCAGCACAGTCGGCAGCAGGCGCGGCACCGGACGTCGACGCTGGCGGGCACGTGACTGCAGGCAGCATTACTTCAGCGGCCGTAACCAGTGAAGCCGCCACCAAGGCAGGCGGGGTCCCGCCGGAAGGCGGAAGCGCCAGGGTGGCCACTGACTACTCCGAATACCGCGTGGTGGCCGCGAAGCATCCCTGGCGCTGGGTGGGCACGGCATTTGTGGCCCTCGGCGTCCTCGCTGTCGCTTGGTCCCTTGCCACCAACCCCCGCTGGGAATGGGGTGTGGTGGCCCAGTGGTTCACCGCCCAGTCCGTCATCGCCGGATTGCTGGAGACCCTGAAGCTGACCGCGATCTCCGGCATCCTGGGCTTTGTCCTGGGTTTCATCCTGGCCCTGATGCGGCTCTCTGCGTCACCGCTGCTCGTCTCGGTGTCCTGGACCTTCTCCTGGATCTTCCGGTCCACGCCGCTGCTGGTCCAGATGCTGCTCTGGTACAACCTGGGCTACCTGTACGAAAAGATCTCCCTGGGTATCCCGTTCACGGACGTGCGGTTCTTCGAGGTGCAGACCACCACACTGATCAGCCAGTTTGCGGCAGCAGTGCTGGGCCTGACCCTGAACCAGGCAGCCTACTCCGCGGAGATCATCCGCGGCGGGATCCTCTCGGTGGACCAGGGCCAGCTCGAAGCGGCGGCCGCCCTGGGTATCCCGGCCTGGCGCAGGTCCACCCGGATCGTCCTGCCGCAGGCCATGCGGGCCATCCTGCCCACCGCGTTCAACGAGATCATCGGCCTGGTCAAGGGCACGTCAATCGTCTACGTCCTGGCCTACTCCGAGCTGTTCTACACCGTGCAGGTCATCTACAACCGCACCCAGCAGGTCCTCCCGCTGCTGCTCGTGGCCACCCTTTGGTACGTGGTGATCACGTCCGTGCTCAGCGTCTTCCAGTACTACATCGAACGGCACTACTCCAAGGGCGCGGTGCGGAACCTGCCGCTGACGCCCCTGCAGAAGGCCCGCAAATTCTTCGCCACCCACGCCGTGGTCAACAACCCAAGGAACGCCCGATGAGCACCGCCACCGCAACTGCCGAAGCGACGGCTGCAACTTCTCCCACCCGGGGCCTGGTGGAAATCACCAAGGTCCACAAATCCTTCGGCGCCACCGAGGTCCTCAAGGGCGTCAGCCTCACGGTCGAACCCGGCGGCGTGGCCGTCATCGTGGGCCCCTCCGGCTCCGGCAAGTCCACCCTCCTGCGCACCATCAACCACCTGGAAAAGGTGGATGGCGGCCACATCGCCATCGACGGCAAGCTGGTGGGCTACGAAGTCCGGGGCCGGAAGCTGCACGAGCTGCGGGAGAAGGAGATCCTCCGGCAGCGCACCGACATCGGGATGGTGTTCCAGAACTTCAACCTGTTCCCGCACCTCACAGCGCTGGAAAACGTGGCCGAAGCCCCCGTCGTCGCGCAGGGCCGTTCCAAGGACGAGGCCCGGCGCCGCGGCCTGGAACTCCTGGACCGGGTGGGCCTCAAGGACCGGGCGGGGGCGTACCCGCGCCAGCTTTCCGGCGGCCAGCAGCAGCGTGTGGCCATCGCGCGGGCACTTGCACTGGACCCCAAAATCCTGCTGTTCGACGAGCCCACCTCGGCCCTGGACCCGGAGCTGGTCAACGAGGTGCTGGACGTCATCCGCGAACTCGCAAAATCCGGCACCACCCTGATCATCGTCACGCACGAGATGGGCTTCGCCCGCGACGTGGCGGACACCGTGGTGTTTATGGACCAGGGGCAGATCGTGGAACAAGGCACCCCGGAACAGATTTTCACCAACCCGCAGGAACCGCGCACCCGGAGCTTCTTCTCCAAAGTGCTCGAGCCGGCCTTCAACATCTAAAGGATTCCTCCCATGGCATTTCCCACCGGCACTTCCCGCCACGCCCGCCGCACGCGCTCCCTGGCGGCGCTGCCCGCCGTCGTCCTGCTCGCCGCGGCCGGCCTGTCCGCCTGCGCTGATCCCGGCGCAACAGCTGCCGGCACCTCCACCGGAGGGGCCCAAACGACCGCGGCACGCAACGGCGTCGTGTACAACACCTCCCCGGACCAGCAGCGCCTCCGCGCGGAGAAGGACGCGGCGCTCGCCGCCAAGGTTCCCGAACTGATCGGCAAGGACGGCAAACTGACTATTGCCACCACGGCGGGCTCCATCCCGCTGTCCTTCCACGCCACCGATGACAAGACGCCGATCGGCTCCGAGCTGGACATCGCCCAGCTGGTGGCGGACAAGCTGGGCCTGGAGCTGGACGTCCAGGTGACGTCCTGGGAGAACTGGCCGCTGAAGACCCAGTCGGGCGACTTCGAGGCGGTGTTTTCCAACGTGGGCGTGAACAAGGACCGGGTGAAGCTGTTCGACTTCGCCAGCTACCGGGCGGCGTTTATGGGCTTTGAGGCCAAGAAGTCGGCCAGCTACGACATCAAGGGCGCCGATGACATCTCCGGGCTGAAGGTGTCCGTGGGGTCCGGGACCAACCAGGAGAAGATCCTGCTGGCGTGGAACAAGGAGCTGGAAAGCAAGGGCAAGGCTCCGGCCACCCTGCAGTACTACTCCTCCGACGCCGACACCATCCTGGCGCTGTCCTCAGGCCGCACCGACCTGAACATCGCGCCCTACCCGTCCACCGTGTACCGGGAAAACACCCGCGACGACCTTAAAGTGGTGGGCAAGGTCAACGCGGGCTGGCCGTCCGAAACCCTGGTGGCCGCCACCACCCTGCGCGGCAACGGCCTGGCACCCGTCATCACCGAAGCCCTCAACTCCGCGATCGACGACGGGTCCTACGCCAAGGTGCTGGAACGCTGGGGCCTGTCCGAGGAGGCGCTGCCGGAGTCCAAGACCATCACCGAGGAAAGCTTCGCGGCGGCCCAGGCCACGGCCAGTGCCGCTCCGTCCGGAAAGGCATCATGAAGTTCCAGGTCCTGGACATCATCCCGCACCTGAAAAATCCGGTGACGGGAGAGATTGTCTCCACCGCTGAGCGGCTCAACCAGGTGGTGGAGACCGCGCGCCGGGCCGAGGAGCTGGGGTTCGACAGCTTCTCGGTGGGGGAGCGGCACGCCGGGGAGTTCATTTCCTCCTCGCCCGCCACGGTGCTGGCTGCCATCGCCGCGGTCACGGACCGGATCCGGCTGCAAAGCGGTGTGACGGTGCTGTCCGTCCTCGACCCCGTGCGGGTGGCCGAGGACTACGCCACCATCGACCAGCTGAGCCGCGGCCGGCTGGAACTGGTGGTCGGCAAGGGCAACGAGGTGCTGCAGTACCCGCTGTTCGGACTGGACCTGGCGGACCAGTGGGACCTGCTGGCAGAAAAGTACGAACTGCTCCGCCGGCTCTGGCGCGAGGAAGGCCTCACCTGGTCCGGCCGCTTCCGGTCCCCGCTGACAGAAGCGACCACCACTCCCCGCCCCTTCAACGGCCCGCCGCGGATTTGGCACGGCTCTGCTACAACCCTGACCTCCGCTGCGCTCGCCGCAAAGTGGGGCGACCCGCTCTTCACGGCGAACGCCATCCAGCCGCGGGAAAACTATCACGTGCTGATCCAGCATTACCGGGCAGAATATGAGCGGCACGGCCATGATCCGCGCCGCCAGTACCTTGGCTCGGGCAGCGGGGCAGGCGGCGTGTTCATCGCCGACACCACGCAGGAGGCCATCCGGCAGTTCGGCCCGGTCTACGAAGCCCTGACCGCGAACCGCAACGTGCCCGGCAACAATTCGCCCTTCCGGGACATCGAACACGCCGTGGCCGAAGGGCCCGCGCTGGTGGGCAGCCCGGAGCAGGTCATCGACAAGATTCTGGGCTACCACTCCCTGTACGGCCATGACCTGCAGTCCATCTCGCTGCCCACCACCCTGCCGTTC
This sequence comes from Arthrobacter sp. Soil_C_49, assembly GCF_057656635.1. Lineage (NCBI taxonomy): Bacteria > Bacillati > Actinomycetota > Actinomycetes > Micrococcales > Micrococcaceae > Arthrobacter > Arthrobacter sp. Soil_C_49. Next base: position 16,159 of record NZ_JBDGJZ010000017.1, read on the forward strand.
GAACAGCAGCTGGACATTCTGGAGCGGTTCGCCCTGGCGGTCATCCCGGCGGTGCGGGCAGCAGCGCCCACCACGCTATGGGAAGCCGAAGATCCGTACGGCAACCGCCCCGAATCAGCCCACGTAACCGACAACTCGACCACCGGGAGCCACCTTGCCTACGCATACTGAAACCGCCCTCGAATCCTTCGACGCCGACTGGCAGGAATGGCATGCTGCCCACGAACGCCAGCGCGCCCACCCGCACGGCTTCCTGGCGGTGACCCACCTGCACTGGCTGGGCAGCGAGGCCGCCCGGCTGGAAGGTGTCCCCGGCACCTGGAGTGTGGATGCCGACGTCGTCCGCGTTGTCCTGGAAGCGGGCGAGAGCCTGCAGCGGGACGGCAAGGAGCTGAACACTGCTGCCGGGGCAGCGCTCGAATTTGGCCCCATTGAGGAGCGCGGCGGGATCAACCTGGCCTCCGGCGATACGGTCATTGAAGTGGCCAAGCGCGGCGGCGAGTACATTGTGCGGCCGCGGAACCCGGAGCATGGGCTGCTGCGGGACTACCAGGGCACGCCGGCCTACTCGCCGGATGCTGCCTACGCTGTCCGGGGAACCTACGTGCCATTCGAAGCGCCGCGCTCAACCACGGTGGGTGCCGCCGTCGAAGGCATCCAGCATGTCTACGAGGCGCCGGGTGAAATCAGATTCAAGCTGGCCGGCCAGGAGCTGGCGCTGACGGCGTTCAATGGCCACGCGCCGGGCTCGCTGTCGGTGCTGTTTACGGACCAGACATCCGGCAAAACCACCTATGCGGCCAACCGCTCATTGTCTGTGGTGCCTGCCGCGGACGGGTCCGTGGTGCTCGACTTCAACCGGGCCGTCAACCTGCCCTGCGCCTACACGGACCTTGCCACCTGCCCGCTGCCGCCGGCGGAAAACCGCCTGCCGGTGGCCATCGAAGCCGGCGAAAAGATTCCCTACGAACGTCAGGACCAGCAGTGAGCACAACAGAAACACCAGCAGCGTCAACGGCGCGGGCCGGCTTCCTCGCCATCGAACTCGACTGTGCAGGGTGGGACGGCGGGGACTTCAGGAGTCTCAGCGAAGCGGTCCTTGCCGCTGAATCCGCCGGCTTCCACGTAGCCACGTTCACCGACGCGCCGGTTCACGGCCGCACCAATGCCCTGCAGCGGGCGGCCTTCGCCGGACCCGTGACCCGCACCATCGCACTGGTCCCCGAAGTGGACACCGTCTACACCGAGCCGTTCCACGTCTCCACCCAGCTCGCAAGCCTCGACTACGTCTCGGGCGGCCGCGCCGGGTGGATCGCCACCGCAGCGGAATCACCCGAGGCTGCCGCCGCCGTCGGACGTTCCTCTGTGATTGGCGCCGGCTTGGCGCAGGAAGCCGCCGCGTCCGTTGAGGTCTCCCGCCGGCTGTGGGATTCCTGGGAGGACGACGCCGTGATCCGCGACGTCGCCACGGGCCGGTACATCGACGTGGACAAGCTGCACTACGTCGACTTTGAAACTCCGGCTGACTTCGCCGGCCCGGCCTACTCGGTCAAGGGCCCGTCCATCATCCCGCGGCCGCTGCAGGGACAGCTGCCGGTGATTGCGGCCGCCTCGCTGGTGGGCCCGGGGCAAATTCCGGCAGATGCCGTTGACGCCGTGCTTGTCACCGCGCCGACGCCTGAACTGCTTGCCGCCGAGGTGCGCGACGTCCGTGCTCGGGTTGGGGAATCCGTAGCGGTGATCGCCGAGCTCGACGTTGTCCTGGACTCCCGCGGGCAGGCTGCGGCCGAGCGGGGGGCCGGTTCGAATCAGGCCGGCTTCGACGGCGGACGCGCCCGGTATGCCGGTGGCGCCGCGGGCCTCGCGGACCTCCTTGAAGAGCTGCTGAAGGAGGCCGACGGCGTCCGTCTCCATCCGGCGTCGCTCGCCCTGGAGCTGGACGAACTTTCCCGGCTGGTCCTGCCGGAGCTTCGGCGCCGGGGCGCGCTCCGGCCGCCGGTGCAGGACGGCACTTTCCGCGATGTGCTGGGCCTTGCCCGTCCGGCCAGCCGCTACGCATCCACGGCCGTCAGCGCCGGAAAGTAAGGGGAAGACCATGACACACGACGTTTTCACGCCGTCGGGCAAGATCCAGTTCGGCGTCTTTTTCCAGGGCGTCAACTCCGGCACCATCTGGAAGGCCGCCGAATCGGGTTCGCAGACCGACTTTGAATCATTCCGCCGTATTGCACAGACGGCTGAGCGCGGGCTGTTCGCCGCCTTCTTCCTGGGCGAGGGGCTCCGGCTGCGCGAGCACCTGGGCCGCCCGCATGCTCTGGATGTGGCGGGCCGGCCGGACGCACAGACCATGCTGGCCGCGCTCGCGTCGGTGACCAAAAACATCGGGCTGGTGGCCACGCAGAACACCACGTACAACGATCCCGCGGACCTGGCGCACCGGCTCGCCTCCCTTGACCTGATTTCCGGCGGCCGCGCGGCGTGGAACATCGTGACCACGGACAACGCCTGGACCGGCGCGAACTTCCGGCGCGGGGGATACCTGGACCATGCGGACCGCTACAAGCACGCCGAGGCGTTCGTGGAAACGGCCAAGCGGATCTGGGACTCCTGGGCAACCGCGGAGGGGCCCGCCCGACGGGTGCTCCACGAAGGACAGCACTACACAGTGGATGTCACGCCGCGCCTGCCCCGCAGCGCCCAGTACCGGCCCGTGCTCTTCCAGGCCGGCGACTCCCCGGAGGGCCGCAACTTTGCCGCCCGGCAGGCGGACGTCATCTTCTCTGCCCACCCGAAGTTCGACGATGCCGTGGAGTTCCGCAAGGACCTTGTGGAGCGCTCGCTGGCTGCCGGGCGCGGGGCCAACGCCGTGCAGATTATGCCAGCCAGTGAATTCATCCTCGCGCCGACCGCTGAGGAGGCTTTGGAGAAGAAGGAGTGGGTGCGGAGCCTGCAGATCGGGCCGCAGCAGGCCCTGGCGTATCTGGAGCAGTTCTGGGGCCGGGAGCTGTCCGAATACGATCCGGACGGGCCGCTGCCGGAGATTGACCCGGTGGTCGAGGAGACCTCCGAGACCCGCGGCAGTGGGTTCCACGGCGCGAAGGCCCGTCAACTGGCGGACCAGTGGCGGGCCGAGGCCAAGGACAAGGGCCTCTCCATCCGCCAGTTCGTCACCTCCCGGACAGCCCGCGTGGACGCCACCTTCACGGGTTCCTACACAGCAGTGGCGGACCAGCTGGCCGAGTATGCCCGCGTGGGAGCGGTGGACGGGTTCAACATCTCGCCGTGGCTGATTCCGACCGGCCTGGACGACATCGTGAACCACCTGGTGCCGGAACTGCAGGAACGCGGCGTGTATCCCACGGAGTACGCGGGCAGCACGCTGCGCGAGAACCTTGGACTGGAAACGCCGGTACGTTCTGCCGACGAGACGGCTGAGGCTGTCCGCGCGTTATGAGCACGGACCGCCTCGTCGGGTGCCTGCGGCGCTGGTTCCGGGTGCGTGGCTGCCCCGTTGGGAAGTCCGACGGCGGCACTCGGGTGAGTGCCGCCGTCGAACCTTCGCTCGGGGCCGTCAGGCTGCAGCTGACGGTGGGGGAGCAGTGGCTGTAGGGGTATGGGCTTAGCTGCTGGACCCGTCAAGCGGCGTGAGCGGAGTAACGGAGAACGGTACCGCCAATAGCGGCTCTACTGCCGCCACAAATTCCTTCACGTGGTCCTCTTCGTTGTGTGCTACGAGGTCCTCGTTGCTTGCCCAGCCTTCGAAAAGGACGAAGGTACCTGGTTGCTGCCCGTCGGAGAAGACTGTGTACTCCAGGCATCCCGGGTCTTGCCTGCTGAGCGTTTGCAGAGAGTGCAGGGCATCTTGAAGTTCGGTTTCACGCCCTGCTTTGGCAATGAAGACCGGCATCAGCCAAGCTTCTGCAGTTTCCTGGCGGATGGGGAGGGGACGAGGCATCTTGTGTTCCTTACGGGATGGTCCCGGAATCCGGCGGGACGGTTCTGCAACCGTCCCGCCAGCCGGGTAAATCAATCGGCGATTTGCGGGACTTCCACCCACGATTCCTTTGCAGCTGACTCGACGATGGCGTCGTCGATGAGGGCCACCTGGTAGCCGTCAGCAAAGCTGGGGCTGACAGTTCCGCCTTCGGCAATGGCTTTGAAGAAGTCGTAGGCTTCGATGATCTTCGTTTCGCCATAGCCGATCCCCAGCGCCGGAATGGGCCAGAGCCCTTCGCCATAGGGATGGGCCGGGCCGGTATATACGGTCCGGAATCCCCGGCGGTCGGCCTGGTCTGAAGCAAAGCAGACCTGCAGCTCATCGCGCCGTTCGTAGTTGAAGACGATGCTGCCTTCGGTGCCGTGGATTTCGAAGGTGATGTAGTTGTTCCGGCCGTGCGCGTTGCGTGTCGCCTCCACGGAGCCAACCGCTCCGTTGGCGAAGCGGATCATCGTCATGACTTCATCGTCGACATCGACCTGGCCCTTGGGGCCCTCGCCCCCGCGTACGGTGCCAAGTGCGTCGGCCCCGCCGGCCTGCAGCGGGCGTTCCGGGATCCAGGTGGAGAGAACGGCGTTGACGGCGCTGAACTCACCAACGAGGTAGCGGGCCATGTCGATGACGTGGGTGGCGATATCGCCGAGGGCGCCGGAACCTGCGATGGACTTCTGGAAACGCCAGGACAGGGGGGAGTTGGGGTCGGCGCTCCAGTCCTGCAGGTAGGTGCCGCGGAAATTGAGGATTTGGCCGATGGCGCCTTCCTCGATGTACTTTTTGGCCAGTGCTACTGCCGGGGTCCGCCGGTAGTTGAAGGCAACCATGTGGACGATGTTCTTGTCCTTGACTGCGTCGTACATGGCCTTTGATTCCTCGCCCGTGCGGGCCAGTGGCTTTTCGCAGATGATGTGCTTGCCTGCTTCGGCCGCGGCGATGGCGATTTCGGCGTGGAGGTGGTTGGGCGTGGCGATGTCCACCACATGGATGTCCGGGTCTTCGATGATGCTGCGCCAGTCTGAGGTGGAGTTTTCGAAGCCGAACCGGCGGGCCGCTTCCGCAGCGAGTTCCGGGTTGGCCTCCGCGATGACCTTGCGGACCGGGAGGGCCGGTGCCGGCCAAAAGAACATGGGCATAGCGGCGTAAGCGAGGGAGTGGGCTTTGCCCATGAAGCCGCCTCCGATGAGGCCGACGTTGAGGTTCTGCATGTGAACCAGGTTCCTTTCGGGAATGGGAGGGGATGGCCGGTTGCGGCCTACCGTGAGGTCAAAATGATTGGTTAGAGGAGCTTCTCGAGGTACTTCTTGCTGATAGCGGCTGCTTCCCGGGGATCGCCGTTGTAGCCGTCGAGTTCGACCATCAGCCAGCTGTCATATCCGCTTTCCCGAATGGCGGCGATGATGTCCGGGAAGTCGAGTTCGCCCTCGCCCAGGGGGAGGAAGTTGAACGGTTCCTGCTGGAAGTCTTTGAGGTGGACATGCCGGATCCTGTCCGGATACTTCCGGATGACAGCGGCCGGGTCTGCCCCGCCGGCAGCAAGGTGGGCGGTGTCGGGGCAGAAGCCGATCCGTGTGAGCGGCATGAGCTTGTCCAACTCGTCAGGGCTCTCCACGATGGTGCTCAAATGCGGGTGGTAGCTTGCGGACAGCCCGAAGCTCTCTGCAATGTCCGTGACACTGTCCAGCGCTTCACCGAGGCGGCGGTAGTCCTCCTCGTTGGTTCCGGCAGCACGCCGTGCTCCACCTCCAACCACAAGCCGCTCGGCTCCGAAAGTGGCAGCCAATTCGGCCGCCCGGTGGATTCGGTGCATTTCGTCCGGGAGGATGTCGGCGTAGATGAAGTTGGCGCCGGTGTACACGCTGGTCAGGGAGACCCCGGAGCTGCTAAGGAGTTCGTGGAGCTCCTGGGGCTTGTCCGCGAATTCGGCGAGGTTGCCGTCGAACATTTCCACGCCTTCGTAGCCGACAGCTGCGATGTCGCGGACGGCGTCGTGCATGGATCCGTTTGTCAGGTAGAAGAGGTCCTTGACGCTCGTGACGCCTTGGGCGTGGCCGATGACGCCGCCCCAGGTGATGGAACAGTAACCAAGTTTCATTGCTTTTGCCTTTCGACTGCAGGGGTGAACTGCACGTTGCATGCCGGCATTACCGGCGAGGTTCTACTTCTTCCGGGCGAGCGCGACGGCGAGGATGATGATGGCGCCGCGGACCACCTGCTGCTGGCTGCTGTCGAGTCCGGCCAGGATCAGTCCGTTGTTGATCAGGCCGATCAGCAGGGCCCCGAAAAGGGTTCCGACGATTGAGCCGAAGCCGCCAAAGAGGCTGGTTCCACCGAGGATCACCGCGGCGATGGCGGAGAGTTCATCGCCCGCTCCCCACTGGAATCGGCCCGACTGGAGGCGGCCGGCGTACAGCATGCCGGCGACGCTTGCGGCCACGCCCGAGACGAGGAGCACCTGGAACTTAATGCGCTTGGTGTTGATGCCGGTGAACTCCGCGGCGTTTCGGTTGCCGCCCGTGGCCAGGACCTGCCGGCCGAAGCGGGTGCGGTTCAGGACGACGGCGCCGATGGCAACGAAGATGGCGCTCCAGACCACGAGACCTGGAACAGGACCGAAGTTTCCGGAGCCGAAGAGCATGTTGAAGGTGTCGTTCAGAATTGGCTGCGGCGCAGAAGCGGTGATCCACTGGGCCACGCCGACAGCTATGCCCAGCGTGCCGAGCGTCACCAGGAAGGAGGGGATGCCGAGGAGGCTGACCAGTGCGCCGTTGACCGAGCCGACCACGAGCCCGACCGCGAGGCCGGCAAGGATGCCAGGAATGAGTCCCCACTGGGAAAGGGCCATGGCGGTGCAGACACTGGAGAGGCCCGCTACGGACCCGACGCTCAGGTCGATCTCCGCACAAGCGATGACGTAGGTCATTCCTACTGCGATGACGGTGATCGTGGCCGTCTGCCGGAAAATGTTCAGCAGGTTGTTCGGCGACAGGAAGCCCTGCTCGCGCAGCAGAACGGCGAAGAAGAGGAACACGACGACGAAGCCGATATAGATGACGTAGCGCCGCCAGTCGAGTTCCTTCAGGATGGTGCCGAAATTACGGGTTGCCGCGGTGTCCCGGGGCGCGATGGTGTTTGCCTTGCTCACTGTTCAGACTCCCTGGACTGCAAGTTGGAGATATTCCTCGTCAGCGATCTCGCTGCGGGGGATGTCGCGGATGATGGAGCCGTCCTTGAGGACGAGGACGCGGTCACTGACCGCGAGTAGTTCGGGGTACTCGGAGGAGATGACTATGACGGCTTTGCCGGCATTGGCCAGCTCGCGGATCATGTCCAAGATTTCGCTTTTGGTGCCGATGTCAACGCCGGCGGTTGGCTCGTCCAGAATCAGGATGTCCGGATCGGTGCCCAGCCACTTGGCAATGACCACCTTCTGCTGATTGCCGCCCGAGAGCAGCCGCACCGGCCGGTGGGGGTGGGCTACCTTTACGGCGAACCTCTTGATCAGTGACGAGGACAACTCTTTGCCCCTGGCGCCATCCAGGAGGGGGCCCCGCTGAATCTGTCCAAGCAGCGGCAGCAGCAGGTTGTCCTGGACGGAGTGCTCAAGGACCAGGCCCTGGGCCCTGCGGTCTTCCGGAATGAGGGCGACGCCTGCATTGATGGCCTGCTGTGGAGAGGCGAGGGTTACTTTTTTGCCGCGGAGCAGGACCTCACCGCTGTCCACTTTGTCTATGCCGAAGAGCGCGCGGGCAAGTTCGGTGCGTCCGCTGCCCATGAGTCCTGCCAGGCCAATGATTTCCCCCGGACGGAGTGTGAAGGAAACGTCCCGGACCCGGTGGCCCGCGTTCAGCCCGCGCACTTCCAGGAGGGGTGCCACGTCCTGCGCCACGTGACGGGCACGATAGGAAAGCTGGCCCTCGATCTTTTTGCCAACGATGCCTTCCACGATCTGCTCGGGCGTGACGTCAGTGAGCGGTTCCGTGAGGAGGCGGCGGCCGTCGCGAAGGATGGTGATGCGGTCTGCGAGCCTGTACACCTCGTCCATCCGGTGGGAGATGTAAATGATCGAGATGCCCCGCTGCTTGAGGCGGTCAATCAGCTCGAAGAGGGCTTCGGACTCATGCCGGGCCAGGCTGGCGGTGGGCTCATCCATGATCAGCACCGTGGCGTTCTGTGCCAGGGCCTTGGCGATCTCGGTCAGCTGCCAGTATGCGGTGCCGAGCCGGGCGACCTCCGCCCGGGGGTCGACGTCGACCTCCATCTCGGCGAAAACTTCCTTGGCCCGCCGTACCGCGGCACGGTCGTCGATGAGCCCGCCCTGGCCCAGCGGTTCGGCGCCCAGGAAGATGTTCTGTGCAACGGTGAGGCTCGGCACGAGGCTGAATTCCTGAAAGACCATGCCGATCCCGGCGGCCTTCGCGTCCTGGATCGAGTTGATGGCGGCGGGTTTGCCCGCGATGAGGATCTCGCCGGCGTCTGCCTGGTAGACGCCCTGGAGGATCTTCATGAGCGTGGACTTTCCGGCACCGTTACCGCCTGCCAGTGCGTGGACCTCGCCGCGGCGGACGTCGAAGCTGACATCCTTCAGCACGGAAACGCCATTGAAGCCCTTGGAAATCGAGCGCATCTCGACGACATTGTCTGCGGTGTTCATTGTTGCCCTTTCGGCGCGGTGCGGGGGTGGAAACCCCCGCACCGTCGGGTCTGGCTACTGCTTGTAGGACTCTTGGATGTCCTTCGGGGCGTCCTCGTGGTAGACCTGCTTCCAGGCCTCCAGGACGTTGGCGTGGTCAACCGGGAGGGCGCTCAACGCCACGTATGCGGGCGCTTCCTTACCGATCAGGGCGCCTGCGCCCAGCCGTGCTTCAGTGACACCCTGGTCGAACGGAACCTGCGCTCCGAGGCCGACGATGAGCTCGTCCTTGGCCAGGGCGATGGCAACGTTCTTGCCGAGGTCCTCTGTCGCGATCTTCAGATCCTGCCGGCCGGCGGCGCGGGCTGCAGCCATAACGCCTTCTGCCGGGACGTCCCACACGGCCCAGATGCCGGCCAGGTCGGGGTACTTGCTGATCATGGCGTTGGCAGCAGCCTGGGCGTCTCCAGCGAAGTCCGGGCCGGCGATGCCTTTCTCCTCCACGATTTGGATCTCCGGGTATTCCTTCGTAATCGTGTCCTTGAATCCTTCGTGGCGCTGCTTGGTCACAAAAAAGTCAGCCTGGTGGAAGACAAGGCCGATCTTTCCCTTGCCTCCCAGTGCCTTGGCCAACTGGTGGGCGGAGACCACGCCGTTTCCGTAGTTGTCGGCGGAGACAACGGAGACGTAGTCCTGGCCGGCGGTCAAGCCCTGGGGAACGTTGTCCATGAAAACGAGCTTCGTGCCGGCGGCAGAGGCCTTCTTGTAGGCGGAGGCGGTGGCAACGGGATCCGTGGGGATGGACACGATAATGTCCGGGTCCTGGGTCATCACTGTTTCAAGGTCGGACACCTGCTTGTCCGGCTTGAAGTTCGCATCGGTGGTGGCGATCACCTTGATGCCGAGCTTTTCGAATTCGCTCTTCAGCCCATTGACCTGGGCCGTGGCCCAGTCGTTGCCGCCGTAGTGCATCACGATTGCTGCTGTGGCGTTGAGTCCCTTGACCTTTTCGATCTCTTCAGGCGTCAGATCTGCAACGGACGCCGGCGAGGGTTTTTCGCCGCTGGGGCCCTTACTCAGGACCTGGCCGGTGATCTTGTCCAGGGCCTGTTGGGCCTTTTCGGAGACGCCGGCATCAGGAGCGTTTGACGAGGCCGTTGTCGAACTGCTGCAGGAGGCGACCGAAAGTGACAGGACTGCTGCCAAGGCCATGAGGGGAAGCCTGCGGATCATCATTGTTCTCCAGTGCTTTGAGGTGGGTGGATGGTTGGGGTGGATCAGGCGAGGGCGATGGCCAGCGCCGGGGGAACAGGTGACAGGACGAGGCCGCCTGCGGCAGAGGCGGAGCGGATAGCGCCGGCCTTGTCCGAAGCCCGCAGGAGCGCCTGTGCATGCTCCTTATTGACGAAGAAGCCCAGGGAACAAGGTCCAAAGTGGGTCTGAACCCAGTCCACAGCCTCGTCTGCCGCTTTGGTCATGTGACCGCCGCCGTCGGCGGCCGGGGCGTCCAACGTGGAAACGGATGCGCTTCCGCCCCACTTGTCAACGGTGATGACCATGCTGGCCCAAAGGAAGCTGTCATCGAAGATGCAGACAACGGCCGAGGAGCCGGCGGCGATGAAGGTTCGGACAGCTGCGGCGAGATCATCCACTGCATCGTCCGTGAGGAGCGATGCCAGATTTGCCCACTGCCCCCGGTGAACACTTCGAAGCCTGAAGAGGGAATCGAGCGCAAGTGCGTCTGCAGCAGTGCCAGGCATTTTTCGCTCCTTCCTCGTTGAACGTGCTTCCGTAAACGCTAACGGGATGCCGTAAACGTTTACGGAAGTGATCGTAAACGTTTACGGTGGAAGGTGTCAACCATCACAGCGGCAGGACGGGAAGGCCCCGGACGGATTCCATCAACGTAGGATTAGGACGCACGAAGTCTGCCGCCGGCGTCGGTGCGGGCAGTGCGGGACAGGAGAGAGCATGGCAGACGCTGCAAGCCCGGGCGCCGCGAAGGGACGGCTTCCGGAGGCGCCGTTGCGCCGGAAACCCACCATTAACGATGTGGCGCACGTCGCCGGGGTCTCTTTTGGGACTGTCTCACGGGTTCTCAACAATGCACCGGATGTCAGTGCCGCAACCCGCCAGCGGGTTTTGCAGGTCATCCAGGATATCGGATACCGCCGGAACAGGGCGGCAACGGCGCTGGTCACCAGCCGGTCGACGTCCATCGGGATACTTTCCGACGGCTCGCCGCGGTTCGGTCCCGTGGGAACACTGATGGCGCTGGAGAACGTGGCGCGGAAAAAGGGCTATGCCACTACGGTCATCAGTGTCGACCAGCCCTATGGAGAGTCTGTTCAGACTGCCCTGGACACCCTCGATGACATCGGCGTCGGGGGAATCATCGTCATCGCACCCGTGGTCGATATGGCGGCAGCGGTCTGGAATGCCTCCTGCCGCGTCCCGGTGGAGATGATTGCCGCAGGTGCATCATCGACGCCGAACGTCTTCACCTACTCGGAAAACCAGGAGCTCGGAGCACGGCTGGCCACCCAGCACCTTATTGACCTGGGCCACACGGACATCGCCCACATTGCGGGCTCGATGGACTGGTTCGACGGGCGGGTCCGTAAACGCGGCTGGGAGGCTGCGCTTCGTGACGCCGGGCTTTCACCGGGCCTCTGCCTTGAGGGCGACTGGAGCCCCCGCTGGGCCTACGAAACCGGCCTCCAACTGGTCCGCGAGGACAGGATTCCCCAAGCGATCTTTGCCGCCAGTGACCACACCGCCCTCGGGCTTATCCGCGCGTTCGCGGAAAATGGCGTGAATGTCCCGGGCGATGTGAGCATTGTCGGTTTTGACGATATCGAAGGTTCAGACTATTTCCTGCCGCCCCTGACCACGGTGCGCCAGGACTTCACCGCACTGGCGCTGATGAGCATGGAGGTGCTTATCGGGGCGATGGAGGGGCGGGAGGTAGACCGTACTCCGATCGCCCCGACACTTGTGGTGCGCGACAGCTCCACCCGCGCCGCGGCCCGTAAGTCCGAGGGGTCCTGATAAAGGAACCCTTGCGCGCATGTCCACCACTGCGCTTCCTGGGCACATGACGTGAAGGTGTCACCAGCACATGCTTTGCTGGTGACACCTTCGTCCGTCCCTTGGCGTGAACAGCTGTCAGTCCGCGCGACGTTTTTGCAAGGTCAAGGGGACGGCGTCATTTCCGCCCCACCGCCGCCCGCCTGAGCGCCCGCACTGCGACGACACCGCCCAGGCCGGCCAGCACCCAGGGCCCGCCCACCACCAAGGGATCCATCCACTGGTGGTTGGTGTCGGCACGTTTTTGTCCGTAGCGGGATTGGATGGGGTGGTGGGAGAACTCGCTGAGCACTCCGGTTTCGGTGATGGGGTTGTCCGGGTGCAGGGTCGCCAGGGACTTCACGTGGTGTTCGGTGGCGTCCACGCGGTCAGCGGCGATGAGCAGCAGCCAGTGCGCGGCCCGGCCCTCGCTGTATTTGTAGGCGTATTTCCGGATGGCGCCGGAGACCCCGGCGGGAGGGGTGGAGGTCCCGAAGACCGGGGTCAGGAAGGCGTGTTCGACGGAGCGTTCCCGGGGCCATTTTTCGGGTTGGCGTTCGGGGAAGTCCCAACGCGCGCCTGTCTCGATTCCGGGTTGTTCGCGGGGGTAGGAGGGGCGGTCGGCGGGGTCGAGGTCTGCGCCCCATCCAGGGATTTGGGCCCGGAGGTCTTCGGCGGACCTGGGTGGGATGCGTTTGTTGGCAATGTATGGTGTGGCTGGCTCGGTCATGGTGCGGGTCTCCTTTCAGGACTGGCCGGCGACGACGAGCGGCTTAATGATGTTGTCCAGTTTCGCGGAGAACATGTGGTAACCCTCGGCGATGTGTTCCAGCGGGATGCGGTGGGTGACGATGTCGCTGGGTTTGAGGTAGCCGTTGCGGATGTGCTCGAACAGGCGCGGCCATTGGCGTTTGACCGGGCACTGGTTCATCCGCAGGGTCAGGCCCTTGTTCATCGCGTCGCCGAATTTCACGGCGCTGAAGATGGGCCCGTACGCGCCCACCACGGACACCGTCCCGCCTTTGCGGACCGAATCGATGGCCCAGTTCAGGGCGATGGGGGATCCGCCCTGGAGCTTCAGCTTGGAGGCGGTGACGTGCTGGAGGAAGTTGCCGTCCGCTTCGGCCCCCACGGCGTCAATGACGACGTCGGCGCCCAGGTAGTCGGTTTCCTTTTTCAGGTGCACCACGATGTCGTTGTACTCGGCGAAGTTGTACGTTTCGGCGTGCGCGAAGGTCCGGGCCTTTTCCAGCCGGTATTCCAGGTGGTCAATGACGATCACCCGCCCGGCGCCCATCAGCCAGGAGGACTTGGCCGCGAACAGGCCCACCGGGCCTGCACCGAACACCACCACGGTGTCGCCCTCAACTATGTCCCCGAGTTGGGCGCCGAAGTAGCCGGTGGGACAGGCGTCGGTGAGCAGGACCGCGTCCTCTTCGTCCATCCAGTCAGGAATCTTCGAAGGCCCCACGTCGGCGAAGGGTACCCGCACGAATTCTGCCTGCCCGCCGTCGTACCCGCCGCAAGTGTGGGAGTAGCCGTAAATGCCGCCCACCGCCGTCGCGTTCGGGTTCACGTTGTGGCAGTTGGAGTACAGGCCGCGGGAGCAGAAGTAGCAGGAGCCGCAGTACACGTTGAACGGCACCATCACCCGGTCCCCGACCGCCACGTTCTGCACGGAGCCGCCCACCTCATGCACGGTGCCCACAAACTCGTGCCCGAACGTCATCCCCACCCGGGTGTCCGGCATCATGCCGTGATACAGGTGCAGGTCCGAGCCGCAAATGGCGCCCTTGCTGACCCGCACAATCGCGTCATTCGGATGCTCGATCTTCGGAATGTCTTTTTCTTCGACCCGTACTTTGTACGGTCCGCGGTAAACCATTGCCCGCATCAGTACCGCCTACTGTGGATTGCTCGTCTTGACATCGAACGTTCTCCTGTCGGTGGTTTCTTAAGCGCTGGCGGGGTGGAGGACGACTTTGGTCCAGCCGTCTTCACGGCTGTCGAAGTTCTTGTAGCCCTCGGGGGCCTGATCCAGCGTGAGCTCGTGGCTGACGATGAAGGAGGGACTGGCCTTTCCGCCGGCGATGAGGTCGCGCAGGGCCCGGTTGTACTTTTTGACCGGGCACTGCCCGGAGCCCATTGTCTGCCCTTTGAACCAGTAGTTTCCGTAGTCGAAGGCCACCTGGCCCTGCTTGGCGAGTTCGTCCGGGCCGCCGGGGTCCTGGGGCAGGAACACTCCCACGACGCCGATGCCGCCGACGAACCGGACGGAGTCCACGAGCCGGTTCAGGGTCAGGTTGGGCTGTTCGTTTCCGGCCGGGTCGTGCGCCTGGTAGCCCACGCATTCGCAGCCGCGGTCTGCCCCGAATCCCATGGTCTGGTCCTTGACGAATTCAACAGGGTCCACTTCCGAATCATTCACGGGGATGGCGCCGATCTGCTCAGCCAGCTTCAAGCGGTCGGGATGGCGGTCCACCACCATGACTTTTCCGGCGCCTTTGATGATCGCTGAGTAGGCGGCCATGAGCCCGACAGGTCCTGCGCCGTAGATGACCACGGAGTCGCCCGGGTACACGCCCGCCATCTCGGTGGCATGCCAGCCGGTGGGGAAAATGTCGGCGACCATGACGTAGTCGAGTTCTTTTTCCACGGAGTCCTCGCCCAGGCGCAGGCAGTTGAAGTCCCCGTACGGTACCCGCAGGTATTCGGCCTGTCCGCCCTGGTAGGGCCCCATATCGGCGAAGCCGTAGGCTGCGCCGGCGAGCTTGGGTTCGGGCTGCATGGTTAGGCAGTAGTTGGTGAAGCCCCGTTCGCAGTTTTTGCAGAATCCGCAGGCGATGTTGAACGGCAGCACGACACGGTCGCCTACCTTCACTTTGCTCACCGCCGGGCCGGTCTCGACCACTTCGCCAAGGTTCTCGTGCCCGAATGTACGTCCGGTTTCGAAGCTGGTGCGGCCCTCGTACATGTGCAGGTCGGAGCCGCAAATGTTCGCCGAGGTGATGCGCACCAGCACGTCGGCGGGATGCTCGATCTTTGCATCCGGCACGTCCTCGACGCTGACGTCGTTCGGTCCTTTGTAAACTACTGCCTTCATTTTTCCGCTCTTTTCTTTCTTGCCCGTTCCCTTCGTGGCCAAGTAGTCGTAGATTCCGGGCGTGCAGGAGCAGAAAGATGCAGTGCCAGTTTCCGGAACGGCGGCGCAGGCGTCACCCAAATACGCGAATTGAGCCAGCGGGGAGTTGGGGAATGAGGATTGCGGCCCGGAAAAATGTGTGAAGGCCTTGCTTGATGGCGGACCTGCCGCCCACCCCACCGGCCGCCGCTGACCACCCTTCACAAAGCTGATACGGCTGGTGAAGGGTGTGCGTCGGCTGAGCCGATGGGGAGGACTTCACCCCGGATGCCCGGGGCGCCTATGCGGCAACTGCCTAGGCCGATGTTGCCGGGAACCGTTCCCACACCCGGTGGGCGGCCAGCAGGGCGGCCAGTTCCTTTATCAGGGGTTCAACCTCCTTGCTGGAAACAATGCCCGGAGCATCCTGCGGGATGCCTGCCGCAGTCAAAGCCGCTGAGCTGCTGTCCAGGGAGGCAATGGCCTTTGCGTGCCGGAACGCCTCCGTCAGCAGCAGCACGGCACGCGGATCCAGAGCACCGCCGGGCGCGCCAGCCTTAGCGTCAAGCCCAGGTGCGGCGTCGGGAGCCGGAGCGGCAGCCGCGGCAACGATGACCGCATCAAACTCTGTTGAGCGCGCGGTGAGATACGTCCGCTGCACGGGGACCCCGCCGTCGTTCTCCGATCCCAGGAAGCCGGCTGCCGGAGCGATAACCAGCGGGACTATGCCCTCGGCGTCCAAAGCCTGCCGTGCGGCGTGCACGGCAGCAAGGTCGCTGCCCTCATCGGCCAGGATCCCGACGATCCGCCCGGCAACAGGCCAGGTCTTGCCCACCTGGGACAGGGCAGGGCTGGGCTCGGACTCAGGCACTTGTTCCGTTGCAGCGGGGACGGGCAGGCCAAGGCCCTTGGCTACGGCGGCGCACAGTCCGGCGTCCACGTTGGCCAGAGCCTCCAGTTGCCGTTCCCGGATGGACTTTTCGTAGCACTTGCCCAGCTCGAACGTGTAGGCCTGAATCACGTGGTCCTGTTCCACGGGGCTCAGGCTGCGGAAGAAGAGGCCCACCTGGCTGTAGTGGTCGTCAAAGGACGCCGGGTTTCTGCGCTCCTTGATGGAGGCCGCCAGTTCCTCCGGCACGTCAATAAACGACCCGACATCCTGACCGGCGAGGAACGGGCAGCCGCCGTCGAGCGAGTTGGGCCGGTAAGGAGCGACTCCGCCGTGGACTGCCTGCTGGTGCATCCCGTCCCGCAACATGTCATTCACGGGGGCCTGCGGGCGGTTGATGGGGATCTGGCCGAAGTTGGGGCCACCCAGGCGCGAGATCTGGGTGTCCAGGTACGAAAAGAGGCGTACCTGCAGCAGTGGATCATTGGTGACGTCGATGCCGGGGACCAGGTGGCCGGGGTGGAACGCCACCTGCTCGGTTTCGGCGAAGAAATTAGTGGGGTTGGCGTTAAGGATCATGACGCCGATGGGCTGCACCGGAGCGAGTTCCTCCGGTACGAACTTGGTGGGGTCCAGCAGGTCGATGCCTTCGAACATCTGGTCTTCGGTGTCCGGGAAGGTCTGGACCCCGAGTTCCCACTCCGGGTAGGCGCCCGCTTCGATGGCGTCGGCGAGGTCCCGGCGGTGGAAGTCCGGATCCATCCCGTTGATGATCTGCGCTTCTTCCCACACCAGCGAGTGAACGCCCTGCTTTGGTTTCCAGTGGAACTTCACCAGGGTGGTGCGGCCTTCCGCGTTGACGAAGCGGAAGGTGTGGACGCCGAAGCCTTCCATGGTCCGGTAGGAACGCGGGATTCCCCGGTCGGACATGTTCCACATGGTGTGCGCCTGGGCCTCGGTGTGGAGGGACACGAAGTCCCAGAACGTGTCGTGGGCACTCTGCGCCTGCGGAATCTCCCGGTCCGGATGGGGCTTGGCGGCGTGCACGATGTCCGGGAACTTGATGCCATCCTGCACGAAGAACACAGGGATATTGTTGCCCACCAGGTCATAGGTGCCTTCGTCGGTGTAGAACTTGGTGGAGAATCCGCGGGTATCACGGACAGTATCGGCAGAGCCGTGGGACCCCAGTACGGTGGAAAACCGGACGAAGACGGGAGTCTCTACGTCTTTGGCCAGGAACCCTGCACGGGTGATGTTGGCTGCAGTGCCGTAGGAGCGGAACACGCCGTGGGCTCCGGCGCCGCGCGCGTGGACCACGCGCTCCGGAATGCGCTCGTGGTCAAAGTGGGTGATCTTTTCCCGCAGGTGGTGATCCTGCAGCAGGATGGGCCCGCGCGAACCGGCCTTCAGGGAGTGGTCGGTATCGCGAAGGCGATGCCCCTGGGCAGTGGTCAGGTACTGGCCGGACTGTGCGCGTGACGTGGCCGGCGCCCCTGTTGGGCTTCCGGTGGGGGAGACCGCCTCAGGTCCCCGCTGGTCCGGCTTGGGCGGCAGAGGCTCCCGCGGGGTTGTGGGTTCTTCCAGGCCGGCAGGCTCGCTGGCCGGGACGCCGGGGATGTTGATGCTGCTCTTATCTGGCACGAATATTTCTCCTCAGGATGGGCGAGACTGGCAATCCTCGGCCGATGACCGAAATGCTAAGCGTACTTAGTATTGCTTTGCACCCTAGGGAATGTTGTCGGATACCACAAATTTCGCTCGGGATCCGGACTTCGTCCCGGACCTCGGGTCTCCAGAAGGTCATGGACGGGATGAATGCCGCTCGTATACTGGCTAGGCGAGGAAGGCTTTGAATGATCCGAATAACCCCGTCCAACCAGTCAGCGCCAGAGATAGCTTATGAGTGGTTGAAAACTTATATAGCGGAGTTGCCCCGCGATGAGGAATCGTTTCTCAACGAAGCCGTCCTGGCAAAGTCAACGGGAACTTCCCGCACTCCTGTCCGCGAGGCACTGCTCCGACTTGAGGCTGAAGGATTCATCAAGCGCGTCCCCCATAAAGGTGCGTACGTTCCGCCGATATCAGACCCTGAGGTCCGTGCGATTCTCCAAGCGCGTTCGGTGGTGGAGAAGTGGGCCGTCCTGGGGCTGGGCGATGTACTTGAAGGGCAAATCGACGCGCTCCAGCGCCTCATTGACCAGCAAAGGGACGCTCAGGACGAGCCGGCCCGGTTCATTGAACTGGACACCGAATTCCACACCCTGATGGTCCGCGCAGGTGGTAACCCGATCCTTGCCGATTTCTATTCTTCTCTCCGGCAACGCCAGCTCCGGATCGGTGTCCTGGCCGTAACCCAGGGCGCCGGCCGCGCCGAACAAGTCCTCCGTGAGCACCAGATGATCGTGGATGCATTGCGGACACGCAGTGTCGAGTCGGCGCATGAAGCCATCGACGCGCATCTGGACTCGACCCGGTTGGCAATCATCGGTTACTGACCTGTGCCGCACGCCGTTGGCGGTGGTCAGCCCCTGGCCGGGCGGGGCTGAAACGCTCCTGCCGTCCCCGCGCCCGGTAACGGGAACAGGGACGGCATCATGCAACGGACTGGAGGTTCTGGCGCTAGAACGTCCAGGGCATGGCGTCGTGGTTGAAGTCGCGGAACGAGCCAAACTTTCCGGCGTTGAAGGCCAGGCCTTCGCCGTCACGGTCCCGGCAGGAAGTCACTTGGCCAAAGAAAACCTGGTGGTCACCAATGTCGTACTGGTGGACCACCCTGCACTCGGCTTGGGACAACGCGCCGGTGATCACGGACAGACCGCCCTCGGTGGTATCGAACTCGCCGGCTTCGAAGCGCGCTCCGCCGCGCTGGGCGAACTGCCGGGCAACGGCCTCCTGCTTGGCGCCCAGGATGGAAATCGCAAATTTTCCGCTCGCCAGTACGGCATCACCGGTGCGGGTGTTGAAGTTCAGCGAGATCATCAGGATCGGCGGATCCAGGCTGATGGACGTGAGCGAGTTTATGGTCATGCCGTACTGCTCGCCCCCGTGCTCCGTAGTCACAATGGCGACGCCGGTGAGGAACCTTCCCATGGTCCGTCGCATGGCCAGCCCGTCCGGGACGGCGAAGGCTGCCGGGGCGCCCATGTCAGTTCTTTCCGTTCTGGTAGTAGCGCACTTCGAACATCCTTGCGCCGTTCTCCGAGACCCAGGGGCCGTGCTCCATGCCTGGTGGACGGGTTGCCCAGTCTCCGGCACTGAAGGTTTTCCCGAGGCGCTGGTCAACGAAGGAACCTTCGAAGATGAAGACCTCTTCCCAGAAATCGTGGGTCAGGACCCCGTTGGGGGAGGTGTCGGTGCCAGGTTCGAATTTGAGGATCCGGGTAACCGAGTCGTTTGAGTCGTCGCGGGCGAGGATAGCCTCGGAGAGGCCCTCAATGTGCGGGTTGCAGGGGGTGAAATCCACCGAAGAGGTGGGGGTGAATTCGAATTCGGGCTTTGCCATGGCTAGTTGTCCTCCTTGCGGCCGTCCACGCCGTAACCTGCGAGGAACTGATCGAGTTCGGCGACCTGCGCTTCATAGCCGTAGTTGCGGTAGGTGTAGACGCCCTTGACGACGAACGGCGCGCCGGCGTAGAAGAGCTCGTACTGCTGGTGGCGTCCGGCAAATTCGGACCCAATGATGTCCCATGCCAGGCGGAAGAGCTTGATGCGCTCCTCACTCGGCACGCCGGGGGAAGCGATGTAGCGCTCAACGTCGGGGGCGGTGATGGAGCTCTTCATGTCCACCACGCTGGAGGGCAGCTGCAGCACGCCGCCGCCAACCAGGTCCCGTAGGATCGCCATGACGCGCGGGTAGGTTTCGGACTGCAGGCCCATGGCCCCGTAGAGGGCACGCTTGCCGGGGACCAGCATGCCGGAGGAATCGGCCTCGGCGGTGTACTCCGCGGCAAGCAGGGCGGACTCCACAGAGGAAACCAGGGCGGCGAGTTCACCGAGCTTCTCCTGGACGCCTGGGATCTTGTCCGTGCCGTTAACCTGCGTGACCTTGCGTGCCACGGCCGCGATGAACTGCAGCTTGGTGGTGAACCGGGTCTGGGCCTGCCAGTTGCCCAAAGCGTGTGCTCCGGTTTCGAAGAACTGCCGGCGCAGGGTTTCAACGTTGCGGTTGATGAAGACGCGGTCCCAGGGCACGAGGACGTCTTCGAAGATGACCAGGGCGTCGGGTTCGTCGTAATGGCTGGTCAGCGGGTAGTCGAACTCGCTGGTGGCCGCCGGGGCGAACGGGCGCCGGCAGAGGAATTTCAGCCCTTCCGTGGCAGTAGGCAGGGCGAAGCTGATGGCGAAATCGACATCATCGGGGCCCAGGGGCTTGATGCAGGTAACGAAGACTTCATCGGCAATGGCGCCGCCGGTGGCGAGCATCTGCGAGCCGCGGACGACCAGGCCTTCCTCGGTTTCCCTCACGACGCCTACCTGCAGGAAGTCGCCTTCCCAGCCGGACGCCGTCGTGGCGCGGGAGACCTGCGGCGGAATGATCGCATAGGAAACGTAGAGACTCTCGGCGAGAATCCGCTCGTAGTAGCGGCGGATGTTGCCGGAAAAGTCCCGTTCTGAGTCCTCGAAGACCTCCGGGTGCGCGCCGAACGCGGCGAAGAAGGTGCCGACGTGGTCCGGGCTGCGGCCCACCCAGCCGTGGGTGTGCTTGGCCCACCGTTCAACGGCTTGGCGGCGCAGTTTCAGCTCTTCTGCCGTACGGGGGATGCTGAAAACGCGGTTGGCGGTGCCGTTGATTTCGTCGCTGTGGTACTGCATGCCGTTCCCGGGGTCGGCTGCGATGTCGAATAGCTCGGCGATGGTGCCGATCACGTTGCGGAAGGCGGGGTGCTCGGCGACGTTGTCGACCGCCTCCCCGTCGATCAGTACTGTGCGCCCATCGTTGAGCGTCTTGATGTATTCGTCTCCGGTCCTCATGACTGGTGTCCTTTCGTGATGGTGTAAGTGTGGTCGATGGTGGTGCCGTCCGGGAAGGTGATTTCGATCCGCCATTCGCGGCCGTAGATGAAGTCGCCGCCGATGACGGGCAGGGTCCCGCCGAGGCAGACAAAGTCCCGTTCCCCGATGGGATTCCGTTCGAGGAGCAGTTCGACGACATTCGCCGGTGTCCGCAGCCCGTCCAGGGTGCCGTCCTGGTAGAGCCGGCCGTCCACCCAGCTTCGCGCCCGGCAGTCATCGAGCGACAAGGCCTGGATGTCGGAGACGGGGATGACGGTTCCGGCCACCGGTTTAGGGCACGCCCGCTTCGATTCACCGATGTCGCGGGTTTCGATGTGGCGGTCCGTATGATCGGAGGCGATGCCGAAGTAGTAGCGCCCGTTGTGCCGGATATAGAGCGGCTCTATTTCGCCAGAGGTCTTCTCGCCCGCGGCGCTCACCTCCGCTGCGGCGGTGACAGTGCTGCTGTCCACGGCATAGAACATGGGCACTTCAGGCGGCGGTGCGACGCCGATCGCGGCGAGTTCGTCGATGTGGTGCTGGACGGCGGCGGCGTCACGGCCGGTGTAACCGGCGACGATGGCGTCGTAGTCGGTGAGTTCGATTGTCTCGCCGGTGCCGGCGACAGTGAACGTCAGGGTTTCCGTACTGGTCTTCATGAGAGTTGCTTTCTTGCTCAGCGGGTCAGGCCCGAGTAATCGGTAAGCCGGTCGGCGATGACCGGGAATTCGCGGCGGGTCTCCTGTACCAGGTTCGGGTCGATGGTGGCGCGCAGGACCTCCTCGCCGGTTCCGGCCTCCGCCAGAAGACGTCCGGCGGGATCCACGATGCGGCTGGTGCCGCCGAGTTCGACGCCTTCCTGGATGCCGCTGGCGTTACAGGCAAGGACAAAGACCTGGTGCTCCACCGCACGGGCGGAGGTCAGTAGCTTCCAATGCTCACGGCGCGCAGCCGGCCAGGCGGCGGGAACCACGACGATCTCGGCCCCGCGCAGGCTTAGCTCCGACCACAGGCCGGGGAACCGCAGATCGTAGCAGGTGGTGCCGGCCATCTTCCCGAAAGCTGTGTCTGCGACCGGGAGCGAGGTGCCTGGCGTGAGTAGATCGGCCTCCAGGGACTTGTAGCCGAAGACATGCAGCTTCGAGTACTCATGGACAATATGCCCTTCCGGGTTAACCAGGACCGACGTATTGCGCAGCGCACCTCCATCGATACGTTCAACGATGCTGCCGGCGTGAATATAGGCGCCGAGGTCCTTCGCTACGGAAGCGCACATGCTGACCGTCGGCCCGCTGACCGTCTCGGACAGCGCCGGGTACTGGTCGAAATGGAAATAGCCTGCACTCCAAAGCTCCGGCAGGACGATGAGGTCCGCCCCGGCCTGCTCGCGCAGGAGTTTTTCTGCGCGCTCAATGCGCTGGGTCTGGGTCTCAGCGTCCGGACTGGACAGCTGGACGAGTGCGATGTCCATGGTGCTCCTTCATGATGGGGGCGGCGCCCCGATTGGTCGTCAGCCGCGGTTTCCGTAGGCTGGGATGGCTTTGAGGACGGTGAGGGTGGAGTCGAGGTGGCTTCGAACGGCCGCCGCGGCGGCCAAGGGATCCCTGCTGCGGATTGCTTCGACAATGGCCCGGTGTTCGTCCACGACGTGATCGCTGCGGCCTCGGCTGTCCTGGACCGCCGTGACCCCCATGCGTTGTTGCTTGATGCGCTGTGAGTCGTAGACTTCCTCCAGCGACCGGTTGTTGGCGGCGTGCACGATGTGCTTGTGGAAACTGATGTCGCAGTCGATGAACGCCACAGGATCAGCCAGGCTGTCCTGCTGCTGCTGCAGGAGCAGTTCAAGTTCCGCGCCCAACCGGTCAAGCGATGTCACCTTCCGGACTGCCCAGTCTTCGATCACCTGCCGGACTTCCATCATGCTTTCGATGTCCTGCGCGCTTAGGGCTGGAACATAGGCGCCTTTGTGTGGAACCCTGCGAAGGAGCCCGGCGGCTTCAAGGCGCAGGAGCGCGTCACGGACGGGCGTGCGGGAAACTCCCGACGCTTCCGCAATGGCGCTTTCGGTGAGGAAGGCTTCCTGGTCCCATGGCAGTGCTGAGATTTCCCGGCGGAGCCACCGGTAGGCCGTTTCAGGGGCGGTCCGGGCGGGTTTCTGCATAATACTCATGGGTCCTCTGTTCTGGTGCCTTCACCGGGCAGGTAGTTGGTACTGTCCGTGGCGGCGTGGCCGCCACGAACGGCGGTTACGTCATGGTTGTGCCACCTTGCGGGCCGCCTGTTCGTCGAGGTCGCTCAGCTTCATGTTTTTGGTTTCCTTGGCGAAGGAAACCGAGACGATCGAGATGACGCCCATGAGTACGAGATAGAGGGCGATCGCCTGGCCTGTGCCGAAAGCCTGGTATAGGGCCAGGGCAATGATGGGGGAGAGTGAACCGGCGATCAGGGAGGCCACGTTGTATGCGACGGACGTTCCGCTGTAGCGGACCTTCGTCGGGAACAGTTCGGAGAAGAAGGCCCCGATGACCGAGCTGTAGGCGGCAAAGATCAGCAGGCCGCCGACGGCAGCGAGGACGATCATGACCGGCTGGCGGGTATCCAGGAGGGCGAAGAACGCGAAACCCCACACCACGGTGGCCACCGATGCGCCAATCATCATGGGCTTGCGTCCAATACGGTCGGCGAAGATCGCCAGGATGGGGATCGCGATGACGGCGACGCCCTGGCCAATCATGACGGCGGTAAGGCCGGTCTGGCGGTCCAGTTTCAGGATCTCGGTGACGTAGGTGATGAGGAACAGCGAGTAGATGTAGAAACCTGCGTTCTCACCCATCCGGCTGCCGGTGGCGATGAGGATTTCACGCCAGTTGCCGCGGAACAGCTCTGCCAGGGGCAGTTTCGCCTGCTTGGCGTGCTCGGCATCTGCCTTGGCCTGCGAAGCCAGGAAGAGCGGCGTCTCCTGGACATAGAGGCGCAGGACCAGCCCGATGATCACGAGCAGGGCCGAAAGCCCGAAGGCGATGCGCCATCCCCAGGCAAGGAAATCTGCCTGTGGCATGGCTGCCGACAGAACAGCAAGGACGCCAGCCGCCATGAGGTTGCCCAGGGGTGGACCAACATTGGGCCATGAGGCCCAGAAGGCACGCTTGGTGCTGTCGTCGCTGTACTCGGAGACGAGCAGGACAGCGCCGCCCCATTCACCCCCGAGGGCGAAACCCTGCACCAGGCGAAGGACGAGGAGGATCAGGGGAGCGGCGATGCCAATGGAGGCGTAGGGCGGGATGAAGGCGATGAGAGCGGTGGCCACACCCATCAGGAGCAGGCTTGCTACAAGGGTGGATTTGCGGCCGTGCTTGTCGCCGAGATGGCCAAGCACGATGGCGCCGAGGGGGCGGGCGACGAAGCCTGCTGCGAAGGTGCCCAGGGCCAGCATGGTGCCGACGAAGGGATCCGCGCTTGGGAAAAACAGTTTGTTGAAGACAAGGGCAGCAGCCGTGCCGTAGAGGAAGAAGTCGTACCACTCGACGGCGGTGCCGGCGAGGCTGGATGCGGCAACTGCGGGGAGGGAGGTGTGCTTACGCACCGCTCGCGCCTGTTGGGACACATTGCTCATGGAAATCCTCGATGGTTTTCAGGGTCGGATGCCTACTTCGCACCGTTGCGGAGAAGGCCAAGTGCCGGACAATGCGGCCTTCGTGATTCAACTCACGTTGAGCCGTGCAAAAACTGTAAATCACTCGTATACAACTTGTCCACTATAAAAATACTGATGGTGGACCACGCCTTGACGGGGGTGGGATTCAAATCAATAGTTAGTGAATGCCTTTCACTAAAAAAATGCGGCACCGACGCCACACGCCAGCGCTGCGCCAAGGACGGAACCAAGAAGAACGCAATCGGCACTCGTGACATTGTGTTTAGGCTGGTGCCCGCGGCAGCGCCGCTGACCATAGTCGTACGCATCGCCCTGCTGGCCCCCTTCGACCCTCGCGGAATTATCGCCGTTGCCCAAGCACGCCAACCAACCGGCAGGCCCGGCATCGGACCGGTACAACCCGGCAGGCGCTTTCTGCGCGCGCAGCCTGGGAAGGCTACGCCAGCCAACAGTGATTCCGGTTCGAGCACCTGCCGAGTCCGTGACACAGCGCGCTCGTGCCGTTGTAGACGATTCGTATACAGCAGGTCTATAATATTCTCGTGATCGTCGCCACAAAGGGGTGGCAATGACGCACCATTAATCCATCGACAGGGGTACCAGTCATGACCTTGATCCAGATGTCAGAAAGCATGCTTGAAGTAGACGCCGATGACGCCGCTACGCTTCAGCAAGATCTCGGTGCAGCGGTGGCAATTGCTTCGACTGCGTGCCGCAGCCGAGGAGGTGGCGTGCTTGTAACCCAGCATGACTACTGGTCTTTCACTGTTTCCGTGTCCCCGGACCTTCCCAGTGGTCACACCGTCCACCAACAAGCGTGGCGTCTCGCACGCTAGCCAACGCGCCGGCCCGGTCTTAAAGCTGAGAGGAACCGATGGAGTACAACGAAAACCAGCCCGCGCACAGGTCGGCAGCAGGGGAGGCCCTGGACGCCTGCGACGACGGCTGCCACTTTTGCGAAGGGCCTGAAACGGACTAACTGTGCTTGATGGACCGCCATGAGACGGGGTCCCTTGCCCGCTATCTGAAAAGAATCAGGGCGGGAGGGGCTGTTGGGCCCCTCCCGCCGTCGGATGCGTCTTGGTAGTACGGGGACTACTACATGTACCGGCGTCCTTCCAGCGAGTATCCCCGCGCAGCCTCATAATGGGCGGCGAGCCGGGGCTCAGTGGGGCCGCCCCCGCATGAGGGAGTGCAGTAGTCCGGACCTAAGCCACAGCGGGGAGTGGTGAAAGCCTTCGCCACTCCCCGCCCACAGTCTGCTATTTCTGCGGTACCGGCGCCCAGGCGCCCGTACCCACTGCTTCAGGCGCCGTGGTGCCGGCGTCGAACCGGTCCAGGCGGAAGGACTTCAGCACCGGAGAGGGGGTTCCGGTGAGGATCTCTTCAGCGAGGAGTTCTCCAAGGATCAGCCCGAGCGTTGCACCCGAATGAGTGAACACCGTGTGCAGTCCTGAAATAGCCGGCACCGGACCAACTACGGGTTCGCCGTCGCCCGGAATGGGCTTCAGCCCTGCGCCTACTTTCTGCGCGGTCAGCCGGGGGTTTCCGGCAAGGACCTTCGATGCCTCGTCGAGCAAGCCCTGCACGGACGCTTCGGGAACCGTGAGGGAACCATCGTCCTCGACAATGATGGATTGCTCGGCCCAATCGGCATCGAGTACCAGGCGGCCGTCGGGAGTGGGCCGCACCGCCACGCGCGGGGTATTGAGCACTGTTTTTACTTCGAAGTCGACCGGATCCGTGAACAGCACGAAGGCGGCAGGGGTGGCATCCGGGACCGTCACCCCCAAGGCGGCGAGTTGGCCAGGAACGTCACCGCCGGTTGCCAGCACCACCTGGTCTGCCGCCAGCCTGGTCCCGTCGCCGAGTATGACGCCGTACGCGGCGCCGTCCTGAACGTCCACCCGCACGTCGCCGGCGTTCTCGATGACCTCAGCGCCGTTGGCCACTGCTTCGGCGACCAGCGCGGGGATGAAGTCGGGCATATTCACCCAGCCTTCTCCCGCGTTGTAAATGGCACCTTCCTCGGCCACCGCCTCAACGTTCACGTCGGGTGCGATCCGGGACACGTCGTGGCGGTTGATCCAGACGGAGTCGTACCCCGTTGAACGCTCAAAGGCGAAGGTCTCGCGGAATGTCTCATCCGGTCCGGCCCATTTCATGGCGCCATCGAACCTGATGTAGCCCCGGCTCTCGGGGTGGTGCGCAGTCCAGGTACGGTACCGGTCGATGGCAAGCATCCGCAGGTAGTGGTAGTCCGCGGACCGGGCCCCGGAGGAGTTCAGCCACGCGATGGAGCGGCTTGAGGCCCCGCTCGCGAGGGGCCCGGCGGTTACAAGGGTCACGTGGGCGCCACCCCGTGCGAGGTGCATGCTGGTTGATGCGCCGAGGATGCCGCCGCCGATGACGGCAACACGTTTTGCTGGGGCTGTGGAGGACATGGTTCTCCCTTTCTGGGTGTTTAGGACGATAGTGCGGGCAGGACTGGAACAGCCTGTACCTGTGCTGCTCGGACCTGCCTCAGGCGAAGGCGTGGACTTTTTCGATGATCCGAAGGACTTCAAGCGACTCGGCCGGATTGACGGGCAAGGCGCCTTCGCCGCGAAGAGCGGCGGCCAGTTCTGTGTAGAACCGGGGGTAGGCGCCGGTTTCCGGCCGGACGCGGGTGGTGGCACCGTCGATGCCCAGGACCCCCCAAGCGTCCTGGGGCTCCACGCCGTACGAGGGATCCAAGGGGGACATACCCGCTGCGAGGGCAGGTTCCTGGTGATCCAGGCCCCACTTGGTGTAGCCGGCCACGGAACCCAGGACATGGAAGCGCGGGCCCACCTGCGCCGCCATCCCGTTCATCCACAGCCGGGACCGGACGCCGGATTCATGGAGCAGTGACACGAAGGCTTCGGTGTCCGCCGCGTCCGGGTGCGGTCCGTGATTTGCCGTCTCACCATAGCTTTCCTGGACCGGCCCGAACAGCTGGACCGCCTGGTCGATCAGGTGGGCGCCGAGGTCGTGGAGGATTCCCCCGCCCTCCCCCAGCGAAGCGGTGTCGCGCCAGTTCCCGAAGCCTTCCGGCCGCCACCATTCGAAGCGTGACTCGAAGCTGCGGACTTCTCCCAGCGCGCCTTCGTCGAGCAGCCTTCGGAGCGTCAGGAAGTCTGCGTCCCACCGGCGGTTTTGGAAGACCGTGAGCTGCACACCAGCATCGGCAGCGGCGGCCACGAGCTCCTCTCCGTGGCCAGAGGCAGTGACGAACGGCTTGTCCACCACCACGTGCAGCCCGTGCGCCATGGCGGTGGAGGCAAGGTCGAAATGGGTGAGCGGCGGCGTTCCGAGGATTACCAGGTCGAGGTCGCCGGAGTGGGCGAGCATGGCCTCCGGCGTTGGAACAATCCGGGCCTGGGGATAGAGCCTGGACGCAACGGCCGCGCGGACCGGATCGGCTGTGACGATGATGTCCAGCGAGTAGGCAGGATCAGCTGCGATGAGCGGCGCGTGGAAGACTTTGCCCGAGACCCCGAACCCGACGACGGCTGTACGGATGGGCGTGGTGGTCACCCGGCGCATCACAGGACTTCGGAGAGGAAACGCTGGAGGCGTTCGCTCTTGGGGTTATCGAAGAGGTCGCCGGGGGTGCCGGCTTCGACGACTTCGCCTTCGTCCATAAAAACGACCTGGTCCGCGACCTTGCGGGCAAAGCCCATTTCGTGGGTGACCACGAGCATGGTCATTCCGCGGCGTCCGAGTCCTGCCATGAGGTTCAGGACACCCTTGACCAGTTCCGGGTCCAGGGCGCTGGTGGCTTCATCGAACAGCATGACTTCGGGTTCCATGGCCAGGGCGCGGGCGATGGCGACGCGCTGCTGCTGGCCGCCGGACAGGTCCCGGGGGCGGTGGTCCGCGCGCTCGGCGAGGCCCACTTCAGCCAGCCGGCGCCGTGCACGTTCGCGGGCCTCTGCCTTGGACATCTTTTTGACACTCCACAGGGCCAGGGCGACGTTTTCCAGTGCCGTGTGGTCCGGGAAGAGGTTGAAGTGCTGGAACACCATGCCGATCCGGGCCCGGAGGATGTCCGGGTTGACCTTCAGGGCGCTTTCGCCGGCCAGGAGCACGTCACCGCTTTTGGGTTCATGCAGGCGGTTGACGCCGCGGAGCAGGGTGGACTTGCCCGAACCGGACGGTCCGATGATGCAGGTGGTGGTTCCCGGCTTGACGGTGAGGTTGACGTTGCGCAGGACCTCGATGTCGCCGTACGCCATGGTCAGGTTCTTCAGCTCCAGGCTGGAACCGTGGAAGGTCTCAATGTCTGGTGCCGTGTTGCTGCGTGAGGTGTTGCTGGCGAGGCTCATGTGTTGCTCCCGGTAATCAGCGGCGAGGCCGCGTCGAGTTCTTTGACTTCCTTCAGGCCGCTCGTAGGCGCGGCGGGGCGGCGCCGGCCGGTGCGGAACCTGTTGTCGAAATAGTTGACCAGGTGGGTCAGCGGCACGGTGATGACGAGGTAGAAGAGGCCTGCCATGACCAGCGGGGAGAGGTTGCCCGAGAGGACGGCGGCATCCTGTCCCACTCGGAAGAGTTCGCGCTCGCTGACCAGCAAGCCCAGGAAGTAGACGAGGGAGGAGTCTTTGACGATGGCGATGAACTGGTTCACGAGGGCTGGCAGTACCCGGCGGATGCCTTGGGGAATGACCACCAGTGCCATGGACTTGGCGTAGCTCATGCCCAGGGCCCGGCAGGCCTCGCCCTGTCCCTTATCCACGCTCTGGATGCCGGCCCGGAAGATCTCGCCGATGTAGGCGCTGGCGATCAGGCTCAAGGCGATGATGCCCAGCGGGTACGGAGAGGGACCAAAAACTGACTGGCTCAACCGGGCGAAGCCCTGGCCGATCAGCAGGATGGTCAGGATGGCCGGCAGGCCGCGGAACAGGTCAGTGTAGATGCGGGCCGGGACACGCAGCCACCGGGACGGCGAGATGCCCATCACCGCGATCACCATGCCCAGGAAAACCCCCAGGATGGTTGCCGCGATGGAAATGATCAGCGTGTTCAGCAGCCCGACTGCGAGGAGCTGCGGAAAAACTTCGGCCATCGCCTTGAAGTCGAAAAAGGTGCGGATGATGGTGTTGAACCAGTCCATGGTTGCTCTCAGACGTAGTTAGCTTGTGAATCCCGGGCGGACCGCGAACGGCGGTCCGCCCGGTTGGTAGGGCCGGCTGGTGTCCGGCTGTGGTGGGTCAGGTGTTACTTGGCGGCGGTGGGGGCCGGTGTTGCTGTTTGCTCGGCTTTGGGCAGGTACTGCTCGGGCATCGGGGAGCCCGGGAACCACTTCTGGTACAGGGACTTCCAGGTGCCGTCTTCCATGGCTTCGGCGAGTGCTTTGTTCAGGGCTTCCTTGAGGGCGGTCTTGTCCTTCGCGATGGCGAAACCGGCAGGTGCGTCGAAGGAGGGGATGTCGGCGACGCTGACCAGGCCGTGCTGTTCGGTGTAGTCCTTGGCCGCCTCGTAGTCGAGGAAGTGGGCGTCGGCTGAGCCGCTGTTGACCGCTGCGATGGCTGAGTTGTTGTCCGGGAACCGGACCAGGCTGGCGGTGGGGAAGTTCTTGACTGCGTAGGCTTCCTGGAGGGTACCCTGGACCACGCCGAGGCGCTTTCCGTTCAGGCCTTCCACGCCTTTGATGCCGGAATCCTTGGTGGTCAGGACGGTCAGGTAGCCAGCGAGGTAGCCGTTGGAGAAGTCCACGGTTTCCTTGCGCTTGTCGGTGATGCCGATCGCGGCGACCCCGACGTCGAACTGTCCGTTGGCCACGGCGGGAAGAATTGCGGAGAAGTCCTGGCCGGTAAAGACCACGTTGTCTACCCCGGCCCGCTTGGCAACGTCCTGGAAAAGCTCAACATCAAAACCGGTGAAGTTACCCTGGGCGTCGGTGAAGGTGTAGGGCTTCGAATCACCCAGGCTGGCAACCCGGACGGTGCCGGGCTGGATGAGGCCGTACGGGTTATCGGCGGTGGACTGGGCGGGCGTTGACCCGCCGCAGCCGGACAGTGCCACGAGTGCCGCGACGGCGGCCGCGACCATTGCCGCGGGGCGGAAGCTGAATCGTTTGTTCAAGGTTATTTCCAATCTTGGGAAGCAGGGCGGCCATTCGGCCTTGGTTCAAAGCTCTTGCTGAGTCCGGTCTCAGTCGGTACGGTTGAGACCGGACTCACATCGGGTTGGTAAAAATGTAACCCAAGCCACATCGGGCGTCAAGGCCCCATTTTCGAAGGCAGAAATGAGCAGTAACACTTCCAGGCGCCGGGACGTTACAGTCGCGGATGTAGCCCGGGCGGCCAGTGTTTCCAAGGCGCAGGCTGCGCGGGCGCTGGGCAATTACGGTGCGGTGAGCGAGGATGTGCGCGAGCGCGTCCTGGCCGCAGCCGAGGGACTTTCCTACCGCCCCAATGAGCTGGCCCGAAGCATGAACACCGGCAAATCCCACACGATAGGTGTGGTGGTGGGCGACATTGAAAACCCTCATTTTGGCCTGGCCACCAGGGGTATCACCGACACCGCAAAAAAGAGCGGCTACAACGTCATCCTTGCCAATACCGATGAGGAGCGGGCCGCCGAGGTGGAGGCCGTCCAGGTTCTGCTCGACAATCGGGTGGACGGCCTTATAGTCGCCCCTGCATCGTCCACCGAAACAGACCATTTGCAGCGCGTTTACGAGTCAGGGCGCCCCTTGGTCCTGCTGGACCGGGCAGCCCTCGGACTCCCGGCGGAAGTCATCACCGCAGACATGGCCGCCATCTCCTACGACGCCACGAAGTACCTGCTGGACTCCGGCCACCGCCGGATCGCCTTCATCTCCACTTTGAAAAATGCTTCGCCGTTCGTTGAAGGGACCTCGCTGGATTCGTCACAGATTTCGGAGCGCCTGGAGGGCATGCTGCGGGCATTTGCGGAGACCAGACTCCCGTTCCCCTACGACCTGGTACGGCTCAATGCGGGCGACGCCGACTCCATCCGCGATGCCACCCGTGAACTCCTCGTTCGGGCAGACCCGGCAACGGTCATCGTGGCGTCAGATGGGCTGATCGCGCTCAGCGCCCTGGGCGCAATTCAGGACCTGCAACTCTCGATCCCCGGGGACGTCTCGTTTCTTATGTACGACGACTTCGCCTGGGCACGCCTCACTACGCCGCCCCTGACGGTCGTGGCCCAACCCGTCTATGACATGGGCGTAGCGGCCGCCACAGCTTTGATCAGGCAGATTGATGGAAGGAAGGCGTTCGGGGCGGTGCCCGGCCTTCGAGCGCGGCTCATCAAGCGAGGCTCAGTGGGGCCGCCCAGCGAAGCATTCCAGCTTGCCCAGGCACGCACTGCAGAAGGGCCGACGGCGGCACTCGGGGGAGTACCGCCGTCGGCCCTTCGCTAGGGGAAAGCAGGCAGATGCAGGTGTTGGGCGGCGGCTCAGGCCACCGTGGCGTCCACCGACCGGGGTTCTGCCGGGGTTGCCGGCAGAGCAGTTCCCGACGGGGCAGCGCCCGACGCCGGATGTGCTGCCACGGCTGCGGCGTGTTCGGCCAGGACCCCCGTTTGATGCCGGATCTTCAGCCGGTACAGCAGGGCGCCGCCGCCGGTGACGGCCGCCACGAAGATCACTCCGCCCCACTGCAGGTACCACTCAAACGGCGGCACCGAGTTGTAGATCTCCGGCCGCGGCCACACCAGGTTCAGCGTCATTGCCCCGCCCCACAGGACCGCAAGGATGTTCACCGGCAGCCCCCACTTGCCCAGGCTGAAGCCGGGCTCGGAGCCGTCGGCCGCAAGGGGCCACTTCTTCAGGAAACGGTTGCGCAGCATCGGAACCGTGACCAGGAGGTAGGACAGGTAGATCAGGACGATGCTGATGCTGGACAGGATGGTGAAAATCGCCGGCTGCATCACGTTCACCAGCAGCGGGATGACGGCGATCACGCCCACCACGATGGCCGCGACGGTGGGGGTCCTGCGGACCGGGTCCACCTTGCTCAGCTGCCGGCTGAACGGCAGGTTGTTGTCCCTGGCCATGGCGAACATCATGCGGATCGCCGCCGCATGGACGGCGAGGGTGCACACCACCACCGCCACCACGATGCAGGCGAGGAACGCCTTGCCGAAAGGCCCGCCCAGGACGGAGAGCACAATGTACTGCAGGCCGCCGTCGGCAGCTCCCACCTTGGGATCGCTGAGGTCCGGTGCGGCGAGGATCCCAAAGAGCAGGATCAGCCCGCCCAGCACGAAGGACGCCGTGATGGCCCGCAGGATGGCCTTGGGCGCCGTGCGCTTCGGATCCTTGGTTTCCTCCCCGAGGGAGCTGGCCGTGTCGAACCCGTACATGACATAACCGGAGGCCATGGCTCCGATCAGGAACACACCAAAGAAGCCAAGATCGTGGCCTTCCCCAAAGCCTGCGGTGTCGAAGAAGACCTCAGGCCCGCGCACCGTGTGCCACGCCAGTGCCAGGATCAGCAGCACTGCCGCAATCAGCTCCACGAAAACGCCGATGCTGTTGATGCGGGTCATCAACTTCACGCCGAACGCGTTGATGAGGGTGGAAATGGTGATCATAATTGTTGCCAGCACCACGCCGTTCATGGCGAAGTCGTAGGGGCCGGTGCCGTCACCCACGAACTGGAAACCCGACCACAGCTGCGGCAGGGTGAGCTGCAGGGCAAGCGCCACCGAACCCAACGCCATGATGGAGGACAGCAGCAGCAACCAGCCGGCCAGCCACGACGAGGTGCCGGAGGAGAGCCGCTTGGCCCAGTTGTACACCGATCCGGCCACCGGGTAACGGCCCGCCAGTTCGGCAAAACACAGCGCCACCATCAGCTGGCCTGCGAACACGAGCGGCCAGGACCAGGCATACGCCGGGCCGGCCATGGAAAAACCAAAATAGAACAGTTGGAAAACACCTGTGAGGATCGAGATGTAGCTGACGCCTGCCGCGAAGCTGGCAAATTTGCCGATGCTCCGGTCCAGCGTCTGCGTGTAACCAAACTCGTCCATGCCGCTTGAATCAATACTCTTGCTGGGTTCCAATATGGACTCCTAGATCAAAAAAGCACGATGGGACCGGCCGCCCTGGGGTGCGGCGAAATAACGCGTGGGGGCCGTCGCTGTTGGGGAAATGCGGCCCCCTAAGACCCGCCGCTCAGGCGAGGGATGTGATGAGCTCCTTCTCTTCCAGGGCGTCTGGGACCGTGTGGCCGGCGCGGATCAGGTCTGCGCAGCGCTCGCCGATCATCATGACGGTGATGTTGGGGTTCACGGTGACATGCTCGGGCATGACGGACGCATCGGCGACCCGGAGTCCGGTGACGCCTTTGACCCGCAGCTCGGGATCCAGTGGTGACATGTCGTCGTCGTACGGGCCCATCCGGACCGTGCCCACCGGGTGGTACACGGTGTTGTGGGTCTTGCGGATGTAGTCCCGCAGTTCCTCGTCGGTCTGGGCCTCGACGCCCGGCGACAGTTCGCGCCCGGCCCATTCGGCCATGGCCGGCTGGGCGGCGATTTCCCGGGCCTTTCGGATGCCGGCCACCATGACCCGCATGTCGTGCCCTTCGGGATCGGTGAAGTAGCGCGGGTCCACCATCGGCTTGTCACGGAAGTCGCGGCTGCGCAGCCGGACGGTGCCGCGGGAGCGGGCGTGCGTGACGTTGGGAGTGAGGCTGAAGCCGTTCTCGGTGGTGGGGTAGCCGTGCCGCAGGGTGTTCATGTCGAACGGGACCGAGCCGTAGTGCATCATCAGGTCCGGCCGGTCCAGCCCATCCTCGGTGGGGGTGAAGATGCCGATCTCCCACCACTGGGTGGAGGTCTGCACCATGGGCTGTTTGGCCTCGAACTGCACCACGCCTTCCGGATGGTCCTGCAGGTGCTCGCCCACGCCGGGGGAGTCCACCAGGACCTCGATGCCGTGCTGGGCGAGGTGCGCTGCCGGGCCGATGCCGGAGAGCATCAGCAGCTTGGGGGAGTCGATGGCACCGGTGGACAGGATGACCTCGCGGCGCGCGGAGAGCCGGTGGGTCCGGCCGAACGCCGAGTCCACCACGTCCACCCCGGTGCAGCGCTTGTCCGCGTCGAACACCAGCTGGCGGGCGCGGAGGCCGGTCAGCAGGGTGAAGTTTTCCCTTTCAATGATCGGATGGATGTAGGAAACCGAGCTTGAGGCGCGGGTGCCGTCCGCCCGGCGGTTGATCTGGAAGAAGTTGGCACCGTTGACCACCGTGGTTCCGGTGTTGAACTTCGCACGGGGGATCCCGGCCTGCTCGCAGGCATCCAAAAGCGCGACGCCGGCAGGATCGGCCGGGGGCACGTTCATCAGGTGCACGGGGCCTGAGTCCCCGTGGTGGGGTGCGTCAGGGCCGGCGTCCTCGTTGGTTTCCAGCCGTTTGTAGAGCGGCCAGGCGGCGTCGGCATTCCAGCCGGCTGCGCCGTACTTGGACTCCCATTCGTCCAGGTCCTCCCGCGGAGCCCAAAAGGCGATGCAGGAGTTGTGGCTGGAGCAGCCGCCCATGACTTTGGCGCGGGCGTGGCGCATAAAGGAGTTGCCGTTCTCCTGCGGTTCCACCGGGTAGTCCCAGTCATACCCGGATTCCAGCAGCTCCATCCAGCGGTCCAGCTGCAGGATTTCCGGGATGTTGCGGTCGTCCGGACCCGCCTCTACCAGGGCCACGGTCACCTCCGGGTCCTCGCTCAGCCGTGCTGCCACAGCCGCTCCGGCGGATCCGCCGCCGATCACCACGTAGTCGAACCCGCGCTCGCTGAGGTCCTCGATGTTGTCGAAGTGCATCTAGTTCTCCTTGCCGTGGTCAGCGAACCAGCCAGTGACCTGGGGGCTGGTGTTCTGGTAGATGTGCTTGGCTTCCTGGTATTCGGCCAGCCCGCTGGGGCCCAGTTCGCGGCCGACGCCGGACTGGCCGAAGCCGCCCCACTCGGCCTGGGGGAGGTAGGGGTGGTAGTCGTTGATCCAGATGGTGCCGTGCCGGAGCCGGCCTGCCACGCGCTGCGCCTTGCCGGCGTCCTGGGTCCAGACTGCGCCGGCCAGTCCGTAAATGGTGTCGTTGGCGGTGGCCACTGCCTCGTCTTCCGTGCGGAAGGTTTCGACGGTAACGACGGGTCCGAACGCCTCGTCGATGACCACGGACATGCCCTTTTGGACGCGGTCCAGGACGGTGGGCTGGTAGTAGAAACCGCCGTCGAACTTCCCGCCGGCCGGTGCCGCACCGCCGCACCGCAGCCGCGCCCCCTCCGCAATGCCGCGCTGGACGTACGAATGCACTTTGTCGCGGTGGGCGGCGGAGATCAGCGGGCCGGTTTCGGCTGCGTCATCGAACGGGCCGCCCAGGCGGATGTCCTGCGCGCGGCGGACCAGTTCGTCGACGAAGTGTTCGGCGATGGATTCCTCCACCACCAGCCGTGCTCCGGCCGAGCAGACCTGGCCGGAGTGGACGAACGCCCCGTTCAGGGCGTTGTCGACGGCGGCGTCAAAGTCGGCGTCGGCGAACACGACGTTGGGGTTTTTGCCGCCCAGTTCCAGCGCCACTTTTTTGACGGTTCCGGCGGCGGCCGCGGCGATGCGCTTGCCGGTTTCCAGGCCGCCGGTGAAGGAGACGAGGTCGACGTCGGGGTGTTCGGAGAGCGGTGCGCCCGCCTCGGCGCCGGGTCCGGTCACCAGGTTGGCTACGCCGTCCGGCAGGCCGAGGTCCTGCAGCAGCTGCATGGCCAGGATGGCGGTGGAGGGGGTCAGCTCGGAGGGCTTAAGGACAAACGTGCAGCCTGCGGCCAGCGCGGGTGCGATCTTCCACGCCGCCTGCAGCAGGGGGTAGTTCCATGGGGTGATCAGGCCGCAGACGCCCACGGGTTCGTAGACAATCTTGCTGGCGACATCGGGGTTCCCGGCATCGACCACGCGGCCCGGCTGTTGTCCCGCGAGCCTGCCGAAGTATTCGAAGCAGGCGGCGATGTCGTCCATGTCGATGCGGCTTTCGATGATCCGCTTGCCGGTGTCCAGCGATTCGGCGCGGGCGAACTTTTCCCGGCGTTCGCGCAGTTCGGCGGCGACCTTGAGCAGGAAGGTGCCCCGCTCGGGAGCCGGGACGCTTGACCAGATCCCTGAGTCGAAGGCGGCGCGGGCGGCGGCAATGGCCCGCTCCGCGTCTTTCCGGCCAGCTTCGGAGACCGTGGCGGCGAGCTCGCCGTCGGCCGGGTTGTGGATGTGGCGCACGGCGCCTGACGCTGCCGGCTCCCAGGAGCCGTTGATGAACAGTGTGGATGCTGTCACGTCCGGAGACGGTGTGGCGTAAGTCATACGCAGGACAGTAATGGAAGTTGAACGAGTGTTCAATAGGTAGTTGAACACTCGTTCAAATATTACTGTGACTGATTGCGGCGAATGATGCCGCGGTGCTTAGCGTTCCTGGATGGCGTCCTCGCCGGGCCCGTTGCCGGGAGCGTTGTCCTGCGGCGGGGCGAAGGCGATTTCCTCGGTGCGGGCGATGCTTCGCTCGATGGACTCCTGGTCCACCCCGAGAAGCGAGGTCAGCCACATGCCGTTCTGTATCACCACAATGTCCGAGGCCCGTGCCCGGCATTCGTCCCATGGCATCCCGGGCTGGGCTTCAGAGACCAGCGCCGCAAGCCCGTCGATGTAGCGGTCAAAGGCGGCAGCGTTGATCTGCGCGTAGTCCTCGTCTGCCTGCGCGAGGGCCCACAGGTGCAGGCGCAGGGACAGGTAGCGGGTGGTCAACAGGTCGGCGGCCGCAACCCGCCGCAATGCCTTGCGGAGTTGCTCATCCGCGGAAACGGAGGAGTCCCGGGCCAGCAGCAGGAGGTCGTGTTCGTCCACGCGCTGCAGGGCCGCCCGGATCAGGCTTGTTTTATCGTCGTAGTAGTAGTTCACCAGGCCCAGCGCGACGCCGGCTTCCCGGGCTACCGCACGCATGCTCACGCCGGAGATGCCGTGCCGGGACAGCAGGTCCAGTGCGGCTTCGAGAATGCGCGACTGCCTGTCGATTTGTTCGCCGTTGACCGTGTTTGTCCCCATCTGGCCAGACTATTGCCAAACCCGTGCAGGTGCACTTTGGCGGCTGCCAGGCCGCATCTGTCAGACAACTCGGTGACTTTTCATTACTTCCCATTGGTGTTGTGCGCGTCACATGTAATTGCTTCCGGACGGCGTACCCGCCCAACCTTGCATCACATCTTTTTTAAGCGCTTGTCAGAGCGTGCCCAACGAAGGAGCACCACCTATGACTGACGTTCTTTGGTTTTCGGACCTCGGCCTGTCCGACCTTGACCAGGTCGGCGGCAAAAACGCCTCGCTCGGGGAAATGGTCCGGGGCCTCGCCTCGGCGGGGGTCAAAGTGCCGGACGGCTTCGCCACCACCGCTGACGCCTACCGGCGTTTCCTGAGCGGCTCGGGCCTGGACACCCGGATCGAAGACATCCTTGAGGGCCTGGACAGCGGCGATGTGGCCGCCTTGGCCCTGGCAGGGAAACAGATCCGGGACCTGATCCGCAGCACCCCGTTTCCGGACGGTTTCGAGGAACAGATCCGTACTGCTTACACCCGCCTGACGGACCAGCACGCGGGGGACGTGTCCTGGGCGGTGCGTTCCAGTGCCACGGCAGAGGACCTTCCTGATGCTTCCTTCGCGGGGCAGCAGGAGACGTTCCTGAACATCCGTGGCGTCGAGAACATCCTGCTCGCCATCAAGGATGTTTTTGCCTCGCTCTACAACGACCGCGCCATCGCCTACCGGGTGCACCACGGGTTCACCCATTCCGAGGTGGCACTCTCGGCCGGCGTGCAGCGCATGGTCCGCTCCGACGTCGGCGCCTCCGGGGTGATGTTCACCATGGACACCGAAACGGGCTTCAACGACGCCGTCTTCATCACCTCGTCCTACGGGCTGGGGGAGGCTGTGGTCCAAGGTGCCGTTAACCCTGACGAGTTCTACGTCTACAAGCCGGCCCTGGCCGCCGGACGCCCGGCAGTCCTGAAACGCGGCCTGGGCGAAAAAGCAGTCCAGATGACCTACACAGAGTCCCGCGAGGTGGGCAGGACCGTGGACTTCGTGCCCGTGCCGCAGGACCTCCGCCGCCGTTTCAGCCTGACGGATGAAGAAGTGGAGCAGCTTGCCCGCCACGCGGTGGCCATCGAGGCGCACTATGGCCGTCCCATGGACATCGAGTGGGGCAAGGACGGGGTGGACGGGGAGCTGTACATCCTTCAGGCCCGCCCCGAAACTGTTGAGTCGCGTAAGGCCACCGGCACCATCTCCCGGTACACGCTGAACGAGCGCTCGGCTGTCCTGGTGGAGGGCCGCGCTATCGGCCAGCGTATCGGCGCCGGGCAGGTGCGGGTCCTCACCTCGATCGACCAGATGGCCTCGTTCCAGGCCGGCGACGTCCTGGTGGCCAACATGACGGACCCGGACTGGGAACCGATCATGAAGAAGGCCGCCGCCATCGTCACGGACCGTGGCGGGCGCACCTGCCACGCCGCCATTATTGCCCGCGAGCTTGGCATCCCGGCCGTCGTCGGAACCGGCAACGCTTCCAGGGTCCTTGCGGACGGAGTCCCGGTCACTGTTTCGTGCGCCGAGGGCGAGGCCGGCCTGGTCTACGAGGGCCTGCTGGACTACACCCTGAACGAGACCAGCCTGGACACCATGCCGCCGGCGCCGGTGAAGATCATGATGAATGTAGGCACCCCCGAGCAGGCCTTCAGCTTCGCCAGGCTTCCGCACCACGGTGTTGGCCTGGCCCGCCTCGAATTCATCATCAACCGCCAGATCGGCATCCACCCCAACGCCCTGCTGGCGGTGGCGGGAGAAATCGAACGCCCCGCCTCGCTCTCGGACTACACCGTGCGGGAAATCCGCGAGAAGACGGCAGCTTACGACGGGCCCCGGGACTACTACGTCCGGCGCCTGGCCGAGGGTATCTCCACGATCGCAGCGGCTTTTGCCCCGGAGCCGGTGATCATCCGGATGTCGGACTTCAAGTCCAACGAGTACGCCAACCTGCTGGGCGGCCCCGCATTCGAACCAGCCGAGGAAAACCCCATGATCGGCTACCGCGGCGCCTCCCGGTATCTCTCGGACTCTTTCCGGCGGGCTTTCGAGCTTGAGTGCGAAGCCCTGAAGTTCGTGCGCACCGGGATGGGACTGTCCAACATCAAGATCATGGTCCCGTTCGTGCGCACCCTGGCCGAGGCCCGCGGCGTGACTGAGCTGCTCGCCGCCAACGGGCTGCGCCGGGGTGAGGACGGCCTGGAGATCGAGATGATGTGCGAGCTTCCCTCAAACGCCCTCCTCGCCGATGAGTTCCTTGAGTACTTTGACGGTTTCTCGATCGGCTCCAATGACCTGACCCAGCTGACGCTGGGCCTGGACCGTGATTCCGCCCTGGTGGCCGAAGGCTTCGATGAACGTGATCCCGCGGTTACGAAGCTCCTGGAAATGGCCATTGCGGCCTGTCGCGCCAAGGGCAAGTACGTCGGAATCTGCGGGCAGGGCCCCAGCGACCACCCGGACTTTGCCGAGTGGCTCCTCGAGCAGGGCATCAGCTCCATCTCGTTGAACCCCGACGCCGTGACGGACACCTGGCTGCGCCTGGCCCGCACCCGCTCCGCGGTCTAAATGGCCGACGCCCACCGGATGGATACCGTGGGGGCGGACAGCTCGTCCGCCCCCACGGTGTTCTTCCTTTCTGACAGCACCGGCATCACCGCCGAAACGCTGGGCAACACCTTGCTCACGCAATTTCCCAGCCGGCGCCTCGAGCGCCGGACGATTCCGTTCATCACCTCTGTGGAGCAGGCGCACGAGGTAGTGGCCGTCATCGATCAGCTGGCCGCGGAAGGGCCGCGGCCGATCATCTTCTCCACCACCGTGGGCAACGACATCCGGGCCGTCCTGTCCCAAAGCCGGGGGCACTTCTTCGACCTGTTCGGTGCGCACATCGGCCAGCTGGAACATGCCCTGCATGCCTCTGCCAGCGGACAGCCGGGCCAGGCCCACGGCGTGGGTGACGCGGCCCGCTACCAGTCGCGCATGGCCGCCGTTGAATACGCCATCGAGCACGACGACGGCCAGTCGGTACGTGCCCTGGAGCGGGCCGAACTGATCCTCATTGCCCCGTCACGCTGCGGCAAGACGCCCACCACTATGTACCTGGCACTGCAGCACGGCATCCTCGCGGCCAACTTCCCGCTGGTGGAGGAAGACTTCGCCAGTATGTCCCTGCCCAAACCGTTGCAGCCGTTCGTGGACAAGTGCTTCGGACTCACCTCACTGCCCGTCCGGCTGAGCCAGATCCGCCAGGAACGCAGACCCGGCAGTGACTACGCCTCACTGGGCCAGTGCACTTTCGAGCTGCGCAACGCCGAGGATATGTACCGGGTCAACCAGGTGCCGTATGTGAACTCCGCGTCGATGTCCGTCGAGGAAATCTCCGCCACCGTTCTCCAGCGCATGCAGCTGCACCATTGAGCATGTGCCACCACGAAGAATCCCCGCCTTGCCGAAGCAAGGCGGGGACCCATTCGTCGGCAGGCCCGCTTACTTCTTGGGCAGGCCTGCCGGGTTCAGCTCGGACTTCTGGATCGCCTCGGATGACAGGCCCCAGCGGTCCAGGATCTTGGCGTAGGTGCCGTTTTCGATCAGTTCGTTCAGTGCGGCCTGGGCCGCGACGGCCAGGCCGTTGTCCTTCTTGGTGGTGAAGGCGATCTGGGCCGTCAGCGGCCAGCCGCCGTTGAGGGTGCCCACCTGCTTGCTCTTGCCGTCCAGCGCGGCCTTGTAGGCGGACCCGGCATTGGGCGCGAACGTCAGGTCCGCACGGCCGGACTGCAGGGCCAGCGTGGAGGCGGAGTCGTCGTCGTAATACTGGAACTCAACCGGCTTCAGGCCGTTCTTTTTGTTCTCCTCGTCCCAGCGCACCAGGATCGCTTCCTGGTTGGTGCCGGAGCCAACGATGACGCGTTTGCCGGCAACATCCTTGGCCTCCTTGACCTCGCGGATGTCCGAATCGCTCTTCGCGTAGAAGCCCAACAGGTCGTTCCGGTAGGTGGCGAAATCGAACTTCTCCTTACGCGCTTCGGTGACGGTCACGTTGGACAGCACGGCTTCGTACTTCGCAGATTCGATGCCCAGCGGCCAGTCCGCCCAGGCCACGGGAAGGACTTCCACCTCCAGGCCCAGCGTCTCACCCACCGCGTAGGCGATGTCCACCTCGCTGCCGATCAGCGTCTTGTTGTCCGTGGCAAAGGTGCTTAGCGGGGCAGTGCCGCCGGTGCTGACCACTGTCAGTTTGCCGTCGGCCTTGATGGCCTCCGGGACCAGCGCTGCGGCCTCGGAGTCCA
This sequence comes from Arthrobacter sp. Soil_C_49, assembly GCF_057656635.1. Taxonomy (NCBI): domain Bacteria; kingdom Bacillati; phylum Actinomycetota; class Actinomycetes; order Micrococcales; family Micrococcaceae; genus Arthrobacter; species Arthrobacter sp. Soil_C_49. The sequence goes on from NZ_JBDGJZ010000017.1 coordinate 57,904, forward strand.
CGGACACCTTGAAGCGGTCCTGCTCAGGGGACAGGTTGAAAGTCTTGCCGGCCGAGGTGGCGGAGGATTCCGACGTCGGTGCTGTCGCCGCCGTCGCGCCCGGGTCGGCGCACGCCGCAAGCCCCAGCAGCGCGGTGAGAGTGAGGGCCACGGCAGCAGCCGGTTTCGCCTTGGTAATGGCCATTTTTCCTCCTTGGAGGTAGGTCTTTGTTGCAACGGAATGTGTTCGTTGCAGCCACTATCCGACAGCGCGGGCCGGCGAATCAAAGGCGGTGAAACCCGGAGATACGGGGAGTAACTGCAGGTCACGGGAGGACCGCGGCGGTCACATTTGCAACGCCCGAACTCGGGCACGTCCAAGTAGTGCCGGCCGGGTGCGGTTCGGGAAAACGAGTACTGCGCGAGCAAAGACAGGTGGGCGATTACGCGTGTGCCCCGCTGGTGCAGCAGCCTACCGTTGGCTCAGCAGCGGTCCGGACGGGCCGCCTGGTGGTCTCTACAGGAGTTCATATGCGCAATGCAGCGTCGAAGTCTGTCCTTTCCCGCCGTCTCGCCGCCGCCGTTGTGCTGCCCGGACTGCTCGCCACCAGCCTGGTGCTGGTCCAGCCAGCAGTTGCAGCGACGTCGTCCAATGGATCCGTCTGCAACGGCGTGGTGAACCAGTTCGCGCACCGTGGAACAGTGCAGGAGAACCTGCTGAGGGCGGCGGCGAAGAAGAACGCGGATGTCATCGCCAAGCTGGAGGCCGAAAAGGCGCAGCTTCAGGCGCAGGAAGCTGAACTGAAGGCCGGAATCCAGGCTGCAGACAAAGCCCTCGCGGAACTTGCGGCCGAGGAGCAGCAACTCGTGGATAACGAGGCTGCCGCAGTTCGGGAACTGGCCCAGCTCACTGAGGAGAGGGCCGGCAAGGCCGCACAGGTTAAGGAAACTGAGGCAGCCATCGCTGACCTTAAGGCCAAGCAAGCGGCCGTCGTCAGCGAGCTTTCACCCCTTCAGGAAGAACTGGCGGCCGCCGAGGGCGCAGCCGCAGACCTGGAGGCGGAGGCGGCCCGGCTCGAAGCCCGCAAGGCAGCCAACGCGCAGGAACTCACCGACGCCCGGGCGGACCTCGAAACGCTGCAGGCGGCGGCGGCTGACGCGGCAGGTGCCGTCTCCGCCAAGGAAGGCCAAATCCAGCAGGCCGACGGCGAACTGGCAATCCTGATTGCCGCGGCCTCCGGCGCAGCCACCGCCGTGGACGCTGCCCGGCTGGAGGTCACCGAGGCTAAGGAGCACCTGGACAGCCTCATAGCAGACAGTGCCACGGCAGCGGATACGCTGCAGGCCGCGAAGGATCAGCTGGCCACTGAGGAACAGGCGTTGGTTGATCTCCAAACCACAGCCACAGCCGCAAATGATGCCGTCGCCGACAAGAAAGCACAGATCACCGCGGCCGATAGTCAACTGACCACACTTAAGGCCGCGGCCACCGCCGCGACGAACGCCCGCAACGCCCAGAACGATGCCATCGCAGCGGCTGAGGCCGAGCTGGTCACCCTCCAGGCTGCTGCGGCGGCTGCCGCGAAAGCGGTGGAGGACAACACGGCCAGGGTCAGCACCCTGGGCGCCGAGACCACAGCCCTTCAGGGCCAGATCACCACGCTGAACGCCGGCATCACTGCAAAGCGGGCTGAGCTGACTGCCGCCACGAACGAGCTCACGGCGCTGCAGAACAACTCTGCATCCCTGCAAACCCAAATCAGCGATCTGACAAAGCAAATTGCCGCCATCAAGGGAAATTCGGACGAGAAGACTGTGCTGCAGGCTCAGCGCAAGGCCAAGCAGGACGAACTGGGTGTTGTCACTGGCCAGATCGCCGACAAAACCGCGCAGATCTCCGGGCTGCAGGGCAACCTGACAACACTCCAGAACCAGGTGAACACCCTCAACACCCAACTCCTGGCCAAGCAGCAGGAGAGCAGCGCCCGTCAGCAGCAGGCAGCACCGCTGCAGGCGGTACTGACGGCAGCCAATGAGGGAGTTACGGCCAAGGAAACCCAGATTGCGTCGCTCAAGGCCGGAATTTCCGCCTTGCAGGGCGCTGTCGACAAGGCCACCGCCGCGGTGACCGCCAAGCAGACCGAACTGGCGGACTTGCAGGGCGACCTGTCCACCTTCGAGCAGGCCGCCACCGACGCAGCCAAAGCTGTGGCGGCCCAGCAAACAGTGGTCACGGACCTGAAAAACGCCCTTCCGGCCCTGGAGTCCGGCGCCGCGCAGGCAGAGCAGGCCATCGCCGACCAGGAAACCGTGCTGGAAAGCAAGAAGTCCGCGCTGGGGACGGCACAGGAAGAACTGGCCGCGGCCAACCAGGCGGTGGAGGGCAAGAAGACCGACCTTGCAGCACTGCAGGACCAGCTCAAGGGACTGCAGTCGGCGTTGGAGTCCGCGAACGGTGCCGTGACCGACCAAACGGCGCAGGTCGAGTCCCTGAACCGGCTGGCCGAAAGCCTGGCAGCGGACGTGTCGGCGATCAACAGCCAGGTGATTATCAAGGAAAACGAGATCCTGTCCCTGCAGAACCGGGTGAAGCCCCTTCTCGACCAGCTCGACCAGCTCAACGGTGAAATCAGCGCCGCGGAGGCGAACCTGAAAACCCTGCAGGGCCAGCTGACCACCCTGGACCAGCAGATCACGGCGGCCCAGACAACCCTGAGGAATCTGGAAGCCAAGAAGGGGGCGAACAAGGATGCCGTTGCGGCCCAGAGGCTGGTCGTCAACGCCCTGACAGCCAAACTGGGTGAGGTCCAGAAGCAGATTACCGCCATCGACGGAACCATCGCCCTGGGCGGCTGCGCCGTCTAGTTCACGAGCGGCAGCGCCCAACGACGTGCGCCGAAGAGAAGTGGCCCGGTCATCAGACCGGGCCACTTCTCTGTCAGCAGGGCAGTTGCACCGATCAGCCCAGGGCCTTGATGACTTCCTTGGCCACGTCCTCGCTGGACTGCGGGTTCTGGCCGGTAATCAGGTTGCCGTCGCGGACCACGTTGGACGTCCACGCCGCGGCGTTCTCAATAACCGCGCCCTTTTCCTTCAGCGCATCCTCCACCAGCCACGGCGTGTTCTCGCCGGTACCGCCGCCCAGCTCCTCCTCGTTGCTGAACACCGTGAGGCGACGTCCGGCGAAAACGAAAGCGCCGCCGTCGTCCGCTGCGCTAAGCAGCCCGGCGGGACCGTGGCAGAACGGCGCGATGACCTTGCCGCCCCTGTCCGCGGCCACCAGCAGCCGGCCCAGGTCCGCGTCCTTGTACAGGTCGGCCATGGGTCCGTGGCCGCCGGGCATCACCACGGCGTCGTAGGCGGAAGGGTCGACGTCGGCCAGAACCAGCGGGTGCGAGAGCTCGGCATCGATGGCTGCCAGGTAGTCCCGGAAGCCCTTCGCCCGCTCCTCACCGCCGGCGGAATCCGGGGCGAGGGACACCTGGTCCACAGTAGGTTTCCGGCCGCCCGGAGTTGCGATGTGGACGGTATGGCCGGCGTCGAGCAGGGTCTGGTGGGCCACCACCAGCTCCTCGGCCCAGAACCCGGTGGGGTGCTCGCTGCCGTCCTTCATGGTGAGGGAATCTGCTGCTGAAACGACCATCAAAATGTTTGCCATAGTGCTGCTCCTGTCTGTACGGAAGTGCTATTCGCCGGCGGCTTCGAGCCCGGCATACGTTTCGTCGTCGAGTGTGATGTCCGCGGCGGCCAGGTTCTCCTCGAGGTGTTTCACCGAACCGGTGCCGGGGATGGGCATCATCACCGGGGACCGGCGCAGCAGCCAGGCCAGCGCAACTTGGGATGTGGTGGCGCCGAGGCGCTTCGCGGCCTCGTCCAGCGGCCCGCCCGGCTGCGCCAGTTCGCCGGCCGAAATCGGCGCCCACGGAATGAACCCGATCCCGTTCTCCTCTGAATAGCGCAGCACGTCCTCGGAGCTCCGGTCCGTCAGGTTGTACCGGTTCTGCACGGTTGAAACACTGAAATACTTCCCCGCCGCCTCGAGCTCCGCCACGCTCACCTGCGAGAGCCCCAGCGCCCGCACCTTGCCCTCGTCCTGGAGTTCGCGGAGCACGCCGAACTGCTCCTCGGCGTCCACCTTGGGATCGATGCGGTGCAGCTGCAGCAGGTCCAGCGTGTCCACTTTTAGCTTCCGCAGGCTCAGTTCCGTCTGCTGGCGGAGATATTCCGGCCGGCCAACCGGGATCCACTGGTGGGGCCCGGTGCGGGTGAAACCCACCTTCGTGGCGATCTTCAGCCCGTCCTTGTACGGGTACAGGGCCTCGGCAAGGATCTCCTCGCTGATGTTGGGGCCGTAAGAGTCTGCGGTATCGATGAAGTCCACGCCTAACTCGACGGCGCGGCGCACCACATCCAGTGCGGCTTGGCGGTCTGCAGGCTCGCCCCAGACGCCGTCACCCACGATGCGCATGGCGCCGAAGCCAAGCCGGTGCACGGTTCCCAGATCCTTCAGGTCGATCGTTGCGGACAGTTCCAACTGGTTCGTTGTCTCAAGGCTCATAGGGGCGGCAACATCATCAGCCTGCTGAGTATTCCGTAAGTCACAGAAATAAGCCGGCAGCCGCCGTCGTTATACACTCCGTGCCCGCCGCAACCCAGCCGGCACCTCCCTGCGAAACATTCTGAAAGGCCGGCACTTACCGTGACTCTTCCCCTCTCCATCCTTGACCTGGCAACCATCGGCAAGGGCCAGACGGCGGCGGAGAGCTTCGCAGGCAGCGTCGCCATGGCGCAGAGCGCCGAGAAACTGGGCTACCGGCGCGTCTGGTACGCCGAGCACCACAACATGTCTTCGATTGCTTCGTCCGCAACAAGCGTGCTGATCGCCCACGTTGCCGCGCACACCGAAAGCATCCGGCTCGGCGCCGGCGGCGTGATGCTGCCCAACCACTCGCCGCTCACCATCGCCGAGCAGTTCGGCACCCTGGAGACCCTGCACCCGGGCCGGATCGACCTGGGCCTGGGCCGGGCTCCGGGCAGCGACCAGAACACCATGCGCGCCCTGCGGCGGGACCCGATGTCCGCGGACAGCTTCCCCCAGGACGTCCTGGAACTGCAGGGCTACCTCACCGGTCCCACCCGGATCCAGGGCGTTGAGGCCACCCCGGGCAAGGGCACCAACGTTCCGCTGTACATCCTGGGATCCTCCTTGTTCGGCGCGCGGCTCGCAGCCCAGCTCGGGTTGCCATACGCGTTCGCCTCCCACTTTGCCCCCAACGCTCTCCAGGATGCCGTGGCCCTCTACCGCCGCGAGTTCAAGCCCTCGGCGCAGCTGGACGCGCCGCACGTCATCGCCGGAGTCAACGTCATCGCCGCGGATTCCGCGTCCGAGGCACAGGCCATGATGCAGGCCACCAAGCGTGCCCGGGTGTCCCTCTTCTTCGGCGGCGGCCGGGAGTTCACCGACGACGAAGCGGACATGATCCTCGATTCCCCGCAGGGCCAGCACGTCTCGCAGATGATGACCTACTCCGCGGTGGGCACACCGGACGTCGTCCTGGATTACCTGGACGGGTTCGGCCGGCACGCTGACGCCGACGAACTCATCGTGGCGCACCAGAGCACCGGCACGGAGGAACGGCTGCGGTCCGTGGAACTCCTGGCCCAGGCTGCCGGGCTGGCCCGCGTCTAATTCTTCGGTCCGCCGCCGTGTCACACCCGGCACTCTTTTGGGAAAGCACGACGGCGGGTTCCCTTGTTTCGTGCGGCGCGCCCCGACGTCGTAGTCCAAAAGAGTGCCCTGCGTGACGGCGCCGAAGTTTTTCGGCCGGACTTTTACACATACGCAATGCAGGGGACTTTCGCGGGAAACCGCCGGGGCTGACTATGGGAAATGCCTCTCCTTGGGAATCGCTGGGATTCCCGGGAGGGGCACCAACCGGTAGACCGCAGGCGATCCCGCGGGCTGAATTCCCGGACTGGTCCTTCCTCGAAGGGGTACCTGGATGCCGACGCCCTTGAACCAAAGCGTGGCGGATTCCGCGCTGCTCACCCGTTCCCTCCCGCTGGAGATGCTCCGCGCGTTCGTCCAGTCTGATGCGGCGGACAACGGGCTGACGCCTGCGCTCCTCGCCGAACTCAAAGTACTGGCCCGCGTTCCAGGGCTGCTGGTGGCCTGCAACTACGGCGGTACCCTGTGCGACGCCGAGGGAATTTCCACTGAAATCCTGCCGCTGGGCAATGCTGCCATTGCCCTGCGCGCCCTGGCGGCCCTGCCCAACACCCATGCCGCCATCATCTCGGGGCGCTCGCTCCGTGACCTCGCGGCGGTCTCGCGCCTTCCCGTGGAAGTACATCTCATCGGCTCGCACGGCGCGGAATCGGACATGGGCTTCGCGCACGGCCAGACCCTCGCCACCGAATCCGTCCTGCAAAAGGTCAACGCGGCCCTCATCGAGGCAGTGGGTTTCCAAAAAGGGATCTGGATTGAACGCAAACCCGTGGCCGTCTCCGTCCACACCCGGCCCGCCCCGCCGGACGTCGTGGAGTCCGTCACCGAAACCGCCCGGGAGATCGCCCGGATCCACGGCCTGTTCTTCATCGTGGACGGCTCAGTACTGGACCTGTCCGTAGTGGAGCCGTCCAAAGCAGAGGCACTGGAGACACTCCGCTCCCGGCTCGGGGCCAGTGCGGCCATGTTCGCCGGCGACGCCTACAGCGACGAACTCGCCATCGCCACCCTCCGCGGGCCGGACCTGGGACTGCACGTGGGCCCGGGGGAAACCGCCGCCGCACACCGTGTCCGCGACCCAGAATCCTTCGCCCGCGTCCTCGCCCTCCTCTTCGAACTGCGGCGGGCCTGGCTGTTCGGCGAGGACGCCGTGGGCCTGGAACGGCACACCATGATCGGCAACGGATCCTCCACCGCGCTGCTGACACCCGACGCCAAGGTCTGCTGGATGAGCCACCCGCTTCCGGACTCCGGGTCCCTGTTTGCCCACATCCTGGGCGGAGACGCCGCAGGCCACTTCTCCGTGGAACCGGTCAAGGCCTCCCAGGTGCTGGGGCAGCGGTACGTGGACAGCACCATGATCGTCGAAACCCGGTGGGCGGACGTCACGGTCACGGACTACCTGGAGCCCGCCCCGGAGGGCATCACCAGCCTGGTCCGCGTGCTCTCCGGCAACGGAGCCGCCAGGATCGTCTTCGCACCCCGGCCGGACTACGCCAACGCCCCGTTCAGCATGGAAGCCCGCGGCACCGAAGTGCATGTGGTGGGTACGTCGGAACCCATCATCCTGTTCGCGCCCGGTGTCACCTTCAGCATCACCTCGGACGGCCGCCACGCCACGGCCACTGCATCCGTCAACCTGCAGGACGGGCCCATAGTGCTCAACCTGCGCTGCGGCGACACGGAACCGCAGCCCGCCGACCCGGAAGGGGAAACGGAGCGGCGGGCGGGGGTGGCCCTTCATGCCCGGCAGTGGGTGCAGCGGCTTGCCCTGCCTTCAGTCAAGCCGTCACTGGTGCGGCGCTCAGCCCTGGTGCTCCGGGCCCTGGTGCATGAACCCACGGGCGCCGTCCTCGCGGCCCCCACCACGTCGCTGCCCGAGGGTATCGGCGGGACCAGGAACTGGGACTACCGGTACTGCTGGCTGCGGGACGGATCCATGACCGTCAACGCCCTGGTGGACCTCGGCTCCACAGCGGAGGCCGCCGGATTCCTCGCCTGGTTGGGACGGATCCTCGAACACGCGCCCGGCCCCGAATGGCTGCACCCCCTTTACTCGGTGACCGGTGCGCCGCTCTCCACGGAAGCCGTCGTGGACAGCCTCCCCGGGTACGCTGGCTCCCGCCCGGTCAGGATCGGCAATGCCGCGGACCACCAGGTGCAGCTGGACGTCTTCGGGCCCGTTGCGGAACTGATCCGTACCCTGAGCGAGCGGGAAGGCGCGCTCGCCGATGACCACTGGGAGCTGATGGTCCAGATGGCCTCGGCCGTCCTGGCCCGCTGGCACGAACCCGACCACGGCATCTGGGAAGCCCGCCGGGCAGCACGCCACCACGTCTATTCCAAGGTGATGTGCTGGGTGACCCTTGACCGCGCTTTGCGGACAGCCGCCCGCCACGGCCGGGAGCCGGACCCCGCCTGGGAACCAACTGCAAGCACCATCCGCGAAGAGGTGCTGCGCGAAGGCTGGGATGAGTCCGCCAATTCCTACACCGTGGCCTACGACAGCCCGGACCTGGATGCCGCCGTCCTGCATATCGGCCTCTCCGGCCTACTGGATGTTTCTGACCAGCGCTTCCTGGATACCGTCACCGCCGTTGAACGGGAGCTGCGGGTGGGACCCACCGTTTTCCGGTACAGGTACGACGACGGCCTGCCGGGCCTGGAGGGCGGGTTCCACATCTGCACCACCTGGCTGATCGAAGCGTACGTAGCCGTGGGCCGCATCGACGAAGCCTGGGACCTGTTCGACCAGCTGGTGAACCTCTTCGGCCCCACCGGCCTGCTGCCCGAGGAGTACGACCCCGGCACGGAGACCCATCTGGGAAACCATCCGCAGGCCTACTCGCACCTTGGCTTCATCCGCTGCGCCCGGCTCCTGGACGAACACCAGCACAGAAGATAGGCGGGGCCGGTCGTGGGTACCTAGAGTGGAGGTAACAGGGACCCAAGACTGAAACGAGACTGATGATGACCGCCCGTGCCCAGGGAGTGGGGTTCCGTTCGGAACGCGGCCCTATTCTCATCGCCCTGATGCTGTCTACCGGGCTGGTGGCCATTGATTCCACCATCGTGGCCACGGCCGTGCCGTCAATCGTCCGGGATGTGGGCGGGTTCGAATCGTTCCCGTGGTTGTTCTCCGCGTACCTGCTGGCCCAGGCAGTCTCCGTGCCCATCTACGGAAAACTCTCAGACATGGTGGGCCGAAAGCCGATCATCCTGGCGGGCATCGGGCTGTTCCTGCTTGGTTCCGTACTCTGCGGGATCGCCTGGAGCATGCCCACACTGATCGCCTTCCGGGCCCTGCAGGGACTCGGTGCCGGGGCCGTACTGCCGGTTTCCATCACCATCGCAGGGGACATCTACTCCCTGGAAGAACGCGCGAAGGTCCAGGGCTACCTGGCCAGCGTATGGGCCGTCTCCTCCGTGGTGGGCCCCAGCCTGGGCGGCATCTTCTCCTCGCTGGGAATCTGGCGCGGGATCTTCCTGGTCAACGTCCCGCTGTGCCTGCTGGCCGGCTGGATGCTGTTCCGGACCCTGCACGAAAACATCGAGCGTGCCAGGCACCGGGTGGACTACGCCGGCGCGGTCCTGCTGGCGGGTTCACTCGGCCTGCTGATCCTTGGCGCCCTGCAAGGTGGCCAGGGGTGGGAGTGGGACTCGCCCATCAGCATTGGCATCTTCGCGGTGGGCGCGGTACTGCTGGCCGTGTTTTTGGTGGTGGAGCGGCGGGCAGCAGAGCCGGTGCTGCCGTCCTGGGTAGTCTCTCGCCGGCTGCTCGGCACCACCGCGCTGGTGTCGTTCGGAGTGGGGGCAGTAATGATCGGACTGACCTCCTACGTGCCCACGTTCCTGGAAGGGGCACTGAACACCTCACCCCTGATTGCCGGCCTCGCGCTCGCGGCACTCACCCTCGGCTGGCCCGTCAGTGCCTCACAAGCGGGCCGGCTATATCTGCGGATCGGGTTCAAGGCCACGGCATTGATCGGGATCTGCATTACCGTGGCGGGCCTGCTGGTCCTGGCGCTCACGGCAGCCACTCCCAACGTGGTACTGGTGGCCACCAGCTGCTTCGTGGTGGGACTCGGCCTCGGGCTGGTTGCCACACCCACGCTGATCTCTGCGCAGTCCAGCGTTTCCTGGAATGAGCGCGGCGTGGTCACCAGTACCAACATGTTTGCCAGGTCCATCGGGAGCGCGCTGGGTGTGGCCGTGTTCGGCGCGGTAGGGAACGCGGTTTACGCGAACACAGCCGGCGAAGGCGACGCCCCCGCCGTGGTGGCCGCTTCCGGCGCCGTCTTCCTGGCGGCGCTCGTGGGCGGCATCCTTACTGTGGCGGCGGTGCTGGCGATGCCCGCAGTGAAACCGGACACAGCAGACGCCGGGGAACCGGATTCGGATCCGGAAAAAAGCCGGAGCGTTGCTGATAAGTAGCTGCCGCTTGTACCTAGCGTGAAGCGCGGAAGATCTCCGGCGCCGGCCGGGTGCCAGTTGCGAGATCCGCGAGAATCCGGCCTACCACCGGGGTGAACTTGAACCCGTGCCCTGAGAAGCCGGCGCCGATCACCACGGGGCCGATCCGGTCCAGGATGAAGTCCTCATCCGGGGTGGTGGTGTAGGTGCAGCTGATGGCCTCAAACGAATCCGCGTCCACGCCCGGCAGCCACGTCCGCGCGTAATCCTGCAGGGCGGCGAGCTGTACGGGTTCGGGCTGGAAGGACCGCCGGTCCGGATCCACCAGGGGGCCCACACCGTGCCAGCCGGCCTTGATCCCCTCACCCGGTGTCTGCATCCCGTACACGGGGGAGTACCAGTCTTTATATTCCACGCCGGTGCCCGGCATGTGGTTGAACCCGGGCCAAACGGCACCGGCATCGGCTACGCGGAAGTGCGCGGGCTGCTCCTGGGTGACCCGCAGCTTCGGAATCCGGAGTCCTGCGCCGCGGCTGCCGAGAAGTTTCTCCGTCCAGCCGCCGGCGGTGACCACTACCTGGGCGGCGGTGACCGTCTCGGTTCCGGCGGCTGACTCCAAAGCCAGCCGGACGCCGTCGTCCATCACCTGGAACTCGATCACTTTGGTGTGGTGCCGGATCTCGGCGCCGCGTGCTGCGGCGAGCCGCTGGAAGGCGGGAAGCGCCGCCTCCGGGTTGAGCTGGCCGCCGTCGGGCATGTACAGGGCCTGCTGGTCGAACCGGATGCCGCGCCAGCGCTCGCCTGCCTCCGCGGGGGACAGGAACTCCGCCCGGATGCCGGCCTCGTTTAAGGCAGCCGCGACGTCCGGAAGCCGCGGGTCCGGTCCGTGGTTGACGATTCCCGTGCGGGCCAGCAACGTCTCGCCGCTGTCCTGCTCCAGCTCGTCCCACAGGGCCAGCCCCTCGGCCAGCATCGCCACGTATTCGGGACGGTGGTAGCCCGGGTTCAGGTTGCGCGTGCTGCCGTGCGAGGCGCCGATCTTGTGCCCGGGCCCGAACTGCTCCACGAGCGTGACCTGGCGGCCGCGGCGGGACAGCGCCCAGGCGGCGGCCGACCCCATCGCTCCGCCGCCGATCACCACGGTGTCCAGCATCTTGTCCATCAATCTCCCCTTACGTCAGCAGCAGCGCTACGCCAATCATCGCCGGAACCGCCACAACGGTAGTAATCAGCACGGTGTCCTTGGCCACGGTGAGGCCGGTCTTGTAGCGGCTGGCGGCCACAAAGACGTTTTGGGCGGTGGGCAGCGCGGATGTGACAACCACGGCGAACAGCGCATGCCCTTCCATTCCCAACGCGAACCGGGCGAAGAGATACGCCAGCCCCGGCTGGACGGCCAGCTTGAAACCGCTCGCAAGCAGCGTGTCCACGCGCCGTCCCGCAGCCGCCTGCAGCGGGCGGGTGCCGTTCAGGCTCATGCCGAAGGCGATCAGCATGGCCGGAATGGCTGCACCGCCGATCAGGTGGATGGGCTCCATCACCAGTGGCGGGACCTGCCAGCCGGTGCCGGCCACCACCAGGCCCAGCGCGGACCCCACAATCATGGGGTTGCGCAGGATCATCACCGCAAAATTCAGGGGTGTGGTGCGGTGCGCGCTGGTGCTGGAGTCCAGGATCATCAGGAACAGCGGCGTGAAGAAGGCCAGCTGGAAGATCAGCAGGGGCGCCACATAGCTCGCATCACCCAGAACATATACCGCGATAGGAATACCCAGGTTGGCGGAGTTGGCGAGTGAGGCTGCCATCGAGCTCATCAGGGATTCCGGCAGTGAGCGCTTGAGCCAGAACTTGGCAATGGAGAAAAAGATAGCGGCAGTGGTGATGGCGGCCGCCGCGGTTACCAGCAGGGGTGCGGCGAAGACTTCGGCCAAGCGCGCCCTGCTGAGGGTCTCGAAGAGCAGCGCGGGGCTGGCCACAAAGAAGGTGAGGGAGCTGAGCACCTGGCGGGCGTTGTCACCCAGAATTTTCCGCCGGCCCACGAACCAGCCCACCAGGATGATGCACCAGACGACAAAGAAGCCGGCCAGTACACCTAGCATGGGATCACCGGCGGCTTATCCCCCAGGGCGCGGCGGATGTGGGTACCGGGACGCACGCTCCGGTTAGACGGTGGCGTTGTTAAGCGCGAAAGGGGGGCGCATCATCCCGGGAGTGAGGCCCTCGGCGGGGTCGTTGCCCAGCTGGATGATCCGGTTGTCCGCGTCCACGTGGACTACCCGCGGTTCGTAGGCCTTGGCCTCTTCGGTGGTCATCTGGGCGTAGGTAATCAGGATGACGAGGTCGTTCTCGTGCATGAGGTGCGCCGCTGCACCATTGATGCCGATGACACCGGAACCGCGCTCGCCGGCGATGGTATAGGTCTCAAGCCGTGCGCCGTTGGTGATGTCCACGATGGACACGAGCTCGCCGGGCAGGATGTCGGCGGCCTCGAGCAGGTCCAGGTCCACGGTGACGGAACCGACGTAGTGCAGGTCGGCGTGCGTGACGGTGGCCCTGTGGATTTTGGACTTGAACATTGTTCGATTCATAACGGCATCAGTCTAGCGCCGGGGGGCCCACGGCGCAGTGACGCAGGGAACACCGGCGCAGGGACCGTCCCCGCGCAGCGACGGGGAGGTTCGTTGCGCACATCGGACCTGCTGCCACCTCAGGAGGGGCGCGTACGAGGGCGGCCGGTCACCCGTCGTCGTTCCTTGCCACCGCCGCGGCTGCTGCAGCCAGCGTCTCCCTCGCGGCCAGGATGGCCGGCCGCTGGGCGCTGGAGCGGCGCACGGAGGTGAAGATGGTGCGGTGCGGTTTTCCCGGTAGTTCCAGGAGTTGGGCAGTGGTGCCGCGGCCGGTCCACACCAGGTCGGGCATCAGGGCCACCGCGTTGCCGGACTCGATCAGGCGGGCCTGGGCCTGCAGGTCCGCGGTTTCAAACCGCACGTCGGGCTCAAAGCCGGCGCTGCGGCAGGCCTGCTCGGCCCAGTGGCGGGATGCGGCGCCCCGCGGCTCCATGACCCAGGCGAGCTCCGCGGTGTCCTCGAGCGAACGGATGGCGGGCCCGCCGTCGGACGCCGGCGGAACGGCAAGCCGGATGGCGTCGGTGGTCAGCTTGATGCGGTCCAGTTCGGGGTATCGGGGCGCCGCGTGGCCCGGATACTGTTCGGCGATAACGAGGTCGAAGTCGCGCGCCCAGGTTTCGTGCAGGGCCGTTTCCGGCTCGCGCTGGATCATTTCGATCCGGACCTCCGGGTAGGCGGTGCTCATCCTCGTCAGGGTGTCCGGCATCAGGGCCAGGGCTGCGGACTGGAAGACCGCGATCCGGACCGTTCCCGTGACGGTGGTCAGGGAAGCGGCGAGGTCCGCCTCCGCCTGCTCCATGGTTTCCAGCAGGTTCGCGGTGTGCGCCACCAGCACTTCGGCCTGGGGCGTGAGCTGGACCCGCCGGCCGGTCTTCCGGAGCAGCTCCACGCCCACTTCCTTCTCGAGAAGGGCCAGCTGCTGCGATACCGACGACGGGCTGTACTGGAGTGCCTCGGCCACCTCCGCCAAGGTCCCCCGGATACTCAATTCCCGGAGCAGCCGGAGCCGGCGGACGTCAAGCATAAGGAAATCCTTACCGGAACTAATGAATATAGGTTAGAAGTAGTCACTTTATCTAATGCAAGCACCCTTGCATACTGTTGGGATCGAGTTACCCCTGTCACAAGTGATTTTTTCGCGCCGTGGCGGGGCAGCACCCCAAGCAGGAGTTCCTGATGAGCAGTAGAGACATGACCCAGTCGATCATGCGGCGCAAGCCGATCGATGACATCGAGGAAGAAAACAAACACAGTGGCCTCTTCAAGTCGCTCGGCCTGTGGCAGCTGACCGCAATCGGCGTAGGCGGCATCATCGGCGTCGGCATCTTCTCCCTTGCCGGACTGGTGGCGGCAGGCAGCGAGGGAACGCCCGGGGTGGGCCCCGCCGTCCTGATTTCGTTCCTGATCGCGGGCCTCGCCTCCGCGGCGGCGGCACTTTCGTACGCGGAGTTCGCCGGCATGATTCCCCGCGCAGGCTCTGCCTATACCTATGGCTATGTTGCCCTGGGCGAGGTGATCGGCTGGTTCATCGGCTGGGACCTGCTCCTCGAGTACATCGCCATCGTGGCTGTGGTGGCCATCGGCATCTCCGGCTACTTTGACGCGTTCCTCTCGGGTATCGGTATCCATATGCCGGTCTGGATGACGTCAACTCCGGATGAAGGCAAGGGCGGCATCGTCAATATTCCTGCCATTGTTGTCTGCCTGATCGTCACCTGGATCCTGTCCCGCGGCACCAAGGCCTTCGGCCGGTTCGAACTGGTGGCAGTGGCCATCAAGGTGGTCCTGATCCTGTTCATCATCGGCCTGGGCATCTTCTACATCGACACCAATAACTACAACCCGTTTATGCCCAGCGGCTTCGGTCCCGTGCTGGCCGGCTCAGCGACGGTGTTCTTCGCGGTGTTCGGCTACGACGCCATGAGTACGGCTGCAGAGGAAGCGACCGACGGCAAGAAGCACATGCCCAAGGCCATCATCCTGTCCCTGATCATCGCGATGCTCCTCTATGTAGCCGCTACCCTGGTTTTGACGGGCATGCAGAACTACAAGGACATCGACCCCAAGGCCGGCTTCGCGTCAGCCTTCACCGGTGTTGGCCTCCCGATCATCGCCACCATCATCTCCGTGTTCGCAGTTCTGTCCATCCTCACCGTTATGCTGACCTTCCTCCTTGGCGTCACCCGCGTCTGGTTCTCCATGAGCCGCGACGGGCTCCTGCCGGGCTGGTTCGCCAAGACCGACCAGCACGGCACGCCGCAGCGGGTCACCTGGATTGCGGGCATTGCCTCAGCCCTGCTGGCCGGTGTCTTCCCGATCAAGGCGGTGGCCGACCTCACCAACATCGGCATCCTCGCCGCGTTCGTCGTGGTCTGCCTCTCGGTGATCATCTTCCGGTACAAGCGGCCGGACGCCCCCCGTTCCTTCCGCCTGCCGCTGATGCCGCTGGTTCCGGCGTTCGGCGTCCTGGCCTCTGCGTTCCTGATGTTCCAGCTGCACTGGGAAACCTGGCTGCGGTTCGGTATCTGGCTGGTCATTGGCCTGGCCATCTACTTCTTCTACGGCAAGCGGAACTCGCTGATGAACCCCAACAGTCCGCGGCACGAAGAAATCGTGGAGATGCACCGCCCCCTCGCCTGACCGTCCCCCGGACGCCCGCTCACAAGTGGCCGCCTTTCCAGCAGCGCCTGCTCACTTGTGGCCGCCTTTCCAGCAGCGCCTGCTCACTTGTGGCCGCCTTTCCCGGGACGCCCGCTCGCTTGTGGCCCCAAAAATGCGAACCCCCGCTCACTACGCGTGAGCGGGGGTTCGCTGTTTGGGTGCCAGGAGTGAGCGCGCGTCGGGGTTTGGGGGCCACATGTGAGCGCGCGTTGCCGGGGCTCGGAGGCATCGGAAAAGCATTGGTTTTTCTAACCTGTATTGCTTAGAAAAGATCGCTTTATCTTATGTGACTCGAGGCTCATACTGATGAATAAGACCTCCTCGAACCACAGGAAAGAACGAGAAAAAGCCATGACCCACATTGCAATGGAGCCCGGAGTCGCAGCCGGGACACTACCCACCGTTGACGTTGATGTGCCGCAGGCGAAAGCCCTCGCCACGGAAGCCGTAGCACTGGTCCGGCACTGGCTCACCGAAGCCGCCAAGGTCCCGGTGGATGCCTCGGCGCAGCAGCTGGCCGGGGTGCTGAAGGATCCCAATGGCCTGGAGTTCACCGTTGGTTTCGTGGACGGTGTGGTCCGTCCCGAGGACCTGAACGTCGCCGCCCGCAACCTTGCCGCACTCGCGCCCAAGGTGCCCGCCTTCCTCCCCTGGTACATGCGCCGCGCTGTCGCCCTGGGCGGCACCATGGCGCCGGCCATGCCGCAGGTTGTTATCCCCATCGCCCGGAAGGTCCTGCGCGAGATGGTGGGCCACCTGATCGTGGACGCCACCGACGCCAAGCTGGGCCCGGCCATCGCCAAAATCCGCAAGGAAGGCATCAAGCTCAACGTCAACCTCCTCGGCGAAGCTGTCCTCGGTGAACACGAGGCCTCCCGCCGGCTCGAAGGCACGCACACCCTGCTGGCGCGTCCCGACGTCGACTACGTCTCCATCAAGGTTTCCTCCACCGTGGCCCCGCACTCCGCCTGGGCTTTCGACGAAGCCGTGGAACACGTCGTCGAGAAGCTCACCCCGCTGTTCCAGCGCGCCGCGTCCTTCGCCCACAACGGAGGCAAAGCCAAGTTCATCAACCTGGACATGGAGGAATACAAGGACCTGGACATGACCATTGCGGTCTTCACCCGGATCCTGGACAAGCCCGAATTCAAGAACCTGGAGGCCGGCATCGTGCTCCAGGCCTACCTCCCCGACGCCCTGTCCGCCATGATCCGGCTGCAGGACTGGGCGGCCGAACGCCGCGCCGACGGCGGTGCCGCCATCAAGGTCCGCGTGGTCAAGGGCGCCAACCTGCCCATGGAGCAGGTGGAATCCTCCCTGCACGACTGGCCGCTGGCCACCTGGGGCAGCAAGCAGGACTCGGACACAAGCTACAAGAGCGTCATCAACTACTCCCTGCACCCGGAGCGGATCAAGAACATCCGCATCGGCGTTGCGGGCCACAACCTGTTCGACATCGCCTTCGCCTGGCTCCTGGCCAAGCAGCGCGGCGTTGAATCCGGCATCGAGTTCGAGATGCTGCTGGGCATGGCTCAGGGACAGGCCGAGGCCGTCAAGAAGGACGTCGGTTCCCTCCTGCTCTACACCCCGGTGGTGCACCCGGCCGAGTTCGACGTCGCCATTGCCTACCTGATCCGCCGTCTCGAAGAGGGCGCGAGCCAGGACAACTTCATGTCGGCAGTTTTCGAGCTCAGCGAAAACGAGGGCCTCTTCGAACGCGAAAAGCAGCGCTTCCTGGCCTCGCTCGCCGCGCTGGACAACAGCGTTCCGCTGCCGAACCGCCGGCAAAACCGCAGCCTGCCGCCTGTCCCGATGCAGCATGAGGGATTCGAGAACACCCCCGATACCGACCCGTCCCTCCCCGCCAACCGTGACTGGGGCCGTGCCATCCTGGAGCGCGTCCCGTCCTCCACCCTGGGCAACGCCGCCGTGGCGGCGGCTTCCATCAAGGACGAGGCCACCCTCAACGACGTCATCCAGACGGCAGTGGAGAAGGGCAAGGCCTGGGGCGCCCTGTCCGGTGCCGAGCGTGCGGAGATCCTGCACCGGGCCGGCGATGTCCTGGAGGCCCGCCGCGCCGACCTGCTCGAGGTTATGGCCAGCGAAACCGGCAAGACCATCGACCAGGGCGATCCCGAGGTCAGCGAAGCGGTGGACTTTGCCCACTACTACGCCGAGTCTGCGCGGAAGCTGGACGCGGTCGACGGCGCCACGTTCGTCCCGGCCAAGCTCACCGTTGTGACGCCGCCGTGGAACTTCCCGGTCGCCATCCCCGCAGGGTCCACCCTTGCGGCACTCGCCGCCGGCTCCGCCGTCGTCATCAAACCCGCCAAGCAGGCCGCCCGCAGCGGCGCTGTGATGGTGGATGCGCTGTGGGAAGCCGGCGTGCCGCGCGACGTGCTCACCATGGTGCAGTTGGGGGAGCGTGAACTCGGCAAGCAGCTGATCTCGCACCCGGCCGTGGACCGCGTGATCCTTACGGGCGGCTACGAAACCGCCGAGCTGTTCCGGTCCTTCCGCCAGGACCTGCCCCTCCTTGCCGAGACCAGCGGCAAGAACGCCATCATCGTCACCCCCAGCGCGGACCTGGACCTGGCTGCCAAGGACGTTGCCTACTCCGCGTTCGGCCATGCCGGCCAGAAATGCTCCGCCGCCTCACTGGTGATCCTGGTGGGCTCGGTGGCCAAGTCCAAGCGCTTCCACAACCAGCTCATCGACGCCGTCACCTCCCTGAAGGTGGGCTACCCGGAGGACCCCACCAGCCAGATGGGCCCGATCATCGAGCCGGCCAACGGCAAGCTCCTCAACGCCCTCACCACCCTCGGCGACGGCGAAAACTGGGCTGTTGAACCCAAGAAGCTGGACAACACCGGCCGGCTCTGGAGCCCGGGCGTGCGCTACGGCGTCAAGCGTGGGTCCTACTTCCACCTGACAGAGTTCTTCGGGCCGGTGCTCGGCGTCATGACCGCCGACACGCTCGAAGAGGCAATCGCCATCCAGAACCAGATCGAGTACGGCCTCACCGCAGGCCTGCACTCCCTGAACTCCGAGGAGCTCGGGATCTGGCTGGACTCCATCCAGGCCGGAAACCTGTACGTGAACCGCGGCATCACCGGGGCCATTGTGCAGCGCCAGCCGTTCGGCGGCTGGAAGAAGTCAGCCGTCGGCGCCGGCACCAAGGCAGGCGGGCCCAACTACCTGGCCGGCCTGGGCGACTGGACCCCGGCCGCCAGCACCGCTGACGCCGCTGTTACCAACCCCGGAGTCCGCCGGATCATCAACGCCGCCGGTGCAGCCCTCGAGCCTGCCGAGCTGGAGTCCGTGCGGCGGGCGCTGGCATCGGATGCCCAGGCCTGGGCTGAGGAATTCGGCACCGCCAAGGACGTTTCCGGCCTCAGCGCGGAGCGCAACATCTTCCGTTACCGGAGCCTGCCCGTCACTGTGCGGCTCTCCGAAGGTGCCCCGCTGGCGCACCTGGTCCGGACCGTAGCCGCCGGCGTCCTGGCCGGTTCGGAACTGACCGTGTCCTCCGCCGTCGAACTTCCTGCGCAGCTTCGCCCGGTGCTGACGGCACTGGACATTGAAGTGACGGTGGAGCCCGACGCCGAATGGCTGGCTTCTGCGGAACGCCTCGCCACGGCAGGCAAGCTGTCCGGGGCACGCATCCGCCTGATTGGCGGTGACGCCGCTGCCCTGGCGAAGGCCACGGGCGGCCGTCCCGACCTTGCCGTCTACGCCCACGCGGTCACCGAGGCCGGACGCGTTGAGCTGCTGCCGTTCCTGCACGAGCAGGCCGTCAGCATCACGGCCCACCGCTTCGGCACACCCAACCACCTCTCGGACACCCTGATCTAGTTTCTCTGCAGGCAAGACAGAAGGCCGGCGGCCACCTTTGCGGTGGCTGCCGGCCTTCCGTCGTGCTGTTGGTTCAGTCTCGACTTCGTTCGTTGAGCTTCGACTCCTGGGTTGAGCCTGTCGAAACCTAGCCCAGGTACCAGCCCGGGGGTGTCCAGGTCACGGGAACGCTGTGGGCGGAGAACTGTTCGCAATGCGTGCAGGTGTAAGCAACTTCGCCCAAAGTGGCGACGTTGCCGTCCCGCCGGTAGGTCGGGGGGATGTAGGACTCGAGGTAGACAAATTCATCGGTGCGGCATGTGTCGCAGGTAGGCTTGCCCACATAGCCGGTGTCTGTGGAGGCGATGCCGGCGCCGAGTGTTGAGCTGCGGGTGGCGGGTGGACGCGCTGCGTTATGCGGGCGCGCGTGCGTGGAGCTGAGATGGGTGTTTCGGGCTGTCGTCATTGGCTGCCTGTCCCGAGCACGTGGAACCTGGCACGCAGGAGCATGCTCGTGTTAGTGAACCGGCCATCTGCTTGACCCTGGGAAAACCAGCATAGGCGATGCGGCCTTCCGTGATCAATGGAAAATAAGCGCGCGGAAGCCCCGGACGGGTTATTGTGCGGCTACTGCGGGCTCTCCAGGAATGTGCGCAGCGCGCCTATCCAGGGTTCGAACGCGTCAAGGTGGGCGTCGTGCGATGCTGCCGGGAGGTCCACCCGCCGCGTGCCCGGCCTAAACCGCAGGAACGTTCTTTTCTCCTCCTCGGCAAACATTCCTCTTGAGCCATAAACCACAAGGGCCGGCACGCTCACCGCCTGCCATTCCTCCCAGCGGGGCTGAATCAGGCCTTCCATGGTGCCCGCCATGATGTCGGGGTGGAAGCGGGGCCAGTACCCGTCGGGTTTCTCTTCGAGGTCGACCACCCATGCCTCCGCTACCGGCCCCGGTCCCAGGAACTTGCGGGCGGCGGCAGGGCTCGCAAACGGAACGGGCCATGATTGGAAGAATTCCCTGAGTTGCATACTCTCCGCTTTGCTGCCGCCGCCGGCGCCGCTCTCGAGCAGCACGAGCCGGGAAACCAAGTCGGGGCGCTTGGCCGCGACCAGCATCGCGGTGTGGCCGCCCATGGACTGGCCAACTAAAGCAACTGGGCCGACCGCCGCGCACTCAATCAGGTGGACGACGTCGGCCACGAAGGAACCGCGCGAGAGGTCGCCGGGTCTGGAGGTACTTCTGCCGTGCCCGCGAAGATCCACCAGGATTGTCCGGTATTCGGGAAGGGCGCGCGCTGTACTGAAGAATTCCTTGGCACTGCCCGCCAGGCCGTGCAGGATCACCACCGGCAGGCCGGGCCCGCCGGTATCGAAGTAGTTGATCTGAACGCCGCCACCAACATCCATGAGATGCTGCTTTCCGACGTGGTCGGTTTCGGTCATGAAATGAGTTCCTTAAGCGGCTGAAGCCTGCCTACGCGGGACGGTTGATGGTCCTTCCCACGATGGACTGCGTCAGCGCATCGATGACTTCTGAGTTGGCCAGCGGGTTCCGGATCAGGGTGAAGTCAACATCGCCCACCGCGGGCAGGTCAAAGCGGCGGGTGATGATCTTCAGGTCCTCGGGGACCAGGGACGACGGCATCACGGCCACTCCGATTCCGGCGCGGACCGCCGCAAGCACGCCGCTGATCTGGCGCGTGGTGCAGGTGATGCGCCAGGTCCTGCCGTGGGATTCCAGGGCGTCGATGGCCAGTTTCCGGCTCAGGCTGGGTGAGGGGTAGGCGATCAGCGGGACCGGCGCCCCGGGTTCAAGCACGGTCTGCTCCTGCCCTACCCAGGAAAACGAGTCATGCTGGACCACAGTGCCGTCCTTGGCTCCGGCAACCCACTTCACAAACACAAGGTCCAGCTGGCCCGCGTTGAGTTTCCGGTAGAGCTGGTCACTCTGGCCAACGGTCAGTTCCAGGTTGATCTGCGGATAGATCTGCCGGAATTCGCGAAGGATCCGCGGCAGGCCCGTGATGGCAAGATCGTCGGCGGTGCCGAACCGCAGCCGGCCCCGCATGGCAGAACCTGAGAAGTACCGGGCGGCAGCGTCGTGGGCGGAGAGGATGTTCCGGGCAAATCCCGCCATGGCATCGCCGTTGTCGGTGAGCCGGACATCCCGTGTGTCCCGGGTGATGAGGACCCGCTTGGCCGCGGTTTCCAGCTTGCGGACGTGCTGGCTGACGGTCGGTTGGGCCAGGCCCAGCCGTTCGGCCGCCTTGGTGAAGCTGAGGGTTTCGGCCACCGCCAGGAAGGAGCGCAGCTGGGCTGGTTCAAACACTTAGGACTCCAGTGGCATGAGTGCGGATGTCGGCAGCATTGCAGTTCGCAATACGAGTTATAGGGACGATACGTCTCCATAATCCGGTTATCCCAGCCTAGCGTTAACGACATCCCGGACCGACCGCAATTTGAGGACACTCCTGTGGCACCCGCACCGCCGTCATCGGCAACCGTCACCCAGCCCGTCATCGACTCAGCAGCCTCCGCACCGCCGCGCGACCACCAGACCCAGCCCCTCGCCGTCGTCCCCGAACGCCTTCCCTGGAAGCACACGTTCATCTCGCTGAAGGTCCCCAACTTCAGGATCTTTGTGATCGGGCACTTCATAGCCGTCATCGCCATCTGGATGCAGCGCATTGCCCAGGACTGGATGGTCCTGCAGCTTTCCGGATCGGTGACTGCCGTGGGCATCACGGTGGCGCTGCAGTTCCTGCCCTCGCTCCTGCTCGGGCCGTGGGGCGGCATGGTGGCGGACCGGTTCGCAAAGCGGAAGATCCTGATCCTGTGCCAAAGCATGGCTGCCCTCCTCGCAGCAGCCCTCGCCGTCCTTTCCCTGACGGGAGCCGTCGAGGTGTGGCACGTCTACGTCATCGCGCTGGTCCTTGGCTTGGTTACCGTGCTGGACCAGCCGGCCCGGCAGGTATTCGTCAACGAACTGGTGGGCCCGAAGTACCTGCGCAACGCGATCAGCGTCAACTCCACCACTTTCCAGTTGGGAGGCCTGATCGGTCCTGCCCTTGCCGGATGGCTGCTGACCGCGGTGGGGGCGGGGTGGGCCTTCGCGGGCAACGCCCTCGCCTGCTGCTCCACGGTGGCCATGCTGCTGATCCTGCGGAAGGATAAGTTGTTCGTCAGTGCGCCTGCCCCGAAGAGCAAAGGGATGCTGCGTGAAGGCCTGAGCTACGCCCTCAGCAAGCCCACCATTTACTGGCCCTGGCTGATGGCGGGGTTCATTGCTGTGTTCGCGATGAGCCTGCCCGTGGTGCTGGCTGCCTTTGCCGACCACATCTTTGACGTGGGTGCCGGTGGCTACGGGTTACTGAACGCACTCGTCGCGCTTGGAGCGTTCGCTGGCGCCGTCGCGTCAACCCGGCGGCGGCAGCTGCGGCTCCGCTCAGTGGTGTTTTGCGCCGGGATGTACGGCGTAATGCTCTGCCTTGCGGCCATCGCGCCGTCCATGCCCGTTTTCGGCGCCGTGATGGTGCTGTCCGGATTCTGGTGCCTGATGTTCCTGACCGGTTCCAACCAGCTGGTCCAGGTGAGCTCGAACATGAGGATCCGCGGCCGCGTCATGAGCCTGTACATCATGGTGCTGATCGGCGGCCAGGCTATCGGCGGGCCGATGCTCGGCTGGCTGTCCGAGCACGCCAGCCCGCACACAGCATTGCTGGTGGCCGGGGGAGTCCCGGCGCTCGCCGCCCTGACGGTCGCCGCTATTCTGGCCCGGAAGGGCTCACTGCTGCTGCGGGTCAGCCTCAAGGACCGCCGCCACCCCGTGAGCATCGTCAGCAAGGCAACGGCGGCTTAACCACGGACTACAGAGCCGCGTGCGGGTAGGCGTCTTCCCGCTTCTGGAACTCCAGGACATCCTTGTTCCGGATTACTCCGTCGCGGATCTCGATGGCCCGGGCGATGGTGTCGTTCTGCGCCCAGGCTTCCGGACCGTCCATCACGGTGGCCAGGAACGGCAGCAGCGCCTGGCTGATCTCCCATGTGGCGGAGTTCCAGAGATACGACGGGCTGTGGTCCACCGCGTAATAGGTAATGTGGTCACCAACGGTAAACACCGGGTCCGAGAACGTGGTGGACCTGGCCCAGCTGAACCCCATCCCTTCATCGCAGGACACGTCCACGATCAGGCTGCCGGGTGCGAAGGCGGCGAGATCGTCCGTCTGTAAGTAGGTGAGGGGATTGTTGGGGTCCTGCAGCGTGCAGTTGACCACGATGTCGCTCTCGGCAAGGAAGGGTGCGAGGGGAACCCGGCCCCTCTCCGTGATGACCTGGCTTAGGAAGGGCGCTTCGTCGTCGTGATCAAACTGGACGATGTTGACCGAGTGGATGGGGGCGCCGACGGCGGCCACGCCACGGTTGGTCAGGACCTGGACATCATGGATGCCGTGGGCGTTCAATGCGGTCACCGCCCCACGGGCGGTGGCCCCGAAACCGATCACCACAGCGCTGAGGCGCCGCCCGTAATCGCCGGTGGAACCGGTCAAGGCCAGCGCGTGCAGCACTGAACAGTAGCCTGCCAGCTCGTTGTTCTTGTGGAAGACGTGAAGGCCGAAACCACCATCGCTCGCCCAGTGGTTCATGGCCTCGAAGGCGATCAGAGTCAGCTTCTTGTCAATGGCCAACTGGGTGATGGCGCGGTCCTGTACGCAATGCGGCCAGCCCCAGAGGACCTGCCCGTCGCGCAGTTCGGAGAGGTCTTCCGGCTGCGGCTTGGGCAGGAGTACGACGTCGGCACTGGCCAGCAGTTCCTCGCGCCCCGCCATCCTCCCCACCAGGGTGGACAGGTGCGCGTCGGAGATCCCGAAGCGCTCGCCGTAGCCCTGCTCAAGGATGATGTTCCGCCGTACTTCAGGCTCGATGCGCTCGAAATGCAGCGGATGGATGGGGAGCCGGCGCTCGGCAGGCTTTCGAGTGGAAGCCAGGACGCCCAGGGTCAGTGTGTTGCTGCCGTCCGTCACTTCTTTTTGGCGGCCTTGCTGGACGTGATGTCCAGGGAGCTGGCCGGCGCCGCGGCGGCCTTCTTGTCTGCGCGCTTTTCCTTGATGGACTTGCCGGACTTTTTGGATGCTGCTTGACGCGGGGACTTGTCAGCCATGTTTGCTCCTGTAGCGGAACCGAAGAGGTTCCTGACCTCTGACCATACACCCGGGTACCTAATGTCTCCGGGGTGTGGGGAAGGATCGGCAGCAGCCGCGCAGGAAGGTCAGGGCTTGGGATCCCGGGCGGAAAGTGGAGCGGCTGACGGGAATCGAACCCGCGTATCAAGCTTGGGAAGCTAGCGCTCTACCATTGAGCTACAGCCGCAATGCCCCTGTTTCAGGGGCAGAACATAGCTTAGCGCAGATGTGCCGGCGGGCCGTTCAAGCGGCAGGCAAGCGGCGCGTGTCCGGTCATCCGGACGTCATCCAGTAACTGTTCAATAACGTCCCCGGCGCTGGCTAGGTGGGGGTGTGGAGCGCTGGCTAACCTGATCCGGTAGCTGCGGTGCCGGGGGGTGCAGCTGCGCGGCAGGCCGACGTCAACCACGAAAGATCCCGATGGCATTCGCAGAGCATGAGGTCCTCATCCGGCGTGACGCCATGGCTGTGTACCTGTACCTGCTCGATGCCACCAATCTTCCGCTGTGGCGGGACGGTGTCCGCAGGGTCAAGCTGGTAGACGGATCCGAGGGGACGAAGGGTGCCGTGTACCGCCAGATGGTGGCGGGGCGCTCAGGCCTCAGCATCCCTGCCGACCTGGAAATCACCAGCGCCCGGCCAGGGGCCGAAATCCAGTTCCAGGTCACGTCCGGACCTGCCATCCGGTCCGGCGGCTATTACCTGAGCACCGAAACCGCGGGGACCAGGGTCCGCTTTGCCCTTGAAGCCCAGCCCGAAGGGCCGCTGGGAGTCCTGAACAGGCTTGGCTTCCTGAACAGCATGCTCCAGCGAAGCCTCTGCGCCGAGGTGGCCCAGCTGGACCGCCTCAAAGACGTACTGGAACTCCAGCCGGCCATCTAGCCGCTACTGCGCCAGCCGCTGCCCCGTCCAGGGCCCGGCAATGGTCGACGGCGATGCGAGGCTTCCCGAGGTCAGGTCCCAGTACTGCACAACATCGTTGGCCCGGCGCAGGGCAAGGCCTGAGGAGTTCAGCGCCGTAACGTCCTTGAGCGGCCGGATGCCGGTTACATCGCCCCAGCCGGTGGCGACAGTGGGCCTGGTCTCGGCCCTCAATACTGTGGTGCCCCAGCCGCGGTAGAGCTGGACTGACCCATCGGCACGGACCGCCAGCACGTCCTGGAACCCGTCGGCGTCGTAATCCACCATGGACAGCTTCCGCGCGGCACCGATGGCGCCTACCAGCGTCCGTTCCGAGAGGTCGCCCGTGCCCCTGTTCGGGTACAGGTACAGGTTTCCGGAACCGTCGAGGGCAAGAACCTGTGGAAGCCTGTTGTTGGCGCACCAGCCGCCCACCGCGAGGGCCAGCGTGTCCCACCCGCCGTTCCCGAGGGTGACGGGGGCCTGGAACCCTCCGGTTGCGATGCCGCGGTGCAGGGTCAGGGTTCCGTTGGTCCACTGCGTCAGGAGATCGAAGGCGCCATCACGGTCCCAGTCCCTGGTGAAAACTTCCTTTGCGCCCGCGAAACCTGAGCCAATCACCTTGGCTGCTGCGAAGGTGCGTGCGCCGGTGGACGCGCGGGCCAGGAGCTGGCCGGTTGAATCAACGCTCACCAGGTCCCCGGGCCCCTTGATGGCTGCGGCGGAGAGGTCCAGCGTGGGCGGCATGTGCCGGACCGGGGCGTCACACAAGCTCGGCGGCGGCGGGGGGAACGCAGGGCCGGACCCCGCGCCGCCGGGCGAGTTCACGGTCCCGGCGGGAAGCGTGGTGTAACCGAAGAAGTTCACCACGCCCCAGATCTGGTACGTGGAGTTGGTGTAGGAAATTCCGGCGCCCATCACGTTGAAGCGCGGATCGAGCAGCATGGCGTTGTGGCCGGGTGACCCCTGCCACCATTCCACCAGCTGTGCTGCGTCCCGGTCGGTGCGGATGGCAATGACTTCCCCGGCGCCGTTGTTGGGGTTCATGGCCCGGGGATCGGTCCAGAACGAGGCACGGTGCTCGATTACCTCCCGTGAGGCAATGTTGTCCGACCATTCCTGTGCGAGCCCCGCCACCGTGGGGTTGTACTTCACCGGGTTCAGGCCCTTGGACGCCCGGTATTCGTTGATTCTGTTGAACACCGTGAGAATTGCCGCCGCGTTGCTGTCCGGGACCAGGGCTTCCGTTGCGGGTGCGGAGCTAAGCGATTCGGGGGCCGCCAGCCGGGTGGGTGAGGGCGACGCCAGTTCTTCATCCGGTGCCCAGAGCGGTGGAATCCAGGGAATTTCGGGGGCGGGTTCCGGTGCCGTAGTGGCGGGCGCGGGCGCCGCCAGCGCCTCGGTGGAGGATGCGGCACCATCCTTCTCCCCGGGATCCTGTTGCACGGTTTTTTGTTGAACTGCGGCAGGCTGCGTCAGCGCAGTCGGCGCGGTGGATGGCGACGCCGGCCTGATGTCCGGGTCCACGGCCGGGGTCAACCGGGACAAAAGTGAGCTGTCGCCGGGAAGGCCCCCACCGCCGTCGACCGTTACCGGGCCCAGCGTTACGCTTGCGGCGGCGGCAGGCGGGCCCGCCGGCAGCGGCGCGGGCAGGACGCCCGCGGACGACGAAACCAGCGCTATAACGCAGAGCACGCCAAGAAAACCGGGCGCCACTAATTTATTCACAACATCCCCAGCTCTGTTGGGCCATCCGGGAGACCATCCGGCGCCTTAATCACTGAGGCAACATTAGCCCCACCGGGCTACAGCAACAACGAAAGAATGTGGCTGTGGATAACCGATACGGTAATTTGGGACGGTGCTGATCTCTGACCGCGATATTCGTGCCGAAATAGACTCCCAGCGGATCGTTCTTGAACCGTACGATCCCGCGATGGTCCAGCCGTCGTCCGTGGATGTGCGCATCGATAAGTTCTTCCGCCTGTTCGACAACCACAAGTACGCGCACATCGATCCCGCCGAAGAGCAGCCGGAACTGACGCGCCTGGTGGAGGTGGAGCAGAACGAACCCTTCATCCTGCACCCAGGGGAGTTCGTCCTTGGCTCAACCTACGAGACCGTCACCCTGCCGGATGACATCGCCGCCCGCCTCGAAGGCAAGTCCTCGCTGGGACGGCTTGGGCTGCTGACGCACTCCACTGCGGGGTTCATCGACCCCGGATTCTCCGGCCACGTGACCCTGGAACTCTCCAACATGGCCACGCTGCCCATCAAGCTGTGGCCGGGCATGAAAATCGGCCAGCTCTGCTTTTTCCGCCTCACCTCGGCAGCGGCCTACCCCTACGGGCAGGGCGATTACGGCAACCGCTACCAGGGGCAGCGGGGACCCACTGCCAGCCGGAGCCACCTGAACTTCCACCGCACTGAGATCTAGTACCGCAGGGACATCCAGTACCGCACGGCAACCTATGCTTTCGCAGCCAGACGCGCGGGCCGCAGCAAGGACTTGACCAACGGCTCCACGTAGCGGGCCGCGAGCGGGCCAATAACGGCCATCAGCAGCACATAGGCAGTGGCCAAGGCAGCGAGCTCATCAGTGACGGCGCCGCTGGCCACCGCCAGTCCCGCAATCACGATCGAGAATTCCCCGCGGGCAATCAGCGCCGCTCCGGCACGGAGGCGGCCCGGGCGTGCGATACCAGCCTGCTTCGCAGCCCAGATGCCAGTCAGCATTTTGGTGACCGCCGTAATGACGGCCAGCACCAGCGCCCAGCCGAGCACCGGCGGGATGGACGTGGGATCGGTGTTCAGCCCGAACGCCACAAAAAAGATGGCGGCAAACAGGTCCCGGAGCGGCTCGAGGATGCGCGTGGCGTTATGGGCCGTGGCGCCCGAGATCGCGATTCCGAGCATAAAGGCCCCCACTGCGGCAGATACCTGCATGGCTGATGCCACGCCTGCCACCAGCAGCGCCGCGCCGAGGACGTTCAGGAGGAATACTTCTGAGTTCTCGCTGTGCACAGCTTTTGAGACGTGGTGTCCGTGCCGCAACGCCACCATCAGCACCAGGCTCACTACGGCCAAGGCAATGCCCACGGTGGTGAGTCCGCCCAGGAAGCTGACGCCTGCCAGTGTGGCGGTGAGGATGGGCAGGTAGACGGCCATGGCCAGGTCTTCGAACACCAGGATGGACAGCACAACGGGCGTCTCGCGGTTACCCAGCCGGCCCAGGTCGGTGATGACCTTGGCCGCGATTCCCGAGGAGGAGATATAGGTGACGCCGCCCATCACCATGGCCCCTACGCCGCCCCATCCGAGGAACAGGGCAAGGACCGCGCCGGGCAGGAAATTCAGCACCAGGTCGAGGACACCGGCCTGCCAGGAGCGGCGCAGCCCGGTGAAAAGCTCAGCGGCCGTATATTCCAGCCCGAGCATAAGCAGCAGCAGGATCACGCCGATTTCCCCGGAAAGGTGCGCAAACTCGTGCATACCTTCGAGCTTGACGATCCCGCCGGCCCCGAAGGCCAGCCCGCCCAACAGATACAGCGGGATGGGCGACATTCCGATCCGTCCGGCCAGCCTGGCCAAAAGGCCGAGGCAGAACACAACGGCCCCCAGTTCAATGAGGGTCAGGGCCAACGGGTCCATGGCGTCTATCCGTTACGGAGGATATCGGCCGCCGAATCGAGGCCTTCCTGCGTGCCCACGGCAACAAGCAGGTCACCGGTGTGGAGTACGACGTCGGGTCCCGGCGAGGGGAGCACCTCGCCTTCGCGCATGATCGCCACAATGGAGACGCCGCAGCGGGTGCGGATGCAGGCCTTCCCCATGGGCTGGTTCTGGAACGGGGATCCCGGCGCGATGGAGAACTGCCGGGTGACGATGCCGGGAACATCCTTGTGCTCCTCGGTCAGCTTCATGGCGAGGTGCTGCCCGCCCAGCAGGTTGCCAAGGGTTGCTGCCTCTTCCGCGGTCAAGGGGATTGACGCCTGGCAGGTATCGGGATCATCCCAGGTGGAAACGATGAGTTCCGTCTGGCCTTCCCGCAGCTCCACCACGCCGATCCGGCGGCCGGAAGCCGTCATAAAATCCTTCCGCCGGCCAAGGCCCGGAAGGTTCGTATCATCCACGTTCATAATTCCAGCCTAGTCTCCCGCGGAGCGCTTGGGGCTGGTCCTGAGGATTCCCGCAGCACCAGCCGCATTCCGGCAGGTCCGGGCTCCGGGGCCGCGGGAGCATCGGGAGTCAGCGCCGCGAGGAGCTGCAGCATGCCGCGGCTTCCTTCGGCCTCAAGATCCATGTGCACCGTGGTCAGCGACGGTACCAGGAACGCGGATTCGGGATGGTCGTCCCATCCCACCACGCTGACGTCCCCGGGAACGCTGAAACCAAGGTCGTGAAGGGCGCGCATGGCTCCAATGGCAAGGTGGTCGTTGGCGGCGAAGATTGCCGTGATGGAGGAATCGGCCATCAGGCTCCGCGCCGCTTCGTAGCCGGACGCGGAGCTCCACCCAGCTTCAATGGTGCCCCCGTCCTCAAGGCCGGCGGCGCTGACCGCCTGGCGGTAGACGGCCAGGCGGTTGCGGGCGGACGGCCACTCCTGCGGTCCCGCGATGTGGGCGATCCGGCGGTGCCCGAGGCCGGCAAGGTGGGCAATGATGGCCCGCACCGCCGAACCGTCGGAGATCCGGCCCTGGCCGCGCATCCTGTCGTCGTAGTCCCCGGCCACCACCACGGGGATGCGCTCCTGTGCCTGGAGGAGGTCAGCGCCTGCAAGGGGCACAAAGGACAGGGCGCCGGCGAAGGGGCCGCCGTCGAGAATGCTGCGCAGCCTGGCCGTGCGCTCAGGTCCCGTTCCCTCCAGGGCGACGACGTCGAGCTGGTAGCCCGCCGCCCGGGCGCTGGCGGCCGCGCCTTCGACCATCCGGGACGGGAAGTAAGGGAAGGCGCCCGGGACGAGGGCCAGCAGCCTGTACGTTGATTTGGTCCGCAGTGAACGGGCAGTGAGGTTGGGCGTGTAGTTCAGCTCCGCCATGGCCCGCGCCACCTTTTCGGACGTTGACGCCTTCAGCTTGGAACGGTCGGCCATGTACCGCGAGACGGTCTGGTGCGATACCCCGGCCAGCTGCGCCACCTCGTAGATGGTGGCGGCCCGGGCGGGTTGCGGTGCGTCGGAAGCTGACGGCGTCACAGCCTGGAATCTTCCCACGTGGTCAGATGGCCGCACATGCCGAAGCCCTCCTGCGGACGCTGCTGCGCGCGCGTCACCGCCGCTGCCGCCATGGAGGCAGCGGAGCCGGCTCCCAGGTCGTTCAGCGCCTTCTCTGTTGTTTCCATCTGCTTCCGGACGTTGGCTGCCCAAATCTGTTTCCAGCGTTCCACGCTGGGGCGGACCAGGGCCGCGGCCAGCCGGTGGAACTCCAGCAGCGCCTCAGGTCCCTCCCGGAGCACGGACCTGCGCAGCTCGTCGTATCCTTCCAGGGAAAGGTCACGACGGCGGCGCGCAGCGGCAGCGGCGGCCGGCTGGCCTGCGTCGCGGGGCAGGGTGGCGTGCCGTGCGTACAGGGCCGGGTCAGCCAGGATGTTGCGCGGGAAGGTCAGGACGGCGTCGCCCGCTTCCGGCAGGCCGGCGTTGGACATCACAACCTGCAGCGTGAGTCCGCCTGTGTTGACCAGCCGGTGAACGGTTCCCGGACTGAACCACAGCAGCGATCCCAACGCCAGGGGGTGCTCTGCGGCGCCGTCCCTGCTGATGGTGTCCACCCGTCCCGTCCCGGCCGTGACCAGGTAGGCCTCGGACGAGACGGTGTGCACGTGCGGGGAGCCGCCACAGAGACCGTCGGCAGCTTCCCACTCATATACGCGCAGTCCGGTCACCGCCGTGCCGCCCGGGAAGCCGGGAGCGGTGGCGGTGTCCACTGCGCTGGTCACCGCCCTGCCGCCGGGGATGCGGGCGCCCCGGCGAGGACTTCGCGGGCTGTGGTTGCCAGCGCTTCGGCGCGGACGGCATCCGACTCCCCGTCCGCGATGACGACGCCGTACCGGTAGCGGAGCGTGGAGCCTGCCTTGAACAGGACTTCCTGGCTGAAGAACGGCGCCGGGCCCATGCAGGCGAAAGGCTCGGACCGGGCAAACCATTCGGGCTCGCCGTGTTCACTGCCGGGCTGGTCCACCATCACCACAGTGGAGTACCGGCACGTCTCGTCGTGCTGGCCCACGAAGGAAAGCCACGGTGCCCGCTGCCCGCGCAACTCTTCGCCGGTGGCGCCGCCGGGTCCGATGATCGCGCCGCCGGCGAAGGACCGCGGCCCGCGCCAGAACAATCCGCCGTACCCGGCGTTGTCCCGCCCCTCCGTGGTGGGCGAGCCGATGTGGATGTCCTCGCCGGACACGTTGGTCATGGCCGAATCAAAAACCAGGACGTAGCTTGCGTCAGCGCCGGGCACCACCTCGAAGGTCCGCTCTTCCTCGACCACCAGGGAGCCCTGCTGGGTGATCCACTGCAGCGTGTGGGAAAAACTGAACCGCCCGCCGTCGTCCGTCATCTTGCGGAGTTCGCGGTGCCGCATGGCACCGTTGTTGGGCAGCCACTGGTAGTCCTGTCCGCGCCGGTAGCTGGGACCACCCCAGAAATTGTCCGGGCCCAGGTGGGGCAGCGACCAGGCGATGCCCTTGTGCCACACATGGTCGTGGGGCCGGTACGCGGTGACCAGGTCGCCGGTCCTGGTGCGCACCGGGTGGAAGTAGGGCCGCGGCGATTCCACCTGCGGATCGTTGGCCGCGTACGTGTAGGCCAGGATGGGAACGCCGTCCAGGGAAACGGCCACAGCTGCGCCGTCGTCGGCCCAGCTGAAGGGGCTGCCGGGGGAGGAGGTACCTGCGCTGTTGGATTCCGGGTTGCCGGACTCCGCTGTGCTGAATGATTCGGTAGGGCTGTTCACGCGTTGCTCTTTTCGAGTTTCCAGGGTTCCAGCCGGCCGTCGGCGCGGTCAAAGAACGGGTTTCCTTCGGTGATGTCACCGCGCCGGACGGCCTTGCCCGTAATGGCGGAAGCGTAGATGGCGGCGGCAAGTTCCATGGTGGGGTAGGCGTCGGCGAGGGTAACGGGCGGAACCGAGCCCGAGCTGATGGCCTCAATGATGTGCCTGTACTGGGCCGGATGTCCGCTGGCAGTTGCGGGCGAGCCGTCTGACCAGACATCGGCAAGGTGCTCCTGTCCAGGCGCAGGGGTGAAGCGCCAGTGGGAGTCGTCGTAGCCGTAGAGGTGCTCGAGTTCCACGGTGGCATTCTCGTAGTCAAAGCGGAGCTGAGAGGTTTCGCGCGGCGAAATGACGGAGTTTATGACCGTGCTTAGGGCACCGGATTCAAAACGGACGATGGCGGTGGAGACGTCCTCTGTTTCCGTCCGGCGTGCAAGCCTCCCGGCGAAGGCCGTGACTTCCTGCCAGGGTCCCCACAGGTGCAGCAGGAGGTCGAACTGGTGGATTCCGTGCCCCATGGTGGGTCCGCCGCCTTCAACATCCCAGAGGCCCCGCCATGGAACATCGAAGTACTCCTGGTTGCGGAACCAGAGGGTGTTGCAATATCCGGTGAGTGCGGCGCCAAGGGCTCCCGACTCCTGCAGGGCTGCCAGCTTGCGCGCCGCGCTGCCGAAGCGGTGCTGGAAGATGCAGCTGACGTGCTTCCCGGAGGCGCGTTCGGCGTCCTGCAGTTCCCGCATCTGGCGCAGTGACAGGGCCGGCGGCTTCTCCAGCACCACGTTCAGGCCCAGGGAGAGGGCTTCCAGTGCCAGCGAAGCGTGGGACGACGGCGGGGTGCACACCGCTACGACGTCCAGGCCCGCTTCGGCAGCTGCTGCCAGGCCGGGTGCGGTTTGGGCGACGCCCGTTGTTGCTGCGAACTCAGCGGCCCTGGCTGCGTCGAGGTCTACGGCGACCACGAGCTCTGCGCCCGCGAACTTCAGGGCTTCAGCATGGGCGTGGGCGATGCCGCCCGTACCGACAATGCCGGCGCGGACCCTTTGCAGGGGCTGGTCCATGGGACTCCTCGTCTTTTGAAAGGTTTCAAACTTACGGCCATGAACAATTATGTGATCGATAACATGAGGCGTCAAGACCCGCAGCCGAAACAGTGTTGAGGAAAAGTGCGGAGAAAACAGTGTGAGGAAACCTTGTCGAGGACGCTAAGCGACGGGAACCACTGCGATGGGCGCCTTGTCCGGGGACTTCACCGGCAGCAGGACCAGGAGCCCGGCCAGGAGTACCACCATGATGCCAAGGATGCCCCAGCGTTGCGCTTCGCCCTGCGCCACCAGCGGCGTGGCCACAGTGATGCAGAGGGTGAACAGGGCAGGTGCCAGGAAACTCACGGCCCGGCCGGTGGTGGCGTAGAGCCCGAAGAGCTCGCCCGACTCGCCGTGCGGAGCAAGGCGCGCCAGGTAGGCGCGGGATGAGGACTGTGCCGGGCCCACGAACAAGCAGAGGAAGAGTCCGAAGACCCAGAAGGTGGTGGAGCCCTGCCAGTCCATGCCGAAGAAGGAATACGTCCCGTTTCCCAGCACCAGGATGACTGTCCCGGCGATCAGCAGCCCGATGAGGGACCCGATGATCACCGCCTTGGGGCCTGCCTTGTCGTCGAGGAAGCCGCCGATGATGGCC
Organism: Arthrobacter sp. Soil_C_49; assembly: GCF_057656635.1. Classification (NCBI taxonomy): domain Bacteria; kingdom Bacillati; phylum Actinomycetota; class Actinomycetes; order Micrococcales; family Micrococcaceae; genus Arthrobacter; species Arthrobacter sp. Soil_C_49. Next base: position 91,883 of record NZ_JBDGJZ010000017.1, read on the forward strand.
CCAACAGCCGCCACCACATTTCCAAAGATCGCGAAGAAGATCACCTGGGACAGCTCAAAGCCGAACGTGCCCGCGGCAATGATTCCACCAAAGGTAAACACCGCTGCCAGGCCATCACGGAAAACGGCGCTGGCCAGCAGGAAATAGATGGTGTGCGGGCTGGTGGTGTAAATGGCCTTGATCCGCCGGATCAGCAGACCGTAGCTGGCCACGATCCCCAGCCGCCGGGCCTGCGGGGTTTTGGGCAGCTCGGGGACGGCGAACAGCACCGGCAGGGCGAAGACGAAGAACCACAGGGCTGAGAAGACCGCCACAAGCCGGATATTCAGGCTGTCCTGGGTGGAGGCCCCGAACCATTCGAAACTCGGCTGGACGAACAGCTGCAGGACAATCAGCAGCGCCACAATCCCGCCCAGGTAACCGGCTCCCCAGCCGAGTCCGCTGACCTTGCCGATGTTCCGGGGCGTGGAGATCTGGGCCAGCATCGCGTTGTAGTTCACGCCCGCGAACTCAAAAAACACGTTGCCCAAAGCGATCAGGGAAACGCCCAGAAGCAGGAACTCCGGCCGGGGAAACACAAAGAAGCACAGGGCGGTAAGGATGGCGACGGCGGCCGTGTTGACTCCCAGCCACAGCTTGCGCCGTCCGCCCGCGTCCGAGCGCTGCCCGGTGACCGGTGCCAGCAAAGCGATGGCAAAACCGGCGATGGCAAGAGCGCCGCCCAGGACCGCCGAGGCCTGGTCCTCGCCGCCGAACGCGTCCGAGGTGAGATACACCGTAAAGACGAATGTCGTCATTACAGCGTTGAAGGCCGCCGAACCCCAGTCCCAGGAGGCCCAGGCCAGGACGCGGCCCTTGCTCGTGGCATGGTTCCCCGACTCAAGTTCGGAGGACGGCTGCGTTGCCCCGGGAGCGCTGGCGCTGTTCATAGGATGCATCGTATCCGCCCATGGCGAACAGAAGCCGGAGCTCCGGCCCGTGACACCGGGAAAACCGGCGGAAGCATACAGCAGCGGGGGAGGAATGGGTACCGGCTCTTGGTAAACTGGACCCTCCCGGACCTAACGAATGAACCGCCTGCTCCAACTTTTGACAATCCAATCCCTGACGTTGCGGAGATACCAGTGATCACAGTCCTTGCCGTGCACTTTTCGGTGGCTGTGCTGGCCCCGTTCCTCTTCAGGGCATGGGGCCGGAACGCTTTTTACGCACTGGCAGTGGTTCCCGCAGCGTCCTTCGCCTGGCTGTTGTTCCAGCACGCTCCCGTGTACTCGGGGGAGGGCGCGGTGGCCGAAGTGGTTCCGTGGATCCCTGGCCTGCAGCTTGAGTTCGCCTTCCGGATGGACGCCCTGGCCTGGGTGATGTCCCTGCTGGTGCTGGGCGTCGGCTCGCTGGTGCTCGTCTACTGCGCACGGTACTTCAAGAAAGAGGACCAGGACCTCGGCGGCTTCGGGGCCCAGCTCCTGGCATTTGCCGGGGCCATGTTCGGCCTGGTGGTGGCGGACGACCTGCTGCTGCTGTTCATCTTCTGGGAACTCACCACCATCCTGTCCTATCTGCTGATCGGGTTCGCCCGGACCAGGCTGGCGGCCCGGCGGTCCGCTCTGCAGGCGCTGATGGTCACCACCGCGGGCGGCCTTGCCATGCTGGTGGGTCTCATTATGCTCGGGCACGCCGCCGGTACCTACCGGATCTCCGCCATCCTCGAACAGGCGCCCGAACTGATCAATGGAACGTCCGCTGCCGTGGTGAGTGCCGCCGTCGTCCTTATCCTGGTGGGCGCCATCACTAAGTCCGCGCTGGTCCCCTTCCACTTCTGGCTTCCCGGCGCCATGGCGGCACCCACGCCCGTCAGCGCCTACCTGCACGCGGCGGCAATGGTCAAGGCGGGCATCTATCTCGTGGCCCGGCTTGCCCCCGGCTTCGCCGAAACGCCTTTCTGGCAGCCGGTGGTGCTCGGCCTCGGGCTGGCGACCATGCTGGTGGGCGGCTACCGCGCGCTGCGTCAGACCGACATCAAGCTCATCCTTGCCTACGGCACGGTCAGCCAGCTGGGTTTCCTCACCATGGTGGTGGGGCTCGGCACCCCGGATGCCGCCCTCGCCGGCCTGGCAATGCTGCTGGCCCACGGCTTGTTCAAAGCCACCCTGTTCCTGGTGGTGGGCATCATCGACCACCAGTCGGGCACCCGCGATGTCACCAAGCTCTCCGGAGTTTTCCGGTCCTCACGGGCCTTGGGCATAGTGGCCGCGATCGGCGCCGCGTCCATGGCCGGTGTCCCGCTCCTGGGCGGATTTGTGGCCAAGGAATCCGTGCTGGAGGCGTTCGTCCACCACGCCGGTGGCGCCGACGCCTGGGGAACAGTGGTTCTCGCCGGGCTGGTCCTGGGATCCGTCCTCACCTTCGCGTACAGCGCCCGCTTTATGTGGGGGGCCTTTGCCACCAAGCCGGGCGTGGAACCCACCCCTTTCAAGGCCATCCGGCCCTCATTCCTGGCCGCCCCCGCCATCCTCAGCGTCCTCACCATCGCCTACGGCCTGTGGCCGGTCCCCGTGGACGCATGGATCCAGCCTTACGCGGCGCTGTTTGCTTCCACCGCGCGCGACGCCGGCGCCCCGGCTGAGCAGGCCGGCCACCTCGCGCTGTGGCACGGCTTCACCCCGGCACTGGGGCTGACTGCCCTGACCTTTGCGCTGGGCCTGGCGATGTACTTCGGCCGCAATGCCGTGGCCCGGGCACAGTCGCTGGTGCCGCCGTGGGTGGACGCGGACAAGGCCTACCAGCTGACTATCGGCGCGCTCGATGATGTGGCGGTCTGGATCACCGGCCGCACCCAGCGCGGTTCGTTGTACTACTACCTGGCAGTCATCCTCAGCGTCGCCTTCGTGCTGCCCCTGTCGGCCATCCTGCTGGCGGGCAAACCGCTTCCGGAGGGGATCTACCTGATTGATCCCGGTTCCCCGCTCCAGCTGGTGGTGGGCGCCGGCATCGTGATCGGGGCCTTGGCTGCGGTCAAGGCGAACAAGCGGTTCCTGGCCGTTCTCATGGTGTCGGTCACCGGCTACGGCATCGCACTGATGTTTGCCCTGCAGGGTGCGCCGGACCTCGCTCTGACCCAAATGCTGGTGGAGACCATCATCCTGGTGGCGTTCGTGCTGGCGATGCGCAGCCTGCCGCCGGAGCTGCGGGACCGCACCGGCGGCAAATACCGGGTGGTGCGGGTGATCATCGGCCTGGGCTTCGGCGTCACCATGGTCTTCGCCGGGATCCAGGCCATGGGCGCCCGGATTGCGACGCCGGTGTCCCTGGAATTCCCGCGCCTGGCGTACGAGGGCGGCGGCGGACTGAACATCGTCAACGTGACGCTCGTGGACATCAGGGCATGGGACACCTTCGGCGAAATCAGTGTCCTGGCTCTGGCAGCCACCGGCGTGGCAAGCCTGATCTTCGTCCGCGGCCGTGGTGACCGGATCAAAAACTCCGCCACCGTCGCGGAGGGCACAGTGGGCCGGCTCAGGGGCATCGACCCCGGCACCCGCGACGCCGCAGCGCTCGCCGTCAGCCGTAAGTTCGCGGCGTCAGCGCGGGACGCCTGGATCGTTGCCGGCCGCACCCTGGCCCCCGAGCGCCGTTCCATCATCTTTGAAGTGGTCACCCGGCTGGTGTTCCACTCCATGATCATCTTCTCGCTGTACCTCCTGCTCGCGGGCCACAACCTGCCCGGCGGCGGCTTTGCCGGTGGCCTGACGGCTGGCCTTGCCCTGACCATCCGGTACCTTGCCGGCGGCCGGTTTGAACTGCGTGAAGCCACGCCTGTCAGTGCCGGTGCCCTGCTGGGAATCGGGCTGGCCGTGGCCGCCGCCTCCGGTGCGGTGCCGTTGCTTCTGGGCGGCCAGGTGTTCCAGACGGCCATCGTGGAACTCTGGCTGCCGGTGTTCGGCGACATCAAGTTCGTCACCTCCACCATCTTCGACATCGGCGTGTACATCGTGGTGGTGGGCCTGGTGCTGGACGTTCTGCGGAGCCTTGGGGCGGAGATCGACGAGCACTTTGAACAGCGCTCCGCCGATCCCGCCAGCGACCTGGCCGACGACGGGCAGGACTTCGCCGCGGACGCTTCGGTACCGGACGTGCCCGCCGGTAACACGGCCGCCAATGACATGCCCGCCAGCGACGTGGCCGACGACGGGGAGCCGGAAGGCTTCCGGGCCCAGACCACCTCAAGGGGCCAAGCATGAGCGTAAACCTGACCCTCCTGATCGTGATGGGTGCCCTGTACGCCTGCGGCATCTACCTCATCCTCGAACGCAGCCTGACGCGCGTGCTGCTGGGGCTGATGCTCCTCGCCAACGCCACCAACCTGCTGATCCTGGCCACCGGCGGCTACGCCGGGCTGGCACCCCTGTATTCAAAGGAGACGGCTGCGGCGGATTACAACGATCCCCTTCCACAGGCGCTGATCCTGACGTCCATTGTCATCTCCTTTGCCGTGACGGCCTTTATGCTCGGCATCATTTACCGCACCTGGGTCCTGGCCCGCCAGGATGAGATCCAGGACGATTTGGAAGACCTCCGCGTGGCGGTAACGCCGAGCTTCGACGCCGAGGATGACGCCGAGATCCCGGCCGAAACGTCCGAATTCCCGGCAGCGACGGTCATGGCAGGCGGCCGCGAGATGTCCGCCGAACACGCAGCCGCAGAAGAAAAACCCGGCTCCACGAATGTGGCCGCTGGCCCGGAAGGAGGCGGAAAGTGAACATCGCAAGCTTTGCCCCGCTCGCCGTCATACTTCCCATCCTGGGCGCCGCCCTGACCTTCCTGCTGATCCGGCATTCACGCGCCCAGCGTGCCGTGAGCATTGGCCTGCTGTCCCTCACCCTGCTGCTCGAATGCCTCCTGCTGGCCTCGGTGTGGGACGGCGGCACGGCCGCGGTCACTATCGGCGGCTGGCTGCCGCCGTGGGGCATCGTGATGGTGGTGGACCAGTTCTCCTCGCTGATGCTGGTGGTGTCGTCCGCCGTGAGCCTCGCCGTGCTGGTCTACGCCACGGGGCAGGGCATGGCCGACGGCGACCACGACGCGCCGGTGTCGATCTTCCACCCCACGTACCTGATCCTGGTGGCCGGAGTCTCCAACGCGTTCCTCTCGGGGGACCTCTTCAACCTGTACGTGGGCTTCGAGATCCTGCTGACGGCAAGCTACGTGCTGATGACGCTGGGCGGGACTGGGCCGCGGATCCGCGCGGGCGTGACCTACGTGGTGGTGTCCGTGGTGTCCTCGGTGCTGTTCCTGATTGCGATTGCCATGGTCTACGGGGCCACCGGCACCGTGAACATGGCGGACCTCGCCATCAAGCTCGGCGAGCTGGACCAGGGCACCAAAACCCTCCTGCACGTGATGCTGCTGGTGGCGTTCGGCATCAAGGCGGCAGTTTTCCCGCTGTCCTTCTGGCTGCCTGACTCCTATCCCACGGCGCCGGCTCCGGTCACCGCAGTGTTCGCGGGCCTGCTGACCAAAGTAGGCGTTTATGCGATGGTGCGCACCGAGACCCTGCTCTTCCCCGGGGACACGCTCAACACGCCCCTGATGGTGGCCGCGCTGCTGACCATGGTGGTGGGAATCCTGGGTGCGCTGGCGCAGAACGATATTAAACGTCTGCTCTCGTTCACCCTGGTCAGCCATATCGGCTACATGGTGTTCGGCCTGGCCATGTCCTCCACCGCCGGGCTGGGAGCGGCCGTCTTCTACGTGGCCCACCACATCACCATCCAGACCAGCCTGTTCCTGGTGACCGGCCTGATCGAACGCCGCGGCGGCAGTTCCTCCGTGGACCGGTTGGGCGGCCTGGCCAAACTGTCGCCCCTGCTGGCGCTGCTCTTCTTTGTCCCCGCCATGAACTTGGCCGGCATCCCGCCGTTTTCCGGATTCCTGGGGAAAGTGGGGCTCATGCAGGCCGGCATCGAGCTGGGCACGCCGCTTGCTTATGCCCTGGTGATCGGCGGCGTGGTCACCAGCCTCCTGACGCTGCTGGCCATCGCCAGGGTCTGGAACCGCGCTTTCTGGCGCAGGCCCACGGACGCCGAGCACCCGGACCCCGTGCTCCTGGCAACGCCGGGGGCACGGATTGCCGGGCCGGGCGCCAAGCTCAACACAGTGACGCTCCTGCCGCGCACCATGGTGGGTTCCACGCTGGGACTGGTGGTTCTCGGCGTCGCCCTGACGGTCTTCGCAGGCCCGCTGTTTGCGGTGTCTGACCAGGCTGCGCACGACATGCTCGACAGGTCCTCCTACATCCAGGCAGTCCTGGGCGAGGACACCGTAGTGCCCATGATCCTGACGGCAGGAGGAGGAAAATGAGCCGCCGCCGGATTTCGCTGCGCCAGGAACTACCGCTCCTGGTCTGGCTGGTGATCGTCTGGGGCGCCCTGTGGCAGGACTTCAGCCCGGGGAACCTCCTGTTCGGCGCCTTGCTGGCCGTGGCGGTGGCCAGGCTGTTCTACCTCCCGCCGGTTGAGCTCAGCGGCCGCTTCAACATCCTTTATGCCGTGCCCTTCGCCTTGATGTTCCTGGCGAAGGTGGCGGTGGCCAGTGCCCAGGTCCTGTACCTGGCGGTGATACGCGGACCCCAGGTCAAGAACGCGTTGGTTGCGGTGACGCTGCGAAGCCACCAGGATCTGCTGGTGACCGCTACCGGCCATGTCATATCCCTGATTCCGGGCTCGCTGGTGGTGGAGGTGGACCGGTCAACCTCCACCCTGTACCTGCACGTGCTGAACATCCATTCCGTTGAGGACGTGGAGAACTTCCGCCAGGAGGTCCGGTCCATCGAAGCCGGGCTGATCCGGATCATGGGCACCCGGGAAGAGCTTGAAACCGTACGATCGGAGGCAGCCGCATGATGCAGACCGTCCTGGTCCTTACGGCCGTTATCCTCTCACTCGCCGCCGGTGGCGCGATCATCAGGATCGCCCGCGGCCCGTCCCTGCTGGACCGGGTGCTGGCCGCAGACGTCCTGCTCGCCATCCTGGGCGGGGCCTTGTGTGTGGACATGGCCGTGAACCGTCACCTGAACAACCTGATGCTGGTGGTAGCCATCTCCATCATCGGGTTCATCGGATCCGTCACTGTTGCCCGGTTCGTGGCAGACCGAAGGGAGCAGCCGGATGAGTCCTGACGCTACTGGCCTGGATTTCTGGATCGACCTGTTCTCCGCCGTGTTTATGGTGGTGGGCGCGGTGATGTCGCTGGGCGCCGCGATAGGCCTGCTCCGGTTCCCGGATCTTCTGAGCCGCATGCACGCGGCCACCAAACCGCAGGTGCTGGGGCTGTTCCTGCTGCTGGCCGCGATCGGGCTGCAGATGCGCACCTGGTGGGTGTGGCCGGTGCTGGTCGTGGCGTGGATCTTCCAGCTGCTCACAGTGCCGGTGTCCGCGCACATGGTGGGCCGGGCCGGCTACCGCACCAAGCACCTGCACCGTGAATTGCTGACGGCGGACGAGCTGGAGGCGGTAGTGCAGAAAGCCGCCGCCAAAACAGCCCGTGAGGACGGTTCCGGCGGCGGCCAGGTGAACTAAGAACCCAGGGCTTTAGACGATGTCCTGGCTCTTGGCGAACCGGGTGATGGCGCGCTGGGTGCCGCGGTTGGCCAGGACCTGGATGATGGTGCTGACCGATGCCGAGATCAGCGCGAACGTCAGCGCGGACTGCAGGCTGGTGGGGATGTCCTCGTCCTTGCCGGTGGGCGGCTTCCGGCCGGTGGTCTTTTCCCAGATGGTGTTGACCAGCTTGGTCCCGACGAAGCCGGCGCCAAGGCTTACGCCGGTACCGAGCAGCTTGATGAAGAGGTTCATTCTTTGTACTCCTTGCGGGCGGAAAACGGGCTGTACCCAGCCTAACCGCCCATTCTGCGGCTACGGCACAGCGACGGCGGCCGGCTGGCGGGCGCTTCAGCTGGCGGGCGGTTCCGTGCGGAACTTGATCATTTTGTGGGTGCCGTCGCAGTAGGGCTTGATGGCGGACGCGCCGCAGCGGCACAGCGCCACTGTCTGGCGCTGCCGGGGGACCGGGGCTCCGGAGGGGGTCACGATCTCGAAGTCGCCCCGGACAATCAGCGGGCCGTCGGGGCACACCACGATCGAGCTTTCGGCGGGTTCCTGGTTCATGGCTGCTCCTTGAGTGCGTGGTCGGTTTTCAAATGATGGTGGATGCCGAGCTTGCCGTGGTGCCGGCGCCGAAGTTCGGCTTCCGAGTGGGCTGCGGTCTTGAGCCGTGCCCCGGCATAGGGGACGCCACCGCCCAACCGGAATGCCAGGGCGATCCAGACACAGACCGCCCGCTCCAGGCTCCACAGAGGGGCGTACCAGACAGCCCGGAAGGGGAAGACCCCGGCCCCTGAGTGGCGCTGTCGTCCGATCCAGGCCAGGAGGACCGGCACGGCCGCCAGCGCCAGGAGAGCGGCCCGTCGGCGGGAAGCGGGCAGGCAGCAAGCACAGGCAATCATCGGCAGCAGGCCAAGCTCTGCGGCGAGGCGCCGGGGCTCGGCGAAGTCATCGTACGCCTGGCGCGTGCGTTGCTTGAAGAAGTGCTGGAGCTTGGGCGGGCGCCGCGCCACAAACAGGCCAGGCGCGATCTCCTCCCGGCCGCCGGCTGCCTTGAGGGTCCGGATCAGCTCAAGGTTTTCGAAGAGCACCGGATCGTAGCCGCCGGTGGCCAGCAGGGCACTCCGGCGGACGGCCAGGGTGCCGGGGAAATCCGCCGACCATGCCCGGTTGATCAGGGTCCGCGACGTATCCCAGCAGGCGTGCCACGGCAGCGGATCAAAGTAGTTCTGCGGCCGCACAATGTCCGCCGAACTGAGGTGATGGACGACGGCGGCAAGCGACCCACGGGTGTAGCGCACGTCGTCGTCGGCCATCACCAGCAGCTCCGCCCTGGCGGCCTGCACGCCCGTCATCACTCCGGCCACCTTGCCGTTGCCGCCGGCGGCCGGCCCGGGCCGGATGTGGCGCACGGCGGGCGGAAAGGCAGCCCGGTGGCGTTCGAACAGCGCCCGGTCGGAACCGTCCACCACGGTCACTGGGATCCACGCGAGAAGACCGCCAAGATAGGCAGACAGATCCTGTAGCTCCGGATCCAGGTCCTCGGTCCAGCGCAGCGGCAGGATGTACTCCGCGGATTGCCCCGTGGGCGGGGTACTCATGCGGCGGCCGGCATTGCCGCCCTCAGCGACGTCACTCCTTTTTCCCAGCTGGCCATCAGGTGCGTGGAAAGCCGGCCGTCAATCGCCATGACGGCGGTGGCCCCGAACAGTACGTCCCCGAGCAGTCCAGGCTCCGCCTCCACCAGGCCGCCTGCCAGGTCGCGCCCGGCGATCTGCTCGTGGACCGCGTCGGCTTCCACATGCTCGTCGAAGTAGTGGGTCACTTCGGCGTCGAAACCGTGCCGCCGGAAGCCGCTGCCGTACAGCCGGTTGGGCTGGGAGGAGGTCATCTCATAGATGGCGAGGTGCCCTGTAATGGCACCCCGGAGCCGGCGGTTCAGGCCGAAGAGCGACATCATGTTCACGGCCGCGAGGGAGACGGCGGGAACAGCGTCCACGTAGGCGCCGTAGTGGTCGTCCATGCCCAGGCCCCGCATGGTGCGGGAGAAAAGAACGCTGTGCATGCGTTCGGGGCGTCCGCCGCCGTATTCGTCGGCCTGGATTTCCACGAGGGCAGCCTTGGCCCTGCCGGTGAGGCGGGGGATGGCCCAGGTGTGCGGGTCCGCCTCCTTGAGCTGGTACATGGACTTGTGGATCAGGAATTCCTTGAGCTGGTCCAGCGTCGCCTTCTTGGCCACAAAACGGGAGACGCTGGGCCCGGTATCGGTGGCAGCGAGGCCGAACAGGATGTCCGCCACGGCATCGCTGGTCAGCTCCCCGGCAGGCGGAACATTGATCTCGCCGGCGGCGGAAGCCGCGGCAGCCCGGAGCTCCGCCTCAAACGGCCGCTCCATCAGGCGGCGGACCTGGATCAGTCCCGGTTCCCACTCCCACTCGTCGCTCACGCCCTCCAGCCCGGAATAGTGCAGTTCGTAGAGGCAGAAGAGGGCCGCCTGGACGTCGTCGTCGCCGATGATGTCCGAGGACACCGCCATGTGGGGTGTGACCAGCGAGTGCAGTTCATCCACGGCTGCGACTGCTTCGTCGGTGCCTGGTTCGTGCTTCAGGGCGCTGAACAGCGTGCTGCTGATGGGGCCTCGGGACTCCGGGATTTTCATGATGCTCCTTTGGGCGGGCGGCATTGCTGCGTCTTCGACAGCGGGCTTTGGTGGGCGTTCATGCATCCGTGTCCCTGTCCGGGTCACGGGACGGGCTGCCGGGGACGGTCCTGGGGGACAGCAGAATGGCAAGGGCGATCATGGCCAGGCCCAGGACCAGGTGCAGCCAGTTGTCCGCATTGTTTTCCGGGAGGAAGTTTGCCGGCAGGTCATCGGCGATCAACAGGCCATAGAGCCAAAGGAACAGATAGGCGACGCCCCCGTAGATGAGGAAATTCCGCCCCTGCCGGTGCGTCCTGGCCATCACCAGGCCGGCGATTCCGAACAGGGCGTGGACGGCATTGTGCAGGACGGACACCTGGAAGATTCCGAACAGCTCGGCTTCGGAGCCAGGGCCGGCAAAGCGGAGGGAACCGTAGTTGGCGGTGATGCCCGGAATGAATCCCAGGATTCCAAGCAGCAGGAAGACGGTGCCGCTGGCAAGGGTGGCCTTCTGCAGGCCCGTCCTCGCTTCGGTGGCGCGGGTGCTGACCGCCATAACCTGTACTCCTCTAAAGCCGGGAACAACATAGTAAGCATGATTACTAATAAAAGCTAAGTACGCTTCCTACCCGGCGTTCACGCCTCCGGGCTGTTCCAGGTATAGGGGTTGGTGTGGGTCCCGCCGTGCCGGCCCTGCTCATATCCCTGCTGCCAGGCTTTCCCGACGGCGGCCACTAGTTCGGCGAGCAGGGGATAGTAGGGGTGGTCCGGACCAATGTAGATCATCTCGTCTTCGGCTTTATCCACCGCCGCCCGCACCTGGTTTTCGTCGCCAGGACCGTTCATGGCACCCTCCTTGCCCCGACATTGTCCAGCTCAGAGAAGGCGTCAGTCGGCGCCCATCGAGCCGAGGACTTCGCGGAGGGCCTGGACCACCATGTTGTGGTCCTGCACCTGGGGAAGCCCCGAAACAGTCACGGTGGCCACCGCGCCCACCCCTGTGACGTAGACCGGGAAGGAACCCCCGTGCGCCGCGTACGTGGTCTGGTCGAACCAGCCCTGGTCCTCGATCCTGCCGCCGCGAAGCCGTCCGCGCAGCCCCACCAGCAGGGACGGGACCTCGTACCGGGCGGCGGTGCGCTGCTTGGCCCGGATCCAGAACTCGTTGTCCGGAGTGGCGCCCGGCAGGGCCACATGGAACAGGACCTGGTCACCCTTGGTGATGTCGATGGCGATGGGGAGCTGGTCCTCCTTGCCCAGTTCCACCAGCAGCAGCCCCAGGTTCAATGCGTCGTCCATCGAAAACCGGGGAAACTGGAGCTCCCGGATTTCGCCCTCAATCCGCGCGATGAGCGCCTGCAGGGAGCCCTCCGGCTGGGTGGCATCAGAATCGGGATCGAACTCAGTCATATCCGGCGCATTGGCAGTCATGGCCCACAATCTACCCCTCCTCCGGTGTAAACTGGACCACGCCCAGCAGGGCTATTTATCTACCCACAGAATCAATTAACGACAGGGGAGCGCCGCCGTCGGGCATCACTGGCAATGCCAGGATCCGCAGGTGGGCGCTGAGAGTGCGGACAGCCGCAGACCCTCGAACCTGATCCGGTTAGTACCGGCGCAAGGGAGTCGAGTTCTCGAAGTCCGGCAACGGCAGTCAGTGCCCTTGCCGCACTTTCCCCTCCTGTTCCTCAGGAGGATCGCATGGCAACAACAGCAGTAAAGAAGACCACCAGCAAGTCCTGGCGCGTCGTGGACATCGTAGTGGCGGCCCTGATCGCCATCGCCGGCGGCGTTATCTTCTGGGCCTGGTCCCAGGGAGCCGCGGCAGTCTCAGCCCCCATGAACGCCGTCTACCCGCCCCTGACCGGCCTGATCGCCGGCGGCTGGATGATCCCGGCGGTGCTGGGCATGCTCATCATCCGCAAGCCGGGCGCGGCGCTGTTCTGCGAAACCGTGGCCGCCACCGGCGAGCTGCTGATGGGCTCGCAGTACGGCGCCTCCGTGCTCTTTTCCGGCTTTGTCCAGGGCCTGGGCGCAGAAATCATCTTCGCCATCTTCGTGTACCGGAAGTTCAACCTGCCGGTGTCGCTGCTTGCCGGTGCCGGCGCCGGGCTGTTCTGCGGCCTGAACGACTCCTTCGCCCCGTGGGGCTGGAACATCGCCTACTCCGGCGGCGACAAACTGGCGTACATCATCTTCACAGCCGTCTCCGGCGCCATCATCGCCGGTACCCTGTCCTGGATCGCCACGCGCGGCCTGGCGAAGACCGGTGTCCTCAGCTCGTTCGCCTCGCGCAAGGCAGCAACGGAGCCCGCCTTCTCCTGATGAGCGCTCCCTCCCATCACGGCGTGCCGGTTGCGGTGCGTCCGGCGGCCGTCAGCGCCCGCGGTTGGGGCTGGCGGCATGCCGGACGTGCCAAGCCTGCGGTCCGTGCCCTTGACCTGGACATCCAGCCGGGGGAGCGGGTGCTCCTCCTCGGTCCGTCCGGGGCGGGCAAGTCCACCCTTCTCCATGCCTTGGCGGGCGTCCTGGGCGATGTTAACGACGACGGCGAGGCCTCCGAATCCGACGAGTCCGGTTCGCTGCTGGTTGACGGAGCCTACCCCCGTGAGCAGCGCGGCCGCGCCGGCCTGATGCAGCAGGACCCGGAGACGCAGGTGGTCCTCTCCCGGGTGGGTGACGACGTTGCCTTCGGCGCCGAGAACCTCGCCGTGCCCCGCGACGACATCTGGACCCGCGTGCACGAGGCGCTGGACGACGTCGGCCTGTCCCACCTGCCGCTGGACCATCCGACGTCGGCCCTGTCCGGCGGGCAGAAACAGCGGCTGGCGCTCGCCGGCATCCTTGCGATGCGGCCCGGGCTGATCCTCCTTGACGAACCGACAGCCAACCTTGACCCCGCGGGGGTGCTTGAGGTCCGCGACGCTGTGGCGCGCTGCCTGGACAAGACCGGGGCGACCCTGGTGGTGGTGGAGCACCGGGTGTCCGTGTGGAAGGACCTGGTGGACCGGATTGTGGTGCTGCAGCCCGGTTCGTCCACCGACCCCGCCGTGCTCCTGGACGGGCCGCCGGACCGCGTGCTCACCGAGGCCCGGAGCATGCTGATAGCGGCCGGAGTATGGGTTCCCGGTTACGTCCCGGAGACCCGGCAGCGTGCGGCCGTCCCGGCTTCGGGGACCGGCGATCTGCTGCTTGCCGCCGAGCAGCTGGCGGTCTCACGAGAACGTGCCCGCCGTAAGGGATTCCGAAAGCTGCCGCCGTTGCCGGTGCAGCAGGATATCAGCGCGCAGGTCCGCGCCGGGCAGGCGCTCGCCATCACGGGTCCCAACGGGGCAGGAAAATCGACTTTTGCCCTGACTCTTGCCGGTCTTTTGGAGCCCGTGGCCGGCAAGGTCTCCGCCACCCTGGCGCTTGGCCGGGGCGCCGGGATTGATCCTTACCAGTGGAAGGCGGAGCAGCTGATCGAGCGGGTGGGCACCGTATTCCAGGAGCCCGAGCACCAGTTCGTTACGGGCAAGGTGCTGGATGAACTCCTGTTTGGCCCGCGGCACCTCGGCCACGGGACGGAGCGTGTGGACGAACTGCTCGAACGTTTGCGGCTGACGGAGCTCGTGGACGCCAATCCGTACACTCTTTCGGGTGGCGAAAAGCGCCGGCTTTCCGTGGCCACGGTCCTGGCCGCGCATCCCCAGGTCCTGGTTTTGGACGAACCTACGTTCGGCCAGGACGCCAACACCTGGGCGGAGCTGGCCTCATTCCTGACCGAGCTCCTCGACGCCGGCACTGCCGTGGTGTCGGTGACCCATGATGCCGAGTTCACGGCAGCCCTGGGCGGAACAGAGCTGAGGATGGCTGCGGCGCAGGCGGTGGCGTCATGAGGCAGGAGCTGAACCTGCAGGGAAACCATGCCCTGTTGACCCGGGCCAACCCCCTGAGCAAGTTTGCCGCCGTTTTCCTGGTGACCGCAGTGCTGGCGCTCTCCATCGACTGGGTGTCCGCCTCCGTGGCGCTCGCCTGTGAACTCCTGCTGTTTCCACTGGCCGGGTTGACCCTCACGCTGCTCTGGCAGCGCGGCTGGCCGCTGATCATCGCCGCGGCCGTGGGCGGCTGGAGCACCTCCATCCTGGCGCCGGACAGCGGAAGGACGCTGATCGACGTCGGCATCTGGACCATGAGCGAAGGCTCGCTGGAGCTGGGGGCAGGGTTTATGCTGCGCGGGGTGGCGATTGCGCTGCCCGCGGTGCTGCTGATGAGCTGCACCGACCCCACTGACTTGGCCGACGCCTTGGCGCAAAAGGCACGGCTCCCGCACCGGTTCGTGCTGGGAACCTTGGCGGCCATGCGCCTTGTGGGACTGCTGGCTGAGGAATGGCAGACCATCGGGATGGCCCGCCGCGCCCGTGGTGTGGGCTCGCGTGGCAGTGTGGTGCAGCGGGTGAAGGCGACGCTGGGGCAAAGTTTCGGTCTGCTGGTCCAGGCCATCCGGCGCGCATCGCGGCTGGCGGTGACCATGGAGGCCCGCGGTTTCGGCGGCGGAACGCGGACCTGGGCCCGCGAGTCAACCTACAGCCGGTTGGATGCGTGGGTGCTGGGCGGCGGGGTGCTGATGGCCGGGGCTGCCTGCGCGGCTGCCGTGTGGGCGGGCACGTGGAACATGGTCTGGCTGGGAAGCTGACTGGGACCTGGCCTGCTTTTTGCACTGGCAGCACGGGGTTGCTGTCTCGGGGCTGCGGTAGTTTCTGTGTTGTTGTTCAGGAGCAGGAATAGTCGTAGTCGAACCCGCGGGACACGAACTGGGTGAGCTCGACGTCGCCGCCCCGCGTCAGCGGCGGGTCGGAGCAGTTGCCCTTGGCGCCGGTAAGGGTGCGGGCGCCGGCGAGCCAGCTGGGCAGCCAGTACAGGTTGCTTGAGCTGTTGACGGTTCCCACGATCTGGCTCCACTGTGAGCCGGTCGAATAGATGCCCACTCCCTCGGCACCGATGCTGTTGAAGAAGTCGGTCATACCCTCGAGGACGGCGCGGTTGGCGTCCTTGTCCGTGGTGGACCAGCTGTTCCCGGTTTCCACGTCCAGCCACCAGACGTAATCAGCAGGGTTGCTGATGCCGCGGATGTAGGCGTCATCCCAGGCTTTGGCATAGCCGTACATGTAGGCGCAGGCCTTGCCGTAGTCCTTGGCCTTGCAGGAGCCGTAGGGGTTGTCGACCGGGGACCCGACGGGATACTCATCGCTGGTGGGCCACCACGAGCCTGCCTTGCCGGGGTTGGCGGTGTTGACGTACAAAGAAACTTTTGGCTGCTCAGTGGCGCCGGATGAGCCTGCCGCCCATGCGAGCTGCTCAGTGAGGCACGGGTTGGTGGTGTTGGCCACGCCGTTGTTGACACCCACGATTGCGAACGCCTGGCCTTTGGGAAGGTCCTTGCCGCACTGCGGCCAGGACACGTCATTGCCAAGGAGTGACTGCGTGCCCTCGCCCGGCGACGGCGCTGCGGCAGCTGGCCAGGCAGACGCCAGGAGCAGGGCGGCCAGCAGGAACACAGCCCGGACCAGCGCTCGTGTACCTTGTAGTATCCGCACCAGGCCACCTCCGTGGTCACTGAAGGAAGAGGTCTTCCCAGTCTCCCCCGCTTCAGGGCTTGGGGCAAGAACGCTTCAATATTTCATTTCTATCGCATGTAGTGGGTAATGAGGCTGCCCACGTTGCTTCATTCGCTACCTCAGACGCCTCGGTAGCTCATTTATGATATATTTCCTGCATGACTCAGGAAACCGCGGAACACGTTGCCGCCATGCTTCGGGATGCCCGGAGCGAGAAGGGCTGGACCCAAGGCCAGCTGGCCTCGGAGCTGGGCACCAGCCAGAGCGCCATCGCCAGGATGGAACAGGGCAAGCAGAACCTGAGCCTGAAGATGATCCAGCGCCTGGAGACAATTTTCGGCAGGAGCATCGTCAACGTGGGAAAACCGCAGATGACTCACCTCCGGGTCGAGGGCGGCCGCACCCTGTCCGGTGCTGTCGACGTCAACAGCAGCAAGAATGCCGGCGTCGCATTGCTCTGTGCCAGCCTCATCAACCGGGGCACCACCGTTCTTCGCCGCCTTGCCCGGATCGAGGAAGTCAACCGCATCGTCGAGGTCCTCACCAGCATCGGGGTCGAGTGCACCTGGCTCAACGACACCGACCTTCAGCTCCGCCGGCCGGACGTCCTGGACCTCGACGCCATGGACGTGGAGGCAGCCCGCCGCACCCGCAGCGTCATCATGCTGCTGGGGCCGCTCCTGGATGAGTCCTCCGTCTACCGCCTTCCGTATGCCGGTGGCTGCGATCTCGGCACCCGCACCGTGGAGCCGCACATGCAGGCGCTGCGCCAGTTCGGTCTCAGCGTGGAAGCAACCCAGGGCTACTACACCGTGCAGGCACCAGCCGCCGATACCCGGGACCGTTCCTTTGTGCTGACCGAACGCGGCGATACCGTTACCGAGAACGCCATCATGGCAGCGGCGCACCGGGAGGGGACCACGGTGATCCGCAATGCCAGCCCCAATTACATGGTGCAGGACCTGTGTTTCTACCTGCAGATGCTCGGTGTCAGCATCGACGGCGTCGGCACCACCACGTTGAAGATCACCGGCCGTCCCATGATCAACGCCGAGATCGAATACTTCCCGTCCGAGGACCCCATCGAGGCCATGAGCCTCATCACCGCAGGAATCGTCACGAATTCCGAGGTGACCATCCGCCGGGTGCCCATCGAGTTCATGGAGATCGAACTTGCCACGCTGGAACAGATGGGCCAGCGGCTGGAAATATCGGGCGAATATATGGCCCGTAACGGCCGGACCCGGCTGGTGGATGTCACCACCAAGCCGTCCGAGCTGCGTGCTCCTGAGGACAAGATCCACCCCATGCCCTTCCCGGGACTGAACATCGATAATCTCCCCTTCTTTGCCGTAATCGCCGCAAATGCGTCCGGCCAGACCATGATCCACGACTGGGTCTACGAGAACCGGGCCATCTACCTGACGGAGCTGAACCGGCTCGGGGCGCAGGTTCAGTTGCTGGATCCGCACCGGATCTACGTCAACGGTCCTACCAAGTGGCGCGCGGCAGAGGTTGGCTGCCCGCCGGCTCTTCGCCCTGCGGCCTGCCTGTTGCTGGCCATGCTGGCGGCGAGGGGGGTATCCGAGCTGCGGAACATCTACGTCATCGAACGCGGTTATGAGGACCTGGCAGAGCGGCTCAACACCATCGGGGCCAGGGTGGAGTACTTCCAGGACTGACCATTCACGCTTCGTCATGAAGCGTGGATGGCCCTCAAAAGGCGCTGCTCTGTCGCAGAATGTGAGTATGCGTACTTTCGGCGTTGAGGAAGAACTCCTGATCGTTGATCCGGAGAGCGGTGAGCCGCTGGCCTTGGCTGATGCGCTGCTGTCCGGGCGGCGCATGGCAGCCGACGACGCCCCTGACGACCCCCATGCACTGGACAACCAGGACAAAACTGTTTACGACGACGACGAGATGGGCCTGAGTGCCGAACTCAAGCTGGAGCAGATAGAGACGCAGACTCGGCCCTGCCTGGAGTACCCGGAACTGCTGGAGCAGATCCGGGCCGGGCGGGCGCTTGCGGACAAGGCAGCCCGAAAGAACAACGCACGGGTGGCTGCCTTGGCTACGTCACCGCTCGGCTTGTCCAGCCACACGACTCCTGATCCCCGGTATGCCCGGATGCTGGAGCGGTTTGGCTTGACTGCGCAGGAGCAACTGACCTGCGGCTTCCACGTCCACACCTACATCGAGTCGCACGATGAGGGTGTGGCAGTGCTGGACCGGATCCGCGACAAACTCGCCGTGCTGACTGCCCTCAGCGCGAATTCACCGTTCTGGAACGGTGTGCAGACCGGCTTCGAGAGTTACCGTACGCAGGCGTGGAACCGGTGGCCTACCGCGGGACCCTCGGGAATCTACGGGGATTACTCTGCGTACCGGAGGGTGGTGGCCCGGCTCCTGGACAGCGGTGTGATGCTGGATGAAGGGATGCTGTACTTCGACGCCCGCCTGTCACGGAACCATCCCACCGTTGAGGTCAGGGTGGCAGACGTTTGCCTCCGGGCGGAGGACGCCGCGCTGATCGCTGTCCTGGTGCGCGGGCTCGTTGAGACGGCCAGCCGCGAATGGCACGACGGCGTGGATCCCGCTCCCGTCCCGACAGTACTTTTGCGGATGGCGTCCTGGCAGGCGAGCAGCGCAGGACTTGGCGGCGAACTCCTCGATTTTGGGACGTTCCGGCCGGCGCGTGCCGCGGATGTGGTGCGTTCACTGGTTGACTATCTTGCCCCGGTACTGCAGGAGCAAGGCGAACTTTCCTTGGCCCGGCAAGGGGTGGAAGACGTGATTGCGCGCGGAACAGGGGCAGCTGAACAGCGCCGCGTCCGGGACAGGACCCTGGCCGCCATGGAACAAGGTGACCTGGGTTTCGGCGCTGTCGTCAGGCACGCAGTGGATGTCACCATGCGCGGGGCCCAGAATCTTTCCACAGCCGACGAGGCCCCGGAGCTGCTGCGGGTCAGGCAGTCCTAGCGGCAGACCTTATGGCAAGCCTCGGCAGTCCTGACGAGAGGCCTCAGGGGACCGAGGAGGATTCGCTGAGCCAGCGGTGCCAGTCCGGAAACGGGTCTTTGGGCAGTGTCGGCGGGTGGGCGTAGAAGTCGTCCCAGATGGGATCGTCGGGCGAGTAGTCGTGGGGATCCTCGAGGTTGTCATCGCTTGGCTCTTCAAAGGGCGGGTAAAAGTCCGGGAAGTCCATGAATCCGGGTGCTTCGGTTGCGGGTGGATCTTGCGGAGGCGTCAGGAATCCGGTGGTGTCGGTTGCGCGGGTCAGGGGTCCTGGCGTTTCGGTTGCATCCTTTGCATGCGTCAGCAGCCCGGGTGTTTCCGGTGCAGGGACGGGGAATTCGGGT
>NZ_JBDGJZ010000018.1:0-90755 GCF_057656635.1 Arthrobacter sp. Soil_C_49
ACCGTGTTGGACTGAGTTCTAGGGCCTTCCTAGACGATCGTCAAGGGCCAAAGGTCTGGGGCGTCAGGTTGGGGTGTAGTTCAGACTGCCGGGGATCAGTCTTGGCGGCGTGCCTGAACCATTGGCTAAAACTTGGAGCCTGTCGCCCGGGCCGGCAAACCAGGCCGGTTGGTGCCAGGTTGAGTCCGGGCATTGTTGCGTCCTGCGTTTCAGGTCAGTGGGCTGGCGAGCCGGCTGCTTCAGTTCTGCCGAGCCTTGCAAGTTTTTCGACTGCGCTGCCTATGGCGATACCGCGGGCGCCTGCTTGGAGGAAGTCTTGTGCGTTGTCGAGGTTCATTCCACCTGTTGCTACGAAGCGGATTCCGGGAAATGGACCGTGCATTTGCCGAATCCATGTGCTGCCAAGGGTTACGGCGGGGAACGCTTTCAGCCACGTGAGACCGAGGGCTTGGGCTTGGCCTATTTCCGTTGCCGTTGCCACGCCGGGCAGGGGAGCGAGGCCGAGATCGGACGCTTTAGAGACGATCTCTTTATCAAGGCCGGGGGTGACGATGAAGGATGCCCCAACGCCCTTTACGGCGTCCAGCTGTTCGAGGGTGAGTACTGTTCCTGCGCCGACCTGATGTCCGTTTTCCCGTGCGGCCTCGACCAAGGCGCCCAGTGTTTGCAGGTCTTCGGGCTGTTGTACCGGGACCTCGATGAGGCCTATTCCTGCAGCCCAGGCGGAGTGGGCGAGTTCGAGTGTCTGGTCCTTGCCGAGTCCTCGGAATATGGCCATGTAGGGGGAGGCGTCAAAGTAGGGGTCGAACCAGGTGTTGCTAAGATGCATGGGTTTCCTTCAGTTGCTCAGTGGTGTGTGCGGTTTCTTCCCAGCCGAGGTCGTGGGAGATGAGTGCAGCGGTTCGCAGCAGCGGTTCAAGTACGGTTCCGCGCATGTGTTCCAAATCGGTGATGGCCTTGAGCTCGATCACGGAGACGGCAGCCACAACGCTGCCGGAGGCATCACGGATGGGTGCACCGATGGCGTTTATATAGTCTTCTTGTTCGCCGGCATCGGTTGCCCACCCGCGGGCACGGACCTCTTCGAGTTCCTTTTCCAGGTCGCTTCGAGATCCAAGCGTCGTGGCATTGAAGCGCTCGAACTTATGGTCGGAGAGGAGATTGTCTCTGTCCTCGAGGGACATGTAGGCGAGGATTGACTTAGCCACGCTGGCGGTGTGCAGGCAAACTGCTTCACCGACCCTGGATGCGAGCCGAACGGAACGCCTCGGTTCAATTTTGTCGATATAGACAATCTGTCGGTTTTGAAGCTCCGCCAGGTGAACAGTTTGGTCATGCAGCTCGCTGAGTTCGATGAGCCGTGGCCGGGCGATCCGCGCGATGTCGAATTGGTCCAGTGCCCTGTGGGCCAGCGAAACCAGCCCTGGACCGATGCTGTAGCGGCCGTCCGGAAGCCGCCGTAAGAGTTTTTGCTCCTGCAAAACGTCCATAATCCGGAGCGCCGTTGAGCGGTGTACATCCAAATGGCGTGATATCTCTGCCGGGTTCTTTGGTGATTCGCCTACCGCCATGAGCACTTCAATGGCGCGTTCAATGCTCTGGGACACGGGTAATCTCCTTCGGGACGACGTAATCGGCCGTTGTTTGCAGCACCGCGGCTGCAAGTCTGTGGCCGGCCCGAAGTCTTTCTCCGAGGTCGTTCCCGGCCAACCGTTCGTGTAGATAGCCTGCCGCAAAGGAATCCCCGGCGCCAACAGCTTCCACCACGGTGACCTGATGGGCTGGCTCGAACACCTCCTGGTCCGGGGTGAACAGGGTCGCCCCGACATCACCGTCTTTGACGATCAGCTCGGTGGGGCGTTTTATCAGTTCGCGGACCGCGTGCGGTGATTCCGTTCCCCACAGAGCATGCGCCTCATCGAGTCCCACAAAGACGATGTCGGCTTCGTTTGCAAAGGCCAGCAGTTCGCTAGCCGCATCACGGATGCCCCAAAGGCGGGGGCGGTAGTTCACGTCGAAGGACATCAAATAACGGTGGCGACTCCGCAGGCCGAATACTTCCTTGGTGAGCGCGTTGCATGTTTCGGAGATTGCAGTGGTGATTCCTGTGATGTGCACGAGGTCTGCCTGTTCGAGAAGCTGCGGCGCGAGGAAGCCGGGGGACATGGCGGAAGCCGCCGCGCCTGTCCGGTAGTAGTGGACCGTTGTCCCTTCCGGGGAGGGGTCCTTGAAGTAGACGCCGGTGGGCCGCAGGGGGTCGCGCTCGATCCATCTGGTGTCGACACCCGCATGGGCCAAAGCGGTTTCGATGCGGGCGCCGAAGGGGTCCTGTCCCAGCCGCGAGGCCCACACCGCGTGGTGGCCGAAATGTGCCAGGTACTGGGCCACGGTTGACTCGGCCCCCGCAAAATTCAGTGTCAGGAGCTCGGCCTCAGCCAAGGGGCCGGCCGGACTGGGAGCAATCTGCGCCATCGTCTCGCCCAGGCAAACGACCACGGGGGTTGATGAAGCCTTTGGGTTCCCCCTTGCAGAACCCCCCGCTGCGGGCAGCCCCTCACTTGGTTCTTCCATCATCCAAAACTCTCCCTCTTGCGTGCTGTCCCTCACATCCATTACCGTAGCACATGACGCACCATTGGTGCGCATAACGCACCAATAGGATTATGATTTGAGAGGTACGCGGATGTACAGGGTTTATGTCACCGATTACGACTATCCGGACCTGGATATCGAAAAGGCGGTCCTTGAGCCGATCGGCGCCGAAGTCATCGGACTGCAGTGCAAATCCGGCGAAGGGCTGGGGGAGTTGGCGGCCGACGCGGATGCAGTTCTTCAGCAGTACGCAAAAATACCCGCAGCCACTATCGAGCAACTGAACCGGTGCAAGATCATTGCCAGGTACGGGATCGGCGTTGACATCGTCGACGTCGAAGCCGCCGCGCGGGCCGGGATCACGGTCACGAACGTCCCCGATTACTGCATCGAGGAAGTTGCTGACCACTCCATCAGCATGGCCTTCACGATCATTCGCTCCATCCCGACATATGCCGCGTCGACCAGGCGCGGCAAGTGGCACTGGGACGAATGGGACCGCCCGATTCGCCGGATGCGCGGTAGCGTCTTCGGTTTCGTGGGCTTCGGCCGGATTGCCCAGAACATGGCGCGGAAGCTCCAGGCCTTCGGGTTCGACCTCATCGCCTATGACCCCTACGTCTCCGAGAGCCTGATGAGGTCCCACGGTGTCAGGAAGGCAGGACTGCAGGAACTGCTCGCTGCCTCCGACATCGTTGACGTGATGTGCCCCTACACCCCCGAGACGCATCACTTGATTGATGAAGAGGGCCTGGCACTCATGAAGAAGGGGTCTCTGCTGGTCAACTGCGCCAGGGGCAAAGTCATTGACAACACCGCCCTCTACGACGCCCTGGTCACCGGTCACATCGCTGCTGCGGCACTGGATGACACAGAGGAAGAACCCGCCAAACAGGAGTCATGGTCCCCTGAGGACAACAAACTCTTCTCGCTGGAGAACTGCATCATCACCCCGCACGTGGCTTACATCTCCCAGGAAGCACTCGACGAAGCACGGCGCACGGCGGCTGAAAATGTCCGCGCCATCCTGCTTGGCCAGCCGCCGCTCAACCCCGTCCGCCCCGTCAACAATTAAGAGGAATCATGAGCATTGTTATCAACGAACCCACCACCGTGAACGGCGAGTATGTGGCCAAGTTCAAGGAGCTGGCAGACACCATGTCACTTTCCTGCGTCGTCTCTGACGCACTGGAACGCTCAGGGACGATGCGTCACGACATCAAGCCCCACGGTGCTGACAAGAAAATCATCGGGACAGCCCTGACGGTGCAATTGACGGCCGGCGACATCGTCGACTGCCTGGACGTCTTCACCGTTGCCCGCCCGGGCGACGTCGTCGTGATCGATGCCTTCGGCGAAACGGAGACCTCGATCTGGGGCGGACTCATGACGGGCCTGGCCAAGAACGCAGGCATTGTCGGCGCCGTCATCGACGGCAGCTGCCGCGACACCGACGAAGCCAAGTTCCTCGACTTCCCCATTTCGGCCAAAACCTCCGGCCCACGGCAAGCACACACGGCCCTGAGCGGGCGCCGGGAGCCGATCAGCATCAACGTACCCATCTCGTGCGGCGGCGTCATCGTCCAGCCGGGGGACCTCATCGTCGCCGATGACATCGGCGTTGTCGTCGTTCCCCAGGACAAAATGGCGGCCGTCTACGAGCGGGCAGCAGAAATCGCCGCAAACGAGGAAGCCATGCGCAACCTCGTCCTCGAGGGAGCCACCTTCCAGGATCTACTCGCCAAATTCGGCCGCATCTAGCATAAAAACCAATACATTAAGGAAAGAGCAAGGACGCTCATAATGATCGGAAACAAGAAACAGGAATCAGCGGCGGTCTCACTGCCGAAACCGCAAGGCCGCGTGCGGTGGGTCGTGCTCGGCCTGCTCTGCCTGCTGGCACTCATCAACAACATTGACCGGCTGGCACTCTCAGTTGCAGCGCCGGCCATGCAAGCCGAACTGGGTATCACCGCTACCGACATCGGCCTGCTGGGCAGCGCTTTCGCCCTGTTCTATGCCCTCGGCCAGTTGCCCTCAGGGTGGTTCATCGACCGGTTCGGCCCCCGGATGCTGCTCGGCGTTTCAGTTATCGTCTGGAGTGCAGCGACCGCAGCGATGGGTCTGTTCAGCAACCTTGGCATGCTGGCCTTCGCCCGTGCCTGGCTCGGACTGGCCGAAGCACCTTCCCTGCCGGCGACAAACAAGATCGTTACCCAGTGGTTCCCTAAAAAGGAACAAGGCATCGCCAACGCCAGCTGGGACTCTGCACTCAAAGCAGGCCCCGCGTTCTTCACCTTCCTGCTCGTCTGGATCGTCTCAACCTACGGCTGGCGGTCCCTGTTCTACATCGCCGGCGTCGCGGGCATCATGTTCGCCCTCGTCTTCATGGCCAGCTACCGCGCGCCGGATGACAGCCGCTCCCTCTCCCCGGAGGAGCTGGCCTACATCCGCCAGGACGGAGAACACGGACTCTCGGACCCCGTGAAGCGGGTACCGTGGTCCACCCTCTTCAAGCGCCGCAGCATGTGGGGCATGATGGCAGGCTACTTTTGCAACATGTGGGTCTACCAGATCTTCCTGGTCTTCATCCCCCTGTTCATCATCAACCAGTTCGGAGTCAAATTCGCCTCGCTTGGACTCATCGCGAGCGTGCCCTGGGTCGGCGCGATCATCGGCGACATCGCCAGCGGCCTCATCTCAGGCCGGCTCAGCGAAAAACCCGGATGGACAACGTTGAAGGCCAAGAAGGTCATGATCGTCAGCTCACTCGTCCTCCAGGCCGCCGTGCTGGCCCTGATTCCACTCAACCAACTCGCCGGTCCTTCCGCCGGACTCAGTATTGCCGTGATCCTCATGGCACTGGCCCTCGGATTCAATGGCGCAGTAGTCGCCCACGCATGGTCACTCCCCTCCGAAGTGACTGCACCATCGACGGTCGCCTCCGTTGCCTCCCTTCAGAACTTCGGCGGATTCCTTGGCGCCACCGTCTCCCCACTGGTGGCGGGCATCATCGTGGACGCGACCGGGTCATTCAACATCGTCTTCATGATCTCTGCCGCCGTCGCAGTCCTTTCCGCCGTTTTCTACCACTTCCAGGTCAGGCGCACCATCATTTCCGCAGATGACGTCGCAAGCCACAACCCCGCCGTAGCAGAAGGGATCAAGGCATGAAAATCACTGAAGTGGACACATTCGTCCTCAAAACCAGGCTTGAGAAGCCGTTCGCCTACTCCCAAGGCTGGGTCGAAGGCCGCTCAACCACTGTCGTGCGGATCCGCACCGACGACGGCCTCGAAGGCTGGGGAGAAACCTTCAGCGTTGGACTCCAGCCCCCCGAGATCGCAGCGGCCGTCATTGACAGCGCCCTCAAACCCCTCATCCTGGGCAAGGACCCTCTGCAGACCGACGTCCTCTGGGACACCATGTACGTCCGCACAAGAGACTTCGGACGAAAAGGCGTCGTCATCGGTGCCATCAGCGCCGTCGACATCGCCCTCTGGGACATCCGAGGCAAAGCCGCGGGCCTCCCGGTCTGGGCCCTCCTGGGTGGCAGCTTCCGCGACCGCATCGAGTGCTACGCCACCGGATTCTTCCGGCCAGGCGGACAGGGCCAAGCGAGCCTCATGGCTGAGGAAGCCCAACGGCACGCCGACTCTGGCTTCTCCATCATGAAAGTCAAACTCGGCTTTGGCGTCGAAGACGACATCAGCGTCATGACCAGCATCCGGGAAGCAGTCGGCGACCGGGCCGGATTCATGATCGACGTCAACCACGGCTACGGAGCGAACGAAGCAATCAGACTCGGCCGCGCCCTGGACGACTTCCAACTGCGCTGGATCGAGGAACCCGTCGTCCCAGAAGACCTCGCTGGCTACCGCCGCGTACGCGACGCCCTCGACACGCCCATCGCCGGCGGCGAAGCAGAATTCACCATGTACGGCTTCCACGATCTGATCGCCGCCGGCGCAATCGACATCGCCCAACCGGACATCTGTCTGGCCGGTGGCTTCACGGCACTCAAACACATCAACGTCATCGCGCAGACAAACGGTGTACAGGTCAACCCCCACGTATGGGGAACAGCCATCGGGCAATACGCATCACTCCACGCAATCGCCAACACCCCCACCACACACCACGCACTGTTCGCGCAACAACCACTCTTTGAGTACGACACCTCCTCACACCCCTTCCGCACGGCCCTGGTAGACGCCCCGCTAGAGCACGAGAAAGGCTGGCTTCGAGTACCGGACCAGCCAGGCCTAGGCTTCGAAATCGACAAAGAATTCTTCGCTAAGACGGCAATCCCGATCGGCGCTTCCACCCACTAGGAAACTGATAAAACGAAAAATGCGTGTCGAAGGCTACACGCAGATAGCCTTCGACACCCATTTGACTTAAGCCGCAGATATCCAAAGAAACGTTGGAAGTGGCTGTCAGACGCGTTCTCGCGGGGCTGTCTGAACAACGGTGGATACCGTGTTGATCTGACACGCCGGGCGTTTTGGGGCTGGTGGGCGATGACTGCTGTCAGTTTTGGGTGTACCTCGACCTCGCACTGCCCGGTCTCAGTTTTGTTGGCAAAACGTACTGGATGAGGCCGGCGTTCGCAGTTGACTTGGCAACGCCCTCGGGCACTCAAGCAGGTATTCATTCGGTGCTCGCGTCATTCCCGCCCTGGGACAACTTCGGAACTGCCAACTTCAGTGAGACGCCTGCGACCGGATCCGTCTCAATGAACCTGGCAAAATCCCAGGTCGGCATTGCCAACTCAACTGAGACAGGACAGGCACGAAAATATCCGTAACTGGGGCCGGTCGCGAGCGTTGGTATGTGAAATGTGCCCTGTGTGGGACTCGCTAGTTTTCACCATGATCGTGGTCTGGATGATTCGACTCACCTAGCCGCCAGTATCCGCGGGTAACAAGCAAGTCTTTCGCCACGCCACGATCCACGAGCATATGACGACGTATCACCCTCATCGCGGCGGCCTCGCATGCTATCCAAATTCGGGTGTCGAAGGTGATGCGTGCGCGGGCAAGCGCACTGTGTAGTTCGCTGCACCAATCTTGAGTTCCCCGACGATGGTGCCACGTGATTCGAGTATTCGGCGGTCCCTGGAACTCAAGCTCATCCTCTTCGCTGTCTACCTCCAAGTGGACGTCCGCTTTAGCCGTCCTGGGCAGTGACTCAAGCAGGGTCGCTACAGCTGGCAGGGCACTTTCGTCCCCTGCGATCAGCCATTCTCTGTCAGCGCCATCCAATCTAAAGCGGCCTCCGGGGCCACTCACGGCTAGTTTGTCTCCATTTTTCGCGTTGCGTGCCCAGTCGGCAGCCTGGCCATTTCCGTGAAGGAAGAATTGCAACTCGAGGGTACGCATTGCCGCATTGAAGGACCGGGGTGTGTATGTGCGGACTATAGGGCGTAGGTCATCGTTCGGCCACTCCAGACCTGTTGGTCCGGCAACCGGAAGAATTGGAACGCATTGCCCAGGCCGAGGCAAAAACACTTTCAGGTGCGAAGTCGGTTGCGCCTGTTCGTAGGATCCCAGCGCATCACCGTGCACAATAATTGATACCAGCTTGGGCGTGATCCGGGAGATGGATACGACCTCAACGGGGATGGGCGGCTCACGACGACGGCGGGGTTGCGGAGCGCGCCGCGCGGCTGCCTGGTCGGGCGACGCCATTTTCGCATTTGGAGGCGTCAGGCGAGCTTCGGGCGAGGGCGGACATTCTGGAGGGGCTTGGCGCTGCGCTGTCATTTCTGGGCCGAATCTACGAAGTTCAGCATGTGCTTATGCCTTTGCGGCGGTTACGTTTTCGAGGACGACGGCCAGGCCCTGCCCGACGCCGATGCAGATCGCCGCGACACCCCACCGTTCGCCCGTGGCCTGAAGGGAGCGGGCGAGGGTGCCCAGGATCCGGGTGCCGGACGCGCCGAGCGGGTGGCCCATGGCGATCGCGCCGCCGTGCCGGTTCACAATTTCGTGCTCGATGCCCCAGGCGTTGATGCAGGCCAGGGACTGCGCGGCGAAGGCTTCGTTAAGTTCGACGGCGCCCACCTGGTCCCAGCCGATGCCCGCCTTCGCGAGGGCGTTGTTCGCCGCTTCAACGGGGGCGTAGCCGAAGTACTGCGGGTCGTTGGCGTGTGCGCCGCGGCCGGCGATGCGGGCCAGCGGGTCGAGCCCGAGCAGCCCGGCGGCAGCCTCGGACCCGATCCATGCCGCGGAGGCGCCGTCGGAAAGCGGGGACGCGTTTCCTGCGGTAACCGTGCCACCTTTTGTCGTACCCCATGCGGCATCGTCCTTCGCGGCCCGGAAGACCGTCTTTAGGTCAGCCAGCTTGGCGGCCGTGGAGCCGGGGCGGATGCCCTCGTCCCGGACCAGGTTCGTGCCGTGCACGGGCGCGACTTGATTGTCGTAGAACCCCTCGTCCCAGGCTGCCGCGGCGAGGTTGTGCGAGTTTGCGGCGAATTCGTCCTGGGCCTGCCGTGTCACTTTGAACCTTTCTCGGAGCCGTTCGGTGGCCTCGCCGAGGGAGATGGTCCATTCCTTTGGCATGGCCTGGTTTACCAGGCGCCAGCCCAGTGTGGTGGAGGCCAGGGTCATGTCGCCGGCCGGGTAGGGCTTTTCGGTCTTGGGCAGCACCCACGGTGCACGGGACATGGATTCGGCGCCGCCGACGAGGACCAGGTCGGCGTCGCCGGCGTTGATCTGGCGGGACGCGATGATGGCCGCGTCGAGCGAGGAGCCGCAGAGCCGGTTGACCGTGGTGCCCGGGATCGAGACGGGCAGGCCGGCCAGCAGGGTCGCCATCCGGGCGATGTTGCGGTTCTCCTCCCCGGCGCCGTTCGCGTTACCAAAAACCACCTCGTCGATCCGCTCGACATCAAGTGACGGGGCCCGCTTTATGGACTCTGCAATTACGTGTGCAGCAAGGTCGTCTGGGCGGACGGCAGCGAGACCGGAGCCGAACTTGCCAAACGGGGTGCGCACGGCGTCGTACACAAAAGCCTGATTCATTGGATTCCTTCGTTGTCAGGGGAGTGCTCAGGCCTCTGCCGGCCGTGACGGACAGTGCGGCGTCTCCCTCCCTGTGAGAGCCGGGTCCGTTGAGGGCCTCGGGCAAGGGGTTCGGACCCCTGGAGGCGTCGGTAATAGCGGGCGGGCACCGGCCTAAGCTCGCCGGTGCCCGCGTGGTGGAGTTCAGCGTTCGGTAACTCGTGAGGTGTCCGCTGTCTTACAGGAGTTCGATCTTCTTGGCTGTGGGGTAGCCGTGGCTTTGGTTCTGCACGTAGCCCTTGCTTTGATTGCGGCCCGGGTCTCCGCTGAGGACGATGCCGATGCCCTCGGGTGCGACGAACACGGGTACCAGGCGGTCGGGGTCGTCGGATTCGATGTAGGCCGAGGAAACCATTCCTTCATCGTGGAGTTGGTTCAGGTCGTAGGACGTGTAGCCGAGTTCCCAAGCGTGGCGGGTGAGCTTTCGGACGGAGATCTTGGTGTTGTCGAAGATGTACTGCTGGACGTCTCGCTTCGTAAGACCGTCCCGGGCGATGATCTTTGCGACACCGGGGCTCATGATGAGCAGCGGGAAGTTCTTGCGCTTCTTGATACCGGTGTGGGCCCATCCGGCGCACATGCCCCCGAAGATTTCAACGAGCGTGTCGAGGTGTTCCTTCGCAGTGTCTCCCGCCGTGTAAATCGGGATGGACGCTGCCATCATGCTCTGGACCGTGACAACATTGTCCTCACGGTTGAAACCGAAGCCTTCGGCGTGTGACGGCCAGCCAACTTGGCTGACGGCATCTTCGTTCTCGGCCAGTACTACGTTCATTCCCACACCGATCGAGGCCTTGTCTGACTCGTCTGGCGAGAAGCGTAGTCCCACGATGTTGCGGAGGAACATCCGGGCGAACCGCCCGATGCTGGTGTTTGCTTGCCGGCCGACGCGCATGACGGCCGTTTCGTAGTTGAAGGACAGCTGTTTGACGATGGGGCCGTTGATTACGATTAGCGGTTCAAGGCCTGGTGTGGCGCCGAAGTCGCGTGCGTAGAAGTTGGGTTCGGCCATGGCTTCGACGATGGCGATGAGGACGGGCATGTATTCCGGCCGGCAGCCGGACATAACTCCGTTGACTGCGACACTCCAGACGGTCGCTTCCCGGTTTTCGGGCTGGATTACCCCCAGCACTTGGTTCCGGTCCCGGCCTGTGTGGCGCAGGAACGCCTCGACCCGGTCCAACGTGGGGGGCACAATCGGCAGCCCATCGGTCCACTGGTGTTCGAGGAAGTACTCATTGACCTCGTCGAGGGTACCGCTGAAAACGATCGCCCCCTGCTCGGGCTCTTCGACTTCGGCGGCGGCAGTCACGGTCCGCGTGAGCTGGTCGATGATATTGGGGACGAGCACGTCGCGGGCGTTGCGTTCGAGTTCTTCGTCACTCTGGGTCATGATCACACCCGGGAACTCTGCGACACAGAGGTCGGCCATGCCCTCGCCTTTGGCAACCACTGCAGCCTGGCGGAGGAACGCCGTGGCAACAATGGTGGCGCTCGGAACCCCGGCGTTTTCGGCAACCATGCTTGCCCGCACTACGGCCGGGGTACAGGTTCCGCAGCTTCCGACACCGGTGATGACGGCATCGACGCCGTGCTGGGCAAGCTTTTCCGGCAGGACCGGCAGCGTGTCTTTACCGTGCCGCGGACCGTGGATGTTGCCAAATTCATCGGGACCCACGAAGGATATTCCCGGGAACTTCTCGGTCATGACTTTCTCGATCACCGGGATCATTTCGTCGTGCCGGAATCCATAGTGGGACAGGTGCGCGACGGTCGCCGTGGACAGGTCTGAGACTCGCGGTTTCGCGTCGATCTCCTTGACGGTCGAACGGCCCAGGGGCCACGTCACCTCGTAGACAGCTTCGTTCATTGTTTACCTCGCTCCTTTGCAGACTTAACGCTTATTGGTCGACCGTGACGGCCAGGCTAGCCAGGTTGGGTAGCCGCTTCGTGTCGTCGTCGAAAGATGTAACCGGCGCTGAACAGAACCTATAATGTTATTTGCTTGCCGTCAAGCAAGTAACTCTGACAGGGCTCTTGGTGGCATCGAGTCACGGAGAGTCCTATCTGTGCCCCGCCGCCCTTCCACTGCGACGTGCGCTCCTAATATTCCCCCTTCGTGGACAAATTGTCTACTAGATTGTTGACCAATCGAGGAATGGCTGGTTCACTCATACGGAGAGGCGCCATTGGGCGGACGTTTTCTCCCCGGACAAAGGAAAGTGATGATGAAAGACGCATTCCACGACGTGGCGCATGTGGGCCATGTTGAGCTGCTGACCCCTGTGTTTGAGCGAAGCCTGTGGTTTTTCCGGGACCTGCTTGCCATGGAGGAGGTGGGCCGCTCAGGGGACTCGGTGTATCTGCATTCCTGGGATGACTACGAGCACCATACGATCAAACTCACGGCGAGCCCGACGTCGGGTGTGGGCAAGATAGCGTTGCGTGCCTCGAGCGAGGAAGCGTTGCAGCGCCGTGTCGCCGCGATCGAGGCGAGCGGGAAGGGCATTGGCTGGCATGAGGACGAGCCCGGTATAGGCCGTGCCTATGCGTTCACCGATCCGGACGGTCACCCGATGGATATCTACTACGACACCGAATGGCACGTGCCGTCTCAGGAGTCCCGGCCGGCGTTGAAGAACCAGGCGTCCAGGTTCCCAGGCAGGGGAGTGAACGCCCGCCGCCTGGACCACGTGAACTTCCTCGCCGCGGATGTAGAGCTCAATGGCAACTTCACGGCCGAAGCACTGGGCGGGCGCGCTACGGAGCAGATCCGGCTGGACACCGGCAAACTAGGCGCCCAGTGGTTCACTTTCACGAACAAGTCCTACGACTTGGTCTACAGCGGGGACTGGACCGGCAGCAACGGCCGCCTGCACCACATTGCCTTCGCTACGGACACCCGTGAGGACATCCTGAAGGCCGCTGACATTTTCCTGGAGAACGGGATCCACATCGAGTCCGGCCCGCACAAGCACGCCATCCAGCAGACCTTCTTCCTTTACGTCTACGAACCCGGCGGGAACCGGATCGAGTTCTGCAACTCAGGCGCACGGATGATCCTGGCCCCGGACTGGAAGACCGTGGAATGGACCGAGGCGGACCGCGCCAAGGGCCAGGCCTGGGGCATGAAAACCATCGAGACGTTCCATACGCACGGCACCCCTCCCGTCGCCGTCCCAGCCCACTAGGCCCATTCACTGCAGCATCAAAGGAGGACGGCGTGTCCCACACGCTCAACACCCAGCAACCGATGACCGGCCCCCGCTTGCTGGGCAGCCAGCTGGCCGTGCCGAGTTGGCTGATGCGGGGCGGCACGTCCCGGGGCCCATTCTTCCGTGCCGATGACCTGCCCCAGGATCAGGGGTCCCGCGACGCCATCCTTCTTGCGGCGATGGGATCCCCGGACCCGCGGCAGATTGACGGGCTGGGCGGCGCCCATCCGCTGACCAGCAAGGCCGGCATTGTCGCCCGCAGCGACCGGCCGGGAGTGGACCTGGAGTTCCTGTTCGCCCAGCTTCAACCCGCAAGCGACGTCGTGGACACCACGGCGAACTGCGGCAACATGCTTGCCGCCGTGGTCCCGTTTGCCATTGAGTCCGGCCTATTGGCGCCCGACGGCGACACCACCACCGCGCGCGTCCTCACCTTGAACACGGGGCTGATGGCCGAAATTGCAGTGCCGACGCCGGAGGGCGACGCCGGGCGGTACGTTGAGTATGTCGGGGATGCCAGGATCGACGGCGTCCCCGGCACTGCCGCCGCCGTCACCATCAACTTCCTGGATACGGCAGGGTCGGTCTGCGACTCGCTGCTGCCCACCGGCAACGTGCGCGACACTGTGCACCTGCCCGGCTTCGGCAAGGTCGAGGTGACGTGCATCGACAACGGCATGCCTTTGGTGATTATAGAGGCAGCCGCACTCGGGCGCACGGGCCGGGAGGCCGTCGTCGACCTTAACGCTGACGAAGAGCTCAAGGACCGCCTTGAAGCGCTGCGGATCAGCTGCGGAACACTGATGGGCCTCGGCGACGTCACCGGCAGGAACTACCCGAAAATGACCCTGATCTCCGCCCCCGCGGCAGGAGGGACGATCAATACCCGCAGCTTCATCCCCCATGTCTGCCATGAATCCATCGGTGTCCTTGCCGCAGTCACCGTCGGTACCGCATGCGTCATCCATGGCACGGTGGCCAACCATGTTGCCGGGGTCTCCGGCGCAGGGTCCGTTCCGGTCTCGGTGGAGCACCCCTCCGGGGAATTCACCGTCCAGCTTGGCTTGAACCCCGCCAACGTCGGCGGCGTAGAAAAGTCCGGACTGATCAGGACGGCTCGCCTCATCATGGCCGGAGACGTGATGGTCCCTGCACACCTCTGGTCCACACCGGCCACACCTTCCAAGGAGTACCACCAGTGATCATCGATATCCATGGCCATTACACCACCGCCCCGCCCGCCCTGGGCGAATGGCGGGACCGTCAGATCGCCGGGCTGCAGAATCCGTCCGCCGCGCCCTTACGTTCGGATCTGACGATTTCCGACGACGAGCTGCGCGAAAGCATCGAGCAGAACCAGCTCCGGCTGATGGACGAGCGCGGCATCGATTTGACTGTCTTCTCCCCCAGGGCCTCCTTCATGGCCCACCACGTGGGAGACTTCGACACCTCGGCCGAGTGGGCAGCGATCTGCAACGAGCTCTGCTACCG
This sequence comes from Arthrobacter sp. Soil_C_49, assembly GCF_057656635.1. Classification (NCBI taxonomy): domain Bacteria; kingdom Bacillati; phylum Actinomycetota; class Actinomycetes; order Micrococcales; family Micrococcaceae; genus Arthrobacter; species Arthrobacter sp. Soil_C_49. Next base: position 14,366 of record NZ_JBDGJZ010000018.1, read on the forward strand.
CGTGAGCCAGCTCTACCCGGAGCGGTTCGTGCCCGCTGCGATGCTCCCGCAGTCCCCCGGCGTGGATCCGGCCACCTGCCTCCCGGAACTGACCCGGTGCGTCGAGGAATACGGTGCGGTGGCGCTGAACCTGAACCCGGACCCGTCCGGCGGTCACTGGACCGCCCCGCCGATCACGGACCGCTCCTGGTACCCCATTTACGAGAAGATGGTGGAGTACGACATCCCCGCCATGGTGCATGTCAGCACCAGCATCAATCCCGCTTTCCACACCACCGGTGCGCATTACCTGAACGCGGACACCACGGCGTTTATGCAGCTCATCGAGGGGGACCTCTTCGCCGACTTTCCCGCCCTTAAGTTGGTCATCCCGCACGGCGGCGGCGCGGTCCCGTACCACTGGGGACGGTTCCGCGGCCTGGCCATGGCCCTGAAAAAGCCTGTTCTGGAAGAACACCTTCTTAACAACGTCTTCTTTGACACCTGCGTCTACCACCAGCCCGGCATCGACCTGCTGCTCGACGTCATCCCCACCAGGAACATCCTGTTCGCCTCCGAAATGATCGGCGCCGTCCGCGACATCGACCCCTGCACCGGCCACAACTTCGACGACACCGCCCGGTACATCGACACCGCCGGACTGAACGAAGCGGACCTGGCCGCAATCCAGGAACACAACGCCCGTACCGTCTACCCGCGCCTGAACGCCCTTCTCAAACAGCAGGGCCGCTAAACGCGCGCACCGCCACAGAATTCTTAGGAGCAAACCACCATGCAGGAACTCGGCGTAGTCCACACCAGCATCACCCGCGCAGATGAAACCGACGTCAAAGCACTCTCGGCCTTCGGCGTCAGCACCATCCACGAAGCCATGGGCCGGCTCGGCCTCATGCGCCCCTACATCCGGCCCGTTTACCCCGGCGCGGCCATGTGCGGCACCGCCGTCACCGTCCTGCTCCAACCCGGCGACAACTGGATGCTGCACGTCGCCGCCGAACAGGTCCAGCCCGGCGACGTCCTCGTCGCCGGCTGCACCACCGAAAGCGAAGACGGCTTCTTCGGCGACCTCCTCGCCACCTCCCTCAAAGCCCGCGGCGGCCAAGGCCTGATCATCGACGGCGGCGTCCGCGACGTCGCCACCCTCCAGGACATGGACTTCCCCGTCTTCAGCCGCGCCATCAACTCCAAAGGCACCGTCAAAGCCACCCTCGGCTCCGTCAACATCCCCATCGTCTGCGCCAACGCCCTCGTCAACCCCGGCGACGTCATCATCGCCGACATCGATGGAGTCGTCGTCGTCCCCGCCGCACGGGCAGCCGGTGTCGCAGAAGCGGCCCGTCAGCGTGAGGACAACGAAACCAACAAACGAGAACGCTTCGCCTACGGAGAACTCGGACTCGACATCTACAACATGCGCGGACCCCTCGAAGCCGCCGGACTCCGCTACATCGACTGAGCGAAGGAGAAATGATGGCAGACCAGGAGAGTCAGGAATTCGTTGACTTGGAAGTCGGCGAGCGTATCGAGGCATGGGTGGGTGGGGCATTGCGCCACGTGGGTTTCGTAGACCTCTTCGCCCCACAGTTGAACGTCTTGTGGATCCGGGACGTGGAGCATTATTCCCGGCTGCTCTTGGACTTGCGGGTCTACACGCTGGTCCGCTGCTAGCGATAACCTCCGGAACGAACCTCTGAAGGGCCATGCACCACGGTGCATGGCCCTTCACGGGGGTTAGTTCTACGGCGGACTTCTAACGCACGGCCTCGGTCGGCTCTTTTTTGCGTCGTCGCACCAAGAAGGCGTCCATGCGGTCCCTCTTATCGTCCGTCTCAAACAGCACCGCCTGTGCGATGTTGTCGATCAAGGGATGCGCTGCCCGCGGTGCCCCCAGGGCAGCTTTGGCCAATTGAACCGCTACCGGGGCGTTCCGGAGAATCCGGTCCACCCAGGAGTGCGCGACGGGCAGAAGGGCATCCGGATCCGCGATCTCATTCAGCAGCCGCACGCCCAGCGCCCGCTGGGCGTCCACCGTGCCCCCGGCCAGTAGCAGTTCCTTTGCAAGTGGCTCTCCGACGAGCTCCAGAAGACGCCAGGCGGCGCCCGCGGCCGCCAGGATGCCCAGCTGTCCCTCCGGGTTGCCGAATCTGGTGCTTGGTGTGCCGATGCGGAAGTCGCAGGCATACGCCAGTTCTGCTCCGCCGCCAATGGCCGGCCCGCCGACGGCCGCGACGGTGGGCATCGGCAGTGCCGCAATCCGGGAGAACAGCCCGCTGTTAATGCCCTGCAGGGCATGCCGGTGGTTGCGGTTTCTCAGTTCCCCGATGTCGGCCCCAGCAGCGAATATCGACGGTCCACCCGTGATGATCGCGGGTCGGGGAGTGCGTTCCAATTCGTCACACACGGCGTGCAGGCTTGCAACCATCGCAGCGTCAATGGCGTTACGTACCTCCGGGCGATCAAGGGTGATCACCACCCTGCTGTCGCTGAATTCCACGTTCAGGCCGGGGTACTTCGCATCACTCATTGTTCGTCCTCCCAGTTGTAGAACCCGCGGCCTGTTTTCCGCCCGAGGTGGCCGCGGTCGATCATGTCGGTCATGAGCTGCGGCGGGGCGAAGCGTTCGCCGAGTTCAGCCTCGAGATATTTCGCGATGCCGAACCGGACGTCCACGCCGACCAGGTCCGTGAGCCGTAGGGGACCCATGGGGAATCCATAACCTAACGTCATCGCGGCGTCGATATCCCTCGCAGACGCCACCCCTTCCTCCAGCATCCGGATGGCTTCCAGGCCAATGGCCACGCCGAGGCGGCTGCTGGCAAAGCCCGGAGCGTTCCGTACGGTAACGGGTGTCTTCCCCCACTCTTTCACCCATCCTTCCGCACGCTCCCGGAGGTACACGGAAGTCTGTTCGCCCAGCACCACTTCGACGAGTTTGCTGGCCGGCACGGGGTTGAAGAAGTGCAATCCGATGACGCGCTCGGGATGCGGAATGTCGGCAGCTAGAACGTCGAGGGAGATGCTGCTGGTATTGCTTGCGATCACGGCCTCTGGTGAAACGATGCCGGCAATACGGCGGAGGGTGTCCAGCTTGATGTGGAGATCCTCGGGGACGGCTTCGATGATGAGGTCTGCACTGTCAAGCAAAGCCGCGTCTGTTGTCGTGGATAGTCGAGCCAGCAGGGGCTCGACGGAGGACAGCTTGCCGCGCCTAACACTGTCGGCAAGAGCGGCCGCGATCCTGGCGCGGCCGGTTGCGGCTGCTTCAGCATCCCTCTCCAGTACGACGACGTGAGAACCGGCGAGAAGGAGTGCGTGCGCGATCCCGGCGCCCATCGTCCCTCCGCCCACGACGCCGGTGTTAGTTGGTGTGAGCGTGCCGTGGTCCAAAGACGGGTGTGGCATAACAACCTCCAGTGGTTTCAGGAATCGTTGAACAAAAAGTGGCTATTTTTGGACAGCACAAAAGGACCCCCGCGCACCGGTCAGGAATTCAACAGTGCCGGCTGGGCGTAGCGGCTCCTGAAGCCGGGGTGGCAGCTAGGAACGCAGGGCCGCTGAGGCGGCCAGGGTTTGGCGGATCTGCCCGATATGCCACCTGGCCACGGACTCCGCCTTATCGGCGTCGCGGGATTCGACTGCGGAGAGAAGCTCCCTGTGCTCGGCTAGCTGCTCGGTCTTTCTGCCGGGCACCATCATCGACTTGAACTGGAACTTCATGATGGGGAACCGCAAGGCCTCAAGCATCGAACCAGTTTTCGGGCTTCCCGCCATTTCTACCAAGAGGTCATGGAAGTGGCGGTTTGCGTCGGTGTAGCTCAGGAGGTCGTCCCGCTCCAACGCCTGGGTGGCGTCATCAACCGTTCCACGCAGTTGGCGGAGCTGTTCGGGGGTGGAGCGTTCCGCGGCCAGCCGGCAAATGAGGCCTTCGAGGACTTCGCGGACCAGGAGAACCTCGTGGGCTTCTTCGAGGGTGAAGGTGCGCACACGCGCCCCGCGGTTGGGCTCCAGCACAATGAATCCGTCCTGCTCCAGGCGTGCCAGGACGGTTCGGAGAGTATTGCGGCTGACGCCCATTGATTGGGACAGGGGCGCTTCGACAAGTCGTTCATTCGGGCTGTAGTCGCCGGACTGGATAGCCTGCCGCAGCTGCTGATACGCCTGCTCGGCCTTGGCGGCCTCGGGACGGGCCGGCGCGGTCCGGGTGCTCGCGTTGCTCATTGGCTGGCTCTCTTTCGTCTCGTCCGCCACCGGCGTCGGCCAAGTGCCGAAGCTGATGAACGGACTTCATTCAGTGCCCATAGTCTATCTTGTTCAGCAAACTTGACCGACAATCCTGATTCCTCTGTACCGGCATACTACCGCTGCCAAGCCTCCGCTAGTAGATGACGTTCGCGTCGACGAGCCGCCGAACGTCCACCTCAGGCAGCCCGAGCAGTTCACCGAAGACATAATCGTTGCCCTCGCCCAACCGGGGAGCGGTGCTGCGGATGGCTGCAGGGGTTTCGGAGAGCCTCATTGGCGGCGCGATCATGGGGCGCGTACCCAGGACCGGATGGTCGACACTGGTGATGTCGCCGCGCTGCCGCAGGTGTTCGTCAGCGAACAGGTCCCGTGCGTTGTATGACGGGGCTGCGGCCACACCGTTATCCTGCAGCAGCAGGGTAAGGTCCTCCGGATCGAAGGCCTTTGTCCACGCAGCGATTCGGGAGTCGAGGGTCTCCTGGTGTTGCCAGCGTCCGGCTGGGGTGCTGTACAGCGGGTCATCCGCCCATTCAGGGTTGCCCATTGCCGTGCGCAAGGAGCGCCATTCCTGATCGTCGGCGACGGCAACGCTGATCCAACGGTCCCGGCCCGCGCAGGGGTAGACGTTGTGCGGTGCCATCACAGCGTCGTGGTTGCCGCTGCGCACGGGGGAGTGGCCTGTCATCTGGTACTCCAAAACGGAATCCCCGATCAGGGCGTTCAGCGCAAAACTGGCGGCAAGATCGATGTACTGTCCCTCGCCGGTTTGCTCGCGGATGTTGAGGGCGGCAAGGATCGCGAAAGCGGCGGCAGTTCCGGCCCGGGCATCGTTGGAGCTGGTGCCCTGGTTTGGCCCGCCGTCGGCATAGCCCGTGAGGTTGGCCATTCCGCTGAAGGCTGAGAAGCAGGGGGCGTAGGCCGTGTAGTCCCTCAGCGGGCCTGTGGCACCCCAACCTGAGATAGACACCATGATCAAATCGGGCCGGACTTTGACCAGGTCCTGGTAGCCCAAGCCTAGCCGGTCCATCACACCGGGACGCATGTTTTCCAGGGCGATATCGGCCGTGGCTACAAGGCGCCTTGCGAGGTCCGCGCCTTCCGGCTCAGCAATATTAATCGAAACGCTGCGCTTGCCAAGGTTGACCTCGAGGAAGTTCGACGACGCCTCTATGTCCTTGCTGACTCCCTTGCCATGGGTGTTGCGCTGCTCGTCGACACGCCGCCGGCTTTCCACCTTGATGACTTCTGCTCCAAGATATGACAGCAGCATGGTTGCGTACGGTCCGGCCAATACCCAGCCGAAGTCGATCACTCTAACCCCCGCGAGGGGTCCTTCGCCAATCACTTTCTGTGGCTCCAATCAGATCACGCCCGCTTCCACGGTCAAGTTACGCTCCGCATTGGCCGAGGCGTATCCCAACACTTCGTTGTTGTGTTCGCCCAGGAGAGGAGCCGGGCGGATCCCCTGCCACTGGACATTCGAGAAGTTGTAGGGCCGGCCGGGATGACGCAGCTTCCCGGCCATCGGGTGGTCATATCCGACGAGGTAACCACGGGCTTCGACCTGCGGAGAAGAGATGAAATCCTCGGCGTTGTAGATCGGCGCGGCTGCACTCTTGCAGGCTTGGATCTTGTGGAAGATCTCTTCAGCTGTGTACTCGGAGGCCCAGGCCTGAAGCCGGTCATGGAGTTCGGCGGTATTGTCCGAACGGCCGATTTGGGTGTCAAAGGGTGGCCGGGCTCCCCACGCGGGTCGGCCCATCGCCTCGAAAAGACCGTTCCACTGCAGCTGGGAGGACAGGACGATAAGTACGTGGCGGCCGTCCTTGCCGAGCACGATGGTTTCGAGCAGGCGGCCCTTGCCTGTCCGGTTCGGTGGAACTCCGTCATCGACATACCGTCGCAGTTGCGACTTCTCCAAGTGCATAACCGCGTGCTGTTTGGAGATATCCACCTGCTGGCCGGTGCCACCGCGGTTGCGCCAGAACAAGGCGCCGAGTGTGGCTATCGCAGCGGTAATGCCCGCATCATACTCGCCAAGGTATCGCGCTCCGCGTACCGGTTCCCGGTCCAGGTTCGGAGAGTCCATGGGCAGCATGTAGCCCTGGCCGGCCGAGTGAAAGGTATTGAGGTAGTGGGCCTTGCGGCTGACGTTCGGGCCCGATTGCCCAAAAGGTGTGACAGAGGTAACGATTAGTCCGGGGTTGATGCTTTTCAACGACTCGTAATCGAGGCCCAGCTGTTCCAGCTGCCCAGGCTCCCTGTCTTCGATAAGGATGTCCGCATCGGCGATCAGCTGCCGGAAGGCGTCGCGGGCTTCCTCATCATCGAGGTCCAGCGTTACGCTGCGTTTGTTGGTGTTCAGGTAGAGAAAGAGGCCAGACTTCTCGGCGTGCGGCTGACCGTCAGGGAAGGGTCCCTGGTGCCGGGCGATGTCGCCCTGCCCGGGCGCCTCGACCTTGATCACGTCGGCTCCGAAATCGGCCAGGAGCTTGCCGCAGTATGGGCCCGCCACGAAACTGGCCAGCTCCACGACTTTGATGTTGCTAAATGGTCCGGGTGTCACTTTTGACTCCTCGTCGGATAGTTGGGATGCCGGGGCAGTGCCTGATTGGCACCCCGAGGCCCGCGGAAGTTGTCAACGAGCCTGGCGCGCCGCTGTCCTTGCGGCAAGGAAAGCGCGGACGGAGTCCTGATGGTCCGGAGAGGAATAGCAGAACGCCTGGGCTTGACTGCCGAGGGTGTTGACCTCATCAAGGCTCAGTTCAAGGCTTCGGTTCAGAACACCCTTTGCCAGTGCCTGGGCCATCGGCGGATGCTGCCCCAAATCAGTGAGGAAGGTCAGGGCTGCCGGTAGAAGCTCTTCGACCGGCAGGACGCGATCCACCAGCCCGATCATGGCCGCTTCCTCGGCCGCCACACTGCGACCGGAGAAGATCATGTTCTTGGCGCGGGCTACGCCAACGCGGCGGGGAAGGTGGAACATTCCACCCCCGTCAGGCACCAGGCCACGTTTGACGAACGACGCCGACACCACGGCGCTGTCCGCGGCCCACACAAAGTCGCAGGACAGGGCCAGGTCCAAGCCAAGCCCCTGGGCCGGGCCGTTGACGGCAGCCACAGTCGGGCGGTCGAGCTCGTACAGCTTGCCCAGAGTCTCATGAAGCTCCCTTTGCCGGCGCCAGCCAATTTCCCCCGCCCGAGGGCCTTGGTCCAGCCGCTCCTGCATGCCGCGGATGTCGCCGCCGGCGCAGAACGCACTCCCAGCGCCCGTCAGTACCAGACCACGAAGCTCCGGGTGGGACGCAACGTAGTCGACCGCCGTGCGCAGGTCCTCACGCATTTGCCCATTAATGGCGTTGCGTACCGACGGTCGATTGAGCAGCAGAACGACGATGTTGCCGTGCACCTGGAGCTCGATGGTCTCCATCAATGGAATCCGGGACATAAATCTTCCTCTCTCAGGTGGAGCTGGCACCGGGAAGCCGGGGCCAGCTCCACCTGGTGGACGCTAATCAGCCTTGGAAACGAGCTTGACGACGAAAGTGGACTTGGTGTGGACCACGCCGTCCTGGTTTTCCGCCCAGACGGCGAGTTCTACGAGCCGCTCTCCGTCCTTGACGAACTTCCGTGCGACCCGGCCACGGACCCAAGTGGCATCGCCGAGGAAGTTCATCCGGCGGTCCTGGGAGTCCATCGACTTCACAAAGGCATCGTCACCCATCCAGTCCGTGACAAGGTGGACCAGCATCATCTCGTTGTGGATGCCGCCTGCGTTGGCATAGGGAACTCCGAGCTGGCGGGCGAACGCGTCGTCATAGTGCCAGTCCCGGCGCACGCGGTGTTCGCCCGTTTCGATATCCTTGGGGTGATGGCCCAAGTGTTCCCGCATCATGGCCCATTTGATGGCGAAGGCGTAGGGGTAGGTGCTGACGATTGTGCGGGCACAGGCGTCGCTCACGTCATAGATGCCTTTTGCGACCGATCGGATTTCCTCGCCCTCAACAACGTTTTCCCAGTAGCGCACTTCGGCTCCGCGCCGACCCACGCCAGCCAACTGGTCGTCAAAGTCACGGTGGATCGCGTCGAGTTCCTCGTTCGAGAAGTGGTGGCGCTTCTTCTCCTGATAGAACTCGCTGTCCCGGTCTCCCTTGAGCTTGCTCGGGGGCGTGGCGACGTAGATGTTGCGGCCGGTGGCGATGGCAACAGTTTCCTCCCGTTGGTTCACGAAGTAGCGGGGAACGCTTTCGATGAACATCCGGTAGTTCTTGCCCTGAACCTGCTTCTCCTCGAAGCCAAGATACTTGTCGAAAACACTGAATTCGTCGCCCGGGCGGAAGGGCTTGAAGTAGTCGTGGCGGTTGCCTGCGGCCAGCCTGGCTACTCCCGGAATACGGAGGCGGCCACCGAACGAGGACCCGAAGGAAACACAGGATTCAAAAGTAGGGGGTGCGATGATCCCGCCCCAGCGCGTACCCTGCGCATACGAAGGATCGCGCCACAGTGGATTGGGATCCCCAACGGCGTCGGCGTAGTGGCGGATGAGGTCTTCGGTGACAAGCTTGTTGTTAATGCCACGCTCGTACTCGTTGTCCATGATGGCGTGCGGCGGCGGCGGCAGCTTGACCGCCCCACGATCGGCGTTGAAGCGGGCAATCTGCTGATCGAGCTTCTCGTTCCACTCGTCATCCGAAATATTTCCCCACTCGTTGTCAACGTTCGATTCCGTAATGGTGCTGCTCATTTCCATCCTTCCTGGCTGGCTCTGGCTTGGCCGTGAGGCGATGAAATACCCGAGTCCAGGTGAGCGTTTACTGTGAACATGATTGGTGAACGATTTATAATCTAATGTACTCCCTTGATGGGGTCAAGCGTGCATTTCTGCTCGACGAGAAAGGGCGTTGGCGCGCACCCCGCCACCAACTGAGATGTAGAGAGGCGTTCAATGAATACGGCCAGACAGATGTATGTGGGAACCTGGCCGCGTGCCTATCGGACAGATCCGGTCGACATAGCGTTTGGGGTGTATTCCCTGAACTTCGACGAGGCTGCGCGGGAATTGTCAGCCGGGAATATGGCGCCTGCGCGGTGGCCGGGCTGGATAAGTCTGCACCCAAGCCAACCGTTTCTGTACGCGGTGAGCGAGGTTGCCGATCATGACGGCGGTCAGGGCGGCGCTGTGGCGGCGTTCCGTACCGACCCGGCCACGGGGGCATTGACGCCGCTGAATGAACGCCCTACGGGCGCAGCCCCGGCCCATTGTGTCGTTGACGCCAGCGGGCGCCACCTGCTAGTGGCGTGCTACATGGCTGGAACGGTGCATGTGTTCCCGATTGCCGGCGATGGGCGTCTTGGAGCGGCCACGGACGTCCATCAACATGTGGGGAGCAGCGTTCACCCGCAACGGCAGGACCGCGCCCGCCCTCATTCAGTAAACCTGGATCCGGCCAACCGGTGGGCGCTGGTGCCGGATTTGGGAACGGACAGCATTATCGTCTACGGGTTCGACCAGTCCAGCGGCAGGTTGATCCCGCATCCTGAGCTTACCGCCCGGGTATCCCCGGGCTCAGGCCCCCGCCACCTGGCATTCCATCCGAGTGCAAAGTATGTCTATCTGGTCAACGAAATTTCGGCAACCGTCACGGCCTACTCCTTTGATTCCTTCACGGGTCGGCTCCGGGAGATCCAGACAGTCCAGGCGCTGCCGGAGGGGTTCTCCGGCTTCCGCTCGGGAGCTGAAATTGCCGTTGGGCCGGGAGGCCGTTTCCTGTACGTCAGCACCCGCAGCCGGGGGTCCAAGAGCGAGCCATCCGAGCGGGGGCTCGACAGCATCGCCTGGTTTGGGATTGATCCCGCGAGCGGTCAGCTGACACCATGTGGGCGTGTGCCTTCCGGAGGTGAGGTTCCCCGCGCCTTCCTGATCGACCCGGAGACCAGCCTTGTATTTGTGGCCCACCAGGGCAGCAGTTCCATCGTGACTTTCCAGCTTGATGTGGACAGTGGGGAGCCGGAGCCAACAGGACGCGCCTTTCCCACGCCGGCCCCGGTCTGCCTCCAACTGGTTACAGCACCAAGCCGTGCCGACCAGCCGGAGGCTGGCCGGCGATCCTGAGGGGATTCCCCCTCCCGCTTCGCGCCCGCTGGACGGGGCTCACCGCATGGCCTTGGCCAGGGCCTCCAAGGCGTCGACGGCGTCGCGAATCGAAGCGAGTTGCGAGGCGGTGAGGCTTTCATTCGCCCTGAGAATTGCCGCAACGCGCTGGTCGCGGATGCGATCCTGGAGTGCTTGCCCCTCCTGAGTGGCAACGACCGTGAACGCCCGCTGATCCTCGGGCGACTTGTGGCGTTCTACGAGGCCCTTGCCCTCGAGGGCGCTCACGATTCGGGAGACCATGGTGGGGTGCAGGTTTTCCGCCGTGGCGATTTCGGCGAGGGGGACTGGTCCGCGGGTGGCCGCCAGGGCGAGGGCTGATGCCTGTGATGGTGTAAGGCCCTCGTCGGTGGCGGAGGCATTGAACTCACGGGCCAGATGGATGACCGCACGCCTGAGCCGGGCGGCGGCTTCGATGTCTCGCACGGATCCTCTTTTCTTTGCGTGAGCGCAGGCAAGTATGTTCCATGCTACGGGCTGTGGTGATTTGTCGCCTTCTGAGTCGCCTTCTGACCAGTCGTTGACAGTGTCGACGGATGTGAGTAAGGTCGCATCCATCAATATTGCTCAACGATCTCGTTGAGCAGAAATTAGGCAGAGACAGCGGCGCCGCTGGGTGGACTACCTGGACGCGCCGCCTCCATTCAAGAGGGGTTCCTGTACGTGCATACCAGCGACATCGAAGACTCGCGGTCCTCAGCAAAGAGAGGCCGTGTGGACATGATTGCTGAGGCGTCGGTAGACGCCCCGGTCATTGAGGAACGCGCACCGGATGCACCCGCGGAGGGTGCTGCGCGCAGGAAGGGGCTTCCGCCTGGTTACAGCCGCCTGTTCGCTTTTACGGCTACTGTTCCGATCACGGTTATCTACACGGTTCTTATCGCGTTTCCCGCCGTTCTGGCGGTCCTGCTGAGCCTGACGTCCTGGCATGCCGTCGGGTGGCCGGAGTGGGTAGGCCTAGCGAACTGGCAGCAGTTCTTTGGGGATGCCAGGGCGCTCGGTGCCTTGGGCGGAACGGTGGGCCTGGCCCTCGCCTGTTTGCTCGTGCAACTGCCGTTGAGCATGGCGCTCGGCCTTTTCATAGCGGGCCCGCAACGCTACCGCTATGTGTACTCGGTTGTGTATGTGATTCCTATGCTGGTGTCCGGAGTCGGGCTGTCGCTCGTGTGGCATGGGATGCTCGACCCGAACCTCGGCGCGCTGTCGTATCTTGCCCGCACCTTCAAACTACCGTTCCTGGTTCAAGACTGGTTTGGTGATCCGGTGCTTGCCCGCGTGGTGTTGCTGGTCATCATTTCCTGGGTGGCCATGCCCGTTCACGTGCTGATTTTCCAGCATGGGCGCAGGACTGTACCCGATGTGTTGTACGAGTCCGCCAGGATCGACGGGGCTTCGCCCCTTCGTCAGTTCATCTCCATCACGGTTCCGATGATGCGCCAGACCATCGCGCTGAACTGTTCGCTTATTGTCGTGCACTCCCTGACTACGTTTGATGTCATTTTCGTCCTCACCGGAGGCGGTCCCGGGGAGGCGACGAATGTTCTGGCAATGGAGATGTACAAGCTGGCGTTCCAACAGAACAACTTCGGCTACGCAGCGGTCTTCTCGGTCGTACTTGCGGTGCTGGGAATCGGGGCCGGCGCCCTCATTATGACAATCAGTGGTTTCAGTCGTTTCGAATCTGAATTGGAAGGCATCGCGTGAGCACCCAGAGCTTAGATGTGAAAAAACAAGCCGTGTCCAGTGTCAAGAGTCCCTTAGGGCGGAGCCTTGGCGGCCGCTCGAGGGGCACTAAGCACGTCAACGGGCTGGCGCCACGCACCGCGGCGTTTGTGCTCGGGACCGTGTGGTTGCTCATTGTCATCGCACCGTTCGACTACATGCTGGTTTCCAGCTTCCACAGTCAGGCGGATTACTTTACGGCCAATCCCTGGGTCCCCGGCAAAGTGACGCTAAGCAACATTTCCGCCGTACTGAGTGAGGGAATGGGCACCTACCTTCGCAACAGCGCCATCGTCACCATATGTGGAGTTTCACTGACAATTGCGTTGGCTCTCCTTTTCGCGCAGTACACGGTGAAGCACAAAGCCCGGGCGGGTTCACTGATCTTCCGTGTCATCGCGGTCGGACTGGCCGTGCCGATCCAGGCCATCGTCGTTCCGCTGTTCGTTGTGGTCACACGGATCAACCTCTATGACTCGCTCATCGGACTCATCCTTATTCTTTGCGCATCGCATCTTCCGCTCAGCGTGGTGATCATGTGCACATTCGTCCGGGACATCCCTGACGAGCTCGTCGACGCAATGAAGATCGACGGCGCAGGAAGCTGGACCGTTCTCTTCAGACTCGTTGCCCCGATGTCGAAGGGCGCCATGGGTCTGCTGGCGGTCTTCAACGGCCTCGCAATGTGGAACACCCTGCTCATCCCGCTGCTGTTCACGCAGAGTCCGGGCAATGCTTTGCTACCTCTGGCCCTGTTCAAGTTCCAAGGTGAAGACGGCTCCAACGTTCCGGCGCTGATGATGGCGGTTCTGCTCTCAGCACTCCCGCTTATCATCCTGTTTCTCGCAAGTCGCCGCTTTGCGATGCAAGCGCTGGGCGGCATGGCAACAATGCGGTGACGAACGCCGTGGTCATCCCCGCCACAACGCGTCCTGCAGCAGTATCCCCGTGAAATACATCCCCAGTTGATGACCTCCACGCCACCAGCGAAAGATCGGGCAGAAGGATCACTTGGGGCACGAAGACCGCGGTTGCCGTTCTGGACCGCGGTCTTCGCTGATTAATCTCGGCCGGTGAAGCGACAGGCGCAAACGATTTCCACGCGCGTCACACCCGACAGGGCCGGCCAGGTGTGGACACGGGCACTATGGCAGACCCCATTCGATTCTGGGTCTGCGCCCGGAGTAACAGAACCGTCTTCCCAGCGTCCCACATTTCCGAAAGCGACACCTGACGATGCTTCAGACAGATGGCGGAAGCCAGAAAGCGAACGCTGCTTTCAGATCGTTTCACTACGCGAACTACCGGATCTGGTTTGCCTCCGCATTCGCATCCAACATTGGCACATGGATGCAGCGCACTGCCCAAGACTGGATCGTGTTAACAGTCCTCACCCACAACGACGCGGCCGCGGTAGGCGTGACCATGGCGTTGCAATTCGGACCGCAGCTCCTGCTGGCGCCAATCGCCGGTCTGGCCACCGATCTCATGGACCGGCGAAAGCTGCTGATGATTACCCAGGCTGCGATGGGAATTCAAGGCTTGGCGCTGGGCATCCTTACCACCGCCGGATTGGCGCAGTTGTGGATGGTGTATGTGTTCGCGCTTCTCCTGGGCGTCACCACGGCCATCGACTCACCGGCGCGTGTCACCTTCGTCAACGAACTGGTTCCCGCGACCCACCTTTCCAACGCGATAGCCCTGAATGCCACCTCCTTCAATGCTGCCCGGGTAGTCGGTCCGGCAGTTGCAGGGTTGCTGACGGCCGCACTGGGCGCTGGCCCTGTTTTCCTCGTTAACGCAGCCTCGTTCGCTGCCACGTTACTGGCGTTGGCCTCCTTTCGTGGCGGGAGGCTAATTCCAAGTGCCCGCCAGGGGGCCGGCCGTGCAGGAATCCGCGACGGGGTGGAGCATGTCATCTCCCGCCCCGATCTTCGCCTGCTATTCGCGATGGTCTTTCTCATGGGAACACTGGGTGTGAACTTTCCACTCTTCATCTCGACAATGGCCAGCATCGAGTTCCACCGCGGCGCGAGCGAATTCGGCATTCTCAGCTCGGTTATCGCCATCGGCTCGGTGGCGGGAGCACTTCTCGCCGCCCGGCGGGAACGAGCCCGCCTGCGCTATATCGCGACCGCAGCTGCCGGCTTCGGAGCATTCATGATTCTCGCGGCCCTGATGCCCACGTACTGGGCGTTCGGACTGGTGCTGCCAACAGTCGGGATCACATCCATCACCGTTCTCAATACCGCAAACGCGTATGTACAGGCAGGAACGCCACAGCAACTGCATGGACGGGTTATGTCTTTGTACATGGCCGTGCTGCAAGGGGGAACCATCGTTGGCGCGCCTCTGGTCGGTGCCGTGACGAATACGTTCAGTCCTCGCTGGGGAATTGCCGTTGGCGCCATGGGCGGCCTGATACCGGCGGCCCTCGCTCTGCTCTGGTGGCTTCGCCATCGGTCTACCCGGAAGGCATAACCCGCTCATCAGCGCCTGCGATCCGGCGATTGGTGCTCCCCGACGTCTGGCCCTGCCCTTGATTCTGCTAGAAGACCTGGAACCGTCCGGTGGCTTCAGGAAAATTTGAACCTGCCCATATGCCCTGCAGGGACACATTGCCCCTCCCGATAGCGAGACTATTAGCGTCAGAAACGTGGCCGGCCCGGACAGTCTCCTGCAATCCGCATAGTCACGCGGGGTTCCAAGGAGATAGCCGGTTGGCTGGTGCTTCAAAAGCGAGCGACTTTCCGGCCAGAGGTCGCCCGCAGGAACGAATGTGAACAGGGGGCGGAGGCCGGAAAGATGCCGGCTCGCACCACGAGCCGCAGGAAACGCCGCGAGCCTGGGTACGGTGCGCTACCGTACCCAGGCTCTTGGACGTGCCGTTACTTTCGGCCGATGGGACTGGCTGTGTCCCCGTCAGGAGTCTCGCTTGTTGCTCACTCGCTGCCCCTGACCCGGGGATTTCAGGCCTCGGGGACTGACATCTGAGGCCCAGTTACCCGACCCACCACAGGGTCTCGCGGTGGACATCGAAAGGTTGGCGGGCGAGTGGCGACAGTTGCCCTGAGGCTTCGATGCCAAAAACCGCCAATGACGCGGGGACCAGTTGCGGATCGTTATGGTTGTCCGTCTGCGCCAGGATCGGTTTTCCGTTTGCCGCCACGAGGAGGCCTCCATCAGCGATGATCGTGACACATCTGGCGGAGATCCCTCCGGTGTCGATGCGTTGGATCAGCGTCAGTGTGCCGTCCTCCCGAACGTCGAAGACACTGATCGTGTTCTCGCCGCCCTCGAAAACGGGCAGGTTTTCGGGTGTCCGCCATCGGTCGTTATCCACGATCGGGCCGTCGGCCCGGGTTACCGCGTACAGGGTACGGCCGCTGGGGTGCAGGGCGAGGACGCCGCCGAGCTGCCTGTCACGCGCCTCTTCCGGGTGGTTGAGCATCTGCCGGGAATTTTCCGGGTCGGAGACCAGCCGGTCGTTGTCGATGCGAAGCGTCAGCACCAGGTTCTGGGCTTCCAGAGACACGTAGATCAGGGGCAAAGAGGGATGGAAGACCACGTTGCGCGGATTGAAGCCCGTAATGGGGTGCTCCGTGGACAGGTCAATGGTGTCCAGCTCGGTCATGCGGCCGTCATCGTATTCGGCAAGGTGGATGCGGCCGGCAAGCGCCGGGGTTCCGGTCCGCCCGGTATGGCCGCGGGCAATAAATACCGCCCGTTTGTCGTCCGGACTGATCTGCGTGTCATGAAGGTACTCGGCAAGCTTCACAACCGGAGCCTCGGCCAGTTCCACCACCCGGCCACTGCCATCCAAGACATGGATCGTCACTCCGGGCGCCTTCGTGTGTGTTGCGATGACGTTATGTCCTGCCCCGTCAACGGTCAGCTGAACGGCTCTTGCAGGGAGTCCGATGGCCTGGCCGACGGCCATCGACATGTCGTCGATGGCCACCGAAACCAGAAAATGTTCATCCCGCTCATGGTCGGTGCAGGCAAGATACACCAGTGGAAGGCCAGGGTGGCGTGCACCTTCCTGGATCATTGCCGGGAGCTGCACTCTGGACCGTTCGGTCATCTCCCCCGTGGCGGGATCGATGTCGCAGCGGACGAGTGCAGCGCCGATTGCTGCAAAGACAGTCGTGGCGCCAATCATCGTTTACTTGATCGTCCTGTTCATGGCGTCAGCGAAGCCTTGCGGAGTGATCGATCCGTTGATAACCCCGGCGGTATTTTCTTGGACCACTGCGTTGTAGTTGCCGAGCGTGCTCGTCCACAGGGGCTGCATTTTGGTTGACCCTGCGAGCTGGTAAGACCACAGCACTGACTTGCCGATTACCGTCGTGGGAATCAGGTTCTCGGCGTGGGCAACGGCAGGAACGACGCCAATGGAGGACAGACCTTTGGCATAGGCGCCGGACGAGAGCATCGTCGTGAAGTAGCTTGCGATGAGCTTTTGTTCCGCGGCGGTGGACTTCGATGTGACGAAGAAGTTCACGGAGGAGTTGCCCACCAGTGTTTCAGTGGGGTAATTCCCTTGGGGAACCTCGGTGTAGCCAACGGCATCCGAGTTGACGAAATCGGGTGCAGCGGAAGCCACCTTGGAGATGAAGTTAGCGTTCGCAAGCATCATTGCGGCCCGTCCGGTATAGAACAGCGCCCGGTCGGCGCCATTTTGGTTTCCGGTGCTGTCGAAACCGACACCGAAGGCGCCGTCCTGGGCCATCTTCTGCAGCTGAGTCATTCCAGCAATGATGCCTTTGTCCGACCACGCTCCGGCCTTCCCGGCGAGAACGGCTTTGAAAGGGTCGATTCCTGCTTCACGCTCCGTGAGGTGTTGCGCCCAGAACGTCCCAGGTGACTTGTCCGCGTTGCCGAGCGCAATCGGAATGATGCCGGCATCTTTAAACTTCGCGATGTCCTGGTTCAGTTCGTCCAGAGTCGCCGGTGGGTTGGCGATGCCGACCTTTTCAAACACCTGCTTGTTGTACCAAAGGACTTGGGGTGATGCGCCCCAGGCGGGAAACCCGTAGACCTTGTCATCTCCATAGAGCTTCGTCCGGTCGAGTGCCGAGGGAACGAACTTCGACTCCCAGTCAGGATCCACAGACTTCAGCAGCTCACCCGCATTTACCACCTGTCCCGAGTCAATGTAGGTCTTCATGGTCCCGACATCGGACGGCATGATCGCCGTGGGCGGACTGCCCGCCACCATCATGGTTGTGATCTTTTCAGTAAGAGCGGCGGCCGTGTAGTACTGATAGGTGATGTGCGTGCCCTGACACTGTTTTTCAAAGGCACTCGCCATCGCTGCATCCAGATCGGCCTGGGCCTCGGAATTCTGCAATGCCCACACCGTAGCTGACGCGGGCTCCGGGCAGGAGGCGACGGTCGGGATGTCCTCAAGCAGGGCCACTGACTTAGCTGGTTCGCCGTCGGTGCCGCAGGCGGCAAGTACCAGCGTCGTGGCGGCGGCCATCGCAACCAGCGACGACGCACGGATTACCCGCCGATTGAGGCGGCCTGCGCCCTTCGGCCCGGGGGATAGGGTGGTCAACTTCTCGCGCATGAAACTTCTCCTTTGAAGCCGTACAGGGAACCACAACTCATAGCGGCGGGGTGACGACTGCTGTTCATCGCGCTGTGGCTATTCGATTACACAGAATTGTCGACGATTTGATTCAACAATGCTAGGTTAGGGACAGGCCGAAGACGTGTCAACACGTTCGGGCCGGTAACTCACTTCAGTGCGGAAGGCGGATACAAATGACGAACCCCACCATCGAGGAGCTCACCAGTGGGGGAGCGAACACATTGACTCCAGCAAGGCTGGTGCTTGGCGGTCCTTTCGGCGTGGAGCCGATTGAGGAATCGTTTCGGCGGCTGGATCACTTCGCGGCATCGGGTGGCCAAGTAGTGGAAACGGCACACTCCTACAAGGGCGGCAGCGCCGAACTTGCCATCGGCAAGTGGTTCTCGGCCAACCCAGGGGTCCTTCGTATTATGTCCAAGGTCGGTCACGACCCTGTCACCAAAGGTGACATCCCGCTCTCTCAGGACGTAGTGGAAAAGCACGTCCGCGAGTCGATCGAAGCGCTGCAGGTGGACCGCCTGGATCTGCTCCTCCTCCACACGGACGATCCCTCCCGCAGCGTCGATGAGCTTGCCGGCACCCTGCACGGTCTGGTCGAGACGGGCCTTGTCGCTGGCGTTGGCGCCTCCAACTGGACTCTGGAACGCTTCGCTCCGCTGGCGGGGGCACTTCGTGGACTTGGACACGAGGTGGTCGCCAGTTACCAGTATGGACTGGCCGCTCCAGATCCGGAGCAATTGCGGGACGGGAACCTGGCCGCCGACGCCGAGGTGCTCGCTTTGCTCGATGCAAAACGCATTCCCCTGTTCGCCTGGTCCGCCCAGGCGGGAGGTTTCTTCTCACGCACCGGGCCTGCGCCAAAGGAATCGCGGTCACAGCTGTTCGAGACCTTTGAGAATGCAGTCCGGCGGGACAGGTGCCGAGCGCTGGCTGCCGAGCTTGGCATCGAACCGGGCACCCTTGCCCTGGCATGGACCCTTCACCGTCCCGGCACCTGGGCAGCTATCGGACCCCGCACGGTTGAACAACTGGACGGGTCATTTGAGGCGCTCCGCGTTCAACTGACCGATGAGCAGGCAACGTGGCTCGACTTTGGAGACCTGTGAACAGCGATGAGTCCCTGACCCTATCGGCTGAGGACATCCTCGAGATACGAGACATCGTGTCTGTGTGGAATATCGCCGAGGACGAAGGTGACGCTGAAAGGTGGGCGGACCTTTTCATCGAGGACGGGGTCAGTCGCTATGGAAACGGGCGGGTGGAAGCGGGGCGTCCGACTCTCCTCGCGGCTGCACGCGGACGTGCCGTTGATCCTCGCATGTTCCCTTGGTCCCACTGGACGTTGGGGGAACCCACCATAGATCCCACTCCGGATGGCGCCGTCATGCGTCACTACTACACGACGCTGAACCAGACCTCCCCGCGTGACTGGCAGATCTGGAGCCTGACTGAGCGCGTCTATCACGTGCGCCGCGTCGACGGTCGCTGGCGCATCGCCGAGCGTACGATCCATAACCTCCCCCTGGGGCTGGCGGGCCCCGAAGACCGAATTAGAGCAGGAGCACACACCATGACTTACCACGACGATGAGGGAGGAGCCGTCGATTCTGTTCTGACCGCCGCTGATCGGCTCGCTATTCAGGAGCTCATCACCCGCTACAGCGTTTCTGAGGACACCGGGGACACCCGTGAAACGGCGTCCCTCTTCACAGACGACGGAATAACGATAAACGGCCGAGGTGAGGCGACAATTGGCCGCACCGCCATCCAAGCCGCGGCAACCAAACGCTGGGAGAGCCCCGCGGCGAGAACCAAAGTGCACTGGGCGGCCAACGTCATCATTACGGGCACCCGGGACGAAGCAGAGGCCCAGTCGTATCACATGATCATCTCAGTTGACGACGAGCCGCGCATCGACGGCATCGTGGCCAAAAGGGACCGGTTCCGGCGCGTCGATGGACGATGGTTGTTCGCCGAGCGGCGTGTCGAACCGATTGGCCGCACCACCGCGTGACAGGTCCCTCACCTGCGAAGTGTTCCGCCTCATCGGGCAATCACATTGAATCAATGACCGTACCCATCCCGGGAGCCACTCCCGTGCTGTGAAGGAGAAATAAATGAACGACCGGCTTCGGCTCGGGGTAGTGGGGGCGAGCCTCTCCGCGACTTGGCTCAACGGCTCTCATATTCCTGCGCTTCTCGCCAACCCTGACGTGGATCTGGTGGCGGTGTGTACCAGTAACCCGCTGAGCGCGGAGCGGGCCAGGGATGCCTATGGGGCTGAACTCGCCTTCAGCGACTTTGAAGCGATGGCAGAAAGCCCTGATATCGACGCTGTTGCTGTCGTCGTGAGGGTGCCGATGCATCGCGCACCGACCATGGCAGCGATCAGAAACGGCAAGCACGTCTACACTGAATGGCCGCTTGGCAAGAGCACCGCAGAGGCCAAAGAACTCGCTTCCGCCGCCCAAACGGCAGGTGTGCGACACATGATCGGGCTGCAGTCACAGTTCAGCCCCACCCTCCGCTACGCCCGTGATTTGATTGCTGCCGGAAATATTGGTGAGGTGCTCACCGCGAACGTCAGCGGATTCCGCTTCCAGAAACCCGCGGACCACACATCGGAGTTCACTTGGCGTACCGACATTCGCGAAGGGCAGCACCAGCTGTCTATCCAGGCCGGCCACGTGCTCGATAGTGTGAGGTTTGTGCTGGGCGATTTTGCGACAGTGCGAAGTTTGCTTTCAGCGCAGACTCCCAACCTGGTCGAGGTTGATACGGGGATGATGGTGCACCCGACCGCTCCGGACCACGTCCTGATGTCGGGCAGGTTAGGTTCCGGTGCCGTCATCTCCGTGCACGTCGCGGCGGTACGCTGGGCTGGAACGGGATTTCGCATGGAAATATATGGGCGCGAAGGAACCATGGTCCTGACCAACGCCCTGGCCTCGCAGCGAGGTCAGCTCACAAGGATCCGGGTTGCCCGTGGAAGCAATGATCTCATTGACCTCGCCGTGCCGGCTGAGTACCTGCCCGACCCCGAAGGGTATCCCACCGGTGATCCGATGAACGTGGGAATCGCATACACCGAGTTCGCGACAGCAATCCGCGAGGGACGGGACCCGGTCCCCAGCTTCGAGCAGGCGGTGGATTTGCACGAACTGCTCGACACCATCGTCGAATCTTCCGAAAGCGGTAGTGAAGCACGCCGGTAGCAGGATCGACGCCAGGGTGAGGCCAGGCAGCCTGGCCTCACCCTGGACCACGACCGTACTGCCGGCCCCCGGCCTCCCGTGAAGATTGGCCAGCGTCATTCGCTGCCCGGATGAGGCTTTGGAGTCTTTCCGACCGGCTTAGGGCTGGCCCCTGAAACGCGGTGAGGCGCCCCGATGGTCACCCGGATCATCAATGATCGTAAGGTTCGGCGCCTCACCGCTTCGGCCGACCCAGCCGGGGAACACCAGCGTCACCGACAGTTATCGGGCGGTGACGCGCTTGCCTTTATGAACGGAGGCAGGGCAGCTGCAGCGGAACCCTGGGCTGCATCCAAGGGCGGACGCTCGGGGCATCCTCCGGGGGCCAAGCGCCCCTGTCATTCACCTTCTCCGTGTTCAAGCCACCGAAGCTGTGGCTCCGTCAAGGCGAGATCGAGCGCCAGCAGGGAAAGTTCCAGCTGCTCTATGGTTCTCGGGCCTATCGCTGGCCATGTGTTCTCCTGGTGCAGTGTCCAGGCTAATGCCACGGTTTCCGGTCGCGCTCCGAGTTCGGACGCGAGTTGCCGTGCCCGTTCCCTCCGCGCAATGTTTTCCTTGGTTTCATAGAGTTTCCAGCGCCCGGGTTCTGCTTTGGGGGCGGTCCTTCCGAAAAAGCCGGCTGCCTGGGCGGACCAGCAAAAGAGCGGGAGATTGTGCTCCGTCAGGACTGCCCTTACGCCTGCATTGGCGGAGAGGTTTCCTATGCGCATTACGGCCGGGTCCGGAACGGCCAGGCTGTACTGATAGCTGCCGACGGGGCCGTGGCCGGAGGGCGCCAGCTCACGTGCAAGCTGCGCGAAACGGTCAGCGCTCCAACTTGCCGCGCCCACGGCAGAGACATAGCCGGCCTCAATAAGGTGCAGGAGCGTCTCGGCCAGTTCGGGTACCTCACGGTCCAAGTCGTCCCCGTGATACAGGAGCAAATCAATCCGGTCCACCTGCAGGGCCTGCAGAGACTCCTCGACGTGTTGCCGGACCAGGGCCCGGTCAAGCGGAATGTCACTGTTGTCGACCGGGTCATGTCCAATCTTCGAAATGACGCGAAGCGCGCCAGGATTCCTGCCCAGCCAAGTACCAAGGGCAACTTCGGCCTGACCGTTTTCATAGCCATGTGCCGTTTCGACGAAGACACCACCGAGCGATGCGAAATGTTCAAGACGCTCGGCGGACGCCTTAGGCGGTTCGATTCCGAAGGGACCTCCGAGCAGGAACCGGGCGACCTTGGCGTCTTTGGCGCCGCGGCTGATCAGCTCTCTCGCGGTGGGAAGACTTTGCATTCGATGTAAAACCTCTCTCGATCACACCATAGAGCGGCCGAAGTTTGACCTAACGTCTCGGCACAGATGCCTGTTGACAACCCGCTCACGGCTTCCTAGAGTAACACTGTTCTGCAATATCGTTCACCAATTTTGATTACCGTATTCTGGAGAGAACGCATATCCGCTCGCCGTTCTGTTCAGGTCCTAAAGGAGACGTTCTATGCCAAAACAGTCAGTGGTGTCCCCGGACAGTGTCCCTCCCTTGTGGCAGCGCACGGGGACGGCCCGGGCATTGTCGCTCATGACGGTCGCGGTTGTTCTCGCTGCCGGAATGGCTGCCTGCGGTTCTGAAGACGGACCGCAGGCGTCCGTCCCGACCGCTGCCGTAGCCAAATGCCCGGAGCCTGCAACAATCTCCATCTGGGCGCTTCAAAACTCCGATGCCCAGGCTGAACTCGATAAGAGCATGGCCACGGCATTTGAGCAGGCATGCCCGGGGTCGAAGATTGAGTACCAGTACTTCACCGGGGCTGCGATGAACCAAAAGATCACCACGATTATGGCTGGCGGCACGCCGCCGACGATCATCCAACCCACGGCCGCACGCGCCATGGCCCGCTACGCGGAGGCCGGACAGCTCGTTGATCTGAGCAAGGAAATGACGCCCGTTTCGGACGGGTGGCAGTCAAAGTTCATCCCGGCGGCCCTTGAGCCGTCCACGTTCTCCGGGGATGTATACGGCTTCCCATACTTCGGAGCGGCCCCAACGCTGCTCTGGTACAACAAGGAAGTCTTCAGTAAGGTCGGCATCGCCGAGCCCCCCAGGACCATCGATGAACTGAACGACGACATCGACAAGTTCAAAGCGGCAGACATCATCCCCATTGCTTTGGGTAATCAGGACAAGTATCCAAGTACTTACATGGCGCAGTACCTCATTGAGCGCGAGGGCGGCGCAGCCCCGTTCAAAAAGATCCTGGCGGGAGAGGCAGGGGCATGGTCGGATCCGGCCGTTCTCAAGGGTCTGACACAGTTGCAGGACATGTCCGCCGCGGGCGCCTTTGGAGTCGGCCCTGACAGCACCGGTGATGCCAATGGTGCGGCCCGTGCACTCTTCTACACAGGACGTGCAGCCATGATGCTCAGCGGCACTACGTTCCTTTCGAAAGTTGCCTCCTCTGCCCCGGAGCTGGTGTCCTCGGACAGCGTTGGCTACACGACATTCCCCGGTGGGAAGATAGCCGAGCAAACGGTCGACGGCGGCACATCCTCGAGCTGGTTCGTCACTTCGGCATCATCCGCGGCCGAAAAGCAACTGGCCTTCACCTACATGGGCTCAATGCTGACCACCAAGGATTTCGCCAAGGGCCAGGCGGAGATCGGGATGGTCCCGGCAATCGCCGGAGCATCATCCCTTGCCCCGGACACCGTTGAAGGCAACTTCGTCAAATATGCCTATGAACTCACCGAAAACAGCCCGCTGCAGCCGCCGTGGAATGTATCGCTCGGGGATTACAACGCCGTTCTTAATGACAGCACGGCGGCGGTGACCAGTAAGTCCATGACGCCGCAACAGTTCGCAGAGACGATGAACAAGACACTCAAGTAGCGTCGGGGAACTTCGGTCCTGGGCGTTAATCATTGGGCGCCCAGGACTGAGGCCCGGCCGCTGCGATGCTCTGGCGCCGGCACCTCTGCCCAGCACTCAAGAACTAAAGGAAATGCGGATATGCGCACACGAATCGTCTCAACGACGGGTGGAGCCGTCAGCGGTGTCGACCTTGCCGGACATCATGCCGGTGTCACCCTCTACAAGGGCATTCCGTACGCTGCCCCACCGGTGGGACGTCTCCGGTGGGCGGCGCCGGCCGATCCTGAACCATGGGAAGGTGTGCGTCAATGTGATACCTACGGTCCCGGGGCGGTACAGACTCCCCTCACGGACCGGCACGCCAACGAATACTACTATGACGGCGTACCGGAAATGTCCGAGGACTGCCTGTACTTAAATGTTGCATCCGGGGCGCAAGGGGCCGATGACGGACTGCCGGTCTACGTCTACTTCCATGGCGGAGGGCTCACCAACTGCTTCTCCTACGAGGTGCAGCTTAATCCTGCGACTCTTGCCGGCAAGGGAGTTGTCGTCGTGACGGTTGGACAGCGCCTGAATGTGTTCGGTCACCTTGCGCTGCCGCAGCTTACAGCGGAGCAGGGGAGCAGCGGCAACTACGGTCTGCTTGACCAAATCAGGGCCTTCGAATGGATCCAGGAGAATATCGCGGCCTTCGGCGGCAATCCGGAACGGATCACGGTCGGCGGTCAGTCTGGCGGTTGCATAAAGTCAACGGCGATGGTGATTGCGAAGCCAACGCAGGGAAAGATCCGCGGTGTCATCAACTTCAGCGGCAACAAATGGACCCACCGGTTCAGTGCTCCGACTGAGGCCGAAGCCTTCGGCCAGCGCTATCTCGAATACGTCGGCATTGATCCGCATGCTCCGTTGGATAAGCTCCGCGCCCTGACTACGGAGCAGATCTTCCAGAATGCTCCGAGGGCTTACTTGCCGGATCACATGGTGCATGATGGCGTGCTGATCCCGTACCCGACGATGGCTGAGGGGCTGGCGGAAAATTCCGCAGGTGTCCATTTCCTCAACGGCAACAACCTCGGCGAAACAAACGTCTTCTCCGCCTCCGCAGTGACAGGAACCGCGCCCTCGGCGGGTGCCCCCGGCCCAGTCAGGACCCGCGATGAATTCCGTGCCCATTTCCGTTCGCTGCTGGGTAGCCGTTACGACGAGCATGACTTTGAGCAGTTTGTTCCAGGCGACGACAGCTTCGCCTTCGAAGCAACCCGTCGCATGGCGGCTCTCGGTCTGGCCGGTTATGAATTCAACAACTCCGCACGGAGCACAGCCCTCAACCTGCTGACCGGGGAACTGCTTAGCCAGCAGGCAGACTGCGTCTCCTACACCTACCTGTGGTCCCACATGCTGCCCCAGCAACCCGGATATCGTGACCCTCAACGCGACCCGGACATTGTGGGCGCCTGGCACTCCAGCGAGTCCTGGTTCACGTTCGGCTCGCTCGCCGAAGGGGTTCCGCCATTCCGCCCATGGCGCCCTGAGGACTATCGCCTGGCCGACATAACCACCACGTATATCGCCAACTTCATCGCTACCGGAAACCCCAACGGCAACGGGCTGCCCCGGTGGCATCCATCCGACACGAATCGTGGATGGCTCGAATTCATCGACAATGCCGAGCCACGCCAGGGTTTAGGTCCCCTCGAACCTCTGCTCATGGACTTCACACGAGCCGAATACAACCTCAAAGCCTGATCAAGAACGCCCCAAGGAGGGCCCTGTGCCGACCGAATCTTCTGTTATGCCGATCGACGTCGTCGAACCCCGAACACGTACGGCCGTGGACCACGTCTATCACCGGGTGGCGGGGGCAAACATCCTGCTGTTCGAACCGCAGGAGATCACCAAAAGTGCATCCCACGTCATTCTGGTGTCCATGCACGGTGGCCTGAATCCATCACTGCGATCGAAGTTCTTGGAGCGCGTGGCCTCTTACGGTGTTCGGACAGCCTACTGCGTCCCGGACTCAAGCTCGTTCATTGACCAATTCCGGGCGATGGATAACTGCATGGCGCTATTCCGGGAACTCGCACCGAAGGTGGTGCTTATGGGCCAGAGCCGGGGAGCAGCACTTATGAGTGCCTACCAAAAGATCGCAGAAAACGGCGCTGGCGTGTTCCAAGGCCCCGAGCGCCGGCTACCCCTGCCAGACATGGACCTGCGCCCCGCGGACGGGCTGATGTTGCTGGACGCCAACTTCGGAACCACTGTCATGCATCTCATGTCGCTGAACCCCGCTCTGGTCACCGAGGGGCGCGCTACCAAGACCACTGCAGTTCTCGACGCCACGAACCCCCAAAACGGCTACGCACAGGATGGCAAAGCTCATTTCCCTCCCCAATTCCGGAACCATTTCCTCGCCGCCCAGCGCGACCGATACAACACCCTGCTTGACGCCGCTCAGAAACGATGGGAATCAATCCAGCGTGGCGAGGGAGACTACTCCGACAACGAGCCGTTCATAGTGCCCGATGGCATTGGCATCAACAACGCCCCGAAACTCTTCGCCAGCGATTTGAGCATATTCAAGCGCACAAAGGGCGCCTGGCCGCTCATCCACCGGGACGGGTCGATCACCACTGAGGTCGTGCCCAGCGTACGTGGTGACGAGAACAACCCTGGCCTCGCCGCCACCATGGGTGCCGCTTTCACCTCGACAGTGAAGGACTACCTCTGGACCGAGCTGACCGTGGGGGAGGACTACAGCTACGGCGAGGACCACCTCGCCGGGATCGACTTCCAAAGCACCATCACGAGCTCCACCGGCAACGTCGGCATGATCTCATGCCCGCTGCTGCTCATGGGGCATACCGCGGGCTACGAGTTCATCGCCGCCGAATGGTCCTACGCCAGGGCTGCCAGCGCAGACAAGACCATCGCCTTCATGGAAGGCGCAACTCACGGCTGGACCTCCATCAACCCGGAGAAGTACGGCGACACCCTGGACATTGAAGCACGGTATGTCACTCAGTGGCTGACCGCACCCGGTCGTTTCCCCAATGACCATACGGAAAAAGCCACACCGTCCTCCACCCCGGAACGCACGAAACTGGACCCGCGCCAGTTGGAAGTACTCCGCACCGGACTGGTCGGGTTGTGGACCGCGAAGGCAGGGAAGGGCACAGCGCGGTTTTCTCCAGGCGGAGCCAGCGAGCTTAACTTCAACACGGCCCTTACCCGATACGAGATCCGCCCTGACGGCACGCTACAGTTTCACGACCGCTACGGCGAAACCACCACTTTCCAGAGCGCACCCACGGCACGGGCGGCGATGTCCGACGCCAGCTGCTACCACCTCGAGGGTGACACGCTGGTCCTCCAGGCGGATGAGCACATCAGGACCGGAGCAGAAGCGCCCGAGGAGGCACATCCACGACTACCTCGAAGCTAGTCCGACGGACATCTGCGCGCTGCCGCAGATGTCCGTCCGTTGCGTGTGTAAGGAAGTACTCCGTGCAGCTTTGACGGGGGCAAAACCACACCGCGTTTATCCTCTGCGATGGGAAGGCAGTGACGTTGCTGCTCTGCCACAGGATCACCGTAGCTGCGTTTTGGTCGCCCCTAGGCATCGCGCTCAGCCTCAGGGACGCGTGTGGTTTGGGAACGCTTCGCGGGACGGCGGCTGGTCAGGATGCCCGGCAGCCGCTCCCTCCAGAACCGATGGCTGCGGCGGCTCACCTCGGCAGCGGCAAACAGACCTGTTAGCAGCACTACCCATCCACCCATCGCTACAGCCCAGTGAGCGCCAAACGCAGATCCCACCCACCCCATCAACGGTGCACCCAGGGCTGTTCCTCCCTGCATGACCGCCATGTACAGGGCGAGAACGCGCCCCCGGTACTGCGGCTCTACAGAAAGGTGAATGATGGTGTTGCAGCTGTTGAGGAATGTGATGGAGGCAAGTCCAGCCGGTACCAGGACGGCCGCATAAAGCCAGAACCACGGTGACGCGCTTCCAACCAGCGTAAAAAATCCTAATCCAATCGCGCCGGAGAGCAAGAAGCGTAATCTCGGAACCGTTCTGCTGGCAGCGAGGAGTGCCCCGGCCAGAGTTCCCACTGCCATGGCAGACCCCATAAGGCCGAATTCACCCGGTCCCGCATGAAACTCCATGGCCATCAGTGCATTCATGACCGGGAAATTCATCCCAAAAGCTCCAAGGATGCCCACCGTCGCAAAGATGAGCACCAGATCGGCGCGTCTCCCGATGTACTCCAGGCCCTCAAGGATCGGGCGCCTGCCCCGGACCGGCTGGGTGGGCCAACCAACGTTTAGTGGGCGGATGCGCCATAGTGCGAGCAGAACCGCACCGAAGCTGGCTGCGTCCAAGATAAGAACAGGGGCGGTGCCAACCCACGAGATGAGGGCGCCCGCAATTGCCGGTCCGGTGAGTCGGGCGGCATTGAAGGATGCAGAGTTGAGCGCAACAGCGTTTGAAATCGCGTCCCGCTCGACGAGTTCCGAGACGAATGTTTGACGGGCCGGCCCGTCAATGGCGCTGGCAATACCCAACCATAGGGAGGCTGAATAAACGTGCCACAGCTCTGCCGAGCCCGTCATCACGAGAAGACCCACAAACAAGCCGCACAGTCCCATGGCCGACTGCGTCCATAGCAGGATCACCCGCCGTCGGTACCGGTCCGCAAGTACCCCGGCGTACGGCCCGATCAGGAGGCCGGGGAGAAACTGCAGTCCGCTGGTGATGCCTACGGCAGTGCCGGAGTGATCCGTGAGGACGGTCAGTACCAGCCAGTCCTGTGCGATGCGCTGCATCCAGGTGCCGATGTTCGAAATCAATGCACTTGCGGCCCAGAGCCTGTATTGGCGGTACTTCAGCGCCCTGAAAATCGTGCTCATTCGGAGTGCACCGACGGCGCGGGGGGAGCGGCACCTAGCGGATGCAGGTTCGAGAGATCATGGGCCGTTAGCAATGGCAGGCCATGATGGTGGTTCGACGCAGCTTCACGCAATGGGGTATGGGTGAAAGACGCCAAGTCGTTTGGTCAGGTTATCGGACTGCAGCGCTTGACGCCTGTGCGTGCTCCGCAGCGGCCACGAAGCGCTCCGCATCCAGCGAGGCCGCGCAGCCGGAGCCGGCGGCAGTGATTGCTTGCCGGTAGGTGTGGTCGACAAGGTCGCCGCAAGCGAAAACACCAGTCAGATTAGTGCGAGTGCTGCCTGGCTGAACCAGGACGTAGCCATGGTCATCAAGCTCCACCTGTCCGCGGACCAGCTCGGAGCGCGGGTCGTGGCCGATAGCGACGAACACCCCGGTGACGTCCATTGCCGTGGTCTCACCGGTACGGGTGTCGCGGAGCGTGACACCGTCCACTGACTCCTCGCCTTTGATTTCGACGATTTCCTGGTTCCAGGCGAAATCAATTTTCGGGTCATCTATCGCACGCTGCTGCATGATCTTGGACGCACGCATCTCCTCGCGGCGATGCACAAGTGTCACCGACGAAGCGAAACGGCTCAGGAATGTTGCCTCTTCGAGAGCGGAATCTCCGCCGCCAACGACGACTACGTCCTGACCCTTGAAGAAGAAGGCATCACACGTAGCGCACCAGCTCACCCCCTGGCCCGACAGGCGCTCCTCAGCGGAAAGACCCAGCTTGCGGTAGCTCGACCCCATTGCGAGGATGACGGCCTTCGCCGTGTAGACCGTGTCCTCGGTGCGCACCGTCTTAATCTCCCCGGTGAGGTCCGCGCTGATGGCATCCTCGGCGATGAGTTCGGCGCCAAATCGCTCCGCCTGTGCTCGCATCTCCATCATCAGGGTCGGACCATCGATGCCCGTGGGGAAGCCCGGGAAGTTTTCAACCTCAGTGGTTGTCATAAGGGCTCCGCCGGCCGTGAGTGCACCCTCGATGACGAGAGGCGAGAGGCCAGCACGTGCGGCGTAAATGGCAGCCGTGTAACCGGCGGGACCGGAACCAATCACGATGACGTTCCGGGCCGTGTCTGAGGCGATCTCGTTCAATTGCCATCCTCTAGTTGAATCCGACGTGGTTATACGAAATTACCGCCATTTGGCAGATTGGTCAACAATATTGTCATCTGTAATGCTTAACAGTTACTGGACTGAGGGATCGGAGCGGCTCCTATTTCTCAGGGCCTCCGTCCTCGCGGGGTTGGCGGTCACCGGGCTGGGAATCATGGTAGCGCCCAGGGCGGCTCGCAGTGCGACGGCAATAGGAGTTATGAGCTGATTTCAAAACCATCCCGGGCTGCTCTTGATCCGCCGGATCTGCAATCGGACGCACTGTCCGTTCTCAACCTAGTTATCAGTTCCGTGCATCGTTAACCGACCCCCAGGCGACCGGAAAGGGCCGCCGGAACCAACCACTTGAGCCCTAATGGGACGCTGACAACTCAAGTGAGAATCGTCCAGGATCCGTACACTGACACGTTCGATGCGAAAAATTTGATCTGGAATGAGGACACCGAATTAGTCATGGAGTGGGAGTTCTCGCAGCTACTTCTACTTCCGTGCTTTAAGAGCCGATAGCGTACCTTTCGTCAAGCTATGGGCCCCGGCGGGGGAGGGGGCGCCCCTCTTACTAGTAGGCCCGTCGTGCCTGTAAGAATGAGTGCCATGGACAGTTACGAGGCCGGGACGAATGTTGGACAGGACTCGGTCCTGGAGGTTCGCGTGGAGCTGGTCGACAGTGAGCCAGGGATTTGGCGTCGATTCGAGCTCCGCGGTTCCCTGGCTTTGAGTCAGGTACATCGGGTCCTGCAGGCAGCCTTTGGCTGGGAGGACGCGCACCTGCACAGGTTCGTGGCAAGCGACCCCTTCGCGCCGCTGCGACCGGTCGACGGCGCATTTCCGGAAGTCCTCCAGTGGCTTCCGGGGCAGGAGTGTGAAGAACCGGGCGACAGGCCTGAGGAGGATTGCTCGCTGGATCAGCTGCTCGCCCTGGGGTCGGGCGAAGCGTTCTACGAGTACGACTTCGGCGACAGTTGGCTGCACCGGCTCGACCTGGTTTCCCGCCGGCCCGCGGACGACGACAGTCCGCCGGCCCGGCTGGTCGACGGCGCCCGGCGTGGCCCGCTGGAAGACTCAGGAGGTTTCCCAGGCTACGAGGAAATCATGGATGCCTTGGCCGACCCATCGCATCCTGACCATGCTGAACACTCCGCATGGGTGGCCGACATAACAGGCTCTGCCGAACAATTTGACCCAGCCTTTCTGGACGTCGCCGCCGTGAACCGGGCGCTGGCCAAGCAGTTCTGATCCCCGGAATCCGGGCAGAAACGCCACCCAACGATGGCGATAAACAGCCCCTTCTGCAGGCACTCCCCCGGCGTTTTTCAAACGCCGATAATAAAGATTATGTAAAGCTGGCGCCGAGAGGGGCTCCCCCGAAGGCTTCCGACGAGGCCCTCGGTCTGGCCTCGGGACTTGGTCAACAGCAGCGATTCGCCAAGTGTTAGGCATCTGCCCGGAATTGGCGAAGCTCCAGTCAAATAGCGGTTGACCGGAGCTCCGGTCCATTATGTGCCGGTGAACCTGAGGATTCCCTGTGAGGCTGGGGAGACGGAACCCGCTTATCGCCGTTTCAAGAACTGTGGCAGACGGTGGGGATTTGCGGGTTTTAGCGCACGTAGGGCGGGACGGAGGCGTCGTTGAAGGGCTCGAACCAGTCCTCGATTTTCATGGGTGCCAAGCCCAGTTGCATGTTCAGTTCGATGTCGCCTTCGAAGCCGTCCATGGCGTTCTGGTAGAGCATCTCGCTGTCGGTGTCCTCGAGCATGTTCTGTTCCAGCAGGCCCCGCCAGTCGTCCGGAAGGTCCAGGTCATACAGGTCCTGGATGATCTCGACCTGGTCGAAAAGGCAGCGGAGCGCCAGTTCCTGGGCGACGCATGACGGGCGGGTCCATCCGCGGATTAGTGCCCCGGTCATGTCCGCGGCGATGACGAGGAACTGTTGGGTGAACCGGACGTCGTATTTATCGGCCTGTCGGGGTGGAAGTCCGGACAGGACGAAGGTGTTGGCGATGTCCTGCCGGTTGATCCGGTCAAGCTTCAGCAGGCCGTTGAGATCCTCGAAGAGCTGGTCTATCAGGACGGCGGAGGCCTCCCAGAGGGCGCCGGCCAGCAGTTTTGCCTGGAACAGGCTCTGGTCGCGCTGCTCCGGCGTGATAGAACTGATCAATTCGAGGTCGCCAGCGTCCAGGAGGTTCCGCTGGGCCTCCGTCAGGTCCTCCAGCCGGGGTTCGAAACCCAGCTGCTCCAGGCTTAGGCCGGTCAATTCCTCGCCGACGTGGAGCGCGTGCTCGATGTAGTTCTCTTCCCCGGTCATGGCCCCGATGCTACCTCCTCCCCGGGCCCGTCTTGCTTCTCGGCGAGGGGTCGGTCTATCGCGGCAGGAGTTTCACCACTTTCACCACTTTCACCTACTTATACCCAGGAGGTACGGTGCAGAACCCCTTCAAGCCGACGGCCGGAGCCACCCCTCCCGAGCTGGCCGGGCGGGCCGGGCTGCTGGACGAGTTCGAGTACGGCCTGCAGTAGGGTTCCGGCGCGCCGGGGCTCTTGACCACTCCTGCTGCCCATTCAGAACGGGCCAAGACCGGTGCGAACGAGCACTAAGCGGCCACCTCTCCAGTTATAACCTGCCCACCGTTCCGCTTTGTTTAGCGTTGCATTTTCGTTGCTTTAGGCTTGCAAGCCTGCGATGATTGAAATATGGAAGCGACGACCCGGCATGACATTCATCTGGGGACCACCCGGATGAACATCCACGACCTTGTGCGCGAACTCAATGAGAATCTGGGAACGACAGTGGTTCAGACTATGGCCGGCGTGAAGGACCGCACGTCTCCGTTCCGGTGGGCCAAGCCTGACGGCCCGGAACCGCGGCCGGAAGTGGAGTCCCGCTTACGCCTGGGTCATCGCGTCTGGAAGACCCTTGAGCTTGCCGAAGGAAAGCATGTCGCGTTGGCCTGGCTTATGGGTGCAAACCCGCGCCTGAACGAAGAACTTCCTGTGCTTTACATCCAACAGCTGCGTTCCCGTGAGGTTTTAGGAGCGGCCGAAGCGTTCGTGAA
This sequence comes from Arthrobacter sp. Soil_C_49, assembly GCF_057656635.1. Taxonomy (NCBI): domain Bacteria; kingdom Bacillati; phylum Actinomycetota; class Actinomycetes; order Micrococcales; family Micrococcaceae; genus Arthrobacter; species Arthrobacter sp. Soil_C_49. The sequence goes on from NZ_JBDGJZ010000018.1 coordinate 47,295, forward strand.
TGACACCTACGCTGCATGATCACGACCGCCAAGGGGCGACAGTGCGCCTCGACGGGGCTCACCCTTGTCCAAGCCGCCGGCGAGATTTCGTTCAGGGTGGCGAAGGACCGCTACGGCGCGTTGTCGGTCAGGAAAAATTCCATTGTTGGCCCCATGCCGATCGGAGCAGCCGCAAGCAGCGATTCCCGCGGGCGATACGACAGCATAGGCTCGACGATCTACCTGGCCGATTCCCGCCAATGCGCCTACGCCGAGGTGCTGCTCGGCTTCCGGCAGCAGCGCGCCTCCGTAGCCAAGGCCGCGGAATCCATCGGGTGGACGGTCGAGGACTACATCACAAGCGTCCAGGCGCAGGCCCAAGAAAACGGTATCGACGTCCCCTGGGCCCTATCCGTGGACTGGCAAATGGACCGTTCGATCTACGAAATCCGGCTCCCCCATCAGGGATGGTGGGTCCGGATAGACAACGCTGCCACCCTCCGGGCCCTCGAAGCCCTTACACCGGCAACGGCAGGACTAACCGAACGCCTTCAGCTCCTCACGGCCGGCTCCCTCACCGGAGACGACCGGGACCTGACAACCCTCCTCGCCCACGTCATCCGCGGCACCGTGTTGGACGACGGTTCAGAACCACTTGGTATCAGCTACCCATCAAAAACACTGACCGGCAGATGCTGGGCATACTGGGACCGGCGTGCTGACGAAGGCCTCTCCCCCAGCCGCAACGGCCTGCTGCAACTGACCTCTGAAAATGTCGGACCGGACCCTGAATTCCACCGCGTGGCAGATCTCTACGGCCTACCGGTCCTCGGAGCGCGCCCATAAACTCAGTTTTCCAGTCCCGGAGGCAGGTCAGTTGGTGCGCTTGTAGTCGAAGCCTGCTGATATGTGGCTGAGGTACCACGTCTTGGCGTAGGGCCACCGCTCTTCATGGTCAAAAACATACATAAAGAGATCACCCGTGAACATCGGTCCGATACCTTCGAGGATCATGGCAAGCACCAGGTCATAAGTTTGTGCAACCAGCGCATTGAACACCCGGAGCGTACTTGCGTGTTCAAAGCCCATGCCTTCATCTCGCGCGATACGCCTGACTCGTTCGTCCAGCATCCTCCTTGAAACGTGCGTGTAGCCGCTCAACGCGCCAAAGGCGCTGTGGACACTCCTGCGGAACTCCCCCGGATCGGGTAAGAGCCTTAGGGGCAGTTGGTCAACCACGTTGATGGACGACCGCGGAACGTTGCTGTTGTCTGCCAGATACGCCAGGCGCTCATCCAAGGACGCAACTCCAGGGAGCTGCTCGTCAACATAAACGGCTTTCGCACCAGCCTCAAGCATGTACCTAAGCTCTCGTCGGCCAATATTGAAGATCCCTTGTTCTCCCAGCATGTAGATCGAAAGTGCCGATTCGATGAAGTCATCCATCGAAAACTGCAGCAGTTTTCTGGCGGAGTCAGGGTCCCGGGTGCAAGCAAGTGCCGCGGCTCGCACGGCGTCAATGAAGCTGAAGGTAAGCCGGTTCAGCCGCTTGTGCTCGGCACGAAAATCCTCTTCGTCCCGCATTTCATCATGCTGGCGGATCCTCTCTTCAAGATCCTTTGCCAGATCAGCGAAGGTTTCTTCCCCATCATCGTTACCCGGTACCCCTACATTCGTCACGTTTGTCCCCGTTCAGCAGGATGAGCTCTGCTAGCTATTAATTTTTTGTGTAATAATATTGCAGAAAACCGAAAGGACTCGTGAATATGACGTCGCCGGACCATGAGCTTGCACTCCAACTCCACGCCGAACTGATGACGCTGACCGAACCCCTTCACGAAGCCTTGGCAACGGCTGCCCAGGACGCAGGGAAGCATCTTCCTGCCTACAAAAATGCCGGGAACATGTCATTTCTCCGCTCTGGCATCATGCGGCTCGGGGTTCGGGAGCATCTTTCCACCGTCGGCGTCGAAGGGTGGTCCCTGAGTGGGAATCCAAACATGATGGGACAGCTCCAGTTCGTTAACACCACGCGCGATTTGGTCCTCCGCTTCCTGAAGGATGGACGCCCACCTGCATCAGCAGTCCCCCACGCGGGACACAGCCAGGCTCGGCGTGCTTTCTGGCGGAACACCCCAATGCTCGACCTCGGTATCGACTCCCTCTTCCACACGGCCCCGATTCATAAGCTGCTCCTCCTCTGGTCACCAGGGGAGGACGGAACTTTCAACGTCCGCGCCGTCCGGCCGCTAGAACCCGGGAAGTATTCAGGACGGATGGCAATCGACTTCACCATGGAGCTGGCACCCACTCGAACCGCCTTCGAAAAACTGAAATTCGTCGGCGAGGATCACGACGAAGACCTAATCATTGACATCGATAAAGACGAGGAGAGCGACGGTGCTACAGGAGCAGCGGGGTAAGCGCTTAGTCACCTTGCGTCGCCTTCTGCGCCTGAGTCAGACAGAACTTGCTGCCTGCACCGGGATCAGTCAGCCTCAGATATCTCTTATGGAGCGCGGGGATCGCACTGTAACGGACTCAGCAGCGGCGCAGATCGCGGCTGCCACGAAGATGCCTGTCTCTTTCTTCAACCAAGTGGGGCCATCGGTTTCCGGGACGTTGTCCTTCCGGAAGCTGGCGGGAGCGTCCGCTATAAGCCGTGATGCATCAATCGCTCGCTTCGAAGAACTGGAGCGTGTGGCGGCAGAATTATGCGACCGAATCGGCTATCGCCTTACACCCTTACCCCAAGCAGAGGACGACATTGACGGCGACGACATCGAAGTCCTAGCTGCTCAGACCAGAGCAGCACTCAAACTCGAACCCCAGGACCCGATCCTCAACCTCACCCGGGCCATGGAACGCCGCGGCATCGTCGTCGCGGCTGTGGCTGCCGCGGAAGAAGGAGTTCTTGAAGGACACGATGGCGCGTCGCGAGCTTCCGAGCGAATTCAGCGGCCAGTCATTGCTTACGTGTCGGGCAAGCCAGGAGACCGTCAGCGCTTCACCGAGGCGCATGAACTTGGGCATATCGTCCTTCACGGTCGCCGACCGGACGTCGGAGAAAAGATCAAGGAACGCGAGGCACATCGCTTCGCCGGCGCATTGCTAATCCCATACGAGGCCATGCGACAGACCGTCTCCGAGACCCTTTCTCTGAATGGCTATTTAGCACTAAAGGCAACCTGGGGCGTTTCCATCCAAGCCATCGTTGCCCGAGCCCATGCTCTCGGGCTCATATCCGACAGCCGCCGAAAATCGCTGATGGTACAAATCTCGTATAAGGGCTGGCGGAAAGACGAACCTGTTGAAGTAAGTCCCGAGCGACCCGTCCTGCTTCGACAGATGCTCGTCAAGGAATTTGGAGAAAGCCCATATCTCAAGGCGTCTTGGGCACTCGGTGCATCGCCTGGATTCCTACAGCAATGGGCGCCTGGTGCGATGTCTCAACCCGAAGAGACACCTAGAATAGCAACGGCTAAGGCTCAGACCACTTCTAACGTGGTTCCTCTGTTTCCCAGTTAGATGCGGGATTCTCTCGTCTAATGACGACCCTCGAGCAAACGCCGCTAACCATGAATATGACAACTAGTTACCTAAAGGCAACTAGCTACCGCAGGCGGCAAACTTGCTGCAAAAAGAGAAGCTCCGGCTTAGGGCAATGCCCAAGCCGGAGCTTCCTGTCGTTGTGCGTCTCCATTGTGGCCTAAGCCACCTCTACTTCATCGTCGTCGCCGACGCCCGCCCAAGCGATGTAGCCCGGGACTGGCTTGTTCTTGGGGTTGAGGTTCAAACTGTGGGCTTCGTACAGTTTCAGATAGTCCAATGGGGCCCCGTCTAGGTCTGTAATTCGCCCTCCGAGAAGCTGATGCGGCAACAGGAGAGCGCTGTCGTGGAGCGTAACCGGCGTTGCCTCGACGACTCGTTCGATGTCGCCTGCCAGTAACCCCAGGACCATTGGCGTGCCCGCGACGTTGTAAAGCTGCGTAGGATGCTTGCCTCCCAGCGCCTCCAAGGTGGCCATGTAACGCTCCGGCTTGGATGCGACAGCTGCAACGGTGCCTTTAAGCCGATCCCACCGGGCATCGTGAAGTTGAACTTCCGGAAAGCCCCAGCCATTGCCTTCTATGAAGACCTGGCCCCGAAGGTTGTTGTAGCGATGCCGGCCGTGGTCATAACGGCTGGCGTTCAACCAGCTGACCGTCCAGCCTGTACTCATCGTAATTGCACCGGCGCAGTGTCGACCTCGAAGGCCGTTTCTGCCGTCATTGCGGACTTCATCAACGAGTACGACGGATCCCCAGTTCGCGAACATGACGCGCGCTTTGGTTGAACCATCGAGAGGATCCTGACGGCAAATAATTGTTCCAGGTACCAGCTGCTTTGTGGGCGTGCCAGATTCCTCGCCTACATCCAGGACCTGGCGATCACGCGGCAGAAAGGCGCGGAGCTCTCGCTGGCAGACCGCCCACCCTGCTTCATGGGCATCAACATCGATGTGGATCGGCGCGTCACCTGAGTGGTCAGTGCTGAAACTGAGCAAGTCCACGGACTTGTCAGCCTCGACTTCTTGGAAAGAAGCCCATGTGGCCGCGTTTACGGCCTTGGCGGACGCTTGTGCTGCTTGGCTTGCAATCTGCCGGTAAACGTTGGCCACGAAGTGAGCGTTCTGGCCTGTCCCGGCGTCGGTAGTTTCATGTCCCACGATGCTTCTCCTCTGAATATCGTCTCGGAGTTCCATCGTGACCAGTAGGACGGTGGCTGGTCAAAGGCCAGTCTTGTGCATATATCCCCAGCACCTCCAAGGCCGAGGAAACTGGGCAATCGGGGATAGATATGGCCCTAAACCCTAGTCTGGAATGGTACATATGAAATGCTGTGCCGCACCTGCAAAAGTCGTACAAAAGTGCTCAAATCGGTGGCCAATGCTTCCGGTACTGAGGTTGTGCGCTTCAGACGGTGTCTAAGCAACCCCGAGCACCGATTCAGCACTACCGAGTCCCAGAAAGCCCTAACCCTAACGGATGTCGCTGTGCGGCAAACTGGAAGCAGGAGGCTGGCTGGGGCATTTGACTTCGAGCGCCTGGTTCGTGATATCGAAGGCGCTGTTCTGCAGCTGGGCGGCAAGGACTCACACTTGATCGTCACCATGATCGCTCTGCGGGCTGTCAGCTTCCTCGAACGCAGGCTGCCGGACCTAGCCAAGCCTCTAACGAAGGACGAGCGACGGCAGTTTCCCCAGCTGGCCAGCTACATAATGGATACCCATATATCTGATGAAGTAGAAGCCAACTTGGGCGAATGAAGATCAGACTCGCCAGCGTGCTGTATGCCCTTTCCATCCGCGGCGCGGACCGGGCAGGCCGGCCGGGGTGGCGGACGGCTGAGGATGTTCTCACCTGGCTTTACGAGATCCACCCGAAGCTCAAGCAGGATATTCCGCCTACAGTCCACGTACCGATCGAACGCTGGACACCCGTCGGCAAAATGCCAGAGCCACAACATGTGATGAAGAAGGGCAGACACCAACTCCTGCCGGTGAATAACGTCACGAAGAGCCACAGGGACGCAAGATCAAAGCGCATTGACCACGCTATGGAATCCGAGTTCCTGTGGCCGCGAGGAGGCGAAGCCCTCGGGGACAACTACGCTCTAGACGGCTGGAGCGAGGAGTCACGTCTCCTAAGAAGATTCGACCGTGACCAATTCGAGGGCAGCATCAGAAAGGCGATGATGGGCCGCCCGGACTCGGAAGCGAAGAGTCACTCGGTTGCTCGATGGGTCTTGCAGTCCATCGGCGGGCAACCAATTGTCCTGACAACCCAGTTGGCGGCAGGCGTACTCGAATGTCTTCGACGAGTGGACGACATTGCGTACCTGCGATGGGCCACGATCGCGAAGTCCTTCGACAACGTGACAGTGTTTGCAGAAGAAGCGATGGCACTGTTGACTGACCCCTCGCCAAAACTCGAGTTTGCTACTTCCAAAGATTAGGATGAGCAGCACGCCAACCGGCGCCTGATTAGACGCCTGAAACGCTAACGGCTCAGCCCTTTCGTGGCTCCGACATCTGCTCGGGTATTCCTGGCCTTCGGAGCTCTACCGCGGGTTGAGACGAGGGGCGGCTGTCGGCGGCGTCGCCTGGTTGCGGTTAGCGTTGAGCCGGGCTTCACGACGTTCAGATGAGTCAGAAACCGTGGCCCGCTTCATCCGTCCGCCGCTCGGGCTGTGCGTTCGCAGCATCGACGCCCAAAATACGTTGACAGCCCGGGCTCGCGGAAGACTTTGTCAGGAATGCCCCAGCGCGCGGCCACCTAAGTCGGATCAAAGAGTGGCCGTCATTGCTTTGGTTGCCTGCGGTAAGCAGAACGTACGAGGCGTCAATTATCAGGGTACTTTCAGAAAAAATACGGCAACTGTGAGCTACAGTGTCCGTCATGTCAGGGATAACAGAATTCGAAGTCATATCTGTTGCAAATTTCGTAAACCACATTGCATACATCAACAGCGAAACTCGTGCGCCCCTCTGGTATCGAGGGCAATCCAATGCAGAGTGGGACGTCCAAGCGGCATTGTGGCGCGAGGATCCCTCAAGGCTGGCGTACACGCGAGAAGACGAGAGAAATTTCACCCACAGATTTCGTACCCGGGCTGCCATGCGTTATCCAACCGAGCGCCTCGCCTACGATGACCACCCGGGTTGGCTGAGTCTCATGCAGCATTATGGTCTACCCACGCGGCTTCTAGATTGGAGCCGCTCACCTCTAGTAGCCGCCTACTTCGCAAGTCAAAAATATAGTGACCCGCGCGTAGAACCACGAGATGCGGCAGTCTATGTCCTCTCCCCTCACGAACTGAATCGCCACTACGCAGAGATGGATGTTACTCCCGCCATCAATTCAAGACAGTGCAAAGAATGGGTGAAGCCTGCTTTCCTCGACGAGGAAGGGGATGAGAACTACCACGAGGGGCCAGTCGCCGTAATGGCAACTGAACTCGACCTGCGCATGTTTGTTCAACAAGGGTGCTTCACTGTCCACAAACCTGGCACTCGTCCTTTGAACTCCGAGCAAGTTTGTGGGCTCAGGTGGCGACTGGTAATTCCCTCCGACCGAGTGCAGGACTTCGCCCATCAACTACATGGCTTGGGCTTTCGAGGCGGGGACCTTTTCCCGGACTTAGAAAACCTCGCGAAGGAATTGGTGCGTTCCCATCCCCCGGGAACGATCACTGCCAGGAAGTGAATGGCATGATCGCCGCAGAAAGGGGTCCGTCAGCGTCGCAGTGGCTATCCTCCCTATCTAACTGACGCCATGACGCCCAGAGCCGGCGTTATGAGCGACGCCACGGGTAGAACAGGCACGGGAAGGCTCTTTCCATGCGCAGTCCCTTTGCCCTCTCAGGCAGAGCTGATAGCCGACGTTTTGTAAAGCGGAATAGTGATTATTGCATCAGATGCATGATCGCCCCTCCTCTGGCCGTGACTAGCCGCCACGTGGCGATGGCGTCCAGCCGTGTAAGATCCGGACCATAGCGAAACGCAGGGATATGTGGGCGTGTCGGAACAGAAGTAGCTGGCGGGGGCGGCATGGATCACGAAACGAGCGTGGCGGCAACGGTATTGGTGGAAGAACTCCGTGCGTTTCGGTCCTTTGGCCCTGCGACGGTGGATCTTCTTCTCGAGACGGCCCGTGAGGAGCTCGGGAGGTTCCCTAGCCTGACAGCCGATGCTGCATCGACTTACGAAGATTATGCCTATGACTTCTTCTTCGATCGCGGTAAGGCATTAACGGCAGCAATCCGACTCGAGGCTGAAGATGACGCTGCCCTGGGCCGCATGATTCGCCGGTGGCTTCGCAATTGGTTGATCGATCTCAACAGCCAAACAGCTCTGGGTGCGCTGCGGGATCGCTTGGAAAAACGAATGAGCCGAGATGGACGGTTTGGTCGGGCACCGGTCGGGCATTACTGGCGCCTGAACGATGGACCGGCAGAAGCCGCCGCTGCCGACTTGGCAGCTCTTGCATCGGTCGCCCGACGCGTACACGTTACGTTTTTTCCGGAACCCCCAGACGGAAGCCGCCGCGCGCAACTGGGAAGGGCCGGCGAGCTTGAAACCTTGCTCGAGCAGCTCTTCAAGACCGCACAGGGAAGCCTGCATATCTCCACACTCGTGCACGTTATCGCCAACCGTTTCCCGCACGTACTAGACCCCCTCACCGTCTCAACCGAGGACGAGGCAACGGCATTGACTGCAGCAGGCGGGATGCTGCCCCTGGAACAGGTTGTTGAAGAGGAGGAACAGGAATATATCGAAAAACTAGCCCAAGCAGCTTTCGAGTCCTTGTCCACTCAAGAGCGCAATCTCATCCTCGTCCTCGATGACCCGAAGGCGGCTGCAGCCATGCTCGGACTCGGGAAGAGCGCAACCGCTCTGCGAATTCGTGCGCTCAAATCGAAACTCATAGAAGTCTCGGGAGACGAAACGAGCGCGCGGGACGTGGCACAGCAGATCATCGCCCTTTGTTTGGGAGTCCATGAAAGCCCACCAGCGTCAGGTCCCGGGGACACCGCGCGCTTTGTCCCGTCAGTCCAGGATGGAGGACGAAAACTATGAGCAAGACCCACCCGGATAAGCGGGCCAAACTGCTGGAACTGGCAAGCCGGACTAAGACGCCCGCTGCCGCGAACCAGGAAAGAGTGACAGCGGCCGACGTTGATTCATCGGACTTCGACATTCGAAACAATGACCTGTGGCTCGCCCGGTGGTCCGGAGCCACCGTGATGCTCTTGGTCATCAGCGAATCCACACCCCAGACTGTCATGGCCGCACCCGTAACATTCGAGCCCGGGCTACTGGATCAGGAAGCAGTTACCATCGAACCGTCAGCCAACACCCTCGGACTACCGATCACAGTTTGGCTCGGCATCACCCGCGAAGTGCCGATTCAAACTCTTGAACGTCGCCTCGGCGAACTCCCCCCTTACGCACTGGACACGGCTCGGAGCACTGGCAAAACTGACTTCCTCCCTGACACCGAACAACACCTTCTCCACTGGTCATCCCCAAGTGCGGAGAAAAAAGCGGAGTTGGAGGACATCTTGGAGAGCTGGCTCACAGACCTCAAACCGTTACCGTCCTCGACAACAAAAACGGGGCCAACACACGAAAAGCCCCCCTTTACCCTGCAACAGGTAATGGAAGCACTGAACGTTCCCCAACGAAAGGCAATGAACGTCATACGGGGTACCTTTCAGCTCAGTCCTGCAGAGACCGAGCAGTTGGCTTTGCATACGGGTCTTCCAGCAGATGCCCTGAGTTCCTTGGCCGCACCGTTGCCGGACGAGTTGTTATTTGAACTCCAGCAGCCGCGTTGGAGATTCCTCATCCGGACGGAGGCGAAAAAGCTAAAAACGGATGAATCCGACGCTCGATTGGCTGTTGCACGCGAAGCCTATGCGCTAGCGGCGCGACAAAAAGGCGAAGGCACAAACGTCTGGAGGCAGAGGTTAAGGACGATTGCGCTCGGACATCTGGGTAGCGGGACAAATGAGGGGAGATAGCGTTGCCCAAGCTTTTTGATGGAACGGCTAAACAGGTTGAGGGCATGATGGCCGTGCTCGAGCAGCGCTGCCCTGGAGCTGCTGATAGGTTGGCCTCAGATGCCATTGCCGAGATTGGCACATGGGATGACCTTACGATTGCACCGGTCCCCGAAGAGGCAGATGTTCCCGATGGTTCCAGCGGTGGGTGTTCCGTCGCAGGCGCCTACCTCTGGGGAACCGAACCGCCGACCCTTGTCTTCGCGGAGTCCATGTCAACCCGCCGACAGCGTTTTACACTGCTGCACGAACTCGGACATCACATCCAGAGCACGGACGTCGGCCTTGGTTCTGCGCTGATGCAACTCGAAGACTCTGAAGAATTTGAAGACGCAGCTTGTGATGCCTTTGCAGCCGAGATTCTTCTGCCCTCGACTCTTGTCGGCCAGATCGCGCGACGCGGTCCCACGGCGGAGAGCGCCGTGAATCTATTTCGCTCTTCCAAGGCCTCCCGGGCTGCTATCTGCGTCCGCCTAGCCACGGAGCTCAAGAGCCCGGGCATCATCGCAGTCCTGGATTCAGACGGAAGTGTGAACTTCGCAGCTTCCCGCGGTCAGATTTTCCCTCCCGCTAGAGGTTCGGATCAGTCCGAAAACCCGTTGGTCGCCGCGGCGCTGGCTGATTCCTATCCCGGTCGAGTGATCCAACGCGACGACAGTCTGATTCACTACTCCACGGGGCACACATCGAATCGCCTCTATGGCCAGATCAGCTGGTGCGATGGACTCTATGTTGCTGTCATGGTCGAGTACGGCGCCCCGTGGAAGAGCTTCTCTCCACCACAGGACGGCACAGCGTCATCGTCCGGTAGTAGCAGTTGGGAAGACTGCGATACGTGCGGCAGTAATTTTGTGATCGCCAAAACATGCTCCCGCTGTCGGGAGCCCCGCTGTCCTCAGGGACACTGCGGGTGCACGAGAGCCGCTGAACGGCTGTGTGAGGAGTGTTTCCTCCTCAAACTTCCGTCTCAGTTCGAGGGTGTCTCCAAGGTCTGCATCGAGTGTTCCTCGTGACGGCCGGACAATTTTGACGTTGTCCCGTCAGTCCTAGTTGAGACGGGAAGAGTTCCGGTCTCTGCAACTTGGAGAGGACGACCGTGGACAGTCACGAGACCCTAAAAGAACAGAAGCATTCTCAGGCAATCACAATTACAGTGGTCCACGAGGACAGCGGGCGAGAGGTAGAAGTCAAGGCCGGCCCCGGAACCCCAGTCCGGACGATGATTGAACGCGCCTACGCAGAGCTGGGAATCGAGCGCAATCCCGCTGATCGTCTGCGGGTGGAGTCGTCAGGGACAAACGTCTTCGAACACCTGAGTCAGCACCTTGGTGACTTCCTGCAACTCCTCGGGGCGGACACTGTTTGGCTTCTGGCTGGCCCCACGGGTGGTGCATAAGGTGCCGGCAGTTCCGCTTGCAGACGCCGAATATGCTGCGCTGACATTCGCCGCCCATCTGGAGTCGTTCTGGGCATCTGGGCGGCCAGAACGATGGGGATGGAGCTACACACTACTGGATCCCCTTCACGCCCAGGTCCAAGCTGTGGGCGTTTCAGCGGATGGCACGATCGACGATTACTGCATCCTGCTGGATGCCCGCAGTTACGACGAACTGCCTCCTGGCGTCTACTTCATATCACCGACAAACCCGCAGGGTCCGAGACCGCAGCCTGGCAGTCGGTGGCTGCCCTCCCACAGTTGCGTGCCTTTTGGCTTCGCTATTCATCAGACGTACAACTATCCCGATGGTTCAATGGACCAATTGGTGTGTTTCTCGCAATCCCGCGACTATTACATCTCCAACCACACCCCGCTGCCTGGCGAGAAGTGGCAGCCTGGAGCCCACACTCTGGCCGCCACCCTGAGCCGGCTACACGAAGTCCTCAGTCCCCCTTACTACATGGGTCGAGCCGGTGCTCTGGATACCTGAAGACATTTGGCAGGGGCTGCTTCGGAATTTCGCCCAAGCCCCCGAGGGAGTAGAGCGAGTCGCTTTTCTGGACGGAGTTCCCATGCCATCCGGTCAAGGCGGCGTCGTTACCACGCTTACCATTCCGGCTGCCGCTCTCACCCCGGGGAACTACCGGATCGGTGCGGCCGAAATGAGTGCCGCGGGCAAGCACCTGAGGGATTATCGGTTGCAAAGACTCGCTCAGGTGCACACTCACGGGGGTGCTTGCACGGCGCATTCATCCACCGACGATGCCATGGCCTTTTCCCAACACATGGGAGCCCTTTCAATTGTGCTTCCTCACCATGCCGCAGGGGACCCAGCACCGTGGGACGGGACCGTTCACGTCCGCGACGCGGACGGGTGGGTCGGCCTAAGGAGCGGCGATGCACGCTCAATGATCCGGCTGGTTCCGTTTCAGATAGACCAGAGCCAATACCCGAAGGAGGTAGTTACGTGGAAAGCATCGAAAACCGGCATACTGGCACGGCTGGAGGCGCTTTGGTCGCGTCTGACCAAAGTAAACCCCTGAAGCTCCACGTCGCGATTTCTCTCTCTGCTTCCGGCACGGTGGCGGGTCAGAGGGCGCTCTGGATGCTAACCAACCTCTTAACTAGAGCAGTCGGCGCGGTTGCCAGCCTCACTATCTCTTGCCCTGAAAGCAGGCTTTTGCCCGGTGTTTCTCCCGGATACGCCGTCGGTTCCCCCCTCCTCCCAGCGGTGCTCAAGCCTGCGGAAGCGATCAAGGGGGTACCGCTAACGCCTGCAACAGAGGCCCCTGAACGGAGCTTTGTAATCGGCATCGGCGACATTGAAGACGCGCAGCTCTTCCTGGCCTTTGGCGACTGGTGGGGAGGGATCACTTCCACCGCTTACGAGGACAGTGCAGCGACACTACCTTTCGGTCCCTATATCGCGGCCGCGCACGCTGCCGGGCAGGTCTTCCGGGCATCACGTGGGCGTACAGAGTTCGTCCCCTTCATCTACGACGGCTGGCAACACATCACGTCACCTGAGATTCCGATCAATCCTCCTCCGGTACCAGAGCGGCTCAAGAGCAATCTTCTTCTTGCTGGAGTCGGGGCGGTCGGGACAGCGACGATGCTTGCGCTGTGGGCGACACCAGGACTTGAGGGTACGGTCCAAATCGCAGATGCGGATACTGTCGATCCGACAAACCTGAACCGCTGCGTCCTCTTCGATACATCCTCCATCGGGCTTCCAAAAGCAACTACTGCGGCCAGCGCACTGGAGTTTGGAGGAGCTGGAACACTGACGTGGGATCCGCATAACGGACTCGCCCAGGAGCACCCCCGCCGACAGCAGCCCCTCAAACTGCTGCTGTCGGCCGTAGACAAGAACCGCTCACGCTTAGCGCTACAGCGACTGATTCCGACAACCACATTCGGTGCGTCCACCTACAACCTCCGCGCCAGTCTCATGCGCGCAGGACCCCCCGGCGCCCGGGCATGCCTGGTCTGCCACAACCCACTTGAGCCGGAGATCAGCGACCATGAACTGCGCGAGCGATATTTAGCAGCGGACACCGAAACCCGGGCACGCCTTGCAGAGTCCCTCGCAATATCAAGAGTCGAGCTGGATGCCTGGGCGCGCACGGCGCGGTGCGGTGAACTGGACAACCGGGCACTCCCCTTCCTGGAAGAAGAGTTTGACGCGCAGCCAAGGCAATTCTCGGTTGGCTACCTGAGTGTCCTTGCCGGAGTGTTGCTTGCTGCCGAGGCAGTCAAGGAAAAGGCGGCTTCTCAAGGAAGTCTGAACGACGACCTAAATTACGTCAGCATTCAAACGGTAGGCCCATGGTCACCACGCAATGGCGCGACCAGATACCTGCGTCAAGACGACTGCCTCTTCTGCGGCACGGGGAGCTCGACAGCAATGCTGCAGATGTGGAAAGCGCGGTTCTCCCATCGTTGAAGGTTCAAAACCCAACTCGACGGGCCGGGACTAGGCTGTCGAACTGGATTCAGCCGAGACTGCAGTACGGATCGGTGCGGTCGTCCTCGTTTGGGAGCGAGTTCATTAGGCTTATGTGTCTCACCACTCCTTGGGTTGACAGAATATAAGCTATCGGCTCTTTAGGCCCGGATCCAGAAGGGGCTATATTGCGCCCCGTTTCTTGGAGAATCTGGGTGCTGAACGGCCTTTCGCTGCCTGCAGCGAAGAGAGCTCGCCCTGGCGCCCGCACCACTTCACCAGCGGGCTGCAGTCAGGCAGAAGCTGCACGTTCCATGCATCTCGTACGTGGTGCAGGCCAGCCCTGCCGGCCTTGCTGCGGTTCGAGGGGCTTGAGAACAAGATCCTAAGCATGCTTATGATGTTTGTAGCCGCATGCGAACGGCTGTAAACCAGAGGAGGAAACACCATGGGATTGGGCGACAAGATTGAAACGCTGCCGAGAAGGCCGGCGGTAAGGGCAAGGAAGCGGCAGGCGCCGCTACGGGCGATGAGAGCCTGCGGGCCGAGGGCCAGGCCGACTAGGCCAAGGGCGATTTGAAGCAGGCCGGCGAGAAGGTCAAGGACGCTTTCAAGAAGGACTGACCCAGGCCACACCATGGGGCGTGCTCAGCGAACGGGGCGCGCCCTTTGCTGTGCTCCAGGAGGTTCAGAAGTGGGAGCCGGAAAAAGTGCCGCTTGTAGTTGATAAACACCAGTCTGGCGCCAAGCTATTTGACGAAATCTCATTATCGGCGTTTGATAGCCTCAATCAGCTCGGGCTGTAGGCTATGGCCGTGGTCGGTGTTCTTGTTCTGCCAGCCGGGCAAGGAGCGACACTTTGCTGCCAAGGGCGAACCCGCTTAGGTCTGGCATTCGGATGAGATATTCGTCCTGCACGAGCAGGTTCAGTAAGCGATAGGCAGTGGCCCTTGGCATTCCGAGGTTTTGCGCTACTTGTTGTCCAGTAACGCCTGGGCCGCAGCGGGCGACTTCTTCCAGGACAGCGAAGGCATTCTGGACTGCCTTGGGTTGGCGTGCCCGCAAGTCCACGTTGTCGAAACTGGGCGGCACTCAGCCCTCTCCCTTCCCGCCGAGCAGATTACGCTTTGTCGGCATGTCATATATGCCAAGGCCCGGTAATCCAGTCTTGAGAGGACGCCGCCTTAGGAAAAATGAGAGGCCCACGAGAGCCATTGCGACGAGAAAGGCGAAGCACCCAGCCCCGTAGCCGTTCTGGAAGGTCCCCGCCAGATACAGGAGGAAGGCTGACATCAACATCAGCGCGGTAATTAGGGCTATCACGACAGGGACAGCGGTGGCCTCGCCGATCCGGCGCAGGAAAAGCGGCAGGGCAAGGCATAGGAATATATATGCCGTCATGAATCCCGCGGCGGCCGCCGTGATGAGGGTATTCATAACGGCCCATGGGGTGAAGCCGGCCAGCAAGAACGTCAGGGGAACAGCCACGGTAACGGGCAGAACGACAGTGATCGCGCGCATCGGTGTCCCTGATTGAGGGTGGACGTCACCGAACCAGACAGGAAGAACTCCTTCCCTGCCCATGGTGAACAACACCCTAGACAGTGCCGTGATGCTTGCCAGGGCACAGGCGATGAAGGACAGCGTGATCGCGGCGTCGAGGAGGCTTAGCAAGCCAGGGATCCCCGTCCCGGTGGCGAGGTCCACAAGAGGAGCTGTGCTTGCCGCCAGCGCTTGGTCCTGCCACCCAAATCCAGCCAGCTGTGTGTATGTGGTCAGCAGGAAAAAGAGCCCTGTGGCCAGGACGGTCCACAGGAGCGCTTTCGGGAGTGTCTTCAGAGGGGACCGTGTTTCTGCGCCCAACACGGTAGCGCTCTCGAAGCCCACGAACGCCATCAGCGCCAGGACGCTTCCGCTTGCGACTCCCGAGGGCGTCGCTCCTGCCAGGTCGAGCACGTCCAAATGGGGCACGCCTTGTCTGGCCAACACGATCATGACCAGGACCAAAACCAACAGAACGGAGGCGCATTCAACAGTCAGGGTGGTCCGGCTAGATACACGCACGCCCTTTCGCATCACAAAAAAGCTAAAGGCGGCCACTGCAAGGGTGCATGCCGCAACTGACAGGGTCGCCGCCGACCCGGGAACCGGCATCAGATGCGAGACCCAATTGGCGGCAAAGATACCCGCCCCTGCCATCGCAAACATGGCCACGAAACCGTAGCCGACTAACAGTGCAGCCCCCGTGAGGAGCGCAGGATAAGGCTTGTAAGACTGGGCCGCGTAGCTGTACAGGGAACCTGCCACCGCTAGTCGACGGGCGAACTGGCTGATGGTCGAACTAACCAGTGCGACGAGGGCGGTGGCAAACAGCACCGACAGCGCGGTCCCGGGTCCGGCTGCAGCTGCTACCAGTGCGGGCATCGTAGCCACGCCTGCTGTAGGGGCTATGGCACCGATGGATTGGGAGACCGCGTCGACGATCCCCAGTCTGCGCCGTGCAAGACCGTCTAGTGGTGACTTATCGGCAACTGCCGGAACATGGGGAGGATTTTGAAGGGCAAAGCGTAGGGCTTTCATAGGCAATATTTCCTGATAGGGGTGTGCCCACAGGATACGGGCCACGTGTTGCGGCCAAGTTTCGAAGTCTCATTTGCGATGTCTATAGCTTTTACCGAGTCTCATTTGGAAAGCAGCCTGGGTTTACCGTCGCTTATTCGCTGGGAAACGGGGGTCGGTCATGGTTGGGACATGACTACTCCGACCTCTTCGACGGCCACTGACACGGGCCACCCTGCCCAGGGCAAACTTACTGGCTCGCTGGGTGCGGGAGCCATCGTCTTCATGGTCGTCGCTGCGGCGGCCCCCTTGACGGTCATTGGCGGGGCCACACCGCTGGGCTTTCTACTGGGCAACGGAGCCGGGTTTCCCAGCCTATACCTGGTTTCAGCGCTGATCCTTGTTTTGTTCTCCGTCGGATTGTCGGCGATGACCCGACAGGTTCCCCGGCCCGGGGCGTTCTACACCTACGTCGATTACGGCCTGGGCCGGGCACCGGGCATGGCCGCAGCGTATCTGGCCCTGCTGACCTATACCTCGGTCCAGGCTGCTGTGTACGGCTACATCGGTGAACTGCTCCGGTTGACCCTTACCCCGCTGGGAGTGCCCGATATGCCCTGGTGGCTTTACACCCTTGCAGTGGTGGGAGTCGTCGCTGTGCTCGGCTATCGCCACATCGACCTTAGCGCCAAAGTCCTGGGTGTCCTGCTGGTCGCCGAAATCGCGATCGTCGTGGTCCTTGTTGCAGCCGTCGTGCTGACCGGCGGCCCTGAAGGACTATCCCTCACGCCCTTTGAACCTTCCACGGTTCTGTCGGGTGCGCCAGGTATCGGGCTGATGCTCGCCATGGCTGCGTTCATTGGTTTCGAATCCACCGTCGTTTTTCGCGACGAAGCAAAAAACCCTGACCGTACGATCCCGAAAGCCACGTACATAGCGGTGACCGGCATCGGAGCGCTCTATGCCCTGGTCTCCTGGGCTTTGGTTATGGCATGGGGCCCAACGGGGGTCACCGCGGCTGCCGCGGAGGACCCTGCCGGGATGCTCATCACCACCACCTTGAATTATCTTGGACCCATCGGTGCGGGAGCGGTCAATGTCCTTCTGCTGACCAGCCTGTTGGCAGCCGCCCTGTCCTTCCACAACGTCCTCACCCGCTACAAGCACGCCATGGCAGGCACCGGCGTTCTCCACGTCTCCCTGGCCACCGTTCACACCCGGCACCTGGCACCCTCCACATCCTCACTGGTGCAGTCCATCACCGCTGCGGCCCTTGTTGCCCTGTTTGCCCTGTCAGGTCTGGACCCCATCCTGGAAGTCTTTACTTGGATGGCCGGTGTCTCAACACTTGCAATTTCAGTCCTCATGGCCCTCACATCCGCCGCCGTCATCGTCTACTTCCGCAGGACGACCACCGACCGTCGTATCTGGAACACCCTCATCGCTCCCTTCCTCGGTTTAGTGGGCCTCGCACTGACGGCAGCGATCGTGGCACTGAATTTCCCGCTGCTCGTCGGGGACCTCGACCCTGCAGACACACCGGTATTCGGGCCGACAAGCATCGCTCTGCTATCCCTGACGGCCGCCGCGTTGATCGCTGGGCTCGTCCAGGCGCGCCTCACGCGTCGCCCGAAGACAGAAGCCCGTCTCTAACCCGGAAACATCACAGCTTCCCGTATTCACCAACGTAAGAAAGCAGAAACACCTCATGACCCTCCCGGCAGTTGACATCTCCGACCACCACCCCGGCCACATCGAGCCTCTTCCGAGCAACCCATTGTCGAATCTGACAGCCGGGGAGTTCATCAGAATCCGCGAGATTGTCTCGGCGGAGCCCATGTTTACGCCCACGACACGTTTTGCGTATGTGGGGTTGGAGGAGCCGCATAAGCGGGAAGTCCTCGCCTTCAATGAGGGGACGGGTCCGCGTCCTGAGCGTCTTGCCCGGGTGATGTTGTTGGATATGGCTACCGGGGCTTCCACGGACAGTATTGTCTCCCTTGATCAGGGTCGTGTGGTCCGGTCTGTTGACATCGACTCGGGTGAGGGGCAGGTGCCGATTCTGTTGGAGGAGTTCGACGCGATCGCCGGGATCTGTGCGGAGGATCCTCGCTGGGTTCAGGCGTTGGCAGACCGTGGGACTGTTCCGGAGAAGGTGATGTGCATTCCGCTGTCGGCGGGTTCCTATGGGTTTGAGGAGGAAGTCGGGCGGCGCATCGTGCGCGTGCTGGCGTTCCGTCAGGATTACCCCGAAGACCATCCGTGGGCGCACCCTTTGGAGGGTTTGTGCGCTTATGTTGACGTTACGGACCGGAAGATCACGCGGCTCATTGACACAGGGGCTGTTCCCATCCCGGTCGAGTCCGGCAACTTTGATGATCCCAAGGTTCAAGGTGAACCGTTGGCGTCTTTGAAGCCGATCGAGATCAGCCAGCCAGAAGGCCCGAGTTTCAGTGTTGATGGTGAGTCGGTGAGTTGGGCGAACTGGAAGTTCGACATCGGCTTTGATGCCCGGGAAGGACTGATTCTGCGCAACCTTTCCTTCACTGATGACGGGGAGGACAGGCCGGTCATTTACCGTGCCTCGATCGCTGAGATGGTCGTACCGTACGGTGACCCGTCCCCTATCCGGTTCTGGCAGAACTACTTCGACCTCGGCGAATACCTTTTCGGACGGTTCACTAATTCACTTGAGCTGGGTTGTGACTGCGTGGGCGAGATCAAGTACTTCGACGCAGTCCTGGCCGATGAGGCCGGCACCCCGTACACCATCAAGAACGGCATCTGCATGCACGAGGAGGACTTCGGAACCCTCTGGAAGCACTCCGATATGTTCACGAACTCCAATGAGGTCCGCCGGTCCCGGCGCCTGGTCATCAGCAGCTTCACTACCGTGGGCAACTACGATTACGGTTTTTACTGGTACCTCTACCTGGATGGCACCATCGAGCTTGAGGCAAAGCTCACCGGCGTCCTGTTCACCTCCGGCTACACCGAGGCCGGCGCCCCCTATAACTCCGAGGTGGCCCCCGGATTGGGCGCCCCGTACCATCAGCATCTGTTCAGCGCACGCCTGGACATGATGGTCGACGGCGTGGCCAACGCCGTTGATGAAGTGGACGCTGTGCGCCTTCCCTACAGCGATACCAACGACCGCGGGGAAGCGTTCACCAAATCAGTCACGCGCCTTGCCACTGAACAAGCAGCGGCCCGGGAAGCCAAGGGCTCCGTCGGCCGGGCCTGGCACATCGTCAATACCGAGAAGACGAACCGGCTGGGCCAGCCCACCGGATACGTACTGTATCCGGATGACAAGCCCACACTGATGGCGGACCCGGACTCCTCGCTCGCAGCGCGGGCAGCCTTTGCCACCAAGCACCTGTGGGTCACCCAGTATGACCCGGCCGAACGCTACGCTTCAGGGGATTTCGTCCACCAGAGCCCCGGAGGCGGCGGACTCCCGGCCTTCACCGCCTCGGACCGTTCCGTGGACGGCGAAGACATCGTCCTCTGGCACACCTTTGGGCCTACGCATTTCCCCCGCCCGGAGGACTGGCCGGTCATGCCCACGGATTACGCCAAATTCACCCTCAAGCCCTACGGCTTCTTCGGCAAGAACCCGGCGTTGAATGTTCCACCTAACAAAGCCGCTGCAGGACATTGCACAACTCCGGCCGCCGCAGACGCGCACGGGTGCCACGGCTAGTCGTGTTTGAAGCCCTGCACCTGGGCAGCCTGGCATTCGCCGCGGCTGGCGCACTCTGCGCCGCCGCGGCCAAGGGCCCGGACAAGGCCAGCGGTGTTGTCATTGCTTTGCTCATGCTTGCGGCCATGGCCGACTCCATGGTGCACATCGTGGGCGTTCCTTCCCCTGGGTGGGCGGCCATACTTCTACTGACAGCTTTGGTGGCCGGCTTCCTCAGCAGACGCGTACCCAATACCCCTCAAAAGGAGGGCTTGCACGGTATGGTGCTTCACCGAAACATCGGTCTGATTGTGATGTCCCCGCTTCTTATCACAATGGAAGCCCACACAGGTTTTGAGATTGCCGGGAGCCACGCCGGGCACGGGACAACAGGTCTTCTCAGCCTATTAATTGAAGGCGGATCGCTGCTGTACATAGCAGCCAGCGTATGGATGGCCCTCCGGCGCCGCCACACGACTGTAGCCGCCCGCCTGGAACCGGCGTGCATGGGTCTATCTCTGATTGCAATGGGTGGGGTCTGGCTGCCGTAAACAGCAGGATCACCGGGAAAAGTTTCATAAAGCCGGAAAGCGCCGACTAACTAAGAGGCCACCTCAACAACAATAGGGAGACGCGGCAAACACCAATCTTGTTCACCAAATTTACCCATGGACCGACGCATCTATAACCGACGCGTTGCAGAAGCTCGCCAAATTGAACTACACCCAAAGCTGACATACGGCTCCTTGCCAGGCGCTCCCAACAACCGGAATTGGTCGACGTTTGAACGAGAAGTCCGGTCTGCCCGCCCGCAGCCAGGACAGTACAGCTCGATAATAAGGTGTTGACGGTTCGCTGCGCTTGGATTCGAGTACCTGCGATCCGGGATTCAGATCCTCCAGCTCTGCATAGTCCGCCGGAAGTTTGATTTCGGAAGTTTTAGGCGTCGAGTTTGGCGCGTGGGTCGTGCCTTGCTACCCGGGTGAGGAGGTATTCGACTTCGGATTTGGCCGTTTCGGTCAGTTTCCCGCCGGGGCTGCGCTGGGCGTCGGAGGTAAGAACGCCGCGCCTCTTCAGGATGTATTTGCGCACTGCAAGGCCAGCGGCGCCGGGTTGCTGTTCGTATCGGATCAGCGGGAGGTGAGCGTCGAAGAGGTCGTGGGCTTGGTCGCGGTCGCCGTCTGAGGACATGCGGACCACGTCAACGAGCATTTCCGGGAAGCAGTATCCGGTCATGGCACCGTTTGCACCGCGTTCGACTTCGAAGTCCAGGAAGGCTCCGCCGAAACCGCAAAGGATGGACAGGTGCGGGATCTTGCCGCCCTCTTCCAACGCACGGAGCTGGCTGATCTTTTCCAGTCCGGGCCAGTCCTCGTGCTTGAGCATGACTGCATTTTCGTTCTCGACAGCGATCCGGCGGATGACGTCCGTTGCCATGATGACCGAGAAGGTCAGGGGGAAGTCCTGGATGACGAACGGGGTGTCCTTGCCGATGGCTTCGGCGGCCCCGCGGTAGTAGTTCACGATCTGGTCATCGGTGCGGAGCGAGGCTGGCGGGGCGATCATCACGCCGGCTGCGCCGAGGGACATCACCTTCGCGGAGAGGGCTCCCATGGCGGCGTAACCGGGTGCGGACACGCCAACGATGACAGGAAGGTCCGAGCGGCTGATGAAGCTTTCGGCGACGGCTTCTGCTTCCTCGGTGGTGAGTTTGGGTGCTTCACCCAGAGCTCCGAGGACGGTGATGCCGTTGACGCCGGCGTCTTTGTAGAAATCTACGAGTCGGTCAATGGAGGGGAAATCGATCTCTCCGTTGTCCAGGAAAGGCGTCGGGGCGATCGCGTAGACGCCCTTTTTCGTGCGGTTGAGTTTCATGGCGAGCGTTCCTTCATTGGTGGTGGCCGGCGTATGCCGTCCACCATGTGCAAGGCCCGTGGAGGGTCCGGGTTAGACGCTGGGGATCAGGCCGCCATCGATTCGGACGACGGAACCGGTGATGTATGAGGCGCCCGTCCCGGCAAGGAACGTGACGGTCTGGCCGTATTCGTCCGGGTTGCCGTAGCGCTGGACTGGGATGGAGGCGGTGCTTTCGGCCGTGACGTCAGCGACGGGGCGGTTCTCCCGCTTGGCTTTCGCCTCGTCTAGGGCGGCGATGCGCCCGGTTGCGATGCGTCCCGGGAGGACAATGTTGGAGGTGATCCCGAACGGGCCAACTTCCCGGGCCAGGGTCTTGGACCAGCCGACCAGGGTAGAGCGCAGGGAGTTGGACAGTCCCAGGTTCGCAATCGGGGCGATGACTCCGGAGCTGGTGCTGGTGATGATGCGGCCCCAGCCGCGTTCCTTCATGCCCGGGAGCACGCGGTCTGTCAGCGCGATGACGGGCAGGACCATGGACTGGAAATAGGAGTTCCAGGTCTCGGTGGGCTGTCCGTGCACCAGCGTGGGGGGCGGGCCGCCGGTGTTGTTGACCAGAATATCGATCGGTCCGAGCTCCGCTTCGATCTGGGCGATCTGACGGTTGACTGCGCTCACGTCGGCAAGGTCCCACGTGAAGGTCTTGGCTGTGCCGCCGACGGCGTTGATGGCGGCCGTGGTCACGTCTGCGTACTTGGACTCGATGTCGGCAACTGCTACCTTGACGCCTTCGGCTCCGAGGGACCGGGCAATAGCTCCGCCCAGTCCTCCGCCGGCGCCCAGTACCAGGGCGATCTTGCCATCAATTCCTAAATCCATACTGATTCCTTAAGTTGTGTCGCGTCCCGCAGGACGCCTTAGTGCTGCGTTGCGGCAGTTGCCGATCGACTTTATGGAACCGCCGCTCGGCGTCAAGGACGTGCGTCCGACAACGGCGTTGAGGAAGTTAGTGAATCCGTCGGTGTCAATGTCCTCCAGCCCGCAGTAGAGCTCCTGACGCAAGCCCTGGCTCTAGGCAGCGATCAGTGCCCCAACGGCCAGGGCTTCCAGTCCCTTGGTCAGGACCGTCCTGAGCAGCCTCAGTGCGATGGCGTCGCCGGCCGATGCGTCTTTAGGGGCGCGGCTGAAGGACCTTTGCATTCGTCGAGTGACAGGACAGGAATACTGTTTGTCAGCGCATTGTTCGGGACATGTCAGCTGTCAGCGGCCGGCGCCTGAAAATTCGCTGAGACTGTAACGCAAGTGCTCGCGGAGAAGTCCGCTTAACCCTTCGAGGTCCTTCCGCTCCAGGGCATCGACGATGTCGTGGTGTTGGTGCCGATTGAGCTCGAGATAGGACTCGGAGCGGAGCAGCGAGCTGGACCGATTGAGCATGCCCCACTGATTGACGCGCCATAAGGTCTCAAAGAAGTCTGTAAGGGCTCGATTATTTAGCGTTTGTACCAACGCGCCATGGAAGGCTTGGTCTGCAGCTTGGTATGCGAAGTACGCATCGATGTCTGGGAAATCATTGAGTGTATCCATCAGTTTGAGGTTCTCGTACATGGCAGCAGGTACAACAGAGTCTTCTCGAGCGCAGAAGTCGGAGGCGGCGAACGATTCAACCATGAATCGGGCGTCATACGCGTCATGAAGGTCGGCCAGGTTGAGCTCTCGGACTTGTGCTCCTCGTCTGGGGACAAGCTTGATGAAACGCTCGCCCTCCAAGCGGTTGAAAGCCTCACGCGCCGGAGTTCGTGATACTCCTGTGGCATCGCAAACAGTCGCTTCATCGATGAAACTTCCGCCTGGGAGGCTGCCGTCAACGATCCGGCGGCGGATCCAAGAGTAGGCCTTGTCGACTGCGGTCTGCTTCATGTCCAACTTCCCTGTTCCAAGATTAGCTCGGCGCTACTGTCGGGCAGCTCCGTCTTAGGATTCTTGCAGAAAAATCGAAATTAGGCACCACGTATACGAAAAAAATGTTCTTTACATGCATGCAATCTCGCGGTAGCGTTTGGACATCAGCTTGTAACATGCGTCACGTATATTTCTTATATACATCGATCGGCGCCTCGCTCACGCCGTGGTGGCAGGCCATGATGTGACCTTCTAGGGCTCTACACCACAAGCTATGGAGTGCCTAGGTTTACCTGAACATAAAGACTCTTCCGGCTTAAGGAACACTGTGAAAAAACTAATGAAGCCCTTGGCAGCTATTGGCATTGGCCTCACGGCCGTGGTCGCGCTGGGGGGTTGTGCTTCCAGCGGCTCCGAGACCGAGGCCGTCAGTGCAGTCCAGGCGGCTATGGACGGTGTCACCTACAAATGCGACGCCCCCAACGCGGACAAAACGACAGCAGTGAACGTGACCGCCTTGCCTATCGTCAGCAACGGCGCCCTCTATGCCGGCATCGACCAAAAGTTCTTCGCCAAACATGGCCTCGATGTCAAGATTTCCACCGTCAGTAATCTTGCGGGCACGATCGCAGCCGTCCAGGGTGGGACTACCGATTTCGCTTTCACTGGGACCTTTGCTGCATTCCAGGCCATGGACAAGGGAATCCCGCTGACCATTGTTGCGCCATTCGCTGGCATCGCCCCAGGATATTGGGACAAAATGAAGGCCGGCACACCAGGTTATACCCGGGAGATCACAGCACTTCTCGCCGCACCGAACAGCGGAATCAAAGACCCGGGAGACCTGAACGGCAAAACTGTTGCCGTGGGGGATGTCCAAGGCCAATCAGAGCTTGTCACCCGGTCAGTGATCAAAGCCCATGGCGGTGACCCCAATACTGTGAAGTTCACGGTCATGAGTTTCGGGGACGCGATCAATGCCCTTATGGCCGGCAAAGTCGACGCCGCATACGCCGCTGAACCCCAAATGACCCCAGCGGAAGCAGCCGGATACAAGATCATCTCGTGGCCGACCGTCGAAACGGTCAAGGAAGGGCCGACTTCGGCAATGGTTTCCTCCAGCGAATACGTCCAGAAAAACCCGGAAACTGTTGCACGTTTCAACTGCGCCATCCGTGAGGCGACCACCTTTGCAAACGGAAATGCCGATGTCATCCGGTCAGTCACCGAGCGCGAACAGAAGGCTGCGCCGGGAAGCCTGGCCAAGGCTGTCGTTCCCTACTTCTATGACTCGGTTGACATTGAAGGCTTGAAGCGCTTCTATGCCCTCACCAAGGACGCCGGCTTCGTCCAGAATGATCTGGACATTCAGTCCGTAGTCATTCCGCAGGCTCTGAAAAAGTAATCGAAGTATCAAATACGAAAGCTTCCGATGAAAAGCAAGAAAACAACCTTTGTCCTCCAGAATCTGCTAGGAGGCCTAGCCGGCGCAGTCTTGTGGCTCGCGGCTTGGGAGTGGTTCACAGTGCAGGGACCATTAGCCGGGATAGCTGGCGTTCCGACCATGACCGGAGCGGTCAGCCAGAGCCTCACGCTGGTGAGCGATCCTGCTTTTTGGGCGGCCATCGCCGACACCATTTCCATGGCGTTCAGTGGACTGCTCATCGCTCTCGTCATTGGCCTGGTCGTAGGACTCATTACGGGCCTCTCGCGGGGGGCGAACGAAGCTCTTGATCCAATGATCCAATTCCTCCGCCCTCTGCCCGCAGTCGTGATCCTTCCCCTTGTGTTGCTCATACTCGGGCCCACACGTGAGCTTGGAATTTTCCTGGCAGCGTTCGGAGCCGTCTGGCCGATTCTCGTTCAGGTCCAGGCCGGAGTCCGAGACGTAGACCCCATCGCGCTGGACACAGCACAGGCCCTGTCGCTGTCGTGGTTCAAAACGCAAGTGTCGGTCGTGATCCCCAGCGCCGTGCCCTACATCATCACCGGCATCAAGATAGCTGCCAGCGCCGCACTCCTACTCGCCATTGGCGCGGGACTGCTAGGTGGAGCCCCCGGCCTGGGCAAGCGGATCCTGATAGCGCAAGAAGCAAACCTGCCCGATCTCGCCTTCGGCCTGATTTTGTGGGGCGGCGCACTAGGCATCGCCCTCGCGCTTCTTCTGACCCTGGCCGAGAAGTCACTCGTGCGCGGGCGCCGTTCCCTCGAGGAGTATTCATGAAAGCGTTGCGCAAGACAATCATCGGAGCGCTCATCCCCGCCATCGTCATCGCGGCCTACTGGATATGGACTACTGCAAAGAGGAATCCATATTTTCCTTCACCGGCCCGAATTATTGAGAGGTTTCAGGACCTCTGGCTTTTCGACCGCTTTGTAAGCGACGTCCTTCCGAGTCTGGTCAACCTTGTCTCCGGATATACCCTGGCAGTCGTGGCGGGAATCGCCATCGGCGTGGCCCTTGGCAGGATCCGACTGCTACGCCTGCTCTTCGCCCCCCTGCTTGACTTCGGACGCTCGGTGCCAGCCATCATGCTGATACCTGCCTTTGTTCTGGTCTTAGGCATTGGGGACGCGTCAAAAGTTGCCATCATCGCTCTAGGCGCGTTTTTCCCCGTCGTTTTGGCCACCATGGACGGGCTGCGGCGCACTGACCCGGCCCTGCTTGATGTAACCCGTTCCATGCTGCTGTCCCGTTGGAAGGAAATCCGCGTGGCGTGGCTCCCTTCGGCAGGACCGTCGATGGCCGGCGGAATGCAGACTGGACTGCAATTTGCCTTCATCCTCATGGTGGCGAGTGAAATGTTAGCGGCCTTCCATGGCCTCGGATACGTCACCATGCAGGCACAGCAGACCTTTGACTCAGTGAGCGTCTGGGCGGGAATACTGTTACTAGCCATCCTGGGTTTTGCCTTAAACGCAGTATTCACTGTCGCCCGTAACCGAATTCTCAAGTGGCATGTTGAAAGCCGCGCCGCTGCGCGAGCACGATAATCAGGAGATCCGTAGCTATGAACAGCAAACAACCCATTCGCCTGCAAATCACCGGGCTTTCGAAGACCTACGGGTCCGGAAGTACCGCGAACGAAGTGTTACGGGACATCTCTTTTGACGTACACGTCGGGGAATTCGTCTGTCTCGTCGGACCGTCCGGAGCAGGTAAAACGACTCTACTTCGCTGCCTGACGAGCCTGATGCCGTCCAGCGCCGGCCAAATACTCCTGGACGGCAAGGCCCTGACCGGACCGAGCCCTAGAATTTCGATCGTCTTCCAGGAATACACGCGTTCACTGATGCCCTGGATGACCGCCGAGAAAAACGTCGGGCTGGCCCTGGCCAATCGAAAGCTATCGAAGGCCGAAGTCCGGAGAATGAGCCGAGAGGCCCTCGCGAGCGTGGGGCTGGAGGGCTCCGAGGGGCGCTACCCCTGGCAGCTCTCGGGTGGCATGCAGCAGCGTGTCGCCATTGCCCGGGCACTCATCACCGAACCCGAAGTGCTGGTCATGGATGAGCCCTTCGCTTCCATTGACGCCCAGACAAGACTGGAGCTCGAGGACCTGACGCTCGCACTTCAGCGCGATCGAAACATGACGGTAATGCTGGTCACCCATGACATCGACGAAGCAGTCTACCTCTCAGACAGGATCGTCGTACTCTCCAAAAACCCGGCAAGCGTCCAGGAAATTGTGACCGTGGATCTCGGGGCCGAACGAGACCAATTCTCCACCCGCGAAAGCCATCTCTTTGGCGAACTTCGATCACACGTGCTGGGTCTGATCCGCGAGTCGCAAAGCCGCGCCAAAGCCGCAGCTCGCAAGTAACAGCAGAAAGGTATACGGCTACAAAAGGCCAAGGCCTACTTCAATTTCGAAATATACGTGGCGCATATGCAAAATATGCACTTGGGCCACACGGAAGGCACATCATGCGTTTGAGTATGGGACAGATCGAATCGACCCCGGACAAGTCGGCCAACCTTCAGAAGATCCGTGAAATGGCGGCGGAAGCTTCTCTGGCTGGTTCACGACTGATTGTTTTTCCCGAGTTCGCAATGTACGAGCAATCCGCGATTGACAAGACATTTGTGGCGGCAGCAGAGCCTCTGAACGGCGCCTTTACTACTGCCCTCCGGGAAATTGCCCGCGAACACAGCATCGCGATTGTCGCCGGCATGCTCGAAGAAATCCCCGGGGAGGACAGATTTTACAACACCATCTACGCCACAGACGATTCAGGCGACTACATAGGCCACTATCGCAAGGTGCACCTTTACGACGCCTTTGGCATCAGGGAGTCCGACATCGTGCGTCCTGGTGAAAATGCACCGGTTACTTTCGACATTGACGGCATCACCGTCGGAATCATGACCTGCTACGACGTCCGTTTCCCTGAGATCGCCCGTGAGCTCGTGGACCGTGGCGCCCACCTGATGCTGCTTCCCTCCTCCTGGACCCCCGGCCCGCGGAAGGAAGACCACTGGAACGTCCTTTCCCGTGCCCGGGCCATCGAGAACACTGTGTACCTCATGGCCGTTTCACAGGCACCGCCCCTCTCCACTGGCGGCAGCCTCTTTATCGATCCGATGGGAATCGTCTTGGGCGAACTGGGCGAGGAACCTGCTGTCGGCACCTACGAGCTCGACCCGAAGCGGCTTGAAACAGTACGGCTGAAGAATCCCTCGTTGACGGACCGCCGTTACACCGTCGCAAGGTCCCGGTAGAGGAGAGAAGAAATGTTCAAGATAGGTGAAGTACCCGAGGTCCACAGCAGTGCAATTCTGGACACAGCCAAACGAGTGATGCCTTCCACCATCGGACACATGCAGGACAGGGGCTTCGCTCAGGGCCTCAAGCCGCTTACATCGGCTGATCGCTTTGTAGGGACGGCGTTCACCGTCCGTATCCCTGATCGCGACTCGGTCGCCGTCCACTACGCGGTGGACCACATTCGTCCAGGACACGTGGTGGTCATCGATATGGGCCCCCATGTCGACCGTGCCTGTGTCGGGGCAATGGTTGCCTTCACCGCAAAGGCACGCGGCGCCGCAGGAATCATTGTGGATGGTCGGGCAACTGATCTGGGCGACCTGCAGGAATTCAATCTCCCCGTCTTCGCGAGGGGAACCAGCGCTCTGACCACCAGCATGATGGGAATCGAAGGGGACGTAAATGTACCCGTGTCCATCGGAGGGACAACAGTGCTGCCAGGGCAACTGGTCATCGCTGACCCTGACGGAATCCTCTTCATTGACACAGACGACTTCCTCTCACTGTCCGATCGCGCCATGAAGGCCCAGGAATGGGAAGAAGGAGTCAAGGCCAACGTTCTTGCAGGACAGTCTCTGAGTTCACAATCGCGGGCTGAGGAACTGATGGCCGACCGTCTCGTCTTCGTCTGAGTCGGTGCCAACAATCCTTTTTCATTGGTCAAGCTTGCCGTCCAGTACCTTCAGCGGCAGCCTCAAACTTCGAATGCATGCAACGCCGTTGCATCGCAGAGATGCAAACAACTGAAAGGCAGGTCACAGATGACGACTTTGGGATTTTGGTTAACTGATGCCAGTGCGCCGGCCGCGGATATCGGGGCAGAATTGGGCTTTGATTTCGTTGTACTTGACGTCGAACACGGAATGTTCGACCTCGCAGCCCTGGAGCGCTTCGTGCCGCTCCTGAAAAACCTGGGCCTGGAAGTGTTCGCGAAAGTTCTCGGTCCGGAAAGAGGACCCATCCAGCAGACCCTCGACTTCGGGTGTGATGGTGTGATCATTCCCCACGTTGAGAACCTCGAGCATGCCAGGCAGGTCACTGAATTCTCGAAGTTCCCACCCCTGGGTAAACGGAGTTTGGCCGGTGGACGGACTGTCAAGTGGGGGGCGATCACAGATGAATGGGTTGCCGAGCAGGACTCGAAGACACTTTGCTTTCCTCTCATTGAAGAGGCAGGAGCTGTTCGGGACATCGAAGCAATAGCGGCACTGGACACAGTCGATGGAATACAGATCGGGCCTACCGATCTCTCCATGAGCAGGGGACGTGGCGCCTACAAGCAAACGCCGGCTGATTGGGAGGACATCAACCGGTGCGTCGACGCCTTCAACGCCGTGGGGAAACCTTGGCTCTACCCAGGGTGGAGCGCTGCGGAACAGGAATGGGCACTTTCGCGCGGTGCATCCCGAATCATGATTTCGATGCAGTACTACGCCCTGATGGGTGCCTTCCGGCAGGCGAAGGACGCCTATGACGTTCTCGCTCTGAGCGCCCGCTCCTCGGTTGCGAAATAGAGCACCCGTGCGGTCCGTCCTGCGTCGGCGGGCGCGGGCCGCGGAAATGTCAAAGATTGGAGAAATGATGAGTCTTCCCTCCTCGCTCACGCTGCCAAGGACCGACCTCTACATTGGGGGAACTTGGCTTCCGGGCAGTTCCGGTGCCAGGATTACTGTCCGAAACCCCGCCACAGAAGAGCCCATTGCAACCGTCGCCGCGGCAGGCAAAAGTGACGGCATAATGGCTCTGGACGCAGCCGTGAAAGCCCAGCCTGAGTGGGCATCGACGCCCCCGCGTGTTCGCGCGGACCTGCTTCACGCTGTGTACACAACCATCCTGGACAGAAGCGATGAATTTGCTGCACTCATCGTTGCGGAGATGGGGAAGCCCTGGTCCGAAGCAAAGTCCGAAGTCGAGTACGGTGCCGGTTTCTTCCGGTGGTTCGCGGAGTCGGCAAACAGACTTCACACCCAGGGACAGTTTGGGGTCGAGCCCGGGGGCCAGTACCGAATCGCTGTGTCCAAGCGGCCTGTAGGGCCCTGCCTCCTGATCACTCCATGGAACTTTCCACTGGCCATGGGAGCACGGAAAATCGCCCCCGCACTGGCGGCAGGCTGCACAGTCGTGCTGAAGCCGGCAGAGCAAACTCCGTTAACCAGCCTCCTGCTAGCTGAAGTACTCGAAGAGTGCGGTACTCCTCCCGGGGTCGTAAACGTCATAGCCACCAACGATTCCCCCAATGTAGTGGCCACGATCATGGAGGACCCCAGGCTGCGTAAGCTCTCTTTCACCGGTTCAACAGAGGTAGGAAAGATCCTGCTGCGGCAAGCGGCCGAGAATGTACTGAACACGTCCATGGAGCTCGGCGGAAACGGTCCCCTGATTGTTTTTGACGACGCCAATCTAAACGAAGCCATTAACGGTGCCATGGTCGCGAAATTACGCAACGGAGGCGAGTCCTGCGTCGCGGCTAACCGGATATTCGTTCAGCGGAACATTGCGGAGGACTTCATCCGGCTATTCACGGCTAGGATGCGGGATATCAGCATCGGCGACGGGATTGATCCGGCCGTCCAACTCGGACCCCTCATTGATGACCGCCAACTGGCAAAAGTCAGCTCCCTTGTCAAGGACGCGGTGGCCCGAGGTGCTGTTTGCGAGTTGGGCGGCGAAGCCGATGACCGACCTGGCTACTTCTTCCAGCCCACTGTTCTCCATGGAATCCCTAAAGAGGCAGACCTGCGCACTGAGGAGATCTTCGGTCCAGTCGCGGCGATCTACGTTTTCGACACAGAAGAAGAGGCCATTTCGGAGGCAAACGACACTCCCTTCGGGCTCGCTTCGTATGTTTTCACTCGTGACCTTAACCGGGCACTTCGCGTCGCCGATGCTCTAGAAGCGGGCATGACTGGCATCAACCGGGGGGTAATCAGCAATCCCACGGCTCCTTTTGGCGGCGTGAAGGCCTCCGGACTCGGTAGGGAAGGCGGCATGGAGGGCCTCGAAGCGTACCTCGAAACGAAATACACCGGAATCCAGATCTGAAGTCCGGACCCTGAACACACGCCTTCTCAAAGGAGATATTCATGACAACCATTACCCAGGAACGCCACCACGAGGTGGTTGACGCGCTGATCGGACTTAAACCTGACGGCATCGCCTACGTGCCCAGCGCGAGCATCGCACCGATCATTAACGGGGTGCTGGACGCCCAGCGCAACGGTGATCTTCCCCTGGTTTACCCGGTGTCCCGGGAAGAAGAGGCAGTAGGCGTCGTTGGCGCTTACCCGTTTGCGGACAAGTTCGGTGTGATCATCATGCAAGACAACGGGTTCGGCAACGCCCTGACAGCACTTACCACATTTGCTGTCTCCTACCACCTACCCCTGCTGATCGTGGCCAACACGCGAGGCGGGCTGGGCGAATACAACTCGATGATCCACAGCATTTCCGCGCCCGTGCCCGAACTGCTCCGCTCCACATCCATCCCGGTGTTCCAGATTGACCGCCGAAACGGACCCGAGGACTGGGGATCAACGGTGAAAGAGGCCGGGAACCACGCCCGGATGACCTTCCGACCTGTCGTAGTTCTGATGGAGTTCTTCGACCCCAAAGATGAAAAGGCAAAAGCATGAAGCGCATTGAAGCCTTGCGCGTACTCGTAGACGCGACAAGCGACCTTCCCGTTGTGGCCACGTGCGCGGCGACCAGCCGCGAACTGGCCTCCATCGAAGACCGGCCCAACCACCTGTATCTTCTCGACGCCATGGGCTTGGCCATTTCAGTCGGCACCGGCCTTGCACAGGCCATCGACGGCACTCCCATCTCCCGGGCCGTTGTCATCGAAGGCGACGGATCGCTCTTGATGAACCCCGGCGCAGCTATCACAGCGGGTTACCTGGCGCAGGAAAACCTGGTCATCGTGCTCCTGGACAACGGCGTCTACGCCTCTACCGCCAGCATCCCGACACAGGCAGAAAAACTGGACCTCGGCCGGATCGCCGAATCAGTGGACCTGAAGGTTCTCCGCGCGGGGAACAGCGAGGAACTTGAAGTAGCCCTAAAGGAAACCCTGACAGCTCCCGGGCCGTGGTTCATCCACGCCCGAACCGAACCGGGCAACGAGCCAGGCACGAAGCTACTCCTGATCGACCCCGTCAGCCACGGTGACCGCTTCAGGCGATGGCTCAGCGAACGCATGGGATGAAATACCGGTCTTAGTAGACGCACTTACTCGCCCGCAGAGCACACTGTCTGAAAGGCACTCATGGAACCCGACTGCATCAGTTACCCGGGCAATGGTCACTGGCCCGAACTGACGCCAGGCGATCTGGTCACAGTGAGCGGGAACGAACAGCTTCTCTATCAGGGCATCGTCGACGACCGCACTGACGACGGAACCACCGTCTGGATCCTTCCCAATAATGACCACCGGAAGTTACTCCACATCAGCGACGGAACGCACATCTCCAAAATCGCAGAAGACGCCTAACCAAGAACCGATGACATCACCGTTTGAGTACAAGCCGTCCCCTCCCCGCAGTTATGAACTACTGCACATATAAGAAGGAAAAGGATATGAATCTTCCTGCTGTCGATACCGGGGCGCATGCGCCGGGCCATTTGAACGAAAACCCCGGCTCCCCTCTGTCGGATCTGCGGGCTTTCGAGTTCGTTCAGATCCGCGAGATTGTCTCGGCGGAGCCCATGTTTACGCCCACGACCCGTTTTGCGTATGTGGGGTTGGAGGAGCCGCATAAGCGCGAAGTCCTCGCCTTCAATGAGGGGACGGGTCCGCGTCCTGAGCGTCTTGCCCGGGTGATGTTGTTGGATATGGCTACCGGGGCTTCCACGGACAGTATTGTCTCCCTTGATCAGGGTCGTGTGGTCCGGTCTGTTGACATCGACTCGGGTGAGGGGCAGGTGCCGATTCTGTTGGAGGAGTTCGACGCGATCGCCGGGATCTGTGCGGAGGATCCTCGCTGGGTTCAGGCGTTGGCAGACCGTGGGACTGTTCCGGAGAAGGTGATGTGCATTCCGCTGTCGGCGGGTTCCTATGGGTTTGAGGAGGAAGTCGGGCGGCGCATCGTGCGCGTGCTGGCGTTCCGTCAGGATTACCCCGAAGACCATCCGTGGGCGCACCCTTTGGAGGGTTTGTGCGCTTATGTTGACGTTACGGACCGGAAGATCACGCGGCTCATTGACACAGGGGCTGTTCCCATCCCGGTCGAGTCCGGCAACTTTGATGATCCCAAGGTTCAAGGTGAACCGTTGGCGTCTTTGAAGCCGATCGAGATCAGCCAGCCAGAAGGCCCGAGTTTCAGTGTTGATGGTGAGTCGGTGAGTTGGGCGAACTGGAAGTTCGACATCGGCTTTGATGCCCGGGAAGGACTGATTCTGCGCAACCTTTCCTTCACTGATGACGGGGAGGACAGGCCGGTCATTTACCGTGCCTCGATCGCTGAGATGGTCGTACCGTACGGTGACCCGTCCCCTATCCGGTTCTGGCAGAACTACTTCGACCTCGGCGAATACCTTTTCGGACGGTTCACTAATTCACTTGAGCTGGGTTGTGACTGCGTGGGCGAGATCAAGTACTTCGACGCAGTCCTGGCCGATGAGGCCGGCACCCCGTACACCATCAAGAACGGCATCTGCATGCACGAGGAGGACTTCGGAACCCTCTGGAAGCACTCCGATATGTTCACGAACTCCAATGAGGTCCGCCGGTCCCGGCGCCTGGTCATCAGCAGCTTCACTACCGTGGGCAA
Source organism: Arthrobacter sp. Soil_C_49 (assembly GCF_057656635.1). Taxonomy (NCBI): domain Bacteria; kingdom Bacillati; phylum Actinomycetota; class Actinomycetes; order Micrococcales; family Micrococcaceae; genus Arthrobacter; species Arthrobacter sp. Soil_C_49. The sequence goes on from NZ_JBDGJZ010000018.1 coordinate 81,295, forward strand.
CTACGATTACGGTTTTTACTGGTACCTCTACCTGGATGGCACCAACGAGCTTGAGGCAAAGCTCACCGGCGTCCTGTTCACCTCCGGCTACACCGAGGCCGGCGCCCCCTATAACTCCGAGGTGGCCCCCGGATTGGGCGCCCCGTACCATCAGCATCTGTTCAGCGCACGCCTGGACATGATGGTCGACGGCGTGGCCAACGCCGTTGATGAAGTGGACGCTGTGCGCCTTCCCTACAGCGATACCAACGACCGCGGGGAAGCGTTCACCAAATCAGTCACGCGCCTTGCCACTGAACAAGCAGCGGCCCGGGAAGCCAAGGGCTCCGTCGGCCGGGCCTGGCACATCGTCAATACCGAGAAGACGAACCGGCTGGGCCAGCCCACCGGATACGTACTGTATCCGGATGACAAGCCCACACTGATGGCGGACCCGGACTCCTCGCTCGCAGCGCGGGCAGCCTTTGCCACCAAGCACCTGTGGGTCACCCAGTATGACCCGGCCGAACGCTACGCTTCAGGGGATTTCGTCCACCAGAGCCCCGGAGGCGGGGGACTCCCGGCCTTCACCGCCTCGGACCGTTCCGTGGACGGGGAGGACATTGTCCTCTGGCACACCTTTGGGCCTACGCATTTCCCCCGCCCTGAGGACTGGCCGGTCATGCCCACCGACTACGCTAAATTCACCCTGAAGCCCTATGGCTTCTTCGGCAAGAACCCGGCGTTGAATGTCCCGCCCAACAAAGCCGCTGCAGGACATTGCACAACTCCGGCCGCCGCTGACGCCCACGGGTGCCACGGCTAGTCGTGGTTGAAGCCCTGCATCTGGGGACCGTCGGGCTGGCCGCGGTGGGTGCCTGTTGCACCGCCGCGGCCAGAACCCGGGGGAAAGTCCTCGACGTCGCCAATTCACTGGTCATGCTCATAGCAATGATCGACGCTGTTGCCGGGTTCATTTTCCTTCCGGCCGTCGGGTGGTCGCTGGCCATGCTCACCGGGGTGATGGCCTCGGGCCTGGCTCAGCACCTCAGGCGGGGTCTTCGTCACCCGCCGGAGCGGCAGGGCATGAGGGTGCATCGGAACATCGGTGCCATCTTGATGGCCGGGCTGCTGATCTGCATGGACGCCATGGCCCATACCTCCCCAGCCGCGGGACACGGTATGCACGGCACCGCAGACCTGCTGGGAGTCCTTCTTGGCCTCGGATCGGCCGCATATGCTGCCGCCGGCTTGTGGCAAGCGTGCAGAGATCAAACAATCGGGCGCCCTGACCGCATTGAGGCGGCGGTGATGGGGCTTTCAGTCCTCATCATGGCCGTCATCGCTTTCTAGCATCCGGAGCTGCGGCTTCGGCAACGGGCAAAACGAATTCCCCTACGACCCACTGCTACACCCGGATATATTACAAAGGAGTTATATCTCATGACAACTACAGCAGATTCGGCCACGCTCATCGCCGTCCGTCCTGACGTTCTTGAATTCACGGCGGGCCCGAAGCAGATGTATATCGGCGGTGAGTTCGTCGACGCACTGTCCGGGCGGACGTTTGAAACAGTTGACCCGGCCACCGGCGAGGTTATTACCACCGTTCCTCACGCCGGGGCTGAGGATGTGGACCGGGCCGTGGCGGCTGCCCGGTCCGCGTTTGAGGCAGGTGCCTGGCGGCTGATGACCCCGGCGCAGCGCCAGCGAGTGCTGTGGCAGATCGGTGAGGGCATTCTGGCCAGGGCCGATCAGTTCGCCCAGTTGGAATCAATTGACAACGGGAAATCCGTCGGTGTTGCCCGTGCGGTGGATGTTGCATGGGCGGCGGAGATTTTCTTCTACTACGCCGGGTGGGCGACCAAGATCGAAGGGCGCACGATCCCTGTTTCTGTCCCGTGGGCACCAGGTGGACGGTTCCACGCGTTCACCCTGCGGGAGCCGGTGGGTGTGTGCGCCCAGATTGTGCCGTGGAATCTTCCCCTCGTCATGGCGGCCTTCAAGGTCGCACCGGCGCTGACCTGTGGAAACACGGTCATTCTCAAGCCGGCGGAACAGACACCCTTGACTGCGCTGTTGCTGGCAGAGGTTATTGACGGGCTGGGTCTGCCGGCGGGTGTTTTCAATGTCGTGACCGGATTCGGTGATGCCGGCGCGGCTCTGGCTGCCCATGACGATGTTGACAAGGTGGCCTTCACCGGCTCGACCGAGGTGGGAAAGAAGATCGTGGCGGCTTCACAGGGCAACTTGAAAAAGGTGTCGCTGGAACTCGGGGGCAAGAGCCCGCAGGTCGTGTTCGCCGACGCTGACCTGGATGCGGCGATTCCTGGCACCGCCAGTGGCTTCTTGTTCAACCACGGCCAGGCCTGCACCGCGGGTACCCGGTTGTTGGTTGAGGACAAGATCTTTGAGGAGTTTACCCAGGGTGTCGCCGAGGTCGCGGCATCGCAAAAGATCGGCTCGGGGATGGACACCACCACCGATATCGGGCCCCTGATCTCGGGCGAGCAGCTGGATCGGGTCACCGGCTATATCGATGAGGGCCTCTCCGACGGCGCGCGTGCTTTGTCCGGCGGCAAACGCCACGGCACGTCCGGCTTCTATGTTGAGCCGACCCTGCTGGTGGATGTGAACAACAGCTTCAGCGTATATCGGGAAGAGATTTTCGGTCCGGTCGCTGTTGCCGTTCCGTTCAGCGCCGCCGACGGGGTCAAAGCCGCGGCGAACGACACCCCCTACGGTCTGGCTGCCAGCGTCTGGACCCGTGACATTTCCAAGGCGCACCGGGTGGCATCCGAAATCCATTCCGGCACCGTCTGGATCAACTGCCACAACGCATTCGACACGGCCCTGCCGTTCGGAGGCTACAAGCAGTCAGGCTGGGGCAAGGAACTCGGCGAAGGCGCGATCGACATGTACACCCAGAGCAAATCCGTCAACATCGCGCTCTAACAACTAACCAGCACACCTGCATGGGTCCCGGCACGCTGCCCGGACCCATGCAGGCAAGTTTCACCTGGAGCACACGGGCGTGGAGCGCCTCGTCTTCATGCCACCCTCATTACCCGGAGGAGATTTTCAGATGCCCGCACCCGTCCTCACCGTCGAGGCCGCCCTTAGCCGGTACACCACCTCGGATGCCTGCGCTGCCGAGCTGCTTTGCGACACACATGACCCCGTTGCCATCGCCTTCACCATTATCGAAGCCGACCTGTCCAGCGAAGACATCACCTACGGGCAACTCCGCGAGCGTTCCGAACGGGGAGCTGCCGCCCTGGCGGAACTTGGCGTCGGACCCGGCGACGCTGTCGCCACCCTGATGGGCAAATCCGCCGATCTGGTCGTCATGCTGCTGGCCATCTGGCGGCGCGGGGCCATCCACGTACCCTTGTTCACCGCGTTCGCGTGGCCGGCCATTGAACTTCGGCTGAATGCATCACGGGCCAAAGTCGTCATCACCGATGCAGACCAGCGCGAAAAACTCCAAGACACAACCGCCGCCATCCTGGTGGCCGGAAGCCACGCAGCGGCACCGGACCTGGCTTTGGCTCCGCTCCTGGCAACCCAGCAGCCGGGTATCCGTGCCGAGGCCGTGGGTCGAAGGCACCCTGGTGATGCTCTTTACCTCCGGGACCACCGGTACCCCCAAAGGCGTCCCGGTCCCGCTCCGCGCCCTGGCAAGCTTCCGCCAATACGTTGAGCTCGGCCTGGACGTCACCGAAGATGACGTGTTCTGGAACGCGGCGGACCCTGGCTGGGCCTACGGACTCTACTACGGAATCCTGGGCCCCTTGGCCGCAGGCAGGCGCAGCCTCCTGCTTCATGCAGGGTTCTCCCCCGAATTGGCCTTTGCTGTGCTTGAACACTTCAAGGTGACCAACTTCGCCGCCGCGCCCACCGTTTACCGAACGATGCGTGCCAAATCGGACGCCGCACCAAGTAGCCTGCGGCTACGCAGGGCTTCCTCAGCCGGAGAGCCTCTGACCCCGGAAGTTATTTCCTGGGCAGAAGAAGCCTTCGGCGTGCCGGTCAGGGATCACTACGGACAAACTGAGCACGGCATGATGATCATCAACGCCTGGCACGATGACGTACGCAAAGACCTTCGCCCAGGCTCCATGGGACATCCACTGCCGGGATGGACCTGCGCTGTTCTAAAAGACGGATCGGACGAATTGGCCGGTGTCGATGAGCTGGGGCGGGTTGCCGTGGACGTCTCCGCAAGTCCAATGATGTGGTTCACGGGCTACAAGGACGCCCCTGAAAGGACAGCCGAACGCTTCAGCCAGGACGGGCGCTGGTACCTCACCGGTGACGCCGGAAAAACCGACGCCGACGGATACTACTATTTCTCATCGCGCGATGATGACGTCATCATCATGGCCGGATACCGCATTGGTCCGTTCGACGTAGAGAGCGTCCTGTCCACCCACCCGGCAGTCCTCGAAAGCGTCGTCATCGGAGCACCGGATGAACTTCGCGGAGAAGTCCTGGAAGCCTATGTCGTCCTCAAAGAGGGCGCCACAGGCACTGAATCCCTCGTCGCCGAACTTCAGAAACTCGTCAAAACCCAGTACGCGGCGCATGCCTTTCCACGGCGGATCCATTTCGTGGAGGATCTCCCCAAAACACCTTCAGGGAAGGTCCAGCGATACATCCTCCGGAAACAACGCGCCACCCAGTAGGAAACACCCGACTTGGAGTCCCCGGCGCACCCGGACCGCCACCCACTCCGTGAGCACCACCAAGCGCACTATGGAAGGATCACAGCAGCATGGGAGAGAACACCACGCAACCATCCGGCCCCCGCCCCGGAGACGTCGTCATCGTCGGCGGCGCCCGGACACCCCTTGCCCGGATCAACGGCCAGCTCGCAGGACTCAGCGCCGTTGAACTCGGCGCCCTGGCCGTAGCCGGAGCACTGGAAAATCAGGGATCAGTCCCAGCCTCGTTGACGCCGTGATCATGGGCCAGGTCGTTCAGGCAGGTGCCGGGCAAAACCCGGCACGGCAGACAGCCATCAAAGCCGGCATCGGCTGGAACGTGCCGGCAACCACCATCAACAAGGTCTGCCTGTCCGGACTCACAGCTGTCATCGACGCCGCCAGGCTCATCCGCGCCGGGGACGCCCAGGTGGTCGTGGCCGGTGGACAGGAATCAATGAGCCAGGGCCCGCATCTTCTGCCCCGGTCCCGACAAGGCTGGACCTACGGCAACACCGTAGCCCTGGACTCCGTCGCCAATGACGGCCTCACCGACGCCCACGACAAGGAACCAATGGGTTCTCTGACCGAACGCGGCAATACTTTCCACAGGATCAGCCGGGAAGAACAGGACCAGGTGGCGGCCGCCTCCCACCAACGCGCCGCCCAGGCAACCAACAACGGAATCTTCAAAGATGAAATCATTTCCATCACCATCCCCCGCCGCAAGGACGAACCCCTCGTAGTGAGCAACGACGACGGCGTACGGCCCCACACCACCGCCGAGACGCTCGCTGGGCTCCGCCCCGCCTTTGCCGCCGACGGATCAATCACCGCCGGCAACTCCTCCCAACTCTCAGACGGTGCAGCCGCCCTGATACTCACCAGCCGTGCCAACGCCGACAAGCTGGACCTGGACATCATCGCAGTCATCGGCGAACCGGGGCAGGTCGCCGGGCCCGACAACTCCCTGCATTCCCAGCCCTCCAACGCCGTCAACGCGGCATTGACCCGCTCGGGCTGGACCACGGAAGACCTGGACTTCATTGAAATCAACGAAGCATTCGGTGCCGTCGCCGTTCAATCCCTCAAAGAACTTCGGATCCCGCTGGACAGGTGCAACATCCACGGCGGTGCCATAGCCCTGGGCCACCCCATCGGTGCATCCGGTGCCCGGCTCGTCGTTCATGCCGCCAACGAACTAAGAAGCCGCGGCACAGGCCGGGCAGCCGTGGCCCTCTGCGGCGGAGGCGGATAGGGCGAAGCACTCCTCCTTTACCGCAACTAACCCAACACGAAGCAAACGCCTGCCAGGCGGTGCCCGGTTCGGCGCATTGCGGGCATAGCCACGGAAAGGCAATCATGACTCCTCTTAAAGAAGCCCTTCAACCACCAGCTCCATTAGTTGGGGGCACAGTCCCGTATCCGGATGCTGATCTGCTCTTTATAAAGGATCTGCTCTCCGATGCCGAACAGCAGCGCCTAACGGCGGCCCGGGAGTTTTTTCAGAGCGAAGTACGCCCTATCGCCGTCGATTACTGGAACCGCGCCGAATTCCCGTTCGACCTGCTGCCCAAACTGGCTGCCCTGCAGCTGTCCGGAGGGAAACCTGAAAACCATCTGCTATCGGGACTGATCCAGATGGAACTCACCCGGGCAGATACCTCCATCTCCACCTTTTTCGGAGTCCACCACGAGTTATTTGCCGCCGCCATCGAGCAACTCGGTTCCGACGCGCACCGGGAAAAGCTCCTGCCTGACCTGCTGGCGCTGAAGAAAATTGGTGCCTTCGCCTTAACGGAGCCGCTGCACGGCTCCGATATCTCCCGGCACATGGAAACAACGGCCACCCGCGACGGAGATGAATGGATCCTCAACGGATCAAAACGCTGGATCGGGAACGGCACGTTCGCAGACTATGTCCTCGTATGGGCCACAGACACTGCGGACGGGCAGATCAAAGGGTTCATCGTCGAAAAAGAACGCGAAGGTTTCCACGCTCAACCGATCGCGAACAAAATTTCGGTACGCATCGTCCAGAACGCAGACATCACCCTGCAGAACGTGCGAATACCCTTCACAAACTGGTTGCCGGGCACCGAAACATTCCGCGACACCAACACTCTTCTGATGAACTCCCGTGTATGGGTCAGCTGGCAGGCCGTCGGCCAGCAGCTCGCCGCCTTCGACGTGGCACGGGCCTATGCCCTTGAACGACAACAGTTCGGAAAACCCATCGCCTCCTTCCAACTCATCCAGGACCAGCTGGCAAGGATTTTGGGCAACGCGACCATGTCCCTGTCACTGATGATCCAACTGGCAAGACTGCAGGAGTCCGGCCGGCTGACCATGGACCACGCCGCCCTGGCCAAAGCCACCTGCACCGAGCGAATGAGGGAATCCGTGGCTTTGGGACGGTCCGTCCTAGGCGGAAACGGCATCAGCACCGATTTCGAAATGGCCAAAATTTTCGCCGATGCCGAAGCCATCTATTCCTATGAGGGAAGCCAGCAGATCAACACACTCCTCGTCGGACGGGCGGTCACCGGAATCTCAGCCTTCGCCTAACGCTCAGGCGCGGCGTTGTGCGCTTGCGGCATTTGCAGCAACCGAACCTAATACCGCCGCGACCATAGTTACCGGCGCAACCATAAAGGCCACGGGCCTCAGAACCAGGAGTTCCAATGCAACTTGAAAATACCGCAGCGATAGTCACGGGAGCAGCTTCCGGCCTGGGAGCAGCCTGCGCCCGGGCCCTGGCTAAACACGGCGTCCGCGTTGTGGCCATCGACCTCAATGCCGCCATTAGAAAAGCCGAAACGGTCGAAGGCGTCGAGTACTTTGAAGCCGATGTCACGAGCCCGGAGGATATCCGACAGGCGGTGGTCACTGCTTCATCAGCGGATCCTTTGCGGATCGTCATCAACTGTGCAGGCATACTTCCATCGCACCGCATACTCAGCAAAGCCGGGGTCCACGACTTGGCCTTGTATGCCAAAGTCATTGAAGTAAATCTCGTAGGAACATTCAACGTGCTCGCGGCTGCCGCAGAGGCAATCGCACAGACCGATCCGGATCAGGACGGCCAACGCGGAGTCATTATCAATACAGCCTCCGTCGCGGCCTACGAAGGGCAAATCGGGCAGGTCGCCTACGCATCCTCAAAGGCCGGGGTCGTGGGAATGACACTTCCTGCTGCCCGGGACCTTGCACAGCATGGCATACGCGTGAACACCATCGCCCCAGGGATCGTCGAAACACCCATGATGGAAGCAGTCAGTGAAGAGTTTCGCCAAAGTCTGGCAGCCGGCGTCCCCTTCCCAAAGCGACTTGCCCGACCCGATGAATTCGCCCAACTCGCCCTGGCCATCATCGACCACGACTATCTGAACGGCGAAACATTCCGCATGGACGGAGCCCTCCGCATGGCACCGAGATAAGGAACCGCCTGCGCACCCAGGGCTTCGCAAGGCCGTGGTCCCGGTTCTCCGCGGTCGTCTGAGAAGGAGAGGATCGAAGTGCCTTCGGACGCAGTGAATTCTCCGTTCTCGGGCATACCTCTGGTGCTTCGATACGGGGCTGCGGCAAGACTCGAGGCATTTGACGTGGCCGCGAATCGCAAGTTCGGCACAGGTCGGGTCCTTTAGCCGGATCGCGTCGAGGACCGACTGATGCTCGCTGATGGAGGCCCGTACCCGGGCAGTCAGGTGGGGCCCCTGCGACATATCTGGACTGGATGCGCTCGGCTTGGCTAGGTCCGCCAGCTGGCTGTCCGTCCCAGCGTGCCAACCAGATTCACCACCGCCGGGCTGCCCATTGAACTTCAGCCTTGCAGCGATGACTAAACGGACATGCAGTTACTTCGCTGTGGTCCATGCCATCTTTTCTCCGCCGTAAAAGGCGAACCTCCAGGTCTACGACTGCCGCAAGGATGACTTTTAGATGGGAAGAGGAGCAAACAGTGAAGCCCCCTACTGGGAGAGGCCGAAGCGCTGGCGAGGACAAGCGCTCTGGATCGCCGCAGCATCTCCAACCGGAACTTGTTGTGGTCGTCCTTGGCGTGATGTACCCAAGTGTCCTCCCACCGCCTGTCGAAGGTAACACCCACCTTGATCCGATACCCCTACCGCCTGGTTCGGTCACGGGCCGGCAAAGCGTGGGCGTTGTCTTCTACGACCCGCTGTCTTCCAGTAGGAACGGTGATGAGGTAACCCGGGCCGCGAAGTATGGGAGGAATTCTAAAGGCCACGGCGGCGTAAACCGGACGGAGGCCCAGAAAGCTGTTGCTCGCGATTTGGCTTTGCTTTCGATAGGAAAACGCTGGTCGTCCCCGCCTCTCGACTGCCATCATTTTTCGGATACCAGAGCCCGGTCGATTACCCGTCCCGATCGAACGAATTAAGGAAGGCTTTGTCACGCCAATGTCTTTCGAAATCTTCGACTGGAAAGGGATCAGGCCCGGTGATGAGGTTGAGGTGCTCGATGACAGCCTTGTCGTTGCACGTGGAGTAATCGAAGACATGGCTTCGGATCATAGCCTCATCCGGCTCAAGCTCTCCTATGGGAGAGGTGGACGAACATACCGCCGGGAGGACGGCTGGCAGGTTCGTACTATCCGCCGAGAATAATGATCTAAGCCGTGACGGTCAATCACTCCTTACCTGCAGTTTCTGGGCTTTTCGACCTTTCCACGTGAGGCACACCCCAACCTGACGCCCCAGACCTTTGGCCCTTGACGATCGTCTAGGAAGGCCCTAGAACTCAGTCCAACACGGT
>NZ_JBDGJZ010000019.1:0-85564 GCF_057656635.1 Arthrobacter sp. Soil_C_49
CTCAAACAACAGACACACCCGGCACCACCCAAACCAACGTTCAGGATCGCTCCGGAGCAACTTTTCAAACTTACCCGACTATCCGTCCCGGTGCAAATCCGTATTTCAGGATTTCACCGGTGGGAAGTCGTCCCCACCCGCTTCTGGAGCGCCCTAAAGCCCTACCAGAATTTGGTTTATATTTTGGGGGTTTGGCCGCCCGCGGTAACCAGCTCTTCGCTGTCTCCCTCGCGGCGACTTAGAAAACAATACACCTCCTCCGGCGGTTCCGCAAATGCCCTCCGGCGGAGGTCCTGGACCCCGGAATTACGCGGCAGAACCGGGCATGCGCGCCATCAAGGGCCACCCGGCGTCGTACTTCTTCCCTGTGGGCTGCGCCACGCGGACGCGGCAGGGGCACTCCCTGCCGCAAGCCCAGGCGGCTTAAACAGCAGAAGGGCCGGCAACCGTGAGGTTGCCGGCCCTTCTCAAGCAGCTGGTATCAGCGGGGCTGGATTACCAGGAAGACTTGGTGATGCCCGGGAGTTCGCCCTTGTGGGCCATGTCGCGGAAGCGGACACGGGAGATACCGAACTTCTGGAAGGTACCGCGGGGACGGCCGTCGATGATGTCGCGGTTACGCAGACGGATCGGGGACGCGTTGCGGGGCAGCTTTTGCAGGCCCAGGCGGGCTGCTTCGCGTGCTTCGTCGGTTGCGTTTTCGTCAACCAGGGTCTTCTTCAGCTCGAGGCGCTTTGCAGCGTAACGCTCAACGATGACCTTGCGCTGCTCGTTGCGAGCAATCTTGGACTTCTTAGCCATGTTTAGCGCTCCTCTCGGAATTCGACGTGCTGGCGGATCTTGGGGTCGTACTTCTTCAGAACCATGCGGTCCGGGTCATTACGACGGTTCTTGCGGGTTACGTAGGTGTAACCCGTGCCCGCGGTCGACTTGAGCTTGATGATCGGACGTACGTCCTTGTCCTTAGCCACTAGAGCTTCACCCCACGAGCGAGAATGTCGGCGACGACAACGTCGATGCCGCGTACGTCGATGGTCTTGATGCCCTTTGCAGATACCTGCAGCGTGACATTACGGCGCAGGGACGGAACCCAGTAGCGCTTCTTCTGGATGTTCGGATCGAACCGACGCTTGTTGCGGCGGTGCGAGTGCGAAATGCTGTGCCCAAAGCCCGGCTCGGCCCCGGTCACTTGGCAGTGTGCTGCCATGACTTCTCCTCAAGAATTGAAAGTAATGATCCGCATATCTGCTGCTGGACCATGCTGCTAAGGGCGACCCAAAAGTGAAGAAGGGCAACGGTTAGTCACGCAACTTGAGCCCCTAACTACCGGCCACCCTGGAGAAAATACCGGGCAACCGGAGCAATTGCGCACGCTCCGCGCACTTAGCGCCTACCAAGTCTACGAGTTCACGCAATTAAAGACCAATCCGGCGCTTGAGGGTGTATAAGCGGCCGCTTCCGTTAGAGGCGTGTCAGCTGCGGATACCTGGGCTGCAGCCCGTCGCCCGAGGACTTTCCGGTGACCCGGCGGACCACCCAGGGCCCGGCGTACTCACGGAACCACCGGGCGTTCGCGCGGATGGCGTCCAGCCCGCTGAGCTCGGGGACAGGGGTCATGGGCGGGACGTCGATGGAGTGATCATGTTCCAGGACGTCCAGCACGCGCTTGGCCATGTTGGCGTGTCCGGCCGCGGACATGTGCATCCGGTCCTGCGCCCACATGCCCCAGTCGTAGTACTCGCTGAAGCGCCAGTAATCCACCAGCAGGGCGCCATGGTCTCCCGCGATGCCGCGCACCAGCTCGTTGTAAATGGCGGTCCGCCCCCGCATGGTGCTGAACACCTTCGAGCCGCGGGCATCGAAGCCGGTAAACATCAGCACTGTGGCACCGGAGGCGCGCAGTTTGGCGATGGCGTCGTCGTACTCCACCAGAAGGTCGTCAATGTCGATCCTGGGCCGGAGGATGTCGTTGGCACCGGCGTAAATGCTCACCAGCGTGGGCTTGAGCTCGACGGCGGCGTCCACCTGCTCAGCCAGGATCTGGCGGAGCTTCCTGCCGCGGACGGCGAGGTTGGCATACCCGAAACCCGGGTCCGGGGCGCCGAGTTGCTCAGCTACGCGGTCTGCCCAGCCGCGGACGCCGTTGGGGCGGGTGGGATCGTCGTCGCCCACGCCTTCGGTGAAGGAGTCACCAAGGGCAACGAAGCGCGTTGTGAAATCCATCTGGCCAGTTTGCCACCCGCTGCTGGGGGCAACCAAGTTCCCCGTGGTTCCCTGCTTTACCGGCTACGCGTCGGGGTTCTCCCGCAAGATCCAGTGGTCCGAGTCCAGCCGGCCCACTACCTTTTCGCCGATCCGTGCCAGGTCCTGGACGTCCTGCTCGGTGAGGGCGTCAAGGAACAAATCCCGCACCGTCTCAACGTGCCCGGGCGCGAGTCCCACGATGGTGGCCATGCCTTCCTCAGTGAGGTGTGCTGTTGTCACGCGGGCATCGTGCGGGTGCGGCCGGCGTTCCACCCACCCCCGTTTCTGCAGCTTGGTCACCACATGCGAAAGCCGCGACAGGGAAGCACTGCTGCGGGCGGCCAGCTCGCTCATCGGCAGGAAGCGCTCCTCCGCCTCGGAGAGCATGGCCAGGACGGTGTAGTCGAAAAGGGACAGTTTTCCCGCTGCGTGGAGCTTGGTATCGAGGGCTGCGGGCAGCAGCGTGTTGATACTTACCAGGGCCAGCCAGGCACGGCGTTCGTCGGCGTTGAGCCAGCGGGTTTCGGTCATGCGTCCATTCTACGGTGGGTTGATCCTTCAAGTAGGGACAGGCGGGGCCGGTAGGCTGGGCCCATGTATGTTGTCTCACTGAGCTACCGGGTTCCCCAGGACATCGTGGACTTCCACAATGATGCGCACATCGCCTGGCTGCAGAACGCCTTCGACGACGGCGTGTTCATCGCCGCCGGGCGCAAGGTACCCCGGACCGGCGGCCTGCTGCTCTCCCGGGCCGACCGCGCCACCCTCGACGCCAGCCTGGCCCAGGACCCGTTCTACACCAACGGCGTAGCTGACTTCGAAGTAGTCGAGTTCCACGCTGGCCGGGTGGCTCCCGGCTTTGAGAACCTGCTGGACAGCTAAAACTCCTGCCGGGCCTTCGCCGGGTCCCGTGCCAGCTTCTTCAGGCCGCCTTTGCGCGGCACCTTGACCGGTTCGGGCCAGCGCGGGGTGAGTTCATCACCGAGCGTGATGCCCCGCAGTTTGCGTCCGAACAACGGCAGGACCCAGTCGTGGACCCAGCGACGCTGCCGGCGTTCCCACTCCCGCAGCCCGAGCCTTGGCGGCGGGTCCCAGTCCTTGGGCCGGATCTTGTGCGGGACACCCAACTGGTCCAGCACCTGCCCTGCCAGGTACTTGTGGCCCGCCTTGGACATGTGCAGGCGGTCCGAGTCCCACATCCGGCGGTCATGGAAGGCATCCAGGCACCAGTAATCAACGAGGACTGCACCGTACTTTCCGGCGACAGCCCGGACCCGCTCGTTGTAGAAGGTGTTGCGTTTCTTCAGCGGCTCGAGCAGTGCTGAAACCTTGACGTCAAAGCCGGTGAAGAGGACCACCGTGGCGCCTGTTCCAGCGAGCCGCTCGACGAGCTTCTCATAGTCGGCCATGAGTGCGGCCATGTCCGTCTTCATATCCAGGATGTCGTTGCCGCCGGCATAGAGCGTGACGAGGGTGGGTTGCATGCTCAGTGCCGGTTGCAGTTGCTCACCGATGACATGCCGGAGCCGTTTGCTCCTGATCGCCAGGTTGGCGTAGCGCCACCCTGGTTGCGCCTTCGCCAGTTTCTCGGCAACCCTGTCGGCCCAGCCACGGACTCCATTGGGCAACCGCTCGTCCCGGTCCCCCACACCTTCAGTAAACGAGTCCCCCAGGGCAACAAACACCCGCCGCCCGGACTCAGGAAGCAAAGGTTCAGGCACCACGCACCAAAAGTAGCGCCCCAAGGAAAAGGCAGAACGACGCCGGGATGAACAGCAAGTGCGAGAGCGTTCCAGAAAAAGCAGCATTAACTGATAGAGCGTTGGGAATTAGGCGGCAGGATCTGATGGGGCGTTTGATCCAACAGCCGCGAAGGCGCCGTGCCCAAACGAGTCGCGCGGGAGGCTTAGCCTTCGGCTTTGCCTTGGCGCCAGTAACCCATGAAGGCAACCTGCTTCCGGTCAATCCCGACGTCGCGGACCAAGTAACGCCGCATGTCCTTGATGACCCCGGCTTCGCCGGCGATCCAGGCGTAGAAGGGCATGGCGCCGGCGGGCATGTCCGGGTTTTTGGTGGCCTGGATTTCGGCGGTTTCCATCCGGGCGGGGGTCTCCCAGAGGATGTCCTCGTCCACGTTGACGTCCTCGGGCTCGGGACCTGCGCCGCCGTCGGCAGCTTTGATGCCGACCCAGCCGGGCACCGGCACTGCCTTGCGCACTGCCTCCTGGAGCAGTTCGCCGTGCGGGCGGGACCGTCCGATGGAGGCGCCGCGCGCGAGCCAGGTGATTTCGACGTCGGCGGGTGAGGCCAGTTCGAGGAAGTCGCCGGCTTCGGGGACTTCCAGGAAGGCGTGGCCGGTCATGTATTCGGGCAGGCTTGCCAGGATGGCGGAGATGGCCGGGATGGCGGTCTCGTCGCCGGCGAGCAGGATGCGCTGCGCCAGTCCGGGGCGCCATTCGATGCCGGAGTAGATTTCGGCCGTGACGCAGTGCGCCGCGCGGTTGTTGGGTCCGATGATGCTGATCGCGTCGCCCGGCTTGGCATTGAGGGCCCAGTTAGCGGCGGGTCCACCGTTTCCGTGGTCATCGAAGTGCATCACGAAGTCCACGTCGATCTCGGGGTACACGGCGTCGAGGCGGGCCTGCCGGACCGTGTACGTGCGCATGGAGCCGCGCACTGCAGGGTCCATGGCCAGCCATTCGCGGTACCAGCCCGCTTCGGCCATCTCGAAGACCGGCAGCGGAAGCTGCGTGCCGTCAGCAGCGAGCGACGGGATCATCAGCTTGATCCGGAGGTCAAGGGTCTCGCCGTGGACGCCGAAGTCCCGCAGCGAGTACCCGCCGAAGGTGATCCGGCGGAAGTTGGGGCTTAGTTCCTGCACGGAAGAGACCGTGACCTCGAAGGCCAGGGTCATGGGCTCGGTGGCGGCGATATCGCGGGTTTTCATGAAACGAGCTCCAGTTCGTTGGCAGGGACGTGGTGTCGGCCGATGGGAATGATCAGGGGGGTTCCGGACACGGGGTCCGGGATGACGCGGGATTCGAGGCCGAAGACAGTGCGGACCAGCCCCTCCGTCACCACGTCCTGCGGCGCACCGACCGCCACCACCGCGCCGCCCTTCATGGCGATCACGTTGTCGGCGTAGCGGGCGGCGAGGTTGAGGTCGTGCAGGACGATGGCCACGGTGGTGCCGCGCTGGCGGTTCAGGTCCGTGACCAGGTCCAGGACCTCCACCTGGTGCGCGAGGTCGAGGTAGGTGGTGGGCTCGTCGAGGAGCAGCACCTCCGTTTCCTGGGCCAAGGCCATGGCGATCCACACCCGCTGGCGCTGCCCGCCGGAGAGTTCGTCCACGTTCCGCCCGGCGAGGGCCAGCGTTTCGGTGGCTTCCAGCGCGCGCTGCACGGCGGCGTCGTCCTTTTCGCTCCAGCTGCGGAAGAGGCCCTGGTGCGGGTACCGCCCGCGGCCCACGAGGTCGCGGACCTTGATGCCGTCCGGCGCGGTGGGGTGCTGCGGGAGCAGGCCGAGGGTGCGGGCAAGTTCGCGGGCGGGGCGGGAGTGGATGTCCTTGCCGTCCAGGGTCACAGCACCGGACGCGGGCTTGAGGAGCCGGGACAGGCCGCGCAGGAGGGTGGACTTCCCGCAGGCGTTGGCGCCCACGATCATGGTCACCTTGCCCTCGGGGATTTCGGCACTGAGGCCGTCCACCACGCAGCGCTGATCGTATTTCAGCGTCAGGTCCTTGGCGTTGAGTACAGCCACGTCAGGCGTCCTTTCGGTTGGCCGTGACCAGGAGCCACAGCAGGAACGGGGCACCGAGCGCACCGGTGATCACACCGACCGGCAAAACGGTGCCGTCCAGCAGCAGGGGGGCGAGGTTGGCGGCGGCGTAATCGGCCGCGAGGACAATGAGGGCTCCCACGAGGGCCGACGCCGGGAGGCTGGCTTTGCCGGTGAAGCGCCGGGCGATGGGCCCGGACAGGAAGGCGACGAACGAGACGGGCCCGGCTGCCGCCGTCGCCACTGCCGCCAGCGCGACCGCAATGACCACCAGCGCGAGCCGGGTGGCCCCTACTCTGATACCCAGGCCGGCGGCGGCGTCGGGGCCTAGCTCCAGGATGCGCAGAGGGCCCGAAATGGCGGCAACCGCAGGAATGAGGACCACGAGGGACACGGCCAGGACGCCGGCGCGGTCCCAGTTGGCCGAGTTGAGGGATCCGTTGAGCCAGACGAGGGCGTCGGCGGCGGTCCGGATATCGGCGCGGGTCATCAGGAAGTTGACCACGGCCTGCAGTGCGGCCGCGATTCCCACGCCTGCGAGGATGAGGCGGTTTCCGGCAGCATCGCCGCGGGTGGTTCCCCGCAGGCCGCTGCTGGAAATCGCGTAGATGATGGCCGCGACGACGAGCGCGCCGCCCAGGGCAGCCCCGGAGACCGCGGCACCGGAGGCGCCGAACACCACGATGGCCATAACCGCGGCTGCGCTGGCCCCGTAGCTGATGCCGATGACGTCCGGACTGGCCAGCGGGTTGCGGAGCATGGTCTGGAAGAGGGCGCCGGCCAGGCCAAACGCGAGGCCGATCATGGTGCCGATCACCGCACGGGGCAGCTTGTTCTCCATCACAATGAAGCTGGCGCCGGGGATCTTCTCACCGTCGGTCAGGTGCGCGAGAAGGATCTTGAAGAAGTCCGGGATGGTCACGGTGTAGCTGCCCAGCAGGACGGACGCTGCAAAGAGGACCACGACGGCGGCTGCCAGGATCGCGGTCCGGTTCAAGCCGCGAGACGGCAGAAAACCCCAATGTTTGCGCGCGGGATTGTTGTTAAGTGTCATCTCGCGCGGAGTCTGGGTGACGCTCACAGTCCGGCCCCCTTTCCGCGGCGGATGAGCCAGACAAAGACGGGAGCCCCGACCAGGGCTGTCATGATCCCCGCGGGCACTTCGCCGGGCAGCAGCACCACGCGGCCGATGATGTCCCCGCCCAGGAGCAGCACCGGAGCCAGGACCATGGAGAAGGGCAGGATCCAGCGGTAGTCGGGCCCGGTGAGGAACCGGACGGCGTGCGGAATGATCAGGCCTACAAAGGCGATGGGCCCGGCAAGGGCCGTGGCCGAGCCGCAGAGCAGCACGATGCCGAGGGCTGTGATGGCGCGGACCAGTCCCACGCGCTGGCCGAGGCCGCGGGCGATGTCATCACCCAGGGCCAGGCTGTTGAGGATCCGTCCGGTCAGCAGCACGATGAGTGCTCCGGCGGCCAGGAACGGGAGTCCGGACAGCAGCACGGACCAGTCGCGCCCGGCGATCCCGCCCACCTGCCAGAAGCGGAACCGGTCCAGGGTGTCCTGGCTCGAGACCAGGATGACGTTCATCAGGGAGTACAGCCCCGCGTTCAGCGCCGCCCCTGCCAGGGCGAGTTTCACGGGAGTGGCGCCGTCCCTGCCCAGTGACGCGATGAGGTAAACCACGACGGCGGCAGCTGCGGCGCCGAGGAAGGCGAACCAGATGTACCCGGAGAGTGAGCCGACGCCGAAGACGTAGATGCCCGTCACTACGGCGAGGGCGGCGCCCGCGTTAACACCCATGATGCCCGGATCGGCAAGGGGGTTCCGGGCCACACCCTGCATGGCGGCGCCTGCCAGGCCGAGCGCCGCGCCGGCCAGCAGGCCCAGGACGGTCCGCGGGATGCGCGCGTGGACGACGGCATGGTCCCCGTTGGCAGGATCGAAGGCGGTGAGGGCCTGCCACGCCGTCTCCAGGGGAAGGCCCCGGGCTCCGGTGGCCAGGGATGCCCCGGCCAGGAGGGCGAGCACAACGACGGCGGCCAGCAGCAATGCCGCCCGCTTTCCACTGGAAGCGTCACCGCGGAGCAGGGCACGTGCTCCCCTTCCCGGCACGGAAGTGCCGGGAATCCGCGCCTGGTGGGCCGCCGTCGTCGTACTCTGTGTCACTGGACTACTGCTACTTCACTGCGTCCGCAGCAGTGGCCAGCTCGGGCAGGAACGTGTCCAGCGCCCAGGGCAGGCTCAGCGGGGAGGATGCAGAGATTGCCAGGACCAGGCTCTTGTTTGCGTCTGCGACGAACGCGCCGTTCTTGACGGCCGGGATCTGGCCGAGCAGGGGATCGCTCTTGATGGCGTCCGCCTCGCTGGCGTCCTCGACGGAGCTGAGGAAGATGTCCGATTCCAGTTCATTGGCCTTCTCGGCAGACCAGGGGACGAAGAATTCCTTGGAGCCTGCGGAGGCCTGTTCGGCGACCGGGGCGAGCTTCATTCCGATGGCAGACAGGAACTTGGGCCGGTTGTCATTGGCCGTGTAGATGCCCGTCTGGGTGGGGTCCGAGGGAAGGGCGTAGCCGTAAATGAAGGTCTTGCCGGCGATCTGCGGGTACTTGGCGGCTTCCTCCTTCACGGTGGCCTCGGTGTCCGCGACCAGCTTGGCCGCTTCGGTGTCCTTGCCGAGTGCCTTTCCGATGATGGTGGTGGCGTCCTGCCATGAAGTCCCGTAGGCCAGCTCAGGGTGGGCCACGACGGGGGCGATCTCGCTGAGCTTCTTGTAGTCCTCTTCTGTGAGGCCGGAGTAGGCAGCGAGGATGACGTCCGGGGTGAGCTTGGCGATCTCGGTGAAGTTGATGCCGTCAGCTTCGGAGTACTGGACCGGCGCCTTGTCGGTGCCGAAGCCGGCGCCGAGCTCCTCGAGTGCTGCATCCTTCCAGGGAGTGGAGCCCTGGTCGTTGCCGCCCCACTCGTTCTTGGGGACACCGACTGGAACAACGCCGAGGGCAATGGCAACGTCGTCATTGACCCAGGAGACGGTGGCCACGCGCGTGGGCTGCTTTTCAATGGTCGTCTGGCCGAAGGCGTGGTCGATGGTGACCGGGAACTGGGCGCTGCTGGAGCTGGAGGCCGTTGAGTCCGGGGCGGAGGTTGCGGGACCTGTGGAGCAGGCGGAGAGGGTGAGCGCCGCTGCGGCCAGAACGGCCGCCGCCTTGCCGGCTGACTTGAACAGCGTGCGGCGGGTGGCACTGGGCCCGGGGAAGAGGGGGGAAGTCACGGAACTCCTTAAGTGTCTGAAGCGAACTTAAGTAAGGCTAGCCTACCCTTGCAGCCATTACGCAACGTTTACGTCACTTAATCCTTCTCGTGACGAACGACACACTTTCCCGCTCGCCGCTCCTTGGACACCGACCGCAGCTTTTGGCAGGATGGCACTGCCGGTTGATTGGGCACCGGCCAGTGCATCAGAACCACTGCACCCGAGCCCGAGCTTTCGAGATAGGACACCAGGAACGATGCGCACGCAGACGGCCAGCCCGGCCATCGCTGCCATGGGAAGCGGGGTGGCCGCTTTGGCCTGCTCCGCGGAGACCTGCTGACCCTTTACACCCATTCCCCGCAGTCCCGGGGCTCCCTATCTTTCGAAAGCTCTGCCATGCAATCCATCACGCCTCAACAAATCCGCTCGTCCTTCGTTAATGCCAGCCGCTCGGAGGCGGCCAAGCTCACCCTGCCCAAGGACTTTGACGCGCTGGACTGGGACCGCCTCGACTTCCTGGGGTGGCGGGACGAGAAGATGCCGCTCCGCGGCTACCTGGTGATACCCGGCCCTACGGGGCTCACGGGCATCATGCTTCGCGCACCCGAAGGCGGTGCGCGGAAAAACCGCTCCGTCCTGTGCGAACTGTGCCGGGACGTCTTTTCAAAGGAGGACGTCCTCCTTTGGGTGGCCAGGCGCGCCGGCCAGTCCGGCCGCAACGGCAATACCGTCGGAACACTGATCTGCGCCGACTTCCTGTGCTGCGGCAATGTCCGCAAGGAACCGCCGGCCAACGAGATCAATCCCGACCCGGCCGCCGTCGTCCTTCGCCAGATTGATGGACTGAAGGAACGCACGGCCCAGTTCCTGTCGCGGGTGCAGGCCAAATAACAGCAAGAGGAACCCTCCCCGTGGGGAGGGTTCCTCTTGCACGCCGGTCAGCGGTAAGTGAAGCTCATCAGCAACGCTTTCAGGGAGCGGCCTTCATCACCCCAGTACCACTCCTTGGCCGCCTCGTCGTTCGCAAACTGTCGACCGTCGAAAAGCACGTCTGCGGTCAGAATGCGGTCGCCGAGCATCACCAGCCCGTATTGCACCTGCCCGTCGGGAGAGACCGGCGATCCCGGCGTTAGCCCCATGCGGTATGTAGGAGTGCCAAAAGCGTGGTCGACAAAGAACGACGAACTGGGTGTGGGAACCGCAGCCCCGATCAATCCTGGAACCGGGTCCGTCTCGATGATGAACCTGGAGACATTGCCGGCCGTGGCGTCACCGATTTCGCTGTAGTAGATGGCGACCTGTTCCTGGCCGCCGGCGTCGTAGACGGTCGCGGTTTCCACCGCAGGGGACGTGGAAACCTGTTCATGCTCCACACGCCACCCCTCCGGGTGGGCAAAGGACAGGCGGCCGTCCGGGAACGTGAAGGTCACCGGCCCGGCAGGAGCGGGCGAAGAGGTGGCGACGGGAATGATGGATGCAGGCGGGCTTGCGGCAGGCGCCGTTTGGGCGGCAGTGCCACCGGAAGAGCTTCCGTCCGCGGCAGGGCCCTCCGCGCAGCCCGTGAGGGTGAGGGCCGCGATCGCGGTGAGCGCCATGAAGGTGGTGGCGCGATGTGCTGGGCGCATCTGGGGTGCCTTTCAAGCGAAGGCCGTCACACTCCAAGGCGTCAGGCGCGGGACCCAGCGTTCCACAAGTACCGTCAGGAGGATGAGGGCGAGTGATTGATGCCGACCAGCATGGCACCAGGACAGCACTCCCCAACAGCTCCCGCGCAATATATCCATCGATTTGTTATAAACCGCATACCGGGAGGGCCTAGCGCAAAATGATGTCCACGGGGTTCGCCTCCGAGCGCCAGGTTCCCTCTTCGCCCGCCGGCCGCTTGATGACGGGTGCGGTCAGTACTCCAGAGCGGTTGGTGCGCCTGTCGCGGAGGATCTCGGTCACTGATCCAAGGTGCCGGGAGAGGTCGATCACGTTCTCCGGCGCGGCCAGCAGCAGCTGGAACCCGAACTCGTGCAACGCCTTGATCCCGGCGCCGGCGAACTCCTCGGACGCCAGCACAAAGGCCTCGTCCATCATCACCGTGCCGTACGTGGTGAAGCCCTGCTCGGCGATGCCCAGCTGGTAGCTCAGCGCGGCGGCCATGATGAAGGCCGTGAAGCGCTGGCGCTCGCCGCCGGACATGGATCCGGTGTCCGCATGCATAAAAACTTCGGTCTTTTTGGCACCGCCCTTTTTGCCCGAGGACGCCCCGGCCACCTCGCGGTGCTCCTTGCACTGGATAAACAGGTGGCCGCGGACGTCCAGCACCTCTGCCCGCCAGCGCCTGTCCTCCGGCGCCTGCGAACCGAGCCGCTTCACCAGGGTTTCCAGGGACTTGTAGCGGGCGGTGAGCTCGGCATCGTCATCCCCTGCCCCGTTGCTGCCGTCCGTCCGGGTACCGTCAGCCCTGGCCGGCCGCGTATGGCGGGCCTTGAGGGCGTTCTGGATGGCGTCCTTGAACTGCTTGGCCGTGGGCGGCAGGGTCTGCTTAATGTCCAGCTCCAGGAAGCTGCCCTCGTGGAAGTTGACCTGGGACAGGATCCCGTTCAGGGGAAGGATGCGGCTGGTGATGGACCGGCGTTCCTCGTCGAGCAGGTGGAGCAGCGTGCTGAAGGATTCGTGCGTGCGCTGGTTGAAGAACTGCCGGAATTCGGCCTCCTGCGCGGGCAGGCCGTCGCTGACGATGGCGTGGTAGCGCGTCTCGAACTCGCTGGCGGCGCCGATGGTGGTGCCGTGGTCCGCAGAAATCGCGCTGCCCCATTCGCGCACGAAGCCTTCGAAAATCCGGGTAAGCCGCTCGGCCGTGGCCTGCCCCCGGGACTCCGCGGTGTGCAGCTCGCCCAGGAGCGCGGTCAGGACCCGGTTGGCGAGGTTGTCCAGCTCGTGCATCTCGCTGACGTCGCCGAAACCGGCGAAGTACGGTTCCAGCGCGGTGACAGTGGCGTCCGACGGCGGAGCCTGGGTAAGGCGGTCCCGCGCAGCTTCCAGCAGGGTATCGGCAGCGGTGAGCTGCCGGTCCAGCGCCTTGTATTCGCTCTGCAGGACGGCAGCCGCCTCAGTGCTGGACTGGTGCTTCTGCCGCACGCCCTCGATGGTGGCGCGGAGGGGCTCAAGGTCGGCCTGCGCGGCCAGGGCATCCTTCAGCCGCTGCTCGATCCGGGCCAGCTCATCAGCCGCCACGGCAGCAGAAACCTGATCCCAGGGGCGGTGGTCCTCCGCGATCCGGCGCAGCGCGTCAAGCTGCCGGCTCATGCCCTGGTGCGAATCCTCGCGGCTCTGCGCGAGCTCTGCCGCTTTAGCCACTTCCTGGCGGAGGTCCTCCACTTGGCCGGCCACGAGTTCCAGCTTGGCGGCATTATCGAACCCGAGGACGTAATCCTGCCGGCTGGTGAACCGGTCGTCCTTCTCCACGGTGTGGCGGTTGCGCTTCACCACGCCGCCCAGGCTCAGGCCGCGGTCCAGCCGCGCGAGTTCGTCCGGATCTTCCACGCAGGGGTAGGCGAAGTCCAAAGCGATGCGCTCACGGATCCATGCCCCGGCTTCGGCGGCGGCGCCCGTGGTGAGGATGTCCAGCTTGGTCAGCAGGTCGCCGTCGTGCACGTCCTCCAGGGCCAGGGCACCGCCGGCAAGCGGCTTTGAAACGTCCACCGCCCGCAGCGCGCCGCGGACGTTGTGGTCGTTCAGGTAACGGGTTACGGCGGTGAAATGCTCGCCGGGTACCAGCAGGGTGGTGGCGAGGTTCCGGAGGGCGCGCTCGGCGGCCGGGCGCCATTTCTCCTGCCCCTCGGCGAGGTCCATCAGTTCGCCGGCGAAGGGCATCCGGTCCTCCGGAATGCCGGTGGCGGCCGCGATGGCCGCGCGGTTTTCAATGCTTGACGGCGGCAGCAGGGATTTGCGCGTCTTCAGGGACACGAGCTCCTGCTCAGCCGCGGCCAGCTCCCGCTTCTTGGTTGCGTGGGCGTCGAAGGCTTCAAAGCGGAGCTCCTGCAGGGCCTGCGAATCATCCTTGAGCTCTGCGGACCGGGCGGCAGCCTGCTCATGCGCCTGCTCCCAGCCTTCCTCCGTCCACTCAAGCTGCAGTCCGGCGTCGGCCAATGCCTGGCGTGCCGCTTCCTCCACCTGCTGGCGGAGCTTCAGGCCCACCCGCGCGTTTTCCAGCGACTGCTCGATGGCGGAAATGGCGTTGCCGCCCTGGTTGTTGTAATCCGTCTCCAGCTGGCGCAGTTCCTTGGCCAGGCCGTCCCGGACGCTTCGCTCGGCGCCGAGCTCCTTGGCCTTCGCCTGGGCCAGCTCCTTGAAGCGCGCCAGGGTTTTCTGGTGGACCGTGACGGCCAGTTTCTGCTTGTAGGCCTCGAATTCCTCGCCGGCCAGGTCCCGCAGCCGGTTCGCATCCAGCAGCGACTGGGCATACTCCCGGTTCAGGCCCGGCACCGGGGCAAGCTGGTCGCGCTGCTGCCGGACGTCCTCCAGCCGCTGCCGGATGGACATCAGGTTGCTGAACTCCTCCACCACGTCGTCCGCCGCGGCGAGCGTTGCGGGGGCGTCCAGGACCTGGTCCCGGAAGAAGGTGTTCACGCTGCCGCCCAGGCCCTTGCCCGCCTGGATGACCCGCAGGAGCGGCAGGGCCTGGTCCGAGTTGATGCCCAGCAGGCGGCGGAAGCGTTCCGCGAAGGCCTTGTGCACATCGAAGACCTGGGCGTCCGGGAAGATCGTCTCCAGGGCAGCCTTGGTGAACCGTTTGTCCGCGATGGCTTCCAGCGCTTCGAGGTCCAGCGGAGAATGGTCGATCACGTAGAACCGCCCCACGCTCGACTCAGTACCGTTCTTCGGCAGGTCGAACAGCGCCGAGATGGTCACCCGGGTGCCGGCGGCGTTATCAAACGTCAGGGCGACGGCGGACCACGTGGCACCCGGCCGCTGGAAGGCGCTCGCCGAGCCCTCACCCACGGCCTTGTCGCCCACCTTGCCGCGCATGTACGTAAACGTGGTGCGCCTGTCCTCCACCGCACCGCCCGACCGCTGGGCAGCGGCCTCATTGGACCTCGGCCGGGCATCGAACACCCGCAGCATCGCATCGAACAGCGTCGACTTGCCCACACCCGAGTTGCCCGTCAGCAGCGTCCCGTTCCGGTCCACGTGCATTGTGTGCGCCCCATGGAACGTGCCCCAGTTGACCACCTGCACCAGTGCAAGGCGCATCTGGCCAGGGTTCGTCACTTCGCCGATGGGCAGCATGCTCGCGATGCTCACTTGGCTCCTCCGTTTGTTTCCGTGGCTGGGTACGACGCCGGCGCTGCCGCCCCCGCCCCTCCGCCGGACGGCTCTGCTGCAAGCAGCGAGCCGTCCGGCTCCGACAGGCCCGATGCCACTCCCGGGGCGGCAGCGCCGCCGTCGTCGTTCTTCACGTCACCGTCGGCGTCGTCGTCCTCTTCCTGCGAGGCGCCGTCAAGGTCGATGAGCGCCTCTGTGCCGGCGGGGTCGGTGGTTGCTGCTGCGAGGGCTTCGATTTGGGCGGGGATGTCGCCGATGTTTTCGAAGGGGAGTGCCAGGGGCAGGGCGTTGGAGATGGTGTAGACGTCGTCCAGGCCCGTCGGGAGGAGGAGTTGGCGGGCCAGGAGCTTGGTGATGGCCCGGTTGACCACGTCGGAATCGCGGAGCGCGTCCTGTTGGCCGGCGGGTTGGTAATGGGTGACCAGATCGGCGATTTCCTCGCGCGTGATGGTGGGATCCGTCTGGGCGGTGACGTGCCGGTCCAGGAGCAGGCGCATCCGCAGCAGCACGATGGTCTCCACCCGACTGAGCGCGCGCTGCTGCCGGAGGATGCTGGAGCGGGCACTGCCTCCGATGGCGTCCGGATCAACCGGGCGCAGCACGGCAATCTTCCGTTCGTGGTCCAGCTGTATGGTGAGGAACAGCTCGGAGAGACGGCTGCGGAGAATGACCTGGTGATCCAGCAGGACCGTCCACAGTTTTTCGTCGCGGCCGCCGTCCACATAGGGGCCCTTGAGGAGTTTCACCAGCGCCTGCCGCACCTTCATCGAGAGCACGCCCGTGTCGCCGGGGAACAGGGCGGCACCATCCACGAAGGTGTCGCGGGGAGTTACCGAAAAGGGATCCTGCCGGGTTTCGACGGGTTCAACCACCGGGACGTCGGTTTCAGGGGTTTCGACGGACTCACCCACCGGGGCGGCCGTCGTCGTATCTTCAGTCATCGTCAATCCTTCGGGAGGGTGACCAGCGGCAGGTAGGCCCTGCGCGTGGTGCCGTCAATCTGTTCGAAGTCCAGGGCGTCCACCGCTTGGGTGTTGAAGGCGGCGCCGTCGTGCAGGGCGTGCGAGAGGAGCGCCCGGATGGTATTGATGTGCTGCTCCTCAGGCGGCAACTGCTGCCACGCCTCCGAAAGGGTGGATGCGCCGGCCATGGCGGACCGCACCACCTCGGGCTTGGCCTTGCCGGTCCTCGGCGAGCGCACGCGGTCGGAATCGCTGAAGGCGATGGGGTCGGCCAGTTTGGGCGGAGCCGCAAACTCGTCCGGATCAAAGAGCTTCACCATGGACAGCGACTCGAATCCCGCGTTAAAGAGGACGGGCCCGCGCACCAGGGCCGGGCGTTCCCGCTCGTACGGAAGTGACCGGATGGCCTGCTCGGCTTCCCGCAACACCTGCCGGAGCCGGACTGACTGGCGGAAGTCGTCGCTTTGAATGTACGTGTTGAGGCTTTCGCTGAGCTTGCCGTAGATCCGCTGGATCTGGCTGTGCTGCTGCCGGAGTTCGGCCACCAGGTTCTTCAGGGTTTCCCTGTCCTCCGGCGAAAGGTCGTCCGCGAACTGCCGGCTGAGCACCTCCCCAATGGCCGAGCGGAACCGCAGCTGCTGCTGCGGGTCCTCCAGGAACGCGGTGAAGGAACGGAAGGTCCGGCCCTCGGGACTTTGGCGGAGCCGCTTGTCCGCTTCCAGGACCTGGGCCATGGTGGCGCCCTTGGTCAGGGACTCCTCGATGATCTGGTTGCGCAGCTCGCCCACCAGTTCCTCGATCCGGTCACGCATCTTTTTGTAGTCAGCAGGCAGGCTGGCGGCGAGGTCCAGGATGTTCCCGGCAGCCTCCACGGCTTCGTCGTCGTCGAGCAGTCCGTCGAATTCGCCCGTGCTGATGTCCTGGATCAGCTGCTGGCGCTCCTCGATCTCCTCTTCCAGGGCCTCGAGGCGTGCGCTCTGGTCCGGGTTGGTCTCGTTGGCGAGCTTCTCCACGTCACCGAGCAGCGTCCCCAGCCGGGAACCGTTAAGCGTGGACCGCTCACTGGACAGGCTGTCCAGGAACGCCAGCACGCGGGCCGCCGGCTCGGTGACCTCGTAAACGATCTGGCCGGACTGGTTCCGCCGCGTGAGGAACTGCCGCCGCGTCCACTCATCGCCGAAGGCTTTTCCGTTTGCCCCGCCTCCCAGCCCGGGCTCCTGCCGGCGGAGCTCCTCAAGGAAGGAGTCGACGTCGGCATGGAACTCCTCGAGCGGCAGCTGCGGCCGGGTGCGGGTAAAGGACGCCTGCAGCACCGCGATCACCCAGGGTGCGGAGCGCGTCAGGGCCCAGGCAGGTCCTTTGGTCAGGAGTTCGAGGTCCCGGAGCCGGGCGCTGATGGCGTCAGCGGATGACCTGGCGGAGCGGGGCACACACTCTCCTTGGACTGTTTAAAGGGCTGGGGCATGGGCACGGACGGAAAAGTGCCGACTACAAGGTTAACCCAGGCGCTCGAAACCGCGCCGTGACCTACTTCGCCGTAGTATTTCGATCCCATATCAAGAGCCTCCGGATCCCGCCGCGGCTCTGGCCGGGCAGGCTGTCTCCCCCTACGCTCGTGCTACTGACTTCAGGCCAAGCAACGTCGCAGCAGGGGGATTCATGCAGTTCGATTTAAGCTCGGTGGAAACCGCAACCTTGGTATTCATTGGAACGCTCGTATTTGGTCTTGTCCTGGCCGCTTTCGTCCTGGCGGCGGGGCTGGTGGCGCTGGTCCTGCTGGGCGCCGGGAAGCTCAGCTGGACGGTGGTTTCCAGGACGCTGCTGGCCGTGGTTCATGGCATCAATGCCGGCTGGGACCGGCTGGTGCACCACGCTGCCGCCATCGACGCCGGCGGGGACTTCCAGGGGCAGGCGTCCCCTGGCACAGGAACCTACCCGCGGGTAATATTGAGAGACAGCTAAAGGGTTCTCCAACCCGGCGGAGCCCATGGCTACGAAGCATCCGGCCAAGGAGATAACCCATGAGCTCCGCCACTGACAGCCCCTCACAAACCAGCCCTGCACCCGCAGGTTTCGGCGGTACACCAACGGACGCCCCTGCTGAAGACACCCCGGTACCGGCAGGCAAGATCGGCGCAGGCGTCACGGCGGATGAGGCACGCGCCGTTGCGGAAGCCGCACGGGAATCCGGATGGGACCGCCCCAGCTTCGCCAAAGGTCTTTACCTTGGCAGTTTCGACCTCAGCCTGGTCCACCCCTGGCCCACCCCGGACCCGGCGGACGTGGAACGCGGCGAGGCCTTTATGGCCCGCCTGATGGACTACGCGCGCACCATGGATGGCCGGATCATCGAACGGGACGCGCGCATCCCCGACGAATACCTCAAGGGCCTGGCGGACCTCGGCGTCTTCGGGATGAAGATTCCAGCGGAATACGGCGGCCTCGGCTTGTCGCTGGTGTATTACGGCCGGGCGCTCGCCCTGCTGGGCTGCGTCCACCCAAGCCTCGGCGCCCTGCTTTCCGCACACCAGTCCATCGGGGTGCCCGAACCCGTCAAAGTCTTCGGTACTGCGGAGCAGAAGCGGGAATTCCTGCCGCGCTGCGCGGCCGGCGCCGTCACCGCCTTCCTCCTCACCGAACCGGACGTGGGCAGCGATCCCGCCCGGATGGGCAGCACAGCAACGCCAACGGACGACGGCGAGGCGTACCTTCTCGACGGCGTCAAGCTCTGGACCACCAACGGCGTCATTGCCGAGTTGGTGGTGGTGATGGCCGTGGTGCCGGCCCGCACTGACGCGGACGGAACCATGCACAAGGGCGGCATCAGCGCGTTTGTGGTGGACATGGACTCACCGGGCATCACCGTGGAAAACCGGAACGCCTTTATGGGCCTGCGCGGCATCGAAAACGGCGTTACGCGGTTCCACCAGGTGCGCGTCCCCGCAGCGAACCGGCTGGGCCGGGAAGGCCAGGGCCTCAAAATCGCCCTCACCACCCTGAACACGGGCAGGCTTTCCATTCCGGCGCTCTGCGTGGCGTCCGGCCGCTGGAGCCTGAAGATCGCGCGGGAGTGGTCCAACGCCCGGACGCAATGGGGCCGGCCGGTAGGCGAGCACGAGGCCGTGGGCAAGAAGATCGCCTTCATTGCCGCTTCGGCCTTCGCCCTGGACGCCGTGTTCGAGCTCTCCGCCGAGCTTGCCGACGCCGGCCAGAAGGACGTCAGGATCGAGGCCGCCCTCGCCAAGCTTTGGTCCACCGAGATCAGCTGCCGGATCGCCGACGAACTGGTACAGATCCGCGGCGGACGGGGCTTCGAGACCGCCGAATCGCTGGGCGCCCGGGGAGAACGCGCAGTACCCGCCGAGCAGCAGCTGAGGGACCTGCGCATCAACAGGATTTTTGAGGGTTCCTCGGAGATTATGCGGCTCCTCATTGCCCGGGAAGCGGTGGATGCGCACCTGGCCGCCGCGGGAGACCTTGCATCCCTGAACGCGAGCCTGGGCGACAAAGCAAAGGCCGCCGTCGGCGCCTCCGGCTTCTATGCCCGCTGGCTGCCCAAGCTGGTGGCCGGGGCGGGCATGGACCCGCGTTCGTACGGCGAGTTCGGGCGGCTGGCCAGGCACCTGCGCTTCGTGGAGCGCTCGTCCCGCAAGCTGGCCCGGCAGACGTTCTACGGCATGGGCCGCTGGCAGGCAAAACTGGAACGCAAGCAGGCATTCCTTGGACGTGTGGTGGACATCGGCGCGGAACTGTTCGCCATGACCGCCTGCTGCTCGCGGGCAGAAATGCTGCTCCACACCGCCCCTGAAAAGGCCGCGAGCGCCTACGAGCTTGCCGAGGCGTACTGCGAGCAGGCACGGGTGCGCGTGGAGGAGTATTTTGACCAGCTGTGGCGGAACACGGACGACGGCGACCACCGGCTCACCCGCAAGGTGCTCGCCGGAGATTACACCTGGCTGGAGGCCGGGGTGCTGGACCAGTCCGAAGGCACCGGCCCGTGGATCGCCGACGCCTCCCCCGGCCCGTCCCGCCGCGAAAACCTGCACCGCAAGTACCGCTGATCCACAGGTCACGAAATAGTAAGCATCCTTGCTATCTCTGCGGGCCGATGGTTGAGTGGAGCCATGAGCAGCCCAAGAGATCCCGAGAACCTGCCTCCGCGGCGAGCCCGCGAGGATGCTGACCGAAGCGGAAGCTACCGTGCGGCCTCGGCCGGAGACGATTCAACGCGCACCTTCGATCAGGTGCCGGCCACTGACGCGGGAAGCACTTCCACCTATGAACAGGTACCGGCGTCCCGGGACGAACGGGCCACGGCCGCTTATGCAGAGCGGGACTACGTGCCCGCGGCGGCGGCGCCTGCCGCCAATCCAAACCTGACGGACCGGCAGACGGCGGTGGCCCGCGAAAAGGAGCAGTTTGGCGGTATCAAGGTGGGCTCGGCGTTCTTTGGCTGGCTGACCGCCACCGGCATGGCCGTCCTCCTGACAGCCCTCGTGGCCGCCGCTGGAACAGCGGTGGGACTGGCCACCAACACGGACGTCAACGAGGCGGTCAACCAGGCAGCTTCCAACAGCGGCACTGTTGGCCTGGTGGGCATCATTGTGCTGCTGGTCATCCTGTTTCTCTCCTACTACTGCGGCGGGTACGTGGCAGGCCGCATGGCGCGCTTCAACGGAGTCAAGCAGGGCCTGATGGTGTGGATCTGGGCGCTGATCGTTGCGGTCCTCGTATCCATCCTGGGGCTCGTGGCCGGGCAGCAGTTCAACGTGCTGGCCAACCTCAACAGCTTCCCGCGGATCCCCATCAACGAAGGCCAGCTCAACACCATGAGCATTATCGCCGCCGTAGTGGTGGCGCTGGTGGCCCTGCTGGGCGCCGTGCTCGGCGGGCTTGCCGGCATGCGGTTCCACCGCAAAGTGGACAAGGCCGGCTTCACGCCGGATGAGGACTACGACGACGTGTAGTCAGGCCAGGATCTTTCCGTCCAGGTAAAACCAGCGGCCATGCTCCCGCACGAACCGGCTCACCTCGTGCAGGACCCCGCGGTCACCGCCCTGCCGGAAGTAGGCCTTGAATTCCACCGTGCCCTGGACATCGAGTGGACCTCCGCGGTCGGTGGACACAATGTCCAGGCGCCGCCACTCCATCTCCGGGTCCAGGTCCAGGTGCTTCGGGGCTTCCGACGGGTGCCAGGTCCGGAGCAGATAAGTGCTATCAAGAAGTACGAAGGCGCTGTAGCGGGACCGCATCAGCTGCTCTGCCGTTGCTGCCTCCGCCGATCCCGAGTGGAACCTGCCACAGCACATCCGGTACTGCTCGCCGGACAGGCACATGCAGTTCCTGCTTTCCGCGTCCTCAACCATAAGCGCTCCTGCCTCCTTCTCCCGGACCCGCGGCGCACGCCGGGTCCGTCCGACTATAGGCCCCGGGCCCATGTCATATCGGATAACAGCTTTGAAACAACCCCGGCCGGCAGCCCGCGTCCGGCGGCACGGCGCGGCAAAAATCCGTATGGTGGAGAAGGAGCCATTGAGCCGGCGGTGGGGTGCCGGCGCGGGCTTCGACGCTGGCAGAGAGGAGAGATGACGTGGAAAATTCGGATACGCTCATCCTCAACCTGACCTTTTTGGGCACCGTGGGAATGGCCTTCCTGATGTTCCTGGTGCTCTTCCTGCTGGGCGTCATTACCCTCGTCCTGGCGGGCATCGGCCGGCTTGCCGCCATCACCCTCATGGCCTTGTTCGGCAGGCGCTCCCGCAGCGAAAACCTTCCGCTCGTCCGCTTCGGTGTGCCTGCAACAGCAACGCCCGACGACGGCGCCCCGGAATCGGAGGGCCGCCCGGCCGATGGCGGGCCTTCAGCAGGTGAAACCCCACAACCCGGCCGCGAGCCCCGCGACTGGCGCGCCACGCTGAAGCCGGCCCGCCTGCGTCAGGCGCTCCGCACCGCCGTCGTACGCCATCCAACCCTGGCGGCCGCACGCCGCGAGCCTCCCGTCCTAGCCGAGGACTGGGCCTCCGCCGTCGCTGAGGCGGACGCGCGGGCCATCGCACGGGCACGTGCCGCTGCACCGGAAATCAAGCTCTCCGTGCGGGACCTGCCGGATCCGCATGTTCCCGCCGAGAAGGTGGTGGAGGTCGCTCCGCTCGTCGAGTCCAAACTGGAGGACCACCGCCACGCACACGTCCCGCGGTCGTTCAAGAAGCCGCAGGTTCCGCAGCCGCTGTCACCGCTGGACACGGGATCCCTTGTGTCCCTGTCAGGTCCGGCGCAGGTACTCAAGGACAGGGCCGGCAACGGCAAACAGCCCTTACCCTGAGCAACCATCTGGGTTAGCGTGAAACCCATGGAATTCAGATACCTCGGAAACAGCGGCTTCAAAGTCTCGGAAATCACCTTCGGCAACTGGCTCACGCACGGTTCCCAGGTGGAGAACGACGTCGCCAGCCAGTGTGTGCGCGCCGCCCTCGACGCCGGCATCAGCACGTTCGACACCGCTGACGTCTACGCGAATACTGCTGCGGAAACCGTCCTCGGCGAAGCGCTGAAGGGCGAGCGCCGGGAGTC
Organism: Arthrobacter sp. Soil_C_49; assembly: GCF_057656635.1. Lineage (NCBI taxonomy): Bacteria > Bacillati > Actinomycetota > Actinomycetes > Micrococcales > Micrococcaceae > Arthrobacter > Arthrobacter sp. Soil_C_49. The sequence goes on from NZ_JBDGJZ010000019.1 coordinate 22,123, forward strand.
CCTGGAGATCTTTACGAAGGTCTACGGCCCCACCGGCCCCAAGGGCAAAAACGATCTGGGCCTGTCCCGCAAGCACATCATGGATTCCATCAATGGCTCCCTGCGGAGGCTGCAGACGGACTACGTGGACCTCTACCAGGCCCACCGCTACGACTTCGAAACGCCGCTCGAAGAGACCATGCAGGCGTTCGCCGACATCGTCCGGCAGGGCAAAGCGTTGTACATCGGCGTCAGCGAGTGGACGGCGGAGCAGCTTCGGGAAGGCCACGCGCTGTCCAAGGAACTCGGCTTCCAGCTCATCTCCAACCAGCCGCAGTACTCCATGCTATGGCGGGTTATCGAAGCCGAGGTGGTGCCGGCGTCCGAAGAGCTGGGTGTCTCGCAGATCGTCTGGTCACCCATGGCCCAGGGCGTTCTGAGCGGCAAGTACCTGCCCGGGCAGCCGGCTCCCGAGGGCAGCCGCGCCACCGACGAGAAGGGCGGCGCCAAGATGATCCAGCGCTGGATGCGCGACGACGTCCTGGCCGGCGTGCAGGAGCTGAAGCCCATCGCGGAGGAAGCCGGGCTTTCCATGCCGCAGCTCGCCGTCGCCTGGGTGCTGCAGAACCCCAACGTGGCCTCTGCCATCATCGGCGCGTCCCGGCCTGGGCAGATCGCCGACAGCGTGGAAGCCGCAGGGGTGACCCTGGAACCGGAAGTCCTGAAAAAGATCGACGACGCCATCGGGTCCCTGGCCGAGCGCGACCCTGCGCAGACCAAGTCCCCTGCCGCGCGCGAGGCCTAGGACTCCTGGTGACTGACGCCTTGGACCTGCCGGACCTTGCTGTCACCGGTTCCACCGGCGGCCTGGGCGGAATGGTGGCGCGGCAGCTTGCCGCGGCCGGTTCTGCCCAGCGCCTGCTGGTCCGCGACGCCGCCCGCGCGCCGGAGATCGAGAACGCCCCGCCCGTGGTGTGCAGCTACGGGGATGCCGCCGCCGCGCGGCAGGCCCTGGAAGGTGTGAAGGTCCTGTTTATGGTGTCCGCCGCGGAAACCGAGGACCGGGTACAGCAGCACTACGCTTTCGTGGACGCCGCCGCGGCGGCGGGCGTGCAGCACGTTGTGTACACCTCGTTCTACGGCGCAGCCCCGGACGCCACCTTCACGCTGGCCCGGGACCATTACGCCACGGAGCAGCGCATCCAGGGTTCCGGGATGGACTACACCTTCCTGCGGAACAACTTCTATATGGACTTCCTCCCGCTCCTGGCCGGCGAAGACGGCGTCATCCGCGGGCCTGCCGGCGAGGGCGTCTTTGCCGCGGTGGCACGCGAGGACATTGCACGCTGCGCCCTGGCCGTGCTCCGGGACCCCGCCATCCACAAGGGCAGGACCTACAACCTCACCGGCCCCGAGGAACTCACCCTGGCAAATGCTGCCAGGATCCTCACCGAAGAAACCGGACGGACCATCGCCTACCACCCCGAGACAGTGGAGGAAGCCTACGCGTCCCGGGCGTCATACGCTGCGCCGCCTTGGCAGGTGGACGCATGGGTGAGTACGTATACCGCGATGGCCGCCGGGGAGATGGCAGGAGTTTCCCCGGACATCCACGGGCTCACAGGGCAGGACCCGCTGCGCCTGGCCGAGTTCGTCAAGCAGCCGCAGCTGTAGCTCCGGGGCGTTGACGGGCTCGCGGGGCGGGCGTAAACCTGAGGCAACGGGTGCTCCCCCGCGGGAGCCCCCACGCCGGAGAAACCGCAGCCCAGCAGAATCGCAGCGACATGACCCAGATCCAGCCAAACCCGCCAACCCGCCCCGTCTCAGCCCCGGAACAGCAGGCGCAGGCCGCCGCCGGCCCAACCACCGGTCCCCTCACACCGGAGGAACTCCAGCTGGGCGCCCGCAACCATTCGATGCCCCTGGAAGCCCTCCGGCGCGATATCACCCCACCGGGCCTGCACTATGTGCTCACCCACTTCGACATCCCGGACATCGACTCGCCGTCATGGCACCTGCGCGTCGGCGGTGCCGTGCAACGCGCCCTTGAGCTGAGCATGGCGGCGCTGCGCAAGGATCCCGCCATCACGGTGCCGGTCACCCTCGAGTGTGCGGGCAACGGCCGCTCGCTCCTGAAGCCACGGCCCCTAAGCCAGCCGTGGATTATGGAAGGCGTGGGCACGGCGAACTGGACCGGCGTTCCGCTCGCCTACCTCCTCGGGAAGGCGGGAATCCTTCCGCACGCGGTGGAGGTGGTGTTCACCGGTGCGGACGCCGGGATCCAGGGCGGCGTCACCCAGCGGTACGCGCGGAGCCTGCCGATCCGCGAGGCGATGCGTGCCGACGTCGTACTCGCCTACAAGATGAACGGCAGCGAACTGCCGCCCCAGCACGGCTACCCGCTGCGGCTGGTAGTCCCGGGCTGGTACGGCATGGCGAGCGTGAAGTGGCTGGAATCCATCGAGGTGGTCACCGCCCCGTTTGCCGGCTACCAGCAGCAGGTCGCCTACCGCTACCAGCAATCAGGGGACGACGACGGCACACCGGTTTCGCGGATCAGGGTGCGTTCGCTGATGGTTCCGCCGGGTATCCCGGACTTTTTCACGCGCAAGCGGGTGTTGCCGCCTGGGCCTGTGATGCTGCAGGGCAGGGCATGGTCCGGGCACGCGGCTGTTACTGCCGTTGAAGTAGGGATCGACGGAAAATGGCTGCCGGCCCAGCTGGAGGAACCCGCCGGCGGGTTCGCCTGGCGGAAATGGACGCTGCCCTGGGTAGCCGATCCGGGCGAACATGAGCTCGCATGCCGGGCCACGGATGCCAGCGGAGCCAGCCAGCCCCTGGAGCAGAACTGGAACTACCAGGGGCTCGGCAACAATATGGTGCAGCGGGTCAGCGTGACAGTGGAGTAGCTGTTTGGCGTTGCCGGCCCCGTTAGCTGTGCCGGCGGGGCTATACTCGGTGCCAGCCATGACCAGCCTTCCCTCTGCCCCCGCCAGTGTCCGCATCGATGCCTGGCTGTGGGCGATCCGCGCCTACAAGACCCGCTCAGCGGCAACGGCTGCCTGCCGGGCAGGACATGTCCGGCTGAACGGCAGCCCGGCAAAAGCTTCTGCGACGCTGGTCAACGGGGATTCCGTCACCGTCCGGATGCCGGGCTACGAACGGATCCTTGAGGTGCGCCGCCTGATCAACAAACGCGTGGGCGCGGAGGCCGCCTCCCACTGCTTCACCGACCACACGCCGCCTCGGCCCGTCGCCCCTGCGCTGGGCCTGCCGCAGCGCGACCGCGGCGCCGGCCGGCCTACCAAGAAGGACCGGCGCGAGATGGAGCGCCTGCGCGGGCCTGCATGAGTGACGGCGCTGCGGGCAGCCTGATCCTGGCCTCGGTCCGGTTTCCGGGAGACGCGGGGCTCTACGACGTCCACATCCGGTCGGGCAGCGTGCGCTGGGTTGGTGCTGCCGGCAAAGCAGCCGGTGGCGAGCACGTCATTGACGCGGACGGCCGTTATCTCATCCCGGGGTTGTGGGACGAGCACGTCCACATGACCCAGTGGGCCCTGCATGCCAACAGGATCGACCTCTCCGGTGCGGCCAGCGCCCAAGGCGCTGCCGCCGTCGTCCGTTCATCCCTGTCCACCGCCGAGGCAGCCATGACCATGGTCGGCGTCGGCTTCCGCGATGCACTGTGGCCGGATGCGCCGTCGCTGGAACTGCTGGATTCCGCCACCGGGAACCAGCCCACGGCCTTGGTCAGCCACGACCTCCACAGCGTGTGGCTCAACTCGGCTGCCGCAGCGCGCTACGGGGTGCACATGGATGCGTCCGGGCTGCTGCGCGAAGAACCTGCCTTCGCGCTGACGCGAGACCTGGGCCGCCTTCCCGACGCCGTGGTTGACGAGTGGGTTGCCGCGGCCGCGCGGGCAGCCGCCGCACGTGGAGTGGTGGGTGTCGTGGATTTCGAGATGACGTGGAACCACGATCCGTGGCTTCGGCGCATCGCCGACGGCTTTGATTCCCTCCGTGTTGATGCAGGCGTCTATCCGGCCGACCTTGAACGTGCGGTTGCCGGCGGCATGCGGACGGGTATGGATGTCGACGGCGGCAGGGGACTGCTGCGGGTCGGTCCGCTCAAGGTCCTTATTGACGGAGCCCTTAATACCCGGACGGCTTTTTGCGTGGATCCCTATCCCTTTGGCGGCCATGGCCTGCTGACCGTGGCCTTTGAGGAGTTGACTGCGCTGTTGATGCGGGCGGGGGAGGCCGGTTTTGTCCCCGCCGTCCACGCCATCGGTGACGCGGCCAACCAGGTTGCCCTCGATGCGTTTGAGCAGGCCGGGGTAGGCGGTCGGATCGAGCATGCGCAGTTTGTGCGCGGGGAGGATTTCGCCCGGTTCGGCCCGCTTGGGGTGGTGGCCAGTGTCCAGCCATTGCACGCGCTTGACGACAGGGACGCCGCCGACTTCAACTGGCGGGGGCGCACCGACCGAGCATTTCCACTGCGCTCCCTGCTCGACGCCGGCGCCTCGCTGTTGCTGGGCTCGGACGCCCCCGTGGCGCCGCTTGAGCCCTGGCTGGCAATGTCGGCTGCCGTCCTGCGGGCACGTGATGATGGGCGGGAACCGTGGCATCCGCGGGAGGCCATCACACGGGAGCAGGCAATTCTGGCCTCCACGCGTGGACGGGCCGGTGTTCACGTCGGAGATCCCGCCGATCTTGTGCTGCTTGACGGCGATCCACTCTCTGTTTCGGATGCCGTGTTTGCCGCAATGCCGGTGGCCGGGACGATGGTTGCCGGCCGTTTCACTTACGACGGCGGCCTGGCCCGCTCCTGAGGCAGGGCACCTTTTGCTGTCGGCCCCTCTCGTTCGGGTGTCAGCCTCCGGCTCGGCTCCGCGCCTGTACCAGGTTGGCAAACGGCAGTTTTCCGAACTCAGCCACGAAGGCAGCGTGATACTCCGCCTCGGCCCTGTTCAGGCGTTCAGCGGGCAGTTCCTTCCAGGCGACCAGCAACTGCCCGGCGTTCTTGAGCTGCCAGACCAGGCGGCCGTCCCAATGGCCCGGCGGTTTGCCCTGTCCGAAGTCCAGGAACTCCTGGATTTGCCGCCTCAGCCCGCGGTTGCCCTTGCTGCCCGGGCCTGCCTTGCCAAGATAGAGGACGACGGCGGCATCCACCCATGCGACAGCAAGCTCCGGCGCCGGCACCGATGGGTCCTTCTTCTTGAACACGCCGGCAGTGCTCTTCTTCAGGAAATCCGGCTGGAACCCCTCCGGCGTCAGGACGGCGAAGATGCCCGTTCCCTGCGGAACCCGCATGAGATCAAGGTCCTTGAACGGCCTGAAGCCCGTGAACCCGTCGTCTTTCAGGCCCTTCCTGGTGAACAGCATCCCTACATTGAACAGCATGGTGCCTTGTCCCTGGCTGCTTATCCACAGCGGACGGGTTTATCCACATAGCAAGATTGGTAGCGCAGTGTTTTCACACCCTGCTGGAAGACTTTGGTTATGGAAGCAGTGGCGACGGCGGGGCAGCAGAGGGCGGTAGGCCGCCCGGGGCCTGAGGTTGGGGATGTCCTGCGGACGTTGTCTTTGGTTCGTCCCGCTGCTGACCGGCAAAGAATGATTGACCAGATGCGGGAGCTGGAGGACGTGAAGTCCGCTGCCGCGGCGAAGCAGGCCCGCATCGCCGTGGCCTACGATCTTGGCGTCCGGCGGGAACAGGCCGCCGCGGGTGTGCCGGCGGATGAGCTCGGTGCCGGTGTGTGCGCGGAAATCGCATTGGCGCGTCGGGAGTCCCCGTCCCGTGGGAGCAGGCTGCTGGGGTTGGGGAAAGCCCTGGCTGAGATGCCCCACACGTTCGCGGCGCTGGAATCTGGCCAGCTGAACGAGTGGCGGGCCACCCTGGTGGTGAGGGAAACGGCATGCCTGTCGGTTGAGGACCGGGCCGCTGTGGATGAAGAGATCGCGGCGGACACCGGGTCCCTGGCTGGTTGCGGGGACCGGGCCACCATCGCCGCCGTGCAGGCCGCTGCATACCGGCGGGACCCGCACTCAGTCGCCAGGCGGGCCAGCCATGCCGTGAATGAACGGACCGTGACCCTCCGGCCGGCGCCGGACACCATGACCCGGCTGACCGCTCTCCTTCCGGTGGCCCAGGGGGTCGCCGCCTATGCGGAGCTGACCAGGCACGCAGATGCCTTGAAGTCTTCCGGGGATGAGCGGCCCAAGGGTGCCATCATGGCCGATCGACTCGTGGAATGCGTCACCGGCACCCCGGGCGGCTACACCGGCATCGACCTCCAACTCGTCATGACCGACCGCACCCTCTTCCAAGGCCACAGCGAACCCGCCCGCCTCACCGGCTACGGCATCGTCCCCGGCGAATGGGCCCGAAAAGCACTCAAGGGCGAACTGATGACAGACGCGGGAGCTGGGCACTTCGCGGATGGTTCCGAGCTTCAGGTATGGCTCCGCCGGCTCTACACCGCCCCCACCAGCGGGGAGCTCGTCGCGATGGACTCCAAAGCCCGGCTCTTCCCGCCGGGACTCCGCCGGTTCATCCAGGTACGGGACGACACCTGCCGCACCCCCTACTGCGACGCGCCCATCCGCCACCTGGACCACATCATTCCCTGGCATAACGACGGCACAACCGCCGGCACCAACGGCCAAGGCCTCTGCGAAGCCTGCAACCACACCAAAGAAACACCAGGCTGGGCCGCAAAGACGGTTACCAGACCAGGTCAAAGGCATTCAGTCGAAACAAGGACACCCACCGGCCACACCTACAGGTCGACCTCGCCGCCCTTGCCGGGGACAGCGCTGCCAGGAGTTGTGGCCGTACCTGTCAAGCAGCTCTCCCGCCGTCGTAGGGAAAAGAGGCAGCGGATGAGGGTCCTCAAACGCGCCCATAAGACGCGGTCCTGGGCGTGAGCGCAGGGTATCCAGCAGAAGGGAGACAGAACTTCCCCTGCCCACCCTCAAGCCCGAAAGCGTAGAGTGGCCTAAGACGCCTGTTTCTGGACGCCTTGCTGCTGAGGGAGAAATCGTGACGATTGATTGGGACGAAAAGAAAGCCCTGCTACAGGAACCGAACATCGCGAAGGTAACCCAGCTTTGCGACGAACTGATGGAAAAGAAGCCGGGCTCAACCGTCCCCTACATCGACCCGGTGCATGACGAGGATGAATGCCGGATTGTCAGCCTGCAGGTAAGCCCGGGAAAGGGCACCGAGTCCGGCTTCGTCTCGCACTACAACGATGACGAAGCGGCCCGCCGCGCCACCCAGATCTACGAGCTTGCCGAGCTGGATTCCCGCTACGTTATGCCGTGGAACGCCTACCCTTGGGTGCGTGACCCGGGGATGCCATCGGCGCTGAGCGTGCAGGAAAAGACTGACGGCCTGCGGCCCTTCCGCCAGTTCCTCAAGATCAACTCCCGCGTTTCGGCGATCATCGCCCACGGCACGGACGCTGCCACCTTCCTCACCTTGTTCGAGAAGACCTACCACTCGTCGCTGAAGAACAGCGGCATCAAGGTTTACAAGGCCACGGCCCTCGGGGGCCGGGCCTTTGCTGTCTCCGAAGCCAAGCAGGAAGAACTGCTGGCCAAGAACGTGGAGATCTATAAGGACGCCATGCAGCGGGCGGGCATCCAGCACCTCTGAACGGACAGCGCCGATGGATGTGCTGACTTGGTTGCTCGACGGCGATCCTGCCATCCGCTCGCAGGTCCTGCGCGATCTGACGGATGCTTCGACTGGTGACGTTCAGGCAGAGCGTGAGCGGATTGCCACCGAAGGCTGGGGAGCCAGGCTTCTGGCCCTCCAGGGCACGGACGGTCAGTGGGCGGGCGGCACGTACTGGCCCGCCGCCGATGACGATCCCGACAGCCAGCCCTGGACGGCGACCACATACAGCCTGTTACTCCTCAGGGACTTCGGCCTGGACCCCGAAAGCCGGGAAGCCCGGCACGCCATCGGACTGGTCCGTGACAACAGCCGCTGGGAGGAAGGCAACCAGCTCTTCTTCGACGGCGAAGTTGAACCCTGCATCAACGGCATGACCGTGGCCCTGGGCGCGTATTTCGGAGAGAACGTGGACAGCGTGGTGGAGCGGCTGACCCGCGAACAGCTGCCCGACGGCGGCTGGAACTGCGAAACGGAACGAGGCTCCACCCGCTCGTCCTTCCACACCACCATCTGCGTCCTTGAGGGGCTCCTGGAACATGAGCGGGCCACAGGGGGAACACCTGAATCAGGCAAGGCCCGGCACCGCGCGGAAGAGTACCTGCTGGAGCGCGGGCTGCTGCGGCGCAAGTCCAGCCGTGAACTGATCAGCCGTGACTGGCTGCAGTTCTCCTACCCCACCCGATGGTTCTACGACGTCCTCCGCGGCCTGGACTACTTCCGGGGCGCCGGCGGCACCCCCGACAGACGGATTGACGCGGCCATCGACGTCGTGAGGTCCAAGGAGCAGCCGGACGGCAGGTGGTTGCTGGAGGGCACCCACCCCGGGAAGGTCCACTTCGCACTGGAGGGCGGAGACGGACAACCAAGCCGGTGGAACACCCTCCGCGCCTTGCGGGTGCTTCGCTGGTACGAATCCGGCTAGGACTGCGATCAGCCTTCCATCAGCCTGCGGCGGTGCTTCAGCTCCTTGACCCACGCCCTGGTGACCAACTCGGGAAATGGCGAGCCGCCGTCGTCGTTGGCTTTTGTCCCGGCGCCGCCCAGGACACGGAAAGCCGTTCCTGATTCCAGATCCGCGATCAGAGGGGCCGAGGCCTTGAGGGCGATCTCGACAACCTGGGCCGCCGCACGGTCGGTCAGTCTTAGCTCCGAGGCCCAGCCGAGGAACTGGCGGCGCGAAATCCCGGTCCGCTTTCCGCCAAGGGTCAAGGCAAGGGTTTTGTCGCCGTAAACCACGGTGGAGGGAATGTCGTACACGGGCGCGATGGTCCACTCGCCATGTGGCTGCTGGACCATCGATACGTTCTTCGCGTGCAGGTCCCCGTTGCCGGTCAGCCAGGCGTAGGCCCCTTGGATCGCCAGGTTCCGGAGCGCGGGAAGCGGCGCGGAGCAGTGGTCCGCGAGGGCGTGGCATACCTGGCCGTACCCCACGTTGTACTTATCCGCCGGGTAGAGCTTCAGCACCTGCGCCCCGTCCTCCACGGCGAGACGGCGGACGTCGCCGGGTCCGTTATCCGGCCCGGGTACACGGTCGAAGCGCTCCACCAGCAGCCCGGGCCTGCCGGCAACGTCCCGGACCAGCTGGACGCGGCTGAGCGGGATCCGAAGCTTTGCCGCGTAGCGGAACATCACGTACTCGTTCTCCACCACATGCGGGAACTCGGGTGCGTTGAGTTTCAGGATGAACTGCCGCCCGGTACTGGCCACCGGCACGGAAATCATTCCGGCGGAGAGTTTGTCCTGCACACCTGCCAGTGCCACCGGATCGATAAGGTCGGGGTCGCCCAGCAACTGGTCAAAGTCCAGGCTCCGCTGCGGGTCCAGCTGGACCGCATGCTCGTCACGGTTCAAGGGCTCGCCATGCCCTACGATCTGCACATCTCCCACCGGATTGCCGCCGGCAGCGATCAGCAGGGACAGGTCGTCGTCCGCGCTGGTCTTGATGGAACGCCGCAGCGCGTTGAGTCGGCGGCCCTCCGGCAGCAGCCCGGTGAAATATGGCGGGGCGGCGCCGGCGGCGGAAAAGACAGGTTCGCTGGTGAGCGGCAGGGAAGTGGCGACGGCGGGCCCGCCGCTGTGGAGGTAGGCAGGCAGATAGCCGAACTTGGTTCCGCCGTCGTGCCTTTCGAGCCGTGCGGCGAGGACTCCGGCTTTGTAGATGTCCGCGATGCGGTGCCTCACGGCCGGGCCTCTTCAGAACCTGTCATCGTCGCCGCTGAAGGGGCGGTGCGTGTCCGTGTGCCGACCTGGAGCTCCAAACCAAGCGTATCCAGGAGAGCCAGGAGTGAGTCGAGCTGGACGCTTGGCTTGCCTTGTTCCACGAACCGCACGAAGCGCTCCGATACCCCCGCCAGCTGGGCAAGATCATGCTGCGTCAACCGGAGCACGGCGCGGCGGGACCGGACTTCGGAGGCAAGGCGATCGGCAAAGGACGCTTTGATGGCAGCCTCCTATAGGTACGAACGTTCCGATTGGGCACTTGCGGCCAGTTTAGAACGAACCGAGACCGGATCAAAGAAGAAGACCGGTACGAGCGTGCCGGAGGAGCGTCCCCTGGAAGGGCCAGCACGGCGGTAAACCGATGTGGAACAGAACTGCGGCAATCTTGAGGTCCGCTTGAAGAACTCTTGCGTTTTCGTGACCAGCATACATAGAACAAGCACTCAGGTTCCTTCACGGTTGATGCATTCTTCCGGCACGGACCTGGCGCAGCGTCTACCGAAAGCACCAAGTGAAGAAACTGATAATCGCCACCGTGGCCACCACAGCCTTGGTGGCAGGCTCCGTTGCAGTCGGCGCAGCAGCGAACGAAGATTCAGGGACGGTGGTGCGAGTCGTCGACGGCGACACTCTCATCGTTTCCATCAACAACGGCGATCACACCATTCGGCTTCTCAATGTGGACACTCCTGAAACAAAAGACCCCAACCAGCCGGTCGAATGCCTTGGCCCGCAAGCCTCGAAGTACCTCGAAGAGGCCCTCCCCAAAGGCACCCAGGTAAGGCTGGAATTCGATGTCGAGCGCCACGACAAATACGGCCGCACGCTGGCGGGAGTCTTTGCTCCGGACGGTTCCCTCGTGAATGCCGAGATTGCAAGGGAAGGGCTGGGGATACCGGTGCAGTTCGGCGAAAACCGCAAGTTCCTTCCGCCCGTGCAGGCAGCCTACGAGGAAGCCCGGGCTGCGAAGTCCGGCCTTTTTTCCGAGGCCATAGACTGCACCCTTCCCGCGCAGCTGGCTGAGACAACCAAAGCACTGGAAGAGGCAGCCGGGGCTGCGCCGGCAACAACATCGGCGGCCGCGGGCACGGCGGCGGCCGCACTGGCTGCGAAGCTTGCCGCTGCCAAATCCCTCAGGGCGGTCCTTGCTGCTACCAAGGACGCCAACAGGGCAATCTACTGGGCCGGGCTTTCGGCGGCCGCCACTACGGCCGCTGTGGCCGCGCTCGAAAAGAAGATCACCTCTGGCGAGCAGAAGAGGGATGAGTTCAAGGCACAGCAGTCGACGTTGGCGGCAGCTGAAAAGAAGGCCGAAGAAGACCGCCTGGCAGCCGAAGCTCGCGCAGCCGCTGAAAAGAAGGCCGCCGAAGAACGTGCAGCTGCCGAGAAGAAGGCGGCCGACGAAGCCGCAACCGCCGCAAAGGCAGCAGCGGACGAAGCCGCCCGGCAGGCCGCTGCTGAAGCAGAGCGGCTTCGCAGGCTGCCCGCACCGGCGCCGTACGTGGCCCCGGCTCCCCAGCCATACGTTCCACCAGCACCCGCACCCTATGTACCACCGGCACCCTCCAAATACACAGGACCCCGCTGCTATGCGCCAGGCGGGAAAACCTGGACGCCCTGCTGAACACCCATCAACAACGGCGGGTCCGAGAGCTTAGCTACTCTCCGGACCCGCCGCTGCAATGGTCGGATCAGGAGGTCGTTTGATCGCCCGAATGGGCGCTCTTGCGGCGTTCCTCGATGCTCTGGGCGACCTGCAGAATGCTGTCCTCCACTCCTCCGGCGATGGCCTTTGGTGCTGCCGCAACAGAGCCGGCCGCGGCACCCACAGCCCCGGCCACGGCGCTCCCGGCTGCGTGGCCCAGATCAAGAAGGGATGTATGCCATTCCTTGCGCTCGAATGCCTCTGTAGCCGGCATGCCGTAGGCCTCGGAGAACACCACGAGAAGCCGCTGGATTTCAGAGACCGCATCATAGAGTTTGGGCAGCTCGAAGGGGTTCGCCACGCGAGTTAGGGTGTCCACTTTGGACGCTTTCGCAGCAGCGTCTGCCAATTTCTGCACTTTGGATCTGGTGAGCTCAAGGCGGCGGTCCTTGGCCTGCGCTACGTGGCGGGTGTGTGCGCCCGCCGGGTCCGCCTTGGACGCATGAACAATTTCGAGTGAATCCATCCGAACCATGTTCGTCAGCGCCACCGCTGTGATGATCAGCCAATGCTGAAGTTCACCTGAGGCAGCGTTCCTTGCCCCGTCCAGCCGCTTGCCGAAGCTCTTCGCATTTAGTCCGTCCGCGAGCGCATCTATGTGGTTGAGAGCCACCGCGTGCATCTGTGACAAAGCAGCAGCCTGCCCCGCCACCTGGTCCCACAGGGTGGGCGTCAGTTCTCCCGTTTCTTCAAAATAGCCAAAGGCCTTCTCCAGGATAAAGGTGGTCCCCTGGATGTTGCCCAGCGCTTCGTTCCGGGTGTCCCGCAGCACCGTATCGAGCTTGGCGTCAATCGATTCGAGCTGCACCTCCAAGCTGTGAATAGCAGATCGTATCGCGATCGCAGCTGCCAGCATCGCAGGGTTTGGTCCGGCTGGGAGGCCCACGGGTGAAGATTTCACCAGCTCGACGACGGTATCGATTCTTCCGTCAGGATTGCGAAGGACCCCGCTGACGAGGCCGAAGGCTTCTTTGGTAGAACCTGCCAGCTCCAGGTACTTGGCATAGGACTCGGGAGTCATCTGGAACGAGTTGCCACTTATTCCACCCTGCCCCAGCATGCCGAGCAGCCCGCCAGCAGCGGCCAGCATGTCAGTGACTGCTGTCCCGACCTTTGCCGTTGACTCGGGGGGAACGTCGAGCTTCCGAAAGAGTTCCGCGATGGCATCAGGTGATCCTGCCACCAGGGCGGACTCGCCCTCAACGTAGAGGGCAAGGTCCGGGTTCACATCATTCATAGGGGACATCTTCACACACGGTTCAGACAGACGGCCGTTGCCACGTTGAGTGTCCGATCCAACACAGGGCAGCACTACCCATGAAAGCCAAGCGCTACTCCGTCAGCCACTAAACTCACATGGGTGATCACAGGTGAAATCAAGTCCCAAGTAGACAAGGTCTGGAATACGTTCTGGAGCGGCGGTATCTCAAACCCCTTGGAAGTCATCGAACAGATCACCTATCTGCTGTTCCTGAAGCGCCTGGACGAGAACCACACGCGCGAGGAGAAACGGGCCAACCTGCTGGGCCAGCCGCTGCAGAACGCGGTGTTCCCCGAAGGCCTGGACCCGCAGGGCCGGCCTTACTCGGACCTTCGCTGGTCCCGGTTCAAGGACTTCTCGCAGGCTGAGATGTTCACCGTCTTCTCGCAGAGCATCTTCCCGTTCCTGCGCAATGAGCTCCCCAAGCTGGCCAACGGTGAGGACTCCACCTACAGCCACCACATGAAGGATGCCCAGTTCAAGATCCCGAACGCCGGCGTCCTGAAGCAGGTGGTCGACGTCATCGACAGCATCAACATGGACGGCAAGGACACCAAGGGCGATCTCTACGAGTACATGCTCTCCAAGCTGGCATCCGCCGGCACCAACGGCCAGTTCCGGACGCCCCGGCACATCATCGACCTAATGGTGGCCATGATCGCGCCCAAGCCGCTGGAGGCCATTTGTGATCCGGCCTCGGGCACGTGCGGCTTCCTGGTGCAGGCCGGCGAGTTCCTGCGGAGGAACAACCAGAACCTGCTCACCAATGACGAGAGCGGCAAGTTCTTCCATAACCAGCAGTTCCACGGCTTCGACTTCGACTCCACCATGCTCCGCATCGGCTCCATGAACATGCTGCTGCACGGCGTGGAGAACCCGGACATCTCGTACCGTGATTCGCTCGCCGACCTCCATGCCGACGAGGAGGAAAAGTACAACGTCATCCTGGCCAACCCGCCGTTCGCCGGCAGCCTGGACTACGAGAACGTCGCCAAGGACCTCCTGACCGTCGTCAAGACCAAGAAGACCGAGCTCCTCTTCCTGGCGCTCTTCATCAAGCTGCTCAAGCCGGGCGGCCGGGCTGCCGTCATCGTTCCCGACGGCGTGCTGTTCGGCTCCACCGGGGCGCACAAGTCGCTGCGGAAAACGCTTGTCGAGGGCCACAAGCTCGACGCCGTGGTGAAGCTCCCCTCCGGTGTCTTCAAGCCGTATGCCGGGGTGTCCACGGCCATCCTGTTCTTCACCAAGACGAACTCCGGCGGCACGGACAACGTCTGGTTCTACGACGTGAAGTCCGACGGCTTCAGCCTCGACGACAAGCGCACCCCGCTCGGCACGTCCGACCTCCCCGATGTCCTCGCCCGCTGGAATGAACGTTCGACGACGGAACTTGAGCGCGCGCGCACGGACCAGTCGTTCTGTGTGCCGCTTTCCGAGATCGCCGCCAACGACTACGACCTGTCCCTGAACCGGTACAAGGAGATCGAACACGAATACGTCGATCACGCCGAGCCTGCGGAGATTCTGGCGACGGTGGACGAGCTGGAGGCTGATATCACCGAGGGGTTGGCAGAGTTGCGGGAGCTGCTGAAGTGATGAAGGCAGAGATACCCAGCTCCCAGGTGAAGCTCGGAGACGTTGTTGAGTTCCTCGATCATCGTCGCCGCCCAATTACTGCGAAGGACCGCATCCCTGGTGAAATTCCTTATTACGGAGCCAACGGCCAACAAGACTCCGTGCGCGGGCACATTTTCGATGAATCGCTCGTCCTCCTAGCCGAAGACGGCGGCTATTTTGACAACCCGAGCCGTGGCATCGCATACAAGATCGAAGGTAAGTCTTGGGTAAACAACCATGCGCATGTACTCCGCCCCCGAACCGGTACGGATATTGCATTTCTTGCTCGCGTTCTCGAAAACTATGACGTTCGCCCATTCCTAACGGGAACAACCCGCGCAAAGTTAACCAAAGCAGCGGCTTCTCGGATTCCAATCAGCCTTCCGCCCCTCGACGAGCAGCGGCGGATTGCGGCGATCCTGGACAAGGCCGACGAGCTCCGCACCAAGCGCCGCGAAGCCCTCGCCCACCTCGACACCCTCACTCAGTCAATCTTCCACTCCATGTTCGGCGACCTCCGGACCGATGTTCCATGGCCACGAGTCGCCATTGGCAAAGTTTGTTCAGCCATCGTTGACTGCGTAAACCGAACTGCCCCTTTGGCAGACGGTCCCACAGACTTCAAAATGATCCGGACCAGCAATGTTCGTTCTCGAGCAATTGATCTTAGTAACGTCAGGTATGTAGACGAAGAAACTTTCAAACGCTGGAATAGACGCACCACTCCCCTGATGGGCGACGTGGTCCTAACGCGGGAGGCCCCGATGGGTGAGGCTGGTGTCATCAGAACGAGTGACCAGGTCTTTTTGGGTCAACGGACCATGCTTTATCGTCCGAATACATCAAAACTCGAAGCAACGTACTTGCTGTACTTTCTTACCTCTGAATATATGCAGAGCGAGTACCTCAAGAATGGATCCGGCTCAACGGTAAAACACCTTTCCGTCCCATACTGCCGCACCTTTGACATATATCTGCCTCCGCTGGAACTCCAGCGGACCTTTGCGATCCGGGTCGCCGGCGTCGAACGCTTGAAAGAACTGCAGCGCAAGCATCTGGCTGAGCTGGACGCCCTGTTCGCATCACTTCAGCACCGAGCGTTCAAGGGAGAACTGTGATGTCGGAAGTTCAAACGGAATCGACAGCCACCGAAGTTCCGATCTGGCCGGCGCTCATAGTTCCTGCCCTGCAGGCGCTTGAGGACGGCCGGACGCTCCACCGCAAGGATTTGTTTCATCAGGCCGCAGACAAAGCGGGCCTTTCAGACTGCACGGCTTGAGACGCTGAACTCGGGCGGCCTCCGCTACGCGCAACGGATGGGGTGGGGCCTCAGCCACGTCACCCGTGCCGACTGGATTGACCGGCCCACCAAGGGGCACTACTGCATCACCGACGAAGGCCGCCGGTGGCTCAAAGAGAACCCCGGAGGCATCAACTACCGCCAGGCCCACGAGATCTTCGCCAAGTACTGGCCCAAGTCGGAGAAGCAGGTATCGGCACAAGAAACATTGACCACCAGCCTTCCAACGGCTGAAGAACTGGAGCCCGTCGAGCAGATCGAGGAGGGGATCAACCGGATCCACGCCGAGGTGGGCGTCTCCCTGCTCTCCCGGCTCCGCAAGGCCATCCCGACTTCTTCGAAGAGGCGGTGGTCAAGCTGCTCCTCAAAATGGGCTACGGCGGTGCAGAGCAGCGTGGGCGTCGTATTGGCGGCTCGGGCGATGGCGGGGTGGATGGCGTCATCGACCAGGATGCGCTCGGGCTCGACCGGATCTATGTCCAAGCCAAAAGCTACGCGGACGGCAACACCGTCGGCCGTGAAACAATCCAGGCTTTTGTGGGCGTATTGCACGGAGTCGGGGCATCGCGTGGAGTCTTCATCACCACCAGCACCTTCACCTCCGGAGCCCGCCAGTATGCCGAGAACGTCCCCTCACGGATCATCCTGATCGACTCCGCCCGCCTGGTCAGCCTCATGATCAAGTACCGGGTGGGCGTCCAAGTGAAGCAGAGCTATGACGTGGTGGAACTGGACGAGGACTTCTTCGAGTAAAGACCGACGAAGGATAAGGGGCCTGGCCTCATAACAGCTCGAGGATCTCGACGACGTCGCTGACCAGCTCGAAATCCTTGGCGTTCCGCGTCATCAGGGGTATGCCCAGCGAGTGGGCCTGCGCGGCGATCATGATGTCCTTGCTTCTGGCATGCTGCGGCCGAAGCGAGCGAACCTTGGCCGCCAGCTCACCGTAGCTCTCCGCCGCTGGCTCATCGAAAAGGATCCAGTCCATCAGCTCTCGCCAGACGGCAAGCCGGCGCACCCGCTGCCGCCGGATCTCCTCGGAGGCCGAAGAACGGATGCCAAAGTGCAGTTCCGCCAACGAAATAATGCTTGACCCCAGCACCTCACCTTCCGGCCACTCTGCCGGCGGGCTGATCAGGATGTTCGTATCGAGCAGGATCAAAGACGCTCCCACGGGTCCACCAACGGGTCCGCATCCCGGGATTCCCGGTGCTCTTCCAGCCAGCCGGTCTGGTCCGCGCCGAGGCCGGCCACTTCAAGAGCACGGGCAACGTCGGCAGCGGGCGTCCACTTCCTGCGGTGCATAATGGGAGACATCCTGGCCACGGCCCGCCCCTGCAGGGTGATCTCCACGCTGGCTCCATGCTCAACGCGCTCTATGACAGCCCTAGGGTTTTGCTTGAGTTCCCGAACGCCCACCTTGTCCATACGTGCAGTGTATTCCCGAAGTAGTCTTTGTTCTACAAGTACTGAACGGCCGCTTTCGCGTGGTTGACTAGTGCCCATACGCGGCGTGGCAGTGACGGGGGTCAAATAGTGGGGGCAGTCAACAGCAATTTCGGCTTTCTGCAGACTGAATGGCCGGATCTGGCACAGCATGCTCGCCGGGCCGAGAAGTTCGCCCGCGTCGACCCGCGCGCCTCCATGTTCTACTCCCGCTACACCGTTGAGCGGCTCGTCGAATGGCTCTACAAGGTAGAGGTGGCGCTGGTCCTCCCGTATAAGGACGACCTCAACGCCCTGCTCAACGAGCCTGCATTCAAAGGCCTGGTGGGCAGCACCATCGGCAGCAAGCTCACCATCATCCGCAAAGCCGGCAACAACGCGGTCCACAACCCGGTCAACCCCACCGCACAAGGCGCGGAAATCGTCCTCCGCGAGCTGCACCACGTCTGCTACTGGCTCGCGCGGAACTACGCGAAGAACGGCACCCAGCTGCCGCCGTCGTTGGCGTTCGACGCCGGCCACCTCGCTCCGGCAAGCACGGCGCCTGCCCAGCAGCAGTCCCCCGAGCAACTGCAGAAACTCGAAGAAGAGCTGCAGGCGAAGAACGACGCCTTTGCCGCGGAGGCCGCCAAGTCGGCAGACCTCGAAGCTCAGCTGGCGCAGCTCCGGGCCGAAATCGCCGCCACCAGGAAACAGAACCAAACGGTCCCGGACCAGCACGACTACGACGAGGCGCTGACCCGGAAACATCTTATTGACTGGGACCTGAACGAAGCCGGCTGGCCGCTCACTAACACGGAAGACCGTGAGTTCAAGGTGGACAGCATGCCCACCAACAGCGGCACCCTGAGCGGCACCGGCTACGTTGACTACGTCCTCTGGGGTGCGGACGGGCTGCCGCTCGCCGTCGTCGAAGCGAAGCTGACCACCAAGGACCCGCACGTGGGCAAGCAGCAGGCGAAGCTGTATGCCGACTGCCTGGAGCGCCGCTACAACCGCCGCCCGGTCATCTACTACACGTCCGGCTACGAGACCTGGATTTGGGACGACACCAAGTACCCGGAGCGGGCGGTCCAAGGATTCCACACCCGGGACCAGCTGCAGCTCCTCATCAACCGCCGGCAGACCCGCAAACCGCTGGCGCAGCAGCCAATTGACGACGCAATCGTGGAGCGGACGTACCAGCACAACGCTATCCGGGCCGTCACCGAAGCCTACGAGAAGGACTACGAACGCAAGGCCCTCGTGGTCATGGCGACGGGCACGGGCAAGACGCGCACCGTCGTCGCGCTCACCAAACTGCTGCAGGAAGCCAACTGGGCCAAGCGCGTCCTGTTCCTGGCGGACCGCGTTGCCCTGGTGAAACAGGCAGCCAACGCGTTCAAAACCCACCTTCCCGGTTCCGGCCCCGTCATCCTGGGCTCCGGCGAGGAGGCAGACAGCCGCATCCACGTGGCCACCTACCCCACCATGATGAACCTCATCAACAAGACAGAGGGCCGGCTGGGCCAGCGGCGGTTCGGGATCGGCCACTACGACCTCATCATCGTGGACGAAGCCCACCGGTCCATCTACCAGAAGTACAAGGCGATCTTCGATTACTTCGACTCGCTTCTGATCGGACTCACCGCCACTCCCCAGTCGGAAGTGGACCGCAATACCTACAGCCTGTTCGGCATCGAGGACAACGTCCCCACGTTCGCCTACGAACTCAACGAGGCCATCGAGGCCGGCTACCTGGTCCCGCCCCGCGTGGTGCCCGTGCCGCTGAAGTTCCCCTACGAAGGCATCGCCTACGACGACCTCCCCGAGCACGAAAAGGAACAATGGGACGAGCTCGACTGGAACGAGGACGGCGAGATCCCCGAATCCGTCGATCCCGCCGTCGTCAATTCCTGGCTCTTCAACACCGACACCGTGGACAAAGCGCTGGAAGTGCTGATGACGCACGGCCACAAGGTGGCGGGCGGCGACCGGCTGGGCAAGACCATCATCTTCGCCAAGAACAACCGGCACGCCGACTACATCGCCGAGCGCTTCGACAAGAACTACCCGCACCTCAAAGGCCACTTTGCCCGCGTGGTGACCTACCAGGTCAACTACGCGCAGACCCTCATCGACGATTTCTCGCGCCGCGACAGCAACCCGCACATCGCCATCTCCGTGGACATGCTGGACACCGGCATCGATGTCCCCGAGGCGGTCAACCTGGTCTTCTTCAAGATGGTCCGGTCCAAGACCAAGTTCTGGCAGATGGTGGGACGCGGCACTCGCCTCTGCCCGGACCTCTTCGGCCCCGGCGAAGACAAGAAGGACTTCTTCATCTTCGACCTCTGCCGCAACGCTGAATACTTCAACGCCGGGATGCCCGGCAATGAAGGATCCCTGGGCAAGTCCCTCGCCGAGAGCACCTTCGCAACGCGCGTCCGCTTGCTGCGTACGACGGCGGATCTCGCCTGGGACGCCTCCTCCCCCTTCGTTGTTGACTTGCGGGAGTCCCTGAAGCACTCCGTGGGCCGGCTGCCGCTGGAAAACTTCCTGGTCAGGCCCGCCCGCAGATGGGTGGACAAGTTTGCCGAACCAGCCGCCTGGGAGTCTCTGGGCACCGAGGACTTTGATGCCCTTGAGGTAGACGTTGCACGGCTCGCCCCCATCGGCGCCCTGCCGGACACGGAGGAGGCCAAGCGCTTTGACTATCTTCTGCTGCAGACTGAACTGGCAGCGCTCCAGGGGAATCCGCTGGGTCCGTTCCGGACGAAAGTACAAGCAGTAGCCGCCGCCCTCCAGGACCAGCCGAACGTTCCCGCCATCGCGGCCCAACTGCCCTTGATAGAGGCAATCCTCGATGACGCTGAGTGGGAGTCCGTTTCAGCGGAATGGCTGGAGGACATCAGGCTCCGCCTCCGCGAACTTGTCCACCTGATCGAGAAACGCAAGCGGAACGTCGTCTACACCAATTTCCTCGACGAACTCGGCGAACTTGAAGAAATTGAGCTTGCCGGAGCATCCAACGGCCACATCGACCTGGCACGATACCGCGAGAAGATCCGCCTCTACCTTGCCGACCACCAGGACCACGCCGCCGTCCAGCGCCTCCGCCGCAACAGACAGCTCACCGCCCTGGACCTTTCGGAATTGGAACGCATCCTGCTGGAAAGCGGCCTCGGTTCACGGGAAGACCTAGACAGGGCCGCAGCTGAAGGGCTCGGACTCTACGTCCGGTCGCTAGTGGGCCTGGACCGGGACGCCGTAGAGGAAGCACTTGCAGAATTCGTTGCCGGAACCACGTTGACAGCCCAGCAGCTCGACTTCCTCCAGGTCCTGACCAACCACCTGGTGGAGAACGGCAAGGTCAATCCCGCTGCCCTCTTCGACTCGCCCTACAACGAGCTAGCACCATCCGGTCCTGACGTGCTGTTCGGTGACGACGGCGTTGTGAGACTATTCGGCATTCTGCGCTCCATTGAGGACAACGCCCGCGTCAGCTGAACAGGCCGGTATTGACACCGCGTGTGACCCCTGCCATATTTAAGGCGTGAACCTGTCAGACAGCCGGACAGCAGGACAGCCTGCACCCCTTCCGCTCGCACGGCTCAGTGCCGCCGAAGCAGTGTTCAACGCCATCCGTCAGGAGATCGAGTCAGGGCGGCTGGAAGTGGGGAGCAAGCTCAGCTCTGAAGCGACCCTCTCCCAGCAGTACGCCGTAAGCCGCTCGGTGATCCGGGAGGCGCTCCGCTCCTGCACCGCCCTGGGCCTCACTGTGACCAAAACGGGCAAGGGAACGTTCGTGGTCGCCAACAAGGTGGCCAACGATCTCACCTTGGGCCAGTACTCGGCCCGGGACCTGACCGAAGCGCGCCCGCACATCGAAGTTCCCGCCGCCGGGCTCGCCGCCGAGCGCCGCAGCGACGAAGAGCTCGAAACGCTCCGCCACATCGTTGCCGCCATGTCTACCGAAACCGATCCCGAGTCCTGGGTAGCACTGGACTCAAGCTTCCACGCCGCCATTGCCCGCGCCAGCCACAACAAGGTCTTCGCCAGCGTGGTGGCCGATATCCGGGACGCCCTGGCCCACCAGTCCGAAACATTGAACATGGTGGCAGACCGGCAGCACGCCTCCGATGTGGAACACCAGGACATCCTGGCCGCTATTGAGGCCGGTTCCGCCGAAAAGGCGCGCGCCGCCATGGCCCGCCACCTGCAGGCAGTGGGCCTTGCCCTCGACTCCATCCTCAGCAACTAACCACCGCAACAACCCACCCAAGGACCCCATGCGCTCCCCTGTGTTTTCCGCTGCCCAAACGGCCGTATCGCTTCCCACGCACGAACCCCTGGTAACGGCCGTTCGCGACGGCCTCGTGGAAAGCGTGCACTACGGCTCGGCGATTGCTGTTGCGGCGGACGGTTCAACGGTGGCGTCTGCAGGCAATCCCCTCGCGCCGTTCTACCCCCGGTCCTCACTGAAGCCGCTCCAGGCCGTAGCCATGGTCCGCGCCGGGCTGGAACTGCCGGCCGATCTCCTTGCCCTGGCCGCCGCAAGCCACTCCGGCGCGGCGCAGCACCGTGAAGGGGCGCTGCGCATCCTCGAGCTGCACGGACTGAGCGTCAGCGCTTTCGAGAACAGCTCGGACCTGCCGTACGGCGTGAACGAGCGCGAAGAATGGCTCCGAAACGGCGGCGGCGCAACCCAACTCACCCAGAACTGCTCCGGCAAGCACGCCGCCATGGCCGCCACCTGCATGATCAACGGCTGGCCGGTCCGGGGCTACCTGGAACCCTCCCACCCGTTGCAGCAGCTGGTTGCCGAAACCGTCACGGGGCTCACGGGCGAGCAACCCTCCGCCCTCAGCACGGACGGCTGCGGCACGCCGCTCTTTGCCCTGACACTCCGCGGCATGGCCCGCGCCTTCGGCCTCATCGCGCGGGCAGCTGCTGATTCCGAAGGGACGAACGACGACGGCGGGCCGGCCGCGCAGTGTGCGGAAGCCGCCGTCGGGCTCGCCATGCAGCGCCACCCTGACATGGTGGCCGGGGAAGGCCGCGACGTCACCGAGCTGATGCGCCTGCTCCCGGGCTCTGTGGCAAAGGACGGCTTTGAAGGTGTGCAGCTGGTGGGCCTGGCCGATGGCAGCGCCGTGGGTGTGAAGATTTCCGACGGCGGTGACCGCGCCCGCATGCCGGCCACCGTGAAACTGCTCGCGAGCACCGGCGTAAACATCGAACCGCTCGAAGGGATCGCAACCGCCCCCGTGGTGGGCGGAGGCCGCCAGGTAGGCCTGCTGCAGGCAACCGACTTCTTGAACCAACCGTCCGCACCCGTCAACGAAGCCCTGTAAGGACACATGACTACCATCGAAACCGCCGGGAACCACACACCTACCGGCGCACTTACCCGGTCTGAGCATGATCTGTTGGGGGACCGGGATGTTCCGGCCGGTGCTTACTGGGGCGTGCACACGCTCCGGGCCGTGGAGAACTTCCCCATCACCGGGCAGAAGCTGTCCTCGAACATGCACCTGGTCCGCGGCCTGGCGGCGGTCAAGCTCGCCGCGGCCCGCACCAACCGTGAACTCGGGCTGCTGGACGCTGAACGCGCCGACGCGATCGGGCAGGCCTGCCAGGACATCCTGGCCGGCAAACTCGCCGACCAGTTCGTGGTGGACGTCATCCAGGGCGGCGCCGGGACCTCCTCGAACATGAACGCCAACGAGGTCATCGCCAACCGCGCCCTGGAAATCCTGGGCCACCCCAAGGGCGACTACACCCGGCTGCACCCCAACGACCACGTCAACCTCTCCCAGTCCACCAACGACGTCTACCCCACCGCGGTAAAACTGGGCACCATCTTCGCCGCCCGCGAACTCCTCGACGCCCTGGCCGAACTCGAAGAAGCCTGCGCCGCCAAAGCCCTCGAATTCCGCACCGTCGTCAAAATGGGCCGCACCCAGCTCCAGGACGCCGTGCCCATGACCCTGGGCCAGGAATTCGGCACCTACGCCATCACCATCGGCGAAGACCGGCTCCGCCTCGCCGAAGCCGAACTGCTGATCCACGAAATCAACCTCGGCGCCACCGCCATCGGCACCGGCCTGAACGCCCCCGCCGGCTACGCCGAAACCGCCTGCCGGCACCTGGCCCAGATCACCGGCCTGCCCCTGGTCACCGCCGTCGACCTGATCGAAGCAACCCAGGACGTCGGCGCCTTCGTCCACCTCTCCGGCGTCCTCAAACGCGTGGCCGTGAAACTGTCCAAAATCTGCAACGACCTCCGCCTGCTCTCCTCCGGCCCCCGCGCCGGGTTCGGCGAGATCAACCTCCCGGCTGTCCAGTCCGGCTCCTCCATCATGCCCGGCAAGATCAACCCGGTGATCCCGGAAGTCGTCTCCCAGGTCGCCCACGAAGTGATCGGCAACGACGTCACCATCACCATGGCCGCCGAAGCCGGGCAGCTACAGCTCAACGCCTTCGAACCCATCATCGTCCACAGCCTCCACAAGAGCATCTCCCACCTGGAAGCCGCCTGCCGCACCCTTACGGCCCGCTGCATCCGCGGCATCACCGCCAACACCGAACACCTCCGCCGCACGGTGGAGCAGTCCATCGGCCTGGTCACCGCCCTGAACCCCCACCTCGGCTACGCCACCGCCACCGCCATCGCCCAGGAAGCACTCGCCACCGGCAAAGGCGTCGCCGAACTCGTCCTCGAACACGGACTCCTCACCCACACCCAACTCCAGGAACTCCTCAGCCCCGAACGCCTCGCGAACCTCAGCAAGTAAGGACATCCCCATGACGAACTCCCCCATACTCGACCACCTCATAGACGGCGGGCATGCGCATGCCTCCGAGACTGCCCTGCATGCCGAGGACAAGGGCTACCACAAGAATTTGAAGCCCCGGCAGATCCAGATGATCGCGATCGGCGGTGCGATCGGCACCGGCCTGTTCCTCGGTGCCGGCGGCCGCCTCAACGCGGCCGGCCCGTCCCTGGTCATCGCCTACGCGGTCTGCGGGTTCTTCGCGTTCCTGATCCTGCGCGCCCTGGGCGAACTGGTCCTGCACCGGCCCTCCTCGGGCTCGTTCGTCTCCTACGCCCGCGAATTCTTCGGCGAAAAAGCCGCGTTCGTCTCCGGCTGGTTCTACTGGATCAACTGGGCCACCACCACCATCGTGGACATCACCGCCGCCGCCCTCTACATGCACTTCTTCGGTAACTACATCCCCTGGATGGCCAACGTCCCGCAGTGGGCCTGGGCCCTGACCGCCCTCCTGGTCGTCCTGGCCCTGAACCTCGTCTCCGTGAAAGTCTTCGGCGAAATGGAATTCTGGTTCGCCCTGATCAAAGTCGCCGCCCTGGTCATCTTCCTGCTCGTAGGCACCTACTTCGTCATCTTCGGCACCCCCGTCGACGGCCAACAAGTCGGCCTCAGCCTCCTGAGTGATAACGGCGGGATCTTCCCCAACGGCCTGCTGCCCATGATCATCCTCATGCAAGGCGTCCTGTTCGCCTACGCCTCCATCGAACTCGTCGGCACCGCCGCCGGCGAAACCGAAAACCCCGAAAAAATCATGCCCAAAGCCATCAACTCCGTAGTCTTCCGCATCGCCGTGTTCTACGTCGGCTCCGTCATCCTCCTGGCCCTGCTGCTGCCCTACACCTCCTACGAAAAAGGCGTCAGCCCCTTCGTAACGTTCTTCGGCTCCATCGGCATCCAAGGCGTGGACGTCATCATGAACCTCGTCGTCCTCACCGCCGCCCTGTCCTCCCTCAACGCCGGGCTCTACTCCACCGGCCGGATCCTGCGCTCCATGTCCGTCAACGGCTCCGCCCCCAAATTCGCCTCCCGGATGAACAAAGCCGGCGTCCCCTACGGCGGCATCGCCATCACCGCCGGCGTCTCCCTCCTGGGCGTCCCACTGAACTACCTCGTCCCCGCCCAAGCCTTCGAAATCGTCCTGAACATCGCCTCCGTCGGCATCATCATGACCTGGGCCACCATCGTCCTGTGCCAAATCCAACTCAAACGCTGGGCCGACAAAGGCTGGCTCGAACGCCCCTCCTTCCGCATGTTCGGCGCCCCCTACACCGGCTACCTCTCCCTGCTCTTCCTCGCCGGCGTCCTCATCATGGTCTTCATCGACTCACCCCTGACCATGCTCGTCACCGCCATCGCCTGCGCCCTCATGGTCTTCGGCTGGTACGCCTGCCGCAAACGCATCCGCGAAATCGCCGAAACCCGCGAAGGCCACACCGGCCTCTCCCCCGTCATCGCCAACCCACCCGCCGAGACCTTTAAGAAGTAGTCCCGCCCGCGGACGATGGCGGCACCCCAGGTTCTTGAGTCAAGAGCCCGGGGTGCCGCCGTCGTTATGTGCTGTTCAGTCAGCGGTCAGCGTGCCGGTTTCTCGACCATCGCCGAACCGCCGCCGCGCCTTACGGGTTCGGCTACCGCGGTTACGGATTGGCCGTCATGGCTGAACTCGATGGCCGTGGCGGCGCCGATTTCCGCCGCGGATGTTCCGGGCTTGCCGGCCGCGGTGAACGTATGCCCGTACTTGGCCGACAGGACCTGCCCGGACGGCGAGTCGATGAAGGCCTGTTCGGCGGTCACACTGGCGGTGTTGCGCTGTGATGCGCGCGGGGCGGCGAGCGCGTCCTCGATGCTCATGCCGAGGTCGATCCGGTTGACCAGCGTCTGCAGCACGGTAGTGATGATCGTGGAGCCGCCGGGTGAACCGAGGGCCAGGAACGGATCGCCGTCCTTGAGCACGATGGTGGGCGACATCGACGAACGGGGCCGCTTGCCGGGCTGGATCCTGTTCGGGTCGGTTTCGCTGTAGACGGTCGAGAAGTCCGTGAGCTCATTGTTGAGGATGAATCCCCGGCCGGGAACCACAATCCCCGATCCACCGGTCTGCTCGATGGTGAGCGTGTACTCCACCACGTTGCCCCACTTATCGGAGACGGTGAGGTTGGTGGTGTTGATGTTCTCGGTGTCCTTTTCATCTGCGAGCGCAGCCGGCGCAACGTCGCAGGTGCCGTCGTAGTCCGCCACGTCCCCGGCTGCCACAGGCTTCGTTGCCGCCTTCAGCGGGTCGATCTCACAGGCCCGTTCCTTGCCAAAGACCTCGTCCAGGAGTTCCTCCGTGGGAACATCCACGAAGGCCGGATCGCCCACATACTTGCCCCGGTCAGCGAAGGCGAGCGCGCTGGCTTCGAGGTAGTGGTGCAGGACCGCGGACTGGTTCCCGGCATTGCCGTTGCCTTTCACCAGGTCCGCCAGGTCGAACGGCTCCAGGATATTCAGTGCCTCACCAACGGTTGTTCCGCCGCTGCTGGAGGGGGCCATACCGTAGACGTCATACCCGCGGTAGTTCACATGGGTGGGGTCCTGTTCCAAAACGCGGTAGTCTGCCAGGTCTTTCGCGGTCATGAACCCCTTGGGAACAGGCAAGGCGGTAGTCGCAGTCTTCGGCGGTTCTTGTACTGTGGCCGCAATCTCCTTTGCGAGCGGGCCGTTATAGAAGGCGTCGACGCCCTCCTCAGCCAGCAGGCGGTACGTCTTTGCGAGGTCGGGGTTCTTCAACACAGACCCCACAGCGGGTGCAGCGCCGCCGGGAAGATAGAGCTCGCTGGTTGAGGGAAAGGCTTCAAAACGTACTTTGTTTTCCTCGGTTTGAAGCATAAAGGTGGAATCAACTTCGAACCCGTCCTCGGCCACCTCAATGGCCGGCTCCAGCGCCTCTTCCAGGCTGAGGTTTCCCCAGCGCTTCAGTGCACGTTCCCAAGTAGCCGGAGTGCCCGGAACGCCGACGGAAACCCCGCTGGTCACCAGTTCGGGCGTGAAGTTGTAGGGCTTTCCGGTGGCGGGATCAATAAAGGCGTCCTGAGGCATCTCCGCCGGCGCCGTCTCGCGGCCGTCGATGGTGCTGACCTCACCGGAATCTGCGTCGTAGTACACAAAGTAGCCGCCGCCGCCGATGCCGGCGGAGTAGGGCTCGGTGACTCCAAGGGTGGCTGCTGCGGCGACAGCGGCGTCGACGGCGTTGCCGCCCTTGCGAAGGACTTCGATGGCGGCAGCTGATGCGTCCTGATCCACGGTGCTGACAGCTCCGCCATAGCCCTCGGCGGTGGGGGTCTTTTCGGTGCTGTCCGCGTGCCGTGGATGGGCAAAGGCCGGACTTGCTATGGCACCGGTGGTCACGCTCATCGCCAGCGCGGCTGTTACTGCGGCTGCCCGGCGTCCCAGAATTGGCATGATGGCTCCTGAACGGGTTTTGAGTGATGCCAGTCACGCTACTCCTCGGACGGGGGACCCTCAACGGAATTCCCTACCCAACGGGCCCCCTCAAAACGTCATGCAACCGGGCGGCAACGTCCCTTCGGGGGGTGGATCGCATATGCTTCCTGTGCAGCCCATCACCGCGGCGCGCACCACGTGCGTTCAACGACGAACAGACCGGGAGACGGCATGACTAACTGGCGGATCAGGGACTTCCACTCATCAGACCTCGACGGGATCCTGCACCTCTGGGAGACCCTCAAGTCCCACAACGTCGAACCGGTCTACGCCCTTTCCGAAGTCCTCGCATCCTGCGAAAAGGACCATGCCGTAGTAGCGGTGCAGGGCGACCAGGTAGTGGGAGCTGCAGTGGGCCGCGCCGCGCACGACCAGGGCTGGATCGTCTTCCTCGCCACCCTGCCTGAGTACCGCGGCCGCGGCATCGGCACCTCGCTGCTGGCCGCCGTCGAAAACCGGATGGCCCCGCACGGGCTCAACAAACTGTCTGCGCTGATGCCCGAATCCGAAACCCGGGTGGAAGCATTCCTGGGCCGCGGCTTCGCACTCAAGAAAAACCTGCGCTACTTCGAGCGGACCATCCCCGTCCAGCGCCAGGAACTCGGCGCACTCGGCCAGCTCGGCGGCCGGGTCCTGGCCCGCGACCTCTGGGAAAACGTTGCCGGCATGCGCAAGGAAAAGGAACTGCTCGAACGCCGGCTGGTCCTGCCCTTGGCAGAGGCGGACCTCGCCGATGAATTCGGCGTGGTACCGCCGCGCGCCGTGGTCCTCTTCGGCCCGCCCGGCACCGGGAAAACCACCTTCGCCAAAGCCATCGCCTCCCGCCTGGAATGGCCCTTCGTTGAAGTCTTCCCCTCCCGGCTCGCCGCGGACCCGCAGGGCCTCGCCGGTGCACTGCGCGAGACCTTCCTGGAGATCGCCGAGCTGGAGCACGCCGTGGTGTTCATCGACGAGGTGGAAGAGATCGCCTCCCAGCGCTCCGGCGAACCGCCGTCGCCGCTGCAGGGCGTCACCAATGAACTGCTCAAGATCATCCCCGCCTTCCGTGAACAGCCCGGCCGCCTGCTGGTGTGCGCCACCAACTTCATCCGGGCCCTGGACACTGCCTTCCTGCGCCACGGCCGGTTCGACTACGTCATCCCCATCGGGCTGCCGGACCGGCAGGCCCGTGAAGCGATGTGGCAGCGCTTCATCCCGGCGCCCGTGGTGGACGCCGTGGACGTGGAACTGCTTGTGGAACGCACCGAGGGCTTCTCCCCCGCCGACATCGAGTACGCCGCGCGGAGCGCTTCCCAGCGCGCGCTGGAGAAGGCAGTGTACGACGACGGCGGGCTGGCTTCCGGCGGGACTGTTTCGGTCCGGGAGGCGGTGCGGAAGGGGCCCTCCACCCAGGACTACCTCGACGCCATCGCCGAAACCCGGACCACCGTCAGCGCCGAAGTGCACCAGGACTTCCTGGAGGACATCGACGCGCTGGGCCGCGTGTAGCTTTTACTTATGTCCTCAAACCCCCTCCGCCATGCCATGGCGCGCATGGGCGGCCGCGACCCGCATGAAAAACACCGGGCTGCCACACCGCTTGAGCTTTTTTTCGACCTGACGTTTGTGATCGCGTTTGGCGTGGCCGGCAGCCAGTTTGCCCATGAAATTGCCGAAGCGCACTTCATTCCGGGCCTGCTGGGGTTCTCCTTCGCTATGTTCGCCGTGATCTGGGCCTGGATCAACTTCACATGGTTCGCCAGCGCCTATGACACTGATGACTGGATTTTCCGCGTGGTCACCATGATCCAGATCGTGGGAGTCCTGATCCTTGCCATGGGCATTGAGCCGATGTTCCACTCACTGGTGGAGGGCAAGCACGTGGACAACGTGGTGATAGTGGGCGGCTACGTGATCATGCGGCTGGCGCTGGTGGCCCAATGGCTGCGGGCAGCCAGGCAGGATCCGGCCGGACGCGACACGTGTCTGCGCTACGCCAAGTACCTGGTGGTGGTCCAGCTCGGCTGGATCGCGGTGCTTTTCATCGAGGCCGACGTTCCCACCACTCTGTTCATGATCGTCCCCTTGATCGTGCTGGAGATGGCCACCCCTTACGCCGCCGAGCGCAAGGCCCGCACCCCCTGGCACGCGCACCACATCGCCGAGCGGTACGGGCTGCTGGCCATCATTGCCCTGGGCGAATGCCTCATCGGTGCCATCGAGACGCTCCGCGCCATCGTGGCGGCCCACGGCTGGAGCGTGGATGCCGCGTTGGTGGGCTTCGGCGGAACAGCCCTGGCCTTCGGCATGTGGTGGATCTACTTTCTGCTGCCGGCAGGCCGGGCGCTCCACCTGCGCCGGCACAGGTCATTCCTGTTCGGCTACGGCCATATACCGATCTTCGCCGCAATCGCCGCCACCGGGGCGGGCCTGCATGTAGCGGCCTACTACATCGACCACGAGGCGCACATCAGCGCAGCAGCGGCGGTGGCCGCCATTGCCGTTCCGGTGGCACTGTTCAAGGCCTCGCTCACGTGGCTTTACAGCGCCATGCTTGGTCCGGACCGGACCGTTATCTCCGTCGCGGTGGGGTTGCTGGCAGCGCTGGCCGTTTCAGTGGGCCTGGCCGCGGCGGGCGTCTCCGTCCCGGTGTGCCTGCTGGTGATCGTGCTGGCGCTTGCCGCTTCCGTTGTTATTGATGAGCGCCGCGGCTCGGAGCGGCTCCATCACGCCCTGGAAAAACTGGAGGCGGAAACTACCGCTCCCCAGCGGTCCTAGCGCCAGGTTCGGGGGTACCAGCGGCGTCCGTTCCCTCGTAGGAGAGGTTCTCGTAGTCGGTGGTGTCTTCCTCATCCAGCCGGTCGTCCAGCTCTTCCAGCAACCAGGGATTAACCCGGGCGAGGATTTTTCGAACCTCTTCCACCTCGACTGCGGCGTAAAGCACGGGCCGGGCATCGCGGTACTTGGTGACCGGAGGCTTGTCCGGCCACTTCTCCGCCAACGCCTGGGCGCGCTCCGGCAGCGAGTTGTGGGCGTTGTCTGCGATCTTGACCAGGGCGGCGTCATGGTGCTCCGCGATCTCGCGGATTCCGGACTGGTAGTCGTCGGGGTTCTCGTGCAGCCGGTTGGTGACGCGTTCGATAATTTCCACGGCCCGCTCGGACACACCCATGTCCAGCAGTGCCTGCCGTGTTATCGGTGTGTCCTCGGCGATGTCGTGCAGGTACCCGGCAATCCGGATGTCGTCGTCGAAATCGGCAAGGGCGTCGCCGACGGCGAGGACGTGGTCCTTGTACGGCCGCTTGAGCTTGTCCTTTTGCCGGTTGTGGGCCACCTCGGCCAGGACCTTGGCAGTCTCAACGGTGAACCTGGGCGCAGGACTCTGGTCCGGCATTTGCTCTTCTGACATGTCCCAAGCCTAGGCTGGCCGGACGTCTACTGCTTGCCATACTTCTTGTGCACGGCCTGTTTGCTGATACCGAGGCACAGCGCAATGGCCTCCCAGGACAGTCCAGCCTGCCGCGCGCCGCGGACGAGGGCCGATTCAGTGCGGCTCACTTCCTTCTGCAATTCCGCCACGGCATGCAATGCCTCCGCAGGCCCCATGCCGTCCATTGATCCCACCAGCGTTTTCATCCGCTCCACCTCCATGCCGTCAACATTAGTTGACAGGACGGGACGGCGTCAATGAAAGTTGACGTTCCATACCCACGGCTCCCGTGGCAGGGCGGCCGGGTCGAAGGCATCCAGCGCGCGCTCCAGTTCTCCGGCCGGGAGCCCAAGCGATTCCAGCAGCCCGTCCCGGACGGCATGGGCAGGCACGCCTTCGGCCGCCAGGTCGGCCAGCGTCACCGCGCCGTCGCGCTTTGCCAGCCGGACGCCGTCGGAATTCACCACCAGGGGGACGTGCGCATATTCCGGAACAGGAATATGCAGAAGCGAGGCGAGGTATGCCTGCCGCGGCGTGGACGGGAGGAGGTCATCACCGCGGACCACCTGGTCGATGCCCTGCTCGGCATCATCAACGACCACGGCCAGGTTGTAGGCAGTCACCCCGTCGTTCCGGCGGAGCACAAAATCATCCACCATGCCCGTATATTTTCCATGGAGCACGTCCTGGACCCTGAACTCTGAAACATCGGCCCGGAGCCGCACGGCCGCGGGCCGGGTGGAGCGTTTGAACTCCAGCTCTGCCGGGTCAAGGTTGCGGCAGGTGCCCGGATAAGCGCCCTGCGGCGCGTGCGGGGCCGACGGTGCCTCCTGGATTTCCCGGCGGGTGCAGAAGCATTCGTAGGTGAGGCCCGCAGCCTCAAGGCGGGAAATCGCCGCCGAATACAGGCGTCCCCGGGCGGTCTGGCGCACCACTTCGCCGTCCCACGTCACGCCGACAGCCGCCAGGTCCCGCAGCTGCTCCGCTTCCGCTCCGGAGCGCGCCCGGTCCAGGTCTTCCACCCGGAGCAGGAACTTCCGGCCCGTGGAGCGGGCGAACAACCAGGCCAAGATGGCGGTTCGAAGATTTCCCACATGCAATTCACCGGAGGGGCTGGGAGCAAAACGGCCGGCGGAGGTCATGGATCAAGCCTATGCGGGAGGAGTGCCTGCAGGGACAAACACAAGAGCCCCTCAGCTACATGACTTCGGAGGATCCGAACGTCGGTAGCTCAGGGGCTCTTGCAGTGGGTGCAGAATGACCGTGGTGTGAACAAGTGTCAATCAGCGGCGGCCTCCTTGCGGGAAGCGGTGTCCAGTTGCCGGGTGGTGTGCCGGGGAGCCTGTAGCCTGCGGGAATCAGCGGTAGCTTTCTGCCCTTGTTGCCACAATTTGAGCAGACACCCTACAGTTGGGGCAACCAGCAGGTCCTCGATTGATCAGTCTGATCAAGCCCCGAGGTTCCAACCGACAGGAAATGATCAGATTGCAGCAACTGGACGCCACGGACAAGCGGATCCTGAATGCCTTGGACGAGGATCCGCGCGTTCCCATCATGGTGCTGGCGCAGCGCCTGGGCCTGGCCCGCGGCACCGTGCAGAGCCGGCTGGAGCGGATGGCGGCCTCCGGAGCGCTGCGGCCCAACAGCAGCAGGGTGCTTCCGGCCGCGCTAGGGCGGGGCGTGGCGGCTGCGGTCAGCGCCGAGTTGGACCAGAGCCATCTCAACGA
This sequence comes from Arthrobacter sp. Soil_C_49, assembly GCF_057656635.1. Classification (NCBI taxonomy): domain Bacteria; kingdom Bacillati; phylum Actinomycetota; class Actinomycetes; order Micrococcales; family Micrococcaceae; genus Arthrobacter; species Arthrobacter sp. Soil_C_49. The sequence goes on from NZ_JBDGJZ010000019.1 coordinate 54,775, forward strand.
GGCCATCGCCGCCCTCCGGAAGATTCCCGAAGTCCTCGAATGCCATGCGCCCGCAGGCGATACCGACCTTCTGATCCGCGTGGTGGCCACCAGCCCGGACGACCTCTACCGGGTATCGGAAGAAATCCGGCTGTGCCCGGGAATCGTACGGACCTCCACCAGCATGTTCCTTCGGGAAGTCATCCCCTACCGGACCACCGGACTGCTGCAGGAGTAGCGAACGGGGGCGCTCTCCCCATCGCGCGCGGGCGGGGCGGCGGTTAGGCTGGCACGGGAATCCATACGGGGGGAAGCATGGCGGGGAACTTTTACGGCGCGGATGTGGCGCAGCTCCGGCAGCTTGCCAAGGACCTGGCCGGCGGCGCCAACCGGCTGAACGCCCTGGGCCAGCAGCTGGGCAGCAGCATCAGCTCCACGGCCTGGCGGGGGCACGACGGCGAGCGGTTCCGGAGCGAGTGGACGTCCGCCCACCAAAAGCTGCTGCGGTCCGCAACGGCAGGGTTGGAAGAAGCATCGAAGGCGCTGCTCGCCAATGCGGACGAGCAGGAAAAGGCCAGCACCAGCGGCGGCTCCGGCGGGGCCGGTGGCGGGACTGGCGGAGCCGGCCAGGGCACAGCCCAGGACCTGACGGACATCTTGAACGCCATGACGCCTGAGGAACGCCGCGGATACCTCCAAGGCGAAGAATTTAAACAGTGGGCGCTGGCCAACCCTGACGCCGCCAAGGCCGCCATGGATGCTGCAGCCGATTCAGGCCTGATTGACAAGGACTCCGAAGAATACGCAGACTTCCTCAGCTCCTACTGGAACCAGCAGGCCATGCTGGAGATGGGGATCGACCTGGCGGACTGGGACACGTCCAAGGGGACCGAGTACAACTGGGAGACCATCAAGAAGGTCTATGACTTTTATGGCCAGGCCTACCTCGCCAATCCGGACCTGCAGTGGGCGGGCATGGCGAACATGATCGGGCCATCCTTCGCCGGCGGCTTCAGGGATATGGCCATGCTCCGGGACCTTGCACAACAGATCGCCGACAACCCCGCCTCGGACATACCGCTGCCCATGCTGGACCAGATCGAACAGCTCGCGGGGATGACGGACCAGGAGATCCGCTTCTACGAAACCAGCATGCTGGACATGAACAAGGAAATCTTCCTGGACCAGGCCCGGCAGCACGAGGCCTACATGAACGGCGGCATCGAAGAAATCAACAGGCTGCGGGACTCGGGCGTTATCAACGCGGACACCGCCAAGGCCTGGGCACAGATCGACTCCGGCGATCCCGAACTGATCCAGGAGGGAAACACCAGCCTGCTGTATCGCGAACAGAACGAGATCATTGCCGATGACTACGACGCCATACGCAACCACCCGGGCGGAGAGGCCGTCACCTACCTGGTGACCCTGGCCGGCGAGCCCTCGATCCCCGGCGCGAAGAGCTACCCGGAAGTCTTTCCCTACACCTTCACCGTGGAGAGCCCCGGACCGGAAAACGTGCCCTTCACCAACTGGGACAACCCCACCCAGTTCCGCACAGACTTCACCACGGGCTTCCCCGCCGGCAACATCTCCGACGCCGACCAGCGCTGGGCACTCATCCAGCAGGACACACTACCCGCGTACCAGGACCTTCTGGCCACCGATCCTGCCCGCGCTGAACAGATCATCGCCTCGGACTTTGACGACAGGGTGGAACAGTACCGGCCCACCAATAACATCCCCGGAATCATGGACCGCTTCCTGGACGGCTTCGACGCCGAGGTCCACCAGTGACCCCAACGCCGGAACGTGCTGCCGCCCGTCTGCGGGGCCCCGCCGCCGTCGTACTCATTGCCCTTGCGGCAAGCCTGGCCCTGGCGGGATGCCAGATCAGCAGCCCGTCCGCCGAACCAACCTCCGCCACTACTTCATCTACAGGGAGCACCGTGAACAGCACCGAATTTTCGACGCTTGACGCCAGCGGAGTTGCAGACATCCGGAACTCCAAAAGCGCCCGGCTGGACATGACCTCGGGACGGCTGGAAAAGGAAACGGTCCGCGTCACGCAGGACAGCTACGGCCCCGAAATCAACACCCGGGACTCGGGAAAAATCAGCCTGACCATTGCCGGGCCGTCCGGCGACGTCACTGGAGAGACGGACCGTATCCGGTTCAACACCACCACCAAGCGCCAGGACTTCAGCGAGGTCACGTACTTCCTCACCACCGGCTCGCCGGACGAGCTTTTTGACCTTATCCGGGACGGCGTGGAGCGCTATGGGATCGATTCCGATTCCGCCGAGCGCTGGATCTCCTCGCGAAAGGCCAACCCGGAGGGAAAGAGTGATTACTCCCTCGCCCCGGGCACCTCCACCGGGCTGGCCGTCAGCTACGACCTCCGGTACGACGGCGCGAAGGAAACCCAGGTGATCATCGTCCACGTGAGTCCAACAGCGTAGCGATCAGCTGGCGGACCTCTACACCGGCGGGCCGGCGTTGGACTTCAGGTTCTTCATCACCAGGGTGGACGTCAGCCGCTCCACCCCGGGCAGCGACGTGAGTTCGGCGTCGTAGAAGCGCTGGTAGGCGGGCAGGTCCTCGGCGATGACCTTCAGCAGGTAGTCGGGTGAACCGAAGAGCCGCTGTGCCTCCACCACGTTCGGGTTCTCCGCCACCCGGTTCTCGAAGACCTCCATAGTGGCCCGGTCCACCTGGCGCAGGGTGACAAACACAATGGCCTCGAAACCCAGTCCCACGGCGGAGGGATCAATGTCCGCCCGGTAGCCGCGGATCACACCCGACTGCTCCAGGTCGCGCAGCCGGCGGTGGCACGGCGCCACCGTCAAACCCACCTTCGCGGCAAGCGCCGTGGCAGTCATCCGGCCATCGTCTTTGAGGTGGCGCAAGATATTTCTGTCAATATGGTCGATCACGCAAAAACCTTACCGCGCAGGCCTGCTTCGCAGCGAAAAAGGACAGCACTTCTGCGCGGAAACTATCTAGGGTTTGTCCTGACGCACCATGTGGCAGGAGAAAGAATGAACCCCGAGCTGTTTTTGGCCTTTGTGCTGGTGGCTGCCGCCCTCGCCTGCACGCCCGGCGTTGACTGGGCGTACTCCATTGCGGCCGGGCTCAGGCAGCGGAGTTTTGTGCCGGCGGTCGCCGGGCTCTGCGGCGGTTACGTGCTGCACACGGTGCTGCTGGTGGCGGGACTGGCCGCCCTGCTAACGGGAATGCCCGGGGTCTTGGGTTGGATCACCCTGGCCGGCGCGGCCTACCTGATGTGGCTCGGGATCAGCACGCTCCGCTCCTGGCGCGGCGCCAGCTTCACGGCACGTGCCGGCAGCGAGGGCAGCACCCGGCTCCGGACGTTCCTTCAGGGCATGGGAACCAGCGGAATCAACCCCAAGGGACTGCTCTTCTACGTGGCGCTGGTCCCCCAGTTCGTGAGCGCCGATGCGTCCCTTCCCGTGCCGGTGCAGTCCGGCCTGCTCGGCATGACGTTTGTGCTGCTCGCAGGCCTGGTCTACACCACCGTCGCCCTGCTCTCGCGCACCCTGCTGCAGAGCCGGCCGGGAGCCGCCCGCGTGGTGACCCTTGCCAGCGGCCTCATTATGGTGGCGTTGGGCGCGGTACTGCTCGGCGAACAGCTGCTGCCGGTCCCTGAAGCGGCCTAGGGCCGTTACTCGTCGCTGAGCTTCTTCCAGTCCTGTTCCCAGATCCGGCGCATCTCCTCGTCCTTGCGGATGGGCACCGGCGCGGCGATCTCCTTCTGAGGCACGGGATCTTGGCGGCGCCGGCCCCAGTCGCGGGGGTTGAGCGAGCGCCTGCTGGAGTCCAGCACCAGCAGCGCCCGGTCAGTGAGGGCGTCATTGCGCAGGGCCAGGTGTGTTTTGCGCCGGCGCAGGACCTCCGCGAGCGCCTGGTGCGCTGCCTCGAGCCGGCCCTCCCGCCGCAGGGCCCGCGCCCGCACCAGCAGCAGGGCAGCGGACAGATCGTCAGCATTGAGCAGGCCTTCGGTCCAATCGATCACCGTCCGGCTCCGGCCCAGGGTCAGCGCCAGTGAGCAGCGTGCCAGAGCCATGGGGAGCGACGGCGGCAGCCCGGCCAGGGCGTCCAGCGCAGCCTCGGTGCGGCCCGTCTCGCGGAACGAGTGTGCGAGCGCCAGGAAGACTGACTCTTCGCTGAACAGGACCGGGATCTCCACGCGCTCGGCGAGTTCGATGCGGGTGACGATCCTGGTGAGGTACGTGGACGAGTAGCGGTTCGCTTCGTCCTCGTTCCTGGTGGTGAGCCCGCGCTGCAGGAGTTCCGAGGCGCGCAGGTAGCCGCCGTGCTTGTACACGAGCAGCCCGGACATGAGGTAGCAGAGCCCGGCCCAGCCGGGGTAGGCGCGGGCCAGCGTGATCAGCCGGTCGGGCTCACGGCTGGTGAAGACGGCCTCGTGCACGGCCTTGGCGGGCTTGGGCAGCATCCGCTTGAGCCGCGGGATCTCCCCGTCCACGGTGAGCAGGGCCGGGTGGCGTCCGCCGAGGACGCCCGTGAGCAGGCCGCCCACTCCCCCGGCGAGGTCGTGGACTGGTGTACGCAACTGGGGCTCGCCGAACGGCGTAAGGTCGCGTCTGTCCCAGTAGATCGGTGCAGTGTCCCCGGCGGTCATCTCTCCATGCTAGCCGTGGCGGCCGGACGCCCGCGGGACCGGGAGTTTCAGCTGCGTTCCATAAACCACTCGGTGAAAGCAGAGGCCCGGCCGTTCCCGTCCAGCCGGATCACCCAGAGGTTGTCGTACGTGGGCCGGTCGCCGGAATAGGTGGTAACACCCTGGACGAAGGCGGTGTCCGCGTCCGTGCCCAGCAGCTCCCAGCTGAACGTCCAGTCCCCTGGTTCATCCCGTGCCGCCAGCCAGGCGTCGACGATGCCGTCCTGCCCCTTCCAGGCGTGCGGATCGTTGGGCCGTGTTTCGTACACTGCGTCTTCGGTGAAGAGGGCGCGGATGTCCTCTGGCCGGTTGGTGGTCCACGCCGCCTGGTACTTCTCCATCCAGGCCTGTACGTGCTCGCGTGCTGAAGTAGGCTCCGTCATGCTGCCGTTCTACGCCCTTGAGCGTACGGGCCGCAAGCGCCTCAGCCGTTGGCGGCCGCCACCCACACCCCGATCACCCACGTGCTGGCGGCGAGGCAGGCCAGGCCGAACTCGGCGAGCATACCCACACCCGTTGCTTTGAGGGCTGCCCAACTGGAAGCCGCCGCACGTCCGAGGTTCCGGGTGCGGGCGAGTTCGCTGAGCAGCAGGCCGGCGGCGAAGCCCACGAAGAGTCCCACCACCGGGATGATGAACATTCCCGCGACTCCGGCTACGAGCGCAGCTGCGATGCTTCTGCTGGGGATGGCGTGCTCCTTGAGCTTCCTCCCGGTCAGGACAGCGCTGGCAGCCATGCCTGCCACCACGAACACCATGGCAACCGCGAACACCACCCAGCCTGCAGTGCCGGCGCCGCCCCAGATGGCCCACACAAGCAGGCTTCCACCGATCAGGATGCTGCCCGGCAGCACCGGGATGACTGTGCCCGCCACGCCGACGACGATTGCCAGGCCGCACAGGATGGTCACCACGGTTTCGGAGTTCATGGCTTCCAGTCTATGGTCGGCGCCCGCCAACCCCCGACGGCGGTGCCTTCCGCGCAGGGGAGGCACCGCCGTCGTACATTCCTGAAAGGGAAGGGTGTTTACTCCGCTTCCACCGCGGCGGCGACTGCTGCGGTCACGGCCGGGGCCACCCGCGGGTCCAGCGGGCTGGGCACGATGTAGTCCGCGGAGAGGTCCTCTGCGGCGAGGTCGGCGATGGCGTAGGCGGCGGCCAGCTTCATGGCCGGGGTGATGCGGCGGGCACCGGCGTCCAGGGCGCCGCGGAAGATGCCCGGGAAGGCCAGCACGTTGTTGATCTGGTTGGGGAAGTCGCTGCGGCCGGTGGCCACGACGGCGGCGTACTTCACGGCGACCTCGGGCAGGACCTCGGGGTCCGGGTTGGAGAGCGCGAAGACGATGGCGTCCTGGTTCATCAGGGCGAGGTGCTCTTCGGCCAGCTTGGAGGAGGAGACTCCGATGAAGACGTCGGCTCCGGCGAGGGCCTCGGCGGGGCCGCCTTCCACGCTGCGGGGGTTGCTGCGCCCGGCGATGTCAGCCTTCTTGCTGGCCGGGTCCGCGGCGAGGTCCTTGCGGCCGGAGTTGATGATGCCGCGGGAGTCCAGCAGGACCACGTCGGTGATGCCGGCGGCCAGCAGGATTTCGGCGACGGCGATGCCCGCGGCGCCTGCGCCGGAGACCACCACCCGCAGGCTGTCCAGTTCGCGGCCGGTCACCTTGGCAGCGTTGGTCAGCGCGGCGAGGGCAACGACGGCGGTGCCGTGCTGGTCATCGTGCATCACCGGGCAGTCCAGCGCCTCGATGAGCTTTTCCTCCAGCTCGAAGCAGCGCGGCGCGGAGATGTCCTCGAGGTTGACGGCGCCGAAGCTGGGGCGCAGGCGGACCAGGGTCTCGACGATTTCGTCCACGTCCGTGGTGTTCAGCACCAGGGGAATGGAGTCGAGGTCACCGAAGGTCTTGAACAGGGCGGACTTGCCCTCCATCACGGGCAGCGAGGCGCTGGCGCCGATGTTGCCCAGGCCCAGGACGGCGGTGCCGTCGCTGACCACGACCACCAGGCGCTCGGCCCAGGTCAGGGTGCGGGCCAGTTCCGGCCTGGCGTGGATGGCGCGGCTGACCTCGGCCACACCGGGAGTGTAGGCGATGGACAGGTCGCGCTTGTTGGACAGCGGGACCGTGCTGGCGATGGAGAGCTTGCCGCCCTGGTGGGCGTCGAAGATCTCGGCTTCGGTCAGCGCGCTGGCTGCGGAGTTGTCGGTGGCTGCAATTGCGTCAATGGACACGTCGTTGTCTCCTGGTGCTCGCCGTGGTCACACGGCACATGGGGCTCAGGCCCAAACAGACCTGAGGCATTGGAAGAGGTGCGGCGGATTACCCAGGGGTGGCGGGTCCGTGGGAGCGTCGGGGATGCTCCCTGCTGCTCCGTTCCCCATCGTAGACATCGGAAGGGGGCACCAGGATGCGATTTGACGCCGCCGAGGGATGCTAAAACGCTTATGCAGGCCTTATTGTGACCCACGCCACGGCAATAAGCCCGATTTAATGGGTTATTGGTCTAGGCCAGTTACGCGCTCTGATGGAGTGTGTAGCTGCCTTCGGTGGCCGGTGCGAGCCTTGTACAGGCCTTTTTGAGGTCTTCCTCGGCCTCGAAGAGGGAGAGCCGGCGATTCCGGACGGACTGGACCAGACCAGTTACCGTCAGCAGGAGCACCCTGGCCACAATGGGGTCACCGCAGGCTGTGGCCACCACTTTTTCCCCGAGCGCGTCGATTTCGCGCAGCAGGGTGGTGGTGTCCCGGTCCGGAAGGTACACGCCGCGGCTCAGGCACTGCTCCACGGCCGGCTGCATCACCCGCATGTGGAAGATTTCCATCACCAGGCCGCCCAGGGCGCGGCCCCGGAACCTGGCTGCGGTGTTCCTGCCCGCGGCCTGCAGCTCGCCAAGCTGGTGCCGGTAGAGGGCGAGCATCAGGTGCGTTGGGGTGGGAAAGTAGCGGTACAGCGTACCCAGCGGAACGTCCGCCTTGGCCGCGACCTCGGCCAGGTCCACGGAGTCCAGGCCCTTCCGGGCAAACCCGGCGGCACTGTCCAGGATGCGTGAATAGCGCAGCCGCTGACGCGGGGCTGAGGGCATGGCGGCCATGGGCGGATGGTCTGGAAGAGTCTCAGGCATCTGTATTCCGGGTTGTGTTTTGACGGTGCAGCAGCCAGGAGCGTCCCCATCCCGGACCGCCTGCGATCCGGTTCAACTATACGGCACAGCCGTGTGCGGTAATTCGTCAGGTGCCTTACTTCCGGCGGCCCGAAAACTCAGCGGACGCCCTTGATTTTCACCACAAAAACAGCCCCAAGCAGGCCGATGACCGCCGCAGCGAGGAACAGCGAGCGGTAGCCGCCCCACAATGTGACAGCAAGCAAAGCGAGTGCAGGCGCCACCACCTGGGGCAAGGAGTTTGCCACGTTGATGATGCCCATGTCCTTGCCCCGGTCCAGCGCCGCGGGCAGGACCTGTGTCAGCAGGGCGTAGTCCACCGCGACGTAGGCCCCGAAGCCGATGCCCAATACGGCAGCGCCGGCCATGGCCCCGGGCCAGACCGGGAAGAAGGCCATAATCAGGGCGGCCATGGCAATGATGACGGAAGATCCGATCACGAACGGCTTCCTGCGTCCCACCCGGTCGCTCCAGGGGCCCGCCACCACGGCGGTGATCATCACCATCAACGCGTAGATGCCGGTGAGGACCAGCACTCCCGCCGGGGGGTCGTTATGCTTCAGGATGTCGCGCAGGAAAAAGAGCAGGTAAACGATGGTGAGCTGGTTGCCCACGTTGACCAGGAAGCGGGTCAGCCCGGCCCAGGCAAAATCCGGGTACTGCCGGGGACTGATCCAGAACCCCCGGAGGAAGGCACCCAGCCGCAACCGGGGCAGGACGCCCTTGGGCAGCACCGGGTCATCGCGGTGCACCAGGTACGGCAGCACGGACAGCAGCAGGGCCGCGGCGCACAGCCAGTAGCCCACCATGAAGTTGCCGGACACCACGGCGCCGAACACCGCGCCCGTGAGGATACCCAGCGTCTGGCCAAAGGCCGCGAGCCCTCCCACCTTGCCGCGCTGGAGCACCGGCACACGGTCCGGCACGGCGGCCGTAATGGCTGCGTAGGCGGCGTTCGCCCCGAGCTGGACCACGCACCAGAAGGCCACCACCAGCGCCACGGTAGTTGCGCCGGACATCCCAAGAAGCGCGATGGCAGCGAGCACCGCCCCGGCCGCCACCCAGGGCGCGCGGCGGCCGAAACGGGACGTGGTGCGGTCCGAGAGAGCCCCGGACAGCGGGTTTGCCACCAGCGAGACGGCGGCGCCGCAGGCGGTGGCAAGGGAAAGGACCGCTTCCTTGCTGGGTTCATCGATGCTGATGGCCTGCTGGCCGATGAAGATATTGATGGGGCCGAAGAAGGCGGCGTTGATCCCCACGTTGACCAGGACCAGCCCGGTGACCCACCGGGGAGTGACCTTGCGTGTGGGCTCCGCAAGCACCGCCGCAGCGCCGTCCGGTCCGGTGCCGCGATCGGGGGGAGCTGGAGTATTGGACAGGCTCATGGCATTCTCCCCCATACGGCTGGTTGGCTAGGGAATCAGACTATCGTGGGCTTTACCGTGCCGCCGCTGTCCGATGCGCGCGGCGACCACTGACGGCAGCCGGAGCATCAAGGAGAACCATATGAGCGCAGCGACCACCCCCGGAACAGCTGGTGCGGCTGTTAATACCGCCGACCTCTACGACGAACGCGGGGACGAGCTGGCGTCGGTGTCACTGCAGTTCCAGTCCCTGGGCGGCCGCTCGCACTTCAGCGGTGCGGTAAGGACCATCCGCTGTTTCCAGGACAACGCGCTGGTGAAGTCCACCCTGGCCACGCCGGGGAACGGGAACGTGCTGGTGGTGGACGGCGGCGGCTCGCTGGGCACGGCATTGATGGGGGACATGATCGCCGAAAGCGCCGTGGCGAACGGCTGGGCCGGCGTCGTTATTAATGGGGCAATCCGCGACCGCGAGGCGATCGCCGCGCTGGACCTTGGGGTCAAAGCCCTGGGCAGCAACCCGCGCAAGAGCGCCAAAGAGGGAGCCGGCGAGGTGGATGTGGAAGTGGACATTGACGGCGTGACCATACGCCCCGGAGCCACCATCTGGTGCGACCCGGACGGGATCCTCGTGGAGCGCTGAAGGGCGCCCCCGCTGCAGGTAGAAAATAACTTCCTGTTCCAGGGAATAGGTCTCCGCGTAAGATAGTTACTGAAAGCAACTATCAAGCCTGATTCTTCCCCTGGAGCACCCATGTCCCAACCCCCTGCCACGCGCGCCGCCGGAGAAACCCTCACGCAGCGCCAAATCGTCACCGTGATGGTGGGCCTGATGCTGGGCATGTTCCTGGCCTCACTGGACCAAACCATCGTGTCCACGTCCATCTACACCATCGCCAACGACCTGGACGGGCTGTCGCTCCAGGCGTGGGCCACCACCGCGTACCTCATCACATCCACGGTGAGCACGCCGCTGTACGGCAAGCTGAGCGACATCTTCGGCCGCCGCCCGCTGTACCTGACGGCCATCGTTATCTTCCTGGCAGGTTCCCTGTACGCGGGGTCGGTCCACTCCATGACCGAACTCGCCATTGCCCGCGGCGTCCAGGGGCTGGGCGCCGGCGGCCTGCTGGCACTCGCGCTGACCATCATCGGCGACATCGTGTCCCTGAAGGACCGGGCCAAGTACCAGGGCTACTTCATGTCCGTGTTCGGCATTTCCTCGGTACTTGGCCCCGTAGTGGGCGGGGCATTCGCCGGTTCTGCCAACATCCTGGGCTTCGACGGCTGGCGCTGGGTGTTCTTTATCAACCTGCCCATCGGCCTGGCCGCACTGGCGGTGGTGTTCCTGTTCCTGCACCTGCCGGCCAAGCACGTGAAGCAGAAGATCGACTACTGGGGCGCGGCCGCCATCACCCTGGCCATCGTGCCGCTCCTGCTGGTGGCCGAGCAGGGCCGCACCTGGGGCTGGGCCTCCCTGAACTCGTTCCTGTGCTACGGCCTGGGCGTGGTGGGCATCGTCTGGTTCCTGCTCGCCGAGAAACGCGCCGGCGACTACGCGCTGATCCCGCTGCGGCTCTTCCGGAATGCAACTTTCGGGCTGTCATCGCTGCTGAACTTCATCATCGGCATCGGCATGTTCGGTGCTATCGCCATGCTGCCGATGTACCTGCAGCTGGTCAAGGGCCTCACGCCCACCGAGGCAGGCCTGATGATGATCACCTTCACGGTGGGCATCCTCACCGGCTCCATCACGGCCGGGCGCACCATTTCATCCTCCGGCACCTACCGGATCTTCCCCATCATGGGCACGGCCATCCTTACCGCGGCCGCCGTGGTGATGGGGCTGTCCCTGGGCGTGGACACTGGCTTGTGGGTGCCCGGTGTGATCGCCGTGTTCTTCGGCATGGGACTGGGCTTCTGCATGCAGCCGCTCACGCTGGCCATGCAGGTATCCGTACCGCGCCGTGACATGGGTGTGGGCACGTCCTCTGCCGCGTTCTTCCGCTCCATGGGCGGCGCCGTGGGCACCGCTGTGTTCATCTCGATGCTGTTCAGCCTGGCGGCCAGCCGGATCGCGGACAGCATGAAGTCGGCCATGGCCAGCCCGGACTACCAGGCCGTCCTGCGGGACCCCGCCGTCGCAGCCGACCCTGCCAACGCCAAGCTGTACGAGTTCTTCCAGAACGGGGCGTCCAACGATTCCCTCAACGACACCAGCTGGCTCCACACCGCCAACAGCACCCTGACCCGCCCCATCACGGAGGGCTTCGCCTACGCGATCGACGCCGTGATGCTCACCGCGGCCGTACTCACCGGCATCGCGTTCCTCATCAGCTTTGCGCTGCCCAACAAGAAGCTCTCGGACCCGAAGGCTGCCCCACAGGAACCGGCCGCGGTGCACTAAGGGCCCACCGCGGACGCCCGCTCACTTGTGGCCGCCCCACCCGGACGCCCGCTCACTTGTGGCCGCTTCCACCGAAACCCTCCTGCACTCTCGCGCGGGAGGGTTTCGGCGTTCCTCCCCCGGGTGAGGCCCTGCGTAGGGAACGAGGACGACGGCGCCCCGCCCGCCGTCGTCCTCTTCAGTTTTGCAGGCGATCCGCCCTGAAACGCTGCTGACTGGAAGAGTTCGCGGTGGCGTGGAACACTGTTTACCGCGTGTGCGCCGGCCTGCTGGCCGGTTCCGCAGCCGACGACGTCCGCACCGCATCCACCCAACCCCAGACCAAGGGAGAACCATGCCCACTGCCCAGGAGCAGACAACCGCCCAGATACCGCGGCGGGTGATCTGGCTGGCGCTTGCAGGTGCGGTGGGCGGATTCCTGTTCGGCTTCGACTCGTCCGTGGTCAACGGCGCCGTGGATGCCATGAAGGACGAGTTCGCACTGTCCGAAGCTGTGACGGGCTTCGCCGTCGCCATCGCCCTGCTGGGTTGCGCCGCCGGCGCATTCCTGGCCGGCAAAGTGGCGGACCGCTATGGCCGCATTCCGGCCATGAAGCTCGGCGCACTGCTGTTCCTGGTCAGCGCCATCGGCACCGGCTTCGCCTTCAGCGTCTGGGACCTCATCTTCTGGCGCCTGGTGGGCGGACTGGGGATCGGCCTGGCCTCGGTGATCGCTCCTGCGTACATTTCCGAGATCTCGCCGCGCAAGGTCCGTGGCCGGCTGGCATCGCTGCAGCAGCTCGCCATCACCACAGGTATCTTCGCCGCGCTGCTTTCGGATGCGCTGTTCGCCACCAGCGCCGGCGGCGCCGACCAGTCCTTCTGGCTGGGGATCGAGGCCTGGCGCTGGATGTTCCTGGCCGCCGCCGTGCCCGCCGTGGTGTACGGCTGGGTTGCCTACACCCTGCCCGAATCCCCGCGGTTCCTGGTGTTCCTGGGCAAGGAGGACGAAGCCCGCACGGTTTTTGATTCGATCGCCCCGGCGGAGGACACCGACCGGCACATCCGCGAGATCCGCGAAGCCATCGAGGAGGACAAACTCGCCGGCCAGAAGGGCTCCCTGCGCGGCAGGGCGTTCGGACTGCAGGCAGTGGTCTGGGTGGGCATCACCCTGTCCGTCCTGCAGCAGTTCGTGGGCATCAACGTGATCTTCTACTACTCCACCACCCTGTGGAAGGCGGTGGGCTTCCAGGAAAAGGACTCGCTCGCCATCTCCGTAGCCACCTCCATCACGAACATCCTGGTCACCCTCGTGGCCATTGCGCTGGTGGACCGGATCGGCCGCCGGCCCATCCTGCTGGCAGGCTCGGTCGGCATGGCCGTGTCCTTGGGCGCCATGGCGCTGGCGTTTTCCTCGGCAGTGGGTTCCGGCGATGACATCTCCCTGCCGGGCGCCTGGGGTCCGGTGGCACTGGTTGCCGCCAACGTTTTTGTGGTCAGCTTCGGGGCGTCCTGGGGCCCGCTGGTGTGGGTTCTCCTGGGCGAGATCTTCCCGTCCCGGATCCGCGCCCGCGCACTGGGCCTGGCGGCCGCCGCGCAGTGGGTGGCGAACTTTGCCATCACACTGAGCTTCCCGGTTATGGCTGCCGGTTCCCTGCCGCTCACGTACGCCATGTACGCACTGTTCGCGGCGGCGTCGTTCTTCTTTGTGATGTTCAAGGTGCCGGAAACGAACGGGATGTCACTGGAGCAGGCGGAGACGCTGTTCGTGGCAAAGGGCTCCAAGAAGGCCTAGCAACGCCCCGTCACCTTCCGCAGTCAATCAGCGAACCCTCCATCACATGGCGTGACGGAGGGTTTGCTGTTTGCGGAGCGGATGATGCCTAGACGACGTGCGGCTCGTGCGCTGCCAGGTACTTCCGGCCGGCCAGGGCAACACCAATGGCCAACACCATCGCCGCCGCCCCGGCAAAGAACGGTACCTGCGGGCCAAAATGCTCACCCAGCTGCGCGGCTGCGAACGGGGCCAGGGCACCGCCCATCCAGCGAACGAAGTTGTAGCCGGAGGAGGCCACCGGGCGCGGAGAATCCGAAACGCCCATGGCCAGCTCGGTGTAGATGGTGTTGTTGATGCCCAGCAGGGCGCCGGAGATCACCACCAGGACGACGACGGCAGGCACCGAGTGCCCCGCGGCCAGTCCCAGCCCAATGAGGGCGAGCATCAGGGCCAGGAGGGTTCCGGCCAGGACCTTGGTGGCCCCGAAGCGGTTCTGCAGCACAGGCGCCACGAACACCGAGAAGACGGCCACGGCCACGCCCCAGCCGAAGAACACCCCGCCGATCCCGTAGGCGTCCATGCCCAGGATGAACGGTGTGAACGCCAGGATGGTGAAGAAGCCGTAGTTGTAGAACAGCCCGCTGACGGCGGTGGTGCGCAGTCCCTTGTGGCCCAGGGCCAGCAGCGGATCCCGCAGGCGGACCTTCCGCTCGGGCAGTGGGGTCTTCGGGAGCAGCACCATCAGGGCTACAAAGGCGGCAGCCATCAAGGCCGCAGTTCCGAAGAACGGCGCGCGCCACTGCCAGCCGCCCAGCAGGGCGCCCAGGAGTGGGCCCAGCGAAATGCCAAGTCCCAGCGCGGCCTCGTAGAGGATGATCGCCGTGCCGGCCCCGCCGCTGGCCACACCGACGATCACGGCCAGTGCCGTGGCCACAAACAGGGCGTTGCCCAGCCCCCAGCCGGCACGGAAGCCCACCAGCTCCCCCACGCTGCCGGACAGGCCGGAGAGCGAGGAAAACACCACGATGACGGCGAGCCCGATCAGCAGGGTCCTCTTGCCGCCGATGCGGGAGGAAACAAAGCCAGTGATGAGCATTGCCACGGCTGTCACCAGGAAATAGCTGGTGAAGAGCAGGGAAACCTCGCTGGGACTGGCATCGAGGTTGGTGGCGATGGCGGGCAGGATGGGGTCCACCAGTCCAATGCCCATAAACGCAAAAACGGCGGCCAGGGCTGTGGCCCATACCGCCTTTGGCTGCTTAAGGAATGAGGCCTTTTCGGCTTTCAAGGTTGCTTCTGCTGCCGGCAGTGTGTCTGCTTGGCCGTTCATGAAGTTTGCTCCTAAAGGGATGCTTGCGTCATTGCTGCAGCGACGCGTTGATTTTTCCAATGACGGGAAGGGCGGCCGCGAGGGCCTGCCGGTCCTGCTCAGTGAGGGAGCTGAGGATGCCGGCCATCACGGCATTGCGCCGGGCATTGGCGGAGTCGACGGCGGCACGGCCCGCCGCGGTGAGCACCACGAGGACGGCACGGGAGTCGTGCGGGTCAGGTTCGCGCCGGGCCAATCCTGCCCGCTCCAGCTTGATGATCTGCTCGGTGGCACTGGGTACGCGGACGCCCAGGTTCCGTGCGATCTCCCCCACCCTCACGCCGTCGTCCAGCAGCATTTTCAAGGTGCTGAGCTGGGCTGCGCTGAGCTCGCCATCGGCATCGAGCCGCCGCACCAAGTACACACTGTGGCGGAGGGCATCGCGGAAGTCTCCGGCAAGTGCCTGCAGCTCCTCGTTATCGCTTTTCCTGTTCATCGTTAGGGAGCCTAACAGTTAGGCAGCCTAACGGTCAAGGTTTAGAGCGTCAGCTTCATGCCTTCATGGCTGGCTTCGAAGCCGAGGCGTTCATAGAACCGGTGGGCGGCCACCCGCGTTTTGTGTGTAGTCAGCTGTATCAGGGCGCAGCTTCGGCGCCGGGACTCCTCGATGGCCCACTGCACCATCATGTTGCCGATGCCCTGGCCCCGGAGCCTGTCGGCCACCCGCACTCCCTCGATCTGCGAGCGCCAGGCCCCCTGCCGTGAGATGCCGGGCAGGAAGCTGAGCTGGAAGGTGGCAACCACCTCTGCATGAGCGGTCCCGGGCGGCAGCAATTCCCCCACGATGAGCAGGTGGGAGGGGTCGGCGTCGATCGCCTCGAAGGCCCGCTCGTAGGGCGCCAGTTCCTCGGCGCGTTCGCGCCCGGAGCCCAGTGAATCGTCCGCGAGCAGCCCCACGATGGCGGGCAGATCAGCTTGCAAGGCGTGGCGCAGGCGGAAGGTCCCGCCGTCGACGTCGGAGGTCAGGAGAAAGGGCATGGCAGCTTGGCTCTCGGTCACCAGCCCAGCCTCGCACAGGAGTGAGCAGGCGTCGGGGGGGAGGGTCAGGCGAAGTAGACGCCGATCCGGTTGCCGTCGATCTCCTCGATGCGGATGTCGATGTCGTAGACGTCGCGGAGCATGGCCTGCTGCATGATCTGCCGGGGGCTGCCCTGGTGGACCAGCCGCCCGTCCTTCATGGCCAGGATCGTGTCCGAGTAGCAGGACGCGAAGTTGATGTCATGGACCACCAGGACGATGGTTTTGCCGAACTCGTCAGCGAGCCGGCGCAGGAGCCGCATCATCTCCACCGAATGCTTCATGTCCAGGTTGTTCAGCGGTTCGTCCAGGAGCAGGTAGCGGGTGTCCTGGGCCAGCACCATGGCGATGAAAGCCCGCTGACGCTGCCCTCCGGAGAGCTCGTCCACAAACTTGTCCGCCATGGGGGTCAGATCCAGGTGGGCGATGGCCTCTTCCACCTTGGCGAGGTCCTCCACGGTGGGCCGCCCGCCGGAGTGCGGGAACCGGCCGAAGGCCACGAGGTCCCGCACGGTGAGCCGCATGGTCAGGTGGTTCTCCTGCCGCAGGATGGCCATCGTCCGGGCCAGTTCCCGGCTGTCGGTCGCGGCGATGTCCAAGCCCGCCACGGAGACCGCGCCTGCCTCGAGCGGCTGCAACCGGCTGATCAGCGAGAGCAAGGTGGACTTGCCCGCCCCGTTGGGGCCGATGATGGACGTGATGCCACCCTCGGGGATCACACAGCTGACATCGTCCAGGACCGGCTGGCCACCGTAGCTTTTGGAGACGTTCCGGACCGCGATGGTCATTTCAGCGAGCCTTTCAGGAGGAGGTAAAGAAAGAGGATGCCGCCCGTGAACTCGATGACCACGCGCAGGGCGGTGCCGAAGCCGAACACCTTTTCCAGGAGCAGCTGCCCGCCCACCAGGGCAACGGCGCCGATCATCACCACGATGGGCAGCAACCAGGCATGGCTGAAACCGCGGCACAGCTGGTAGCCCAGGCTCACCACCAGCAGCCCGAAGAAGGTCACGGGCCCCACCAGCGCGGTGGACACGGCCACCAGCAGCGAACACCCCAGCAGCACGCGCATCACCACCTTGCGGTGGTCCACACCCACGTTGATGGCGACGTCCCGGCCCAGCGCCAGGACATCCAGCGTGTGCCGGGCCCGCCACACCAAGGAACAGACTGCGGTGATGATCACTGCGGAGACCCAAAGCAAGGCCGGGTCCACGTTGTTGAAGCTCGCGAAGAACAGGTCCTGCAGGATGATGAACTCACTGGGCTCCATCAGCCGCTGCAGCAGCGATGACAGGCCGCGGAACAGGCTGCCCAGGACGACGCCCACCAGCAGGAGCAGGTGCAGGGAGCGGGCCGCGCCGGTGAACATCCAGCGGTACAACAGGGCACTGAAGGCCACCATCAGCAGCACCTCCGCGCCGAACTGCAGCGTGGGCGGGGCCGCCACCACCGCGGCGGCGCCGAGGGTGAAGGTCATGACCGTCTGCACCAGGATGTACAGCGAGTCGAACCCCATGATGGACGGGGTGAGGATCCGGTTGGCGGTGACAGTCTGGAACAGGAGCGTCGAGACGCCCACGGCCACGGCCACCAGCAGCATGGCGGCCACCTTGATGGCACGGCGCGGCAGGATGTAGCCCACGTTGCCCTTGAGCTCGAAGAACAGGAAGAAGCAGACGACGGCGGCCGTCGCCGCGAGCAGGATGCCCGCCACCAGGAGCGGGGAGGCGCTGCGGGCGGCGGCTTTGAGCGTTCGCATGCCTCGCGTGGCGGGTGGCGGGGCGGCCAGCGCTTCTTTCACCGGCGGCTGGAGCGTTGGGCTTTCAGGCATTGCTCTTCCTCAGGATCAGGACGAGGAAGAGGACGGCGCCCAGCACGGACATCACCATGCCCACGGGAACCTCGTAGGGGTAGCGGATGGTCCGGCCGATGATGTCGCAGACCAGCACGAACGCGGCACCGAACAGCGCGGTCCAGGGAACGGCGCGGCGGAGGTTGTCGCCAAAAATGAGGGACACGATGTTGGGAACCACCAGCCCCAGGAAGGGCACGGCGCCCACGGTGGTAACCACCACGGCCGAGATGAGCGAGACGATGACCAGCCCCAGCCGCATGGTCCGGGCGTAGTTCAGCCCAAGGTTGGTGGTGAAGTCCTGGCCCATCCCAGCCACGGTGAACCGGTCTGCGGCGAGCATGCCCAGCAGCATCAGGACGGCAACGATCCACAGCAGCTCATACCGTCCCCGCAGCACACCGGAGAAGTCGCCGATCATCCAGTTGCTCAGCGTCTGCAGCAGGTCGTAGCGGTAGGCGAAGAACGTGGTGACGGCCGCGATGACCCCGCCCAGCATGATGCCCACCAACGGGATAAGGAGGGTGTTCCGGGCCGGGAGGCGGCGCAGGATGGCCAGGAACAGTGCGGTTCCCAGCAGCGCGAAGACGCTGGCCACCAGCATCTTGGCGGGAACCGGGGCCTGCGGGGCAAAGACCGTGACCACCAGGATTCCCAGGGTTGCGGACTCCACGGTACCTACGGTGGACGGTTCCACGAAGCGGTTCCGGGCCATCAGCTGCATGATCAGGCCGGCCACGGCCACGGCCATCCCGGCGAGCAACACAGCCAGTGTGCGCGGGACGCGGGAGATCCAGAAGACCTCCGCCGCGGCCGGGTTGCCTGCCAACAGGTCCGGCAGGGAAACATCGCTGACGCCAACGAACATACTGGCAGCGGCGAGGGCAAGGACGGCAACTGTGGCCGCAGCCAGGCCTGCACTGTGGCGGGCCTGGCTGCGGGTTGCCGGCGCGAGGGGGCGCACGGCGGTGGCGGTCATGGGAGCGTGGAGGCCGGCAGCGTTACGCCACGGAGGCGGCGACTGCGTCCACCATTGCTTTGACGTTGTTCAGGCCGTAGCCCACGACGTACCAGCCGGCAGGGTCGAGGTTGATGACCTTGTTGTTCTTGGCGGCATTGGTGGCCTTGACCAGTTCGTTGTCCAGGATGGGGTTGGCTGCCGAGGCATCCCCACCCGTGGCGGTGTCGCGGTTGATGACGTAGAGGAGGTCCGGGTTGGCCTGCTTGATGTACTCGAAGGAGATGGCCTCGCCGTGGCTGCCGTCAACCTTGACGTCGGCGGCGGTGGGTACGCCCAGGACGTCGTGGATGATCCCGAAGCGGGAACCTGCGCCGTACGCGGTCACTTCACCGCCGGACGTCAGGACGATCAGCCCCTTGCCGGCGCTGGCCGCCTTGGCCTTGGTGTCAGAGACGGTGGCATCCACTGCCGCGAGCTGCTCTTCCACTTCCACCGACTTGTCGAAGATGGTGCCAAGCTTTTCAGTCTGGGCCTTGAAGCTTTCCATTGGCTGCGCCGCATCAATGGAAAGGTCGATGGTGGGGGCGATCTTGCTCAGTTCCTCATAAGCGCCGGCGGTGCGGCCGGAAATGATAATGAGGTCCGGGTCGCCCGCGCTGACGGCTTCGAAGTCCGGCTCCTTCAGTGAACCGATCTTGGCGTACTTGGCGTCCGAGTACTTGGCCAGCGCTTCAGGGTAGGCGGCTTCCGGGACACCTGCGGGCTCGACGCCGAGCGCGTCGAGGGTATCCAGGACGCCGAGGTCGAAGGTGAAGACCTTCTCCGGGTTGACGGGCACGTTCGCGGTGCTGCCCTGGGCGTGCTCCACGGTGATGGTGGCGGCTTCGCCAGCCGGTGTGGCCGTCGCGCTTCCTCCGCATGCAGTGACGGTCAATAGCGCCGCTCCCGCAGCCAGTGCCCCCAGGTAGCTCGAAAGCTTCTTCTTCACGGTATTTCTCCACTCGGCTAATACGTCACAACTTCGTTGCCTAATAGCCCAGAGCCTATAAGTAAGGGAAGGCTTACTTCAAAACGAAAGCGGCTGCATTCCTTCATAAGTGGGAGAGATCACACAGAACGACGCCGGCACTCAAGGGGAGTGCCGGCGTCGTCATTGTGGAAGGGTCGGTCAGGCCGGGGTGCGGGCCACCTCCGC
The DNA here is from genome assembly GCF_057656635.1 of Arthrobacter sp. Soil_C_49. NCBI lineage: Bacteria > Bacillati > Actinomycetota > Actinomycetes > Micrococcales > Micrococcaceae > Arthrobacter > Arthrobacter sp. Soil_C_49. The sequence continues at coordinate 74,535 of NZ_JBDGJZ010000019.1, forward strand.
CTGGCGCTCCTCCACCAGCGTGGCGACGGCGTTGAACAGCGGGTGTTCCGGTTCCAGGCCAGTGATTTTCGCCGTGGCGTCGGCCGGGCTGCTGGATGACAGTATGCCAGCCAGTTCGGTTGCCTCGGCGTCGGCGGGGTCGTTGAAGCGCAGGGCAGCGGCGATGGCGCCGAGCAGTGCTTCGGGCACCACTCCGCGTTCCGCGAGTTCGGCAGCCGGGCCGATGAACCGCTCGTGCCGGCTCAGCTTCCGCAGCGGCGCACGGCCCACGCGGGTCACTGTATCCGGCAGGTACGGGTTGGAGAACCGGACCAGGATCTTCTGGACATAGGCCTCCTGCTCGTCGTTGCTGAAGCCGTGCTTGCTGACCAGGAGTTGTTTGGTCTCCTCCAGCACCGCCCGGACGTCCTCGGCAACATCCTGGTCCGCCATGGCGTCGGAGATCTTCTCCAGGCCCGCCTCGAACCCGAGGTAGGCGGCCGAAGCGTGGCCGGTGTTCACCGTAAACAGCTTCCGCTCAATGTAGGGCGAAAGCTCGTCCACAAAGGTGGCCCCGGGTATCACTGGCGCGGAAGCACCGAAGGCAGTCCGGTCGATGACCCACTCGTAAAAGGTTTCCACCGTAACGTCCAGGCCCTGGCCGGCTTCCTGGTTGGGCACGATCCGGTCCACGGCCGTGTTGGCGAACACCGCTTTGCCGTCCAGCGCCCCGGCGGCGGCCCCAGGCTGGGAGGCCACCTCCTTGGCGAGGATGTCCGTGGCATTGATCGCGTTCTCGCAGGCCATGACCTGCAGCGGCGCCAGGCCGGGCGCCCTGGCGACGATGCCCTTGGCGATCACGGGCGCCACGAACTTGAGGATGTGCGGGCCCACCGCGGTGGTGACGATGTCCGCCGTCGCGATCTCCTCGACCAGCTGGGCCTCCTGTGTGGTGGAGTTCAGCGCCCGGAAGTTGTCTACCGTCCGCACGGCCGGGTTTTCACCCACCTCGTGCACCGCGTAGCTGTCCGCAGCCGAGAGCTGGTTGATGAGCTCCTCGGCGACGTCGGCGAACACCACCTCGTAGCCTGCGTCGTGCAGGAGCAGGCCCACGAAGCCGCGCCCAATGTTTCCGGCCCCGAAATGTACTGCCTTCACTATGCGTTGACCTTTCCGAAGAGTTCCAGGATCTCGTCCTCGGACGTTGCCGCCTCCAGCCGGGCCACCTGTTCTTTGTTGGTGAAGACCTTCGCGATGGAAGACAGGATGTGCAGGTGCTCGTTGTTGATGCCGGCAACGCCCACCACGAACTTGACCTGCTTGCCGTTCCAGTCGATGCCTTCGGGGTAGCGGATCACGGACACCGCGGATTTGCGGATGTGGTCCTTGGCCGCGTTGGTTCCGTGCGGGATGGCCAGGAAGCTGCCCATGTAGGTGGACACGGACTGCTCGCGCTCATGCATGGCCCGGACGTAGTCCTCGTCCACGGCGCCGCGGGCCAGCAGGAGCCGGCCGGCTTCGTCGATGGCAGCGTCACGGGTGGTGGCCGAACCGTTGAGCACCACGCTCTCGCGCGCCAGGATCTCGCCCGTTCCTGCCGCGGGGGCTTCGGAACCGGAGCTTCCGACGGCGGTACCCGCGGCTGCTGTTCCGGCCGCGGCAGCCGTTGCCGGTCCTGAGGCGGAGGCTCCGCCGGGCGTTCCCGCACCGGCGTCCGGGCCCTCGGTTGCCGTGCTGCCCTCGGTGTTGCTTTCCCGGACCAGCTCCACGATTTCGTCGTACCGGGGGCTGTTCATGAAGTTGTCCACCGAATAGTGCACGGCACTGGACGTGGCCGGCTTCGCACGTTCGGTGAGGTCCTGGTGGGTGACCACAACGTCGTAGGTGTCGTTGAGGTTGGCGATGGAGGCATTGGTGACCTTGACGTCCGGGAACCCGGCAGCCTTGATCTTGTTTCGCAGCACGGAGGCGCCCATGGCACTGGAGCCCATGCCGGCGTCGCACGCGAACACGATGTTGCGCACCGGGCCGGCGAGGACACCCACTCCGCCTGCACCGGCAGCTGCGCCGGCGCCGGTGAGGGTGGAGGCCACGGAGCTCTTCTTGCCCTTCATCTGCTCCATGCGGGAGGTGGCGTCGTTCAGGTCCACCTCATCGCTGTGCTTGGTGGTCTTCATGATGACCGAAGCCACCAGGAACGAGACGGCAGTTGCGAGCAGGACCGCCAGGATCACGCCGAGGTAGCTGTCCCTGGAGGTCTGGGCCAGCACCGCGAAGATGGAGCCCGGGGCGGCGGGAGCCACCAGGCCGGAGTTGGTGATGGCCAGGGTGGCGATACCGGTCATGCCGCCGGCGATGGTGGCCAGGATGAGCAGCGGGCGCATCAGGACGTAAGGGAAGTAGATCTCGTGGATGCCGCCCAGGAAGTGGATGATGGCCGCACCGGGTGCCGAGGCCTTGGCTGCCCCTTTCCCGAAGAACATGTAGGCGAGCAGAAGCCCGAGTCCGGGGCCGGGGTTGGCTTCGAGCAGGAACAGGATGGATTTGCCCTGTTCAAGGGACTGCTGGATGCCCAGCGGGGTGAGCACGCCGTGGTTGATGGCGTTGTTCAGGAAGAGGACCTTGGCCGGCTCAATGAAGATGCTGGTGAGCGGCAGCAGGCCGTTGTTGACCAGGAACTGGACCACGTTGCCGGCGCCGGTGCTGAAGGCCGAAACCAGCGGGGCGATCCCGTAGAAGCCAAGCAGCGCCAAGATGGCACCCCAGATGCCCGCCGAGAAGTTGTTGACCAGCATCTCGAAGCCGGGGCGGATCTTGCCGTCCCAGATGGAGTCGATCTTCTTCATGGTCCAGCCGCCCAGCGGGCCCATAATCATGGCGCCGATGAACATCGGAATACCGGCGCCGATGATGACGCCCATGGTGCCGATGGCGCCGACGACGCCGCCACGGACGTCGTACACCATCCGGCCGCCGGTGTAGGCGATCAGGAGCGGCAGCAGGTATGTGATCATTGGCCCCACCAGGCCGGTGTTCGGCGTGCCCTCGGCGTTGGTGCCGAAGCCGCCCAGTTCGGGAACGGGGATCCAGCCCTTTTCAATGAAGAGGGCGGTGATCAGGCCCCAGGCAATAAAGGCGCCGATGTTGGGCATGATCATTCCGGACAGGAAAGTCCCGAACTTTTGGACGTGCACGCGCGCGCTGGTGCGGGGTTTTGCAACTGTCTCTGTTGCCATGTGATTTCCTAACCGTCATTCCTGCGGCTGCGCAGGATGGTCCGATATTTCCGACGACGTACTGCTTGACGTTCTGGCGTTTCTAGCCCGCCGGGCTGGTCGAGATGCGGTGAAGCCATTCGAGGAAGAGTTTGAGTTCCGAGCTGGAGAGCTGGTCTGAGTGCGAGGCCTGAAGTGCGGCGTTCAGGGCTATCGCCGCCACCACCACCGACGACTTTCCGGTGTCCTCCGGAACCGCGCCGCTGGCGGGCTCGGCTGACACCGCGAAAATCATGGCGTCCCGGGTCATGGTGGACAGTTCGAGGTTCCGGTCGGAGGCGGGCTCCGCAATCAGCATCAGCGTCACGCCCACGTTGGCGGCCAGGATGGACCTGGCTGCTTCCCTGGGCTGGACGTTCAGCTGGCCCGCCGCCGCTGCCTTGTTCAGCATCTCCTCCATCAGCGCCTCGGCATCGGCAACGATGGCGGGGCGGCTTTCCGGGCGGATGTTGCCGAACATCACCAGGTACAGCTCCGGCTGGTTGAGCCCGAACTGCACATGGTTGTCCCACATTCTCCGGATGTCCTCGAGCGGCTGTCCGGAGGGGGCGAAATCCCTTTCGCCCGCTACATATTCTTCAAACCCTGCGGCGACGACGGCGTCGAACAGACCTTCCTTGTCACCGAAGTGGTGGTAGAGCGTGGGAGCAGATACCCCCGCCAGCTGCGTGATCTGGCGGGTGGAAACGGGAGCTCCCGCGGATTTTGCCAACAGTTCCGCCGCTGCACGGAGCAGTCGCATTTTGGGGGGAAGCTGGCCATCCAAACTCATAACCGCTACCCTAGCACCTATAGCATTGCTATATGAACTGAATCACATACAATTTTTTCAGGCACGTTTCACGCCTGGCGGACGTAGCAGTGCGCCGGCGGACCGGCATGGCGCCGGGCATACCGGCGGGCCTGGCAAACCGGCAAAGAATGAGGACCTTCAGTGCAGAACTTCCCAGGAGTAGGCGTCAGTCCAGGCCGCGTTATCGGCACCGTCCGGCAGATGCCCAAACCCATCAGTGAGCCTCCGGCCGGCCAGCAGCTGGCACCGGACACCACCGCAGAGGAAGCCACCGCAGCCCTGAAGGCGGCCGCCCAGGCCGTGCACGACGAACTTAAGGCGCGTGCAGCCCATGCCACCGGCGACGGCAAGGCTGTTCTCGAAGCCACGGCACTGATGGCCAAGGACACCATGCTGATCAAGGGCGCTTCCAAGCTCATTGCCCGCGGTACCTCCGGCGAGCGCGCCATCTGGGAGTCAGGTTCCTCTGTCTCGGAAATGCTGCACAACCTGGGCGGCTACATGGCCGAACGTGCAACCGACGTACTGGACGTCCGCGCCCGGATCGTCGCCGAGCTGCGCGGCGTGCCCGCACCCGGCATCCCGGCCTCGAGCACGCCCTTCATCCTGGTGGCCGACGACCTCGCCCCGGCCGACACCGCCACCCTGGATCCCAACCAGGTCCTGGCACTTGTGACCGCAGGCGGCGGCCCCCAGTCCCACACCGCCATCATCGCCCGCTCGCTGGGCCTTCCCGCCGTCGTCGCCGCCGTCGGGGTGGACGAGGTTCCGGACGGCACCGAAGTTTTTGTGGACGGCGCAGCCGGTACGGTCACGGCCGAGCCGGACGAAGCCCTGAGGACTGCGGCTGAAGCATGGGCAGCCACGGCTTCCCTGCTGTCCGAGTTCACCGGTACAGGTACGACGGCGGACGGGCACCAGGTGCCACTGCTCGCCAACGTGGGCGGCGGCAAGGATGCCGTGGCGGCCGCCAAATTGGGCGCCCAGGGCGTGGGACTGTTCCGCACCGAATTCTGCTTCCTGGAACGGGACACCGAGCCTTCTGTCGAAGAGCAGGCCGCGGCGTACAAGAGCGTTTTTGACGCCTTCCCCGGCAAGAAAGTTGTCCTCCGCACGCTGGACGCGGGCGCCGACAAGCCGCTGCCCTTCCTGACCGACTCCACCGAGCCCAACCCGGCCCTGGGCGTCCGCGGTTACCGCACCGACTTCACCACCCCCGGCGTCCTGGACCGGCAGCTGGAAGCCATCGCGCTGGCAGCGGACCAGTCCGAAGCGGACGTGTGGGTGATGGCTCCCATGATCTCGACGGCGGAAGAGGCTGCCCGCTTTGCCTCCATGTGCGCGGACGCCGGCATCAATACCCCGGGCGTGATGGTGGAGGTTCCCTCCGCGGCCCTCACGGCCGAAGCCATCCTGCGCGAAGTGGGCTTTGCGAGTCTCGGCACCAACGACCTCACCCAGTACGCCATGGCCGCCGACCGGCAGCTCGGCCCGCTCGCCAACCTCAACACTCCCTGGCAGCCGGCCGTCCTGCGCCTGGTGGGCCTGACGGTGGAAGGCTCACGCGCGGAGGGCAACAACAAACCTGTTGGCGTCTGCGGCGAGGCGGCCGCGGACCCGGCCCTCGCCGTCGTACTGACCGGCCTGGGCGTTAGCACGCTGTCCATGACGGCACGCTCGCTCGCAGCCGTGGCAGCAGTCCTCAAGACGGTAACGCTCGAGGAGGCGCAGCAGCTGGCCAAGCTGGCACTGTCCGCCCCCAGCGCTACCGAGGCACGCGCATGGGTACGGGAAAAGCTGCCGGTGCTGGAGGAACTGGGACTCTAGTCCCCGGCTCTAGGCTCAGGCCGTGACGTCGAATACGTCCACGGCCCGGACCCAGCCGCTGATGGCCTGCGCCGCAATGCCCGGCGCGGTGTGCTGGAAGACGTGGCCCTGCCCCAGGACTTCGACCATAGTGCCCTGCGGGGCCACCTCGGCGAGTTTCGCGCACCAGGAACGCCGCGCGACGGGGTCCCGGGTGCCGCGGAGCACCAGGACCGGCTGCCGGACGGCGGCCAGCCGGTCCTCCATGGGGTATTCCATCATCACGGGCAGTTCCGTCAGGTACCAGCGCGGGCCGGCGCGGAAGTAGTCGCTGAACACAATTGCGTTCGAGGCTGGCGACTCGCTGAACATGGCATCCCTGGTCAGCGCCAGGGCTTGGCGTGGCACCGACTTCCGGCTGGAATCGACCACGGGACCCATGAGCACAACTGCAGCCACCCGATCGGGCTCGCGCAGGGCCAGTTCCACAGCGAACTGCGTGCCCATGGAATGGCCCACCACGACGTAGGTGGAGACGCCCTCATCTGCCAGGACGGCACTGACAAAGGCGGCAAAGTCCTCAACCTGCAGCTGGCGCCCGGGCCTCGATGCCTTCCCGAAGCCTGGGAGGTCGAAGGAGTAGACGTCCGCGACCTCGGCGAGCCTACGGTGCAGCCGCGCCAGGTACCGGTGGGAAACGCCGATGCCGTGCAGCAGGACATAGGCGGGGCGGGCTTCGGCCTCTGCACCCGTCCTCGGCGGCCGGACCGAGGTGTAGAGCTTTCCGTGCAAACCGCCGGATTCAACATCGCGGCCACCAGTCAATGCCATCAGCCGAGCATACAGCCGGATGGGCGGGTATCCCCGCTAGGCTGGGGCCATGGCACTGATTGCTCCCAGGTTGGCCGCAGCCCTCCCGCCCGAAGAGGCCGAGAAGCTTCAACGGGCGCTGGCCGGCAGCGACGACATCACTGTCTTTGTGGACGGCACTGTCCACCGGCTCCCGCCCTTGGCGAGGGACGCCGTCGTCGACCTCCTGCGGCGGTTCAGCCGCGGTGAGTCCGTGACGGTCAGCAGCGTTGAAGACATGCTGACCACCTCAAAGGCAGCGGAGCTGGCCGGCATCTCGCACACCTACCTGCGCAACATGACCGACCGAGGCGAGATCCCCGTGGAGTACCGCGGCAGCCACCGGCGCATTCCGCGCACAGCCATCATGGCCTGGCTGGAGGAGCAGAAGGACCGGCAGAAGAAGGAGGCCGCCAGGCAGGGAACGGAAGAGGCCGGCGCCGGCACTTAGCTTCAGATCCGTGGCCGGGCCGCCCAGCGCCGCATCTTGAGGGCGGCATGGAGTTCCAGCCGGGGCATCCCCTTCAATGGATCCACGCCCAGCAACTGGCGGATCCGCCCCAGCCGGTTATAGATGCTGCTTCGGTGCAGGTGGAGTTTGGCGGCGACGTCCTGGACAGAGCCGTCGTTGTCGTAGAGGAGTTCCAGGACCGGGATGAGTTCGCCGTTGCGGTCGTGGTCCTCAAGCTTGCGGAAATAGACGGACCCCGGGTCAACCCACGCGCCCGCCCCTCCCCCGGCTGATGCCAGGAGTTGGTAGACGCCGGTGGAGCGGCAGTCCACAAGCTCCCCAAGCTGCGGATCCACCGCGGCCGCCTGGGCCGCCAGCTTGGACTCCCGGTAGGCCTCGGCGAGCTCTCTGGGCTTCGCAAACCCTTCGCTGATACCCAGGATGATGCGGTGGACGGGACGGCCGGAGCGTTTGGCCAGCTCCAGTTGGTAGTGGACCAGGACCTGCGCGTGGTTGGCCCTGCCCGACGATTCGCGAAAGAGCACCACGGAGTGGGTTTCCGTTCCGGCGCTGAAGAGGGCTGCGTCCACACCGACGGTCGCCTGGAGCGCGGCCGAGCGGTGGATCAGGGTGGTGGCAATCGGGTCCGGGCCGCCCGCCCAGCCGTCGGCGTCCAGCACGGTGACCATCTGCCAAGGCCCGCGGCCCTGGACTTCCTTCCACCCGGCCACAGCTGCCACCGCGCTGGTTTCCCCCGCACAGGCCGCGAGGAACTCCCGTTCGCGTCCCCGCCGGAATTCGGATTCGGCAGTGTTGGAGTCGAGCAGCAGGGCCGAGAGCATTTCAAGCTCGTTGGCCACGTCCGGCAATTGGGTGAGGATCGCCGTCGGGTTCTCCTCCACCGAGTCCTGCTGCACCCATAGGTAACCCACGCGGAAGCCGCGGACCATCAACGGGACACAGACGCGGCCCAGCATGCCCAGGTGCGGGTTGGCCGGAACCACCACCGGGCGGACAGCGGTGGCGATGCCATGCGACAGCTGCCACGCGCTCACGTCCGCGGGCACCTTCTTGCTGAGCAGGAAGTTCACCCGGACGCGGTCGGCGTGGGACTGGTTGGAACTGTAGGCGAGCAGCACCCCGTCCAGATCCTCCAGCGAAAGGCCGCGGCCCAGCTTCTGCGCCACTTCCTCGACCACTTGCTCCACGCCCTGCTGCTGCATGGGCCAAGACTACTGTGTGGAAGGCAGCCCGCACGAACGAACACGAGGCGACACTTGACGCTTGCAGGCTGAACAAATGTCGATCCACCGACTGCAAAGTCCTTGAATTTCCGGGGTTTTACTCCAACCCTGATGGATGCCGGATGTCAGCTGGCTCACAACCGGATTTATCGTTGAAACACGCAATCCTTCCGCACTTTCCGGCTTACCAGCCGAGAATCTGGAGCCCACGATGATCATCGGTGTCCCCAAAGAAATCAAAAACAACGAATTCCGCGTAGCCATCACGGCCGCGGGCGTCCACGAGTTCCGCACCCACGGCCACACCGTGCTGGTGGAACGCGGCGCAGGCCTGGGCTCCGGCATCACCGACGAGGAATACGCCATCGCCGGCGCCGAAATCATCAACGAGGCCGACGACGTCTGGTCCCGCGCGGACATGGTCATGAAGGTCAAGGAACCCATCAAGGCCGAGTACCACCGGTTCCGCAAGGGCCTGATCCTCTTCACCTACCTCCACCTCGCCGCCGAGCCCGAACTCACCCGCGAACTCATCAACTCCGGCGTCACCGCCATCGCCTACGAGACCGTCCAGGAAGGCCGCACCCTGCCGCTGCTGGCCCCCATGTCCGAGGTGGCCGGCCGGCTCTCCGTCCAGGTGGGCGCCTCATCCCTGATGGCCCCGGCCGGCGGCAAGGGCGTGCTCCTCGGCGGCGTCCCCGGCGTCCGTCCCGCCAAGGTGGTTGTCCTCGGCGCAGGCGTGGCCGGCACCAACGCCGCAGCCATGGCACTGGGCCTCGGCGCCGACGTCACCATCCTGGACATCAACATCAACCGCCTGCGCGAACTGGACGCCCAGTACCAGGGCCGGCTCAAGACCGTAGCGTCGAACAAGTACGAGATCGAAAAATCCGTGGTGGACGCGGACCTGGTGATCGGTTCTGTCCTGATCCCCGGCGCCAAGGCACCCAAACTGGTCACGAACGAGCTCGTGGCCCGGATGAAGCCCGGCTCAGTGCTGGTGGACATCGCCGTGGACCAGGGCGGCTGCTTCGAAGACACACACCCCACCACGCACCAGGAGCCCACGTACAAGGTCCACAACACCATCTTCTACTGCGTGGCGAACATGCCCGGTGCCGTGCCCAACACCTCCACGTACGCCCTGACCAACGTCACCCTGCGCTACGCCGTGTCCCTGGCCAACCTCGGCGTCAAGGCCGCCTTTGACCGCGACCCCGCCCTCGCCGCCGGCCTCAACATCGCCGCCGGCCACGTGGCCCACCACTCCGTCTCCGAGGCGCACAACCTGCCCCTCGTCGCGGACTGGCACGAACTGGTTTCGGCCTAAGCCAGTTCCCGGGCCTGCTCGATCAGCTTGAGAACCTCGACGGCGTCTTCCGGGTTGACCGGGAGGGGCAAGGCTGACTTTGCCCCTCCGTCGAGGATCTTGTCCGCCAGGATCCGGTAGAACTCCGGGTAGGCGCCGCGTTCGGTGGGCAGCGCGTCCAGGTGGCCGTCCCGGCCCAGGAGCCCTGCCCACTCCGGCGCCTCCTCGCCGTAGTCCGCGTCGAGGGGACTGCCGCCAGCCACGATGTACGGCTCCTGCGGGTCAACGCCGTTCTTGGTGAAGGCCCCCACGGAACCCAAAACGCGGAACCGTGGCCCCTGCTGCGCGCACAGCATGTTCATGGTGAGGTGGCTCAGCACCCCGGACTCGTGGCGCAGCACAAGGAACGCGTCGTCGTCAGCCCGCTCATCCGCCCGCCTGGCCCTGAGTTCCGCGTGGGCCACTGCGGCCGGGCCAAACAGCAGGAGGGCCTGGTCGATCAGGTGGCTGCCGAGGTCGAACAGAACACCGCCGCCGTCCGCCGCGGTGGCACGTGCCTTCCAGGCCTTGGCGATGGTGGGCGACCACCGCTCGAACCGCGATTCGAACCGTGCCACCTTCCCCACGGCCTCGGCCGCCAAAAGCTTCCGGAGGGTCAGGAAGTCGCCGTCCCACCGCCTGTTCTGGAAGACCGTCAGCACCCGGCCCAGCTCTTGGGCCAAGGCGGTCAGTTCCTGCCCCTCCTCACTGGTCACCGCGAACGGCTTGTCCACCACCACGTCCAGCCCGGCTTCCAGGGCCGCCTTGGCGAGCGGATAGTGCGTGGCGGGCGGAGTTCCCAGCACCACGAGGTCAAGGTCCGCGGCGTGCGTGAGGACCTCATCGCCGTCGTGCACCGTCCTCACTCCGGGGTAGCGGGAAGTGGCCGCCTTTTGCCGCTCCGCATTCGACGTGGCGATGACGTCCAGCGAGTAGCGCGCATCGGCCCCGATCAACGGGGCGTGGAAGACGCTGCCCGAAAGGCCATAGCCGACGACGGCCGTACGGATGGTGCGTTCAGCAACAGTTCCGGTCATAGGGCTACCGTACTCCCGCACGCTCTCTCACTTAACGGGCCTTAACCGCAAACGCTCTCTCACTTCCTTCAAGAAAGTGAACTGGTCCCCGGTGGTTGGACTGGCTAAATGGGATTCTAGGCTGCGTGGGTCTGGGCCCGGTATTGCACCGGGCTCAGGCCCTTGAGCGTCGTGGAGATTCTTTCGTTGTTGTACCAGTGGATGTATTCCTCTATGGCATTTGCCAGTGCGTCGGTGTTGATGAACCG
>NZ_JBDGJZ010000020.1:0-69229 GCF_057656635.1 Arthrobacter sp. Soil_C_49
GATCAATTCAACCAATCACTAAAACAATTGGTATCAACAAACTTGGCACACTATTGAGTTCTCAAACAACAGACACATTCGAATATTCCCGAAACAATCCAAGTAAATGAATTTCTTTTTCGTATTTCTTCGCTGCGATGTTTCGATCTTATTTCATTCATTTTCACTTTGCAAATCCGGTTGTTTTCCCGGTATTCACTCGGTGGAATGAATCCGCCCAGCAAGAAACGAAACAATTTCTCCAATCCGCGCTTTGCGCGGCCAAGAATTGCTTCTTATTTGTTGGGGGTTGGCCGCCACTCGGCGGTGGCGACTCAGAAAACAATACACGCCCCTCCGCGGGCGTGCAAATCGCCTGCGGAGGAGCGTGCAAAGTGTGCCGCTATGGGCTAGGGAACCAGTACTTCCACGGTTGCCAGGTTCTTCTTGCCCCTGCGCAGGAGCAGGTACCGGCCATGCAGGAGTTCGGACTCGGAGATCACGGCTTCAGGATCCAGCACCTTCTCGTTGTTCACATAGGCACCGCCCTCGCCAACCGTGCGTCGGGCAGCAGACTTGCTGTCCGAGAGCCCGGAGGCAACCAGCAGGTCAACGATTCCGAGCGCATCCACCTGCACAGTGGTGGAAGGGAGTTCTGAAGTAGCTGCCTGGAGCGTCTGCTTGTCCAGTGCGGACAGGTCACCGTTCCCAAACAGCGCAGCCGATGCGGCGATGACCTTTTCGGTAGCCTCCACCCCATGGACCAGGGCCGTGACTTCGAAGGCAAGCTTCCGCTGGCCTTCACGTGCAAAGGGGCGCTCAGCCACAGCGGCCGCAATGTCTTCGATCTCGGCGCGGGTCAGGAAGGTGAATACCTTAAGCCGGTCCACAACGTCAGCATCTGCGGTGTTGAGCCAGAACTGGTAGAAGGCGTAGGGGCTGCACATGCCGGCGTCGAGCCAGATGGCGTTACCCTCACTCTTGCCGAACTTGGTGCCGTCAGAGTTGGTGATCAAAGGCGTTCCCAGCGCGTGGACGCTCTTGCCCTCCACCTTGCGGATCAGCTCGGTGCCGCTGGTGAGGTTGCCCCACTGGTCCGAACCGCCGGTCTGCAGCATGCAGCCGTAGTCCCGGAAGAGCTGCAGGTAGTCCATGCCCTGCAGGATCTGGTAGCTGAACTCCGTGTAGCTGATGCCTTCGTCGGAGTTCAGCCGCGAGGCCACGGCGTCTTTGCGCAGCATGGTGCCAACACGGAAGTGCTTGCCCACCTCACGCAGGAAGTCGATGGCGCTCAGCGGCGCGGTCCAGTCCAGGTTGTTGACCATGCGGGCCGCGTTGGCGCCCTCGAAGCTGAGGAACCGGCTCACCTGGGCCTGAAGGTAGCCCACCCATTCGGCCACCGTGTCCTTGGTGTTCAGCGTGCGCTCGGCCGTGGGGCGGGGATCACCGATCAGGCCGGTGGAGCCGCCCACCAGGCCGAGGGGCTTGTGGCCGGCCAGCTGCAGCCGGCGCATCACGAGCAGCTGGACCAGGTTGCCCAGGTGGAGGCTCGGCGCGGTGGGATCGAAGCCGCAATAGTACGTGACCGGGGCACCGGCGAGGAGCTTTTCCAGCTCTGCCTCGTCAGTGGAGACGTGGACCAGGCCACGCCACTTCAGTTCCTGCCAGATGTTGGCAAAAGTGGGGTCGTTCTGCTGCGTTTCGAGGCTGTTGATTTCTGGCACGCCTTCTAAGTTAGCAGTATTACCGGGCACCGGCGCCTGGACAGAGGCGCCGGTGCCCGTCCGTCGCGCGGAACAAAATGCGGCGGGACCGGACAGCGAAGGTCAGCGCTTGATGCCGGCCGGGACAGGCTCGGCAGCGATCAGCCGCAGCCGCTGGGTGGCGCGGGTCATGGCCACGTACAGGTCCCCCACCTTGCCGTGCTCGTGGTTGAGCATCGTTGCGGGCTCCAGCACCACCACGCCGTCGAACTCCAGGCCCTTGGCTTCGCGGGGGCTGATTACCACGATGTCCTGTTCGTAGCTGCCGGCACCGGTACCGATGCGGCGGCCGTATTCGGCGCGCAGGGCAGCAGTGGCCTCCGGCAAAAGGTGACCGTCGGCGATGACAGCCAGCAGGCCGCCGTCGAGCGCTTCCAGTTCCTCCGGCAGGACCTCCACCAGGCGGCTGACCACCTGGCCCGGCTCCACCTCGTCGATGACGGGCGACCAGCGCCCTTCCCGCACGGCCTTGGGCGCGGACACCACAAGTCCCGCCGCGTTGGCCATGCGGACCGCGGCCTCGGCAATCTGGGAGGGAGTCCGGTAGTTGACCGTCAGCTCCTCCAGCTGCCAGCGGTCCCCGAACATCGGGGCGAGCGCACCCTGCCATGAGTTGGCGCCGGCCACGGAACTGGTCTGCGCAATGTCCCCCACGATGGTGAAGGACTTCAGGGGGCAGCGGCGGACCAGCAGGCGCCACTGCATGGGCGACAGCTCCTGCGCCTCGTCCACCACAATGTGTCCAAAGGCCCAGGTGCGGTCGCTGGTGGCGCGCTCGGCAGCCGTCAGGCGGGCTTCCTGTTCCTGGTTCTGCTCTGCCAGCTCCTCGGCAGACATCAGCGGGTCCACCCCTGCCGCCTCCATGTTGACCAGTGTCTGCTTGGCGTTGGCCAGATCGCGGGCACGGTCGTGCTCCTGCTGCGCCAGGCCACGGCCGGCCGCCGGGTCCAGCTCACCCAGGAGCTCTGCGGCTTCGTCCAGGAGCGGAACATCGGACTCAGTCCACGGCGCGTCGGCCGGGCGCAGCAACAGGGCCCGCTCAGCCGGGCTCATGTCCGGAGTGCAGAACTCAAGCAGCGCCGGCTTGCTGAACAGCTCCGAGATCAGCTTTTCGGGCGTCATGGGCATCCAGCACAGGTTGAGGGCAATGCGCACATCACGGGCAGTGCGGACGTCCTCGGCCAGATAGGAGCGGTCCGCGTTGTTGCCGATGTTGCCGGCTTCCACCAGATCGGTCATCTGTTCTGTCAGTTCGCGCAGCAGGATCTTGACGAACGTCACGCGGGCTTCGTTGTGCGGCTTGCCGGTGGAACGGGCACGTTCGCGGGCACGGCGGACCTGGCGCGGGGTCAGCACCAGCTTGCGGCCGTCCACCTCCAGGATCCGGTTTTCCGAGGGGATGCGCTGGCGGTTGGCTACAGCGTTGGCCACCACTGTTGCCATATCCAGGCGGCCCTTGATGGCGGCGACGTCGGCGTCAGGTTCCGGGACAGCGTTAATGCCGGGCATCAAGCGGCCCAGGCTGGCCATCACGACGCCGGTCTCGCCGAGGGAGGGCAGCACCCTTTCGATGTACTTCATAAACGACGACGACGGGCCCACCAGCAGCACGCCCGCGGACTTCAGGCGGTCACGGTGGGTATAGAGCAGGTAGGCGGCGCGGTGCAGCGCCACAGCGGTCTTGCCGGTGCCGGGCCCGCCCTGCACCACGACGGCGCCGGAGATGGAGGACCGGATGATGCGGTCCTGTTCGGACTGGATGGTGCTGACGATGTCCGACATGCGGCCGGTGCGCTTGGAGTTCAGGGCCGCGAGCAGGGCACCTTCGCCCTGCAGGGACTCGTCGTCGGAGAGCATGTCGGCGTCCAGGACGTCATCTTCGATGGCTTTGACTTCGCGGCCCTGCAGGATCAGGTGCCGGCGGCGGCGGACGCCCTGCCGGTCAAAGGCCGTGGCCTGGTAGAAGTGCCCGGCTTCGGGCGCGCGCCAGTCCACCATGAGCCGCTGCAGGTCCTCGGTGGTGAGGCCGATGCGGCCGATGTACTGTGCCTCCCCGGAGTCCAGGTCAAGGCGGCCGAACACCAGCCGGTCATCGACCGCATCCAGCTGTGCCAGGCGGTCCTCATACAAAGCCGCGAAAGCGTCACGCTCGGAAACGTTCTGCATGGTGCCCACAGCCCCTGCCCGCCGGACCTGCGCCAACTGCTTGCGCTTTTCCTCGCGCAGCTCCTCCAGCCGGGCATACAGCCCGGCAACATAGTCCCGTTCGTGGGCCAAATCGGCGTCGAGCATTTAAACGTTCCCCTATCGCAAAAGACAGACCGTCCATTCTACAACCATTTCCGTTAACGCAGGTGTGCCCTGGCCTGCCTGGGTTTCGCTGCCTTGTACTTGGAAACAGTGGGGTCACCGCTGATCCAGAACCGCCAGGAGTAATCGTCCGATCCGCCGGCGCCTGACACGCCCACCCGGGGACCGGAGCTCACGTGGTCAGCGGGACGCTCCGGGAGCGTGAGGCCGAACGGCGGCGCCAGTGCGTCCCGGCCGCTGTATGCGGTGGTCAGGCCCAGCGCCTTGGCGAGCCGTGCCGGCCCGCTGGCGAGGTCGGCAGGACTTTTGGAGGTGGCGCGGCGGTGCCGGGCGAGCTCCACGCCCTCCACAATCTCCCCGGCGCGCAACAGCAGTGCAGAGGCCACCCCCTCCGGGCCGCACACGATGTTCGTGCAGTGGTGCATCCCATACGTGAAGTAGACGTACAGGTGCCCGGCCGGGCCGAACATCGGGGCATTCCGGGGAGTGGGGCCGCGGTAGGTGTGCGAACCGGGATCCGGATGCAGGGAATCCTCCGGACCAAGATAGGCCTCCACCTCGGTGAGGCGGACGGACACCCTGCCCTCCCTCGACTCATGGGTCAAGACGGCCCCCAGCAGTCTCGGGGCCAGCTCGCGGGCATTGCCGGACAGGAACTCCCGCAGCGCTTCCGGATCCGGCGAGTGGCTTCTGCTCATGGCCAGACTCTACCCAAATCAGCAGCGATAGGACGTGAATCCGAGAGAAACAGCGCCACGGCCATGTCCGATTTCCGCTAGCTCCGACTTCGCCAGGCTGGCAGGATGGAGGAATGGATTTCTGGCAGCGCTACCGGGCAATTGATGCCCGGGACACCCGGTTCGACGGACAGTTCTTTACTGCCGTGCGGACCACGGGCATCTATTGCCGCCCGTCGTGTCCGGCCAGGACGCCCAAGGCCGCGAACGTCACCTTCTACGAGACCTCCGCCGCTGCGCACGACGCCGGCTACCGGGCCTGCAAGCGCTGCCTCCCCGAGGCGGTCCCCGGAACCCCGGCATGGAACGTCCGCCAGGACATCGCCGGCCGGGCCATGCGCCTGATCAACGACGGCGTGGTCAACCGCGACGGCGTGGACGGCCTGGCCGCCAGGCTTGGCTACTCATCGCGGCAGCTGAACCGTATCCTCAGCCAGGAACTCGGCGCCGGTCCCCTCTCGCTGGCCAGGGCAGGACGGGCGCAGACAGCGCGCACCCTGCTGGTCTCCACGTCCATGAAGCTCGCCGACGTCGCCTTCGCTGCCGGCTTCAGCAGCGTCCGGCAGTTCAACGAAACCATGCTGGAGGTCTTCGACATGACCCCCACCGCCCTCCGCGCCGCCCGGCACCCCCAGGCCGCCGGCGGCTCCACCGCCCTGACCCTCAGCCTTCCCTACCGCCAGCCCTTCGACCCCGGCATCTTCACGTTCCTGGCCGTGCGCGCCATCCCCGGAATCGAAGCAGGAACAGCGTCCTCCTATGCGCGGACCCTCCGGCTGCCGCAGGGCGACGCCCGCTTCCGGATTGAGTACGACGCCGGCGCTCCCGGGCGGCCGCTGACCCTCACCATCGGCGCGGTGGACCTTCGCGACCTGCCGGCACTGCTCAGCCGCGTCCGGCGGCTGTTCGATCTGGACGCCGATCCGGTAGCGATCGACAGTGCCCTGGCAGTGGACGGCCGGCTCTCCGCCTCAGTGGCAGCCGTGCCGGGCGTCAGGATGCCCGGCGCGCTGGACCCCGCCGAAATGCTCGTCCGGGCGATGATCGGCCAGCAGATCACCGTAGCGGCGGCGCGGACGGCACTCACCCAACTGGCCGCCGTCGGACGTTCCAGCCAAAGCCCCGGCGACGGCCTGGAGCGTATGTTTCCCACTCCGGCCGAGATCGCAGCTGACGGCCACGCCCTCCTTCGGGGACCCAGGAAACGCGCGGATTCCCTCCGTGCGGCCGCCGCCGCCCTCGCGGAGGGCACCCTGGATTTCGGCTATGGCGACGACGTAGCCAGCCTGGGTGCGAAGCTGCTGCCGCTGGCCGGGGTGGGACCATGGACGGTGGGCTACCTCGCGATGCGGGTCCTCGGCGCCCCGGACATCTTCCTGGCCAACGACGCGGCGGTGCGGAACGGGGTCAAGGCGCTGGCCCAAAGGGATGCAGCAGCCGGCGGCCCCGGCACCGCCAGCCCCGACTTCCGCGAAGTCAGTCCCTGGCGCTCGTATGCCACCATGCACCTGTGGCGGGCAGCAGCCCAGGCCGCGGCCGTCTCCCGCCGGAGCGGCACTACAAAGGTTGCCGGTGCAGCCACCGGAACAGCAGAGAAGGCGAAACCATGAAGGCCCAGTTGCTTCAGATGTCCACTCCGGACGGCCCGTTCACCATCCTGGCCCAGGACGGTGTGGTCCTTTCCAGCGGGTGGACCGACAAGCCCGGCGACCTGACCGGACAGATCCATCCCTCCCTGCGCCCTGCCTCCATTGAACTGGTTAACGGCCTTGGCGACATCTCCGCAGCTGTGGAGGCGTTCTACGCAGGGGACCCAGGGCCGGCGATGCGTGTGCCCGTGCTGCAGAAGTCGGGTCCGTTCCGTGCCCACGCCTGGGACGTGCTGCGCCTCGTGCAGCCGGGATCTCCGGTGACGTACACCGAGTACGCCGGGCTGGCCGGCAACCCGAAAGCCGTCCGGGCGGCCGCCAGTGCCTGCGCATTTAATGCCGCAGCGCTGTTTGTTCCCTGCCACCGCGTCATCCGGACAGACGGTTCGCTGGGCGGATTCCGGTGGGGACTGCCCATCAAGGAGAGCCTCCTGGCCCGCGAGGCCGCCTGACCGCTACTTGGAGGTGGGGGTTCCGGCTGGCCATGGCAGGAGTTCGGGCAGGTCCACACCGTCAGCGGCTGCGGAGGCGCGCAGGCTCCCCAGGGTAGGTTCGCGGCCGGCCAGCCAGGCGGCAATGTCCGTGATCATGCCGTTGACCACGATGGACCGGTTTCCGCTGCCGATGCTCACCGGTGGGAGGCCGAGCGGCTGCAGCACCAGCTTGTCCTCGGCCGGGACACGGGCTGCGAGGAAGTCGAACAGGTGCTCGCAGAAAGGCCTGCTCCACGTTTCCGGTCCCCTGCCCGTCTCCAGGTCCGCGTTGTGGATGACGAGTTCGCGCCACAGCGCGAGGCCGCCGTCCAGGACCACTCCCCCGCGGTACGAGATGGGTGCCCACCAACCCGTTTGGTTAGCGGACGAGTCCTTGATTCCGGGCAGCACATCAAATGCCCGCAGGACCCGTTCCAATGCCGCAGCCAGGTCCGCACGGTGGGCGGCGGCGTCGTGGCCGGCCGCCACATCGATCGCCTTGTTCCGGCCCGCCATGCCGCCGTCGTACAGCTCAATGGTTTCGCCGCGCGCGGCGTACTCAAGCTGCCGGGCCATCGCGTTGGAGATCCCGGCCAGGTGGGCCAGGACGTGGCCCCTCGTCCAGCCGGGAAGCGCGGATGGCGCCTCGACATCCGCGTCACTGAGTTTGGCAACATCGACAGCGATGTTATCGGCAGCCTGATGGAGTGCGGCGAGCAGGAGTTCGGGTTCGGGAGCTGTCATGGCGCTCATCCTAGCCGGGAAGGGCGCCGTCCGGGCCAAGGCGGTGCCGAACGTGCTGGCCGTCGATGCTGGCCTGCCAAAACTCGATTTCGGCGGGCCGGAGGGCGTAAAGCTGCCAGTTGGCGTTTTCACTGCCGTCAGCCCGCGGCCGCTCCGCCCAGTCCCGGGCCGAAGCCTCGGCGGACAGTTCCACCACGGGCCCAGCCACCCGGACCTGCCGGCCCTGCGAGGCCCAGTAGAAGTTCATGGCGGCGCTGGGTTCCTCTTCCAGCTCCCGGCCTTTCCGGGACGTGCGGGACGTGGCGAAGTGCCAGCCGTCGTCGTCTATGTTTTTCAGGATCAGCATCCGGGAGGACGGCTGGTGCCCGCCGCCGGCAGCACTGCCAATCGTGGCGAGGCTGAACGCGTGCGGCTGCTGCTCCCCCGCGGCCAGCGCCTCGTCCAGCCACTGTTTGAACAGTTCTGTGGGATCCTGCGGCGACTTGTCCGGATCGAAGCCGGGAAGCTCGGCCGGGAAGTCGGGAAGCGTGCGAAGGAACTTGCGGAACGTTTCGCTCATGGCTCCACCCTAGCGGCGGGTCCGCGCCCCATTAATGCGCAACGCTCTCTCAGTTAATGCGCGAATTTCGGCTACGCTCTCTCACTTTCTTAGGGAAAGTGAGAGAGCGTTGGCCCAAAAACCGCATTAAGTGAGAGAGCGTTGGGTTGTTACTTTGCGTACTCGCGCACGCCGTCGAGCTCGGCTTCCAGTGCTGTCAGCTGGCGTTCGACGGCGGCCGGTGCCGTTCCGCCCTGGGAGTTGCGGCTGTTCAGCGAACCCTCCGTGGACAGGACCGTGCGGACCTCCGGCGTGAGGTGCTCCGAGATGGCCGCGTACTCCTCGTCGGTCAGGTCCCACAGCTCCACGCCGCGGGATTCGGCCTGCTTGACCGCCGCTCCGGAGAGTTCGTGCGCCTCGCGGAACGGGACGCCCTGGCGGACGAGCCACTCCGCGATGTCCGTGGCCAGCGCGAAGCCCTGCGGCGCCAGCGATTCCATCCGTTCGGTGTTGAACGTCAGGGTGGCGATCATGCCGGATACGGCAGGGAGCAGGAGCTCGAGGGTGTCGGCGGCGTCGAACACCGGTTCCTTGTCCTCCTGCAGGTCGCGGTTGTACGCCAGCGGCAGGCCCTTGAGCGTGGCCAGGAGCCCGGTCAGGTTGCCGATCAGGCGTCCTGCCTTGCCGCGGGCCAACTCCGCCACGTCGGGGTTCTTCTTCTGCGGCATGATGGACGATCCCGTGGAGTAGGAATCGTGCAGCGTCACAAAGGAGAACTCCTTGGTGGCCCAGAGGATGACTTCCTCCGAGATCCGGGACAGGTCCACCCCGATCATGGAGCAGACCCAGGCGAACTCGGCGAAGACGTCGCGGGAGGCGGTGCCGTCGATCGAGTTGTGGGCCGCGGAGTAGAAACCGAGATCCGCGGCTACCGCCTCCGGGTCCAGTCCCAGCGAGGAGCCCGCCAAAGCGCCGGAACCGTAGGGCGAGACGCCTGCGCGCTTGTCCCAGTCCTGGAGCCGCTGCACGTCGCGCAGCAGCGCCCAGGCGTGGGCCAGCAGATGGTGGCTGAGCAGGACGGGCTGGGCATGCTGCAGGTGGGTCCGGCCCGGCATGGCGACGCCGTGGTGGGCCTTGGCCTGCTCCACCAGTGCGTCCACTGTGGCCAGGACACCGCGGGCGATGATCCGGGCGTGGTCACGCAGGAACATCCTGCCGAGCGTGGCCACCTGGTCGTTGCGCGACCGGCCGGCACGGAGCTTGCCGCCCAGCTGCGCACCGGCACGCTCGATCAGGCCGCGTTCCAGCGAACCGTGCACGTCCTCGTCGGATTCGGCCGGCAGGTAGGCGCCCGAGGCTACGTCCTCATCCAGCCGGGTCAGGGCGTCGAGCATCCCCTCCAGCTCGGCGTCGTCCAGCAGGCCGGCCTTGTTCAGCACCCGGGCATGGGCCTTGGACCCGGCGATGTCGTAACGCGCGAGGCGCCAGTCAAAGTGCGTGGACTTGCTCAGCGCCGCGAGGGCGTCTGCGGGGCCGCCGGCGAACCGGCCACCCCACAGCGCGCCGGTGTTTGTAGCCTCAGCCTTAAGCTCAGCCACAGGGGCTACTTTCCCGCGACGCGGATGTCGCGGCCGGAGGCAACCTTGGCGGACATGCCCCACAGCTCGATGAAGCCCCGGGCCATGGACTGATCGAAGGTGTCGCCGGTGTCGTAGGTGGCCAGGGAGAAGTCGTACAGCGAGGTGTCGGAGCGGCGGCCGTTGACGATGGCCTGGCCGCCGTGGAGCACCATGCGGATGTCACCCGAGACGTACTTCTGCGTGTCCTCGATGAAGGCGTCCAGGGAGCGCTTCAGCGGCGAGAACCACTGGCCGTCGTAGACCAGCTCGGCCCAGCGCTGGCCAACGGTGGCCTTGAAGCGGGCCTGCTCGCGCTCGATGGTGATGTCCTCGAGGTGCTTGTGGGCGGTGATCAGCGCCATGGCACCGGGTGCCTCGTAGATTTCGCGGGACTTGATGCCCACCAGGCGGTCCTCGACGACGTCGATCCGGCCCACGCCCTGGGCACCGGCGCGCCGGTTGAGTTCCTTGATGGCCTGCAGCGGGGTGACCTTCACGCCGTCGATCGCAACCGGGACACCCTGCTCGAAGGAGATGATGACCTCATCCGGTGCCGGTGGGAACTCCGGGGTGGCGGTGTAGTCGTAGATGTCCTTGGTGGGGGCGTTCCAGATGTCCTCGAGGTAGCCGGTTTCCACGGCGCGGCCCCAGACGTTCTGGTCGATCGAGTACGGGTTCTTCTTGGTGGTCTCGATGGGCAGGCCCTTCTCCTCGGCGAAGGCGATGGCCTTGTCGCGGGTGAGGGCGAGGTCGCGGACCGGTGCGATGCACTTCAGGTCCGGGCCGAGGGTCTGGATGCCCACTTCGAAGCGGACTTGGTCGTTGCCCTTGCCCGTGCAGCCGTGCGCAACAGTGGTGGCGCCGAATTCGCGGGCGGCCTTGACCAGGTGCTTGACGATGACCGGGCGGGAGATGGCGGAAACCAGCGGGTAGTGGCCCTGGTAGAGGGCGTTGGCCTTCAGTGTGGGCACGCAGTATTCGTTGGCGAACTCGTCGGACGCGTCGGCCACGTAGGCTTCGACGGCGCCGCAACCCAGGGCGCGCTGGCGGATGGTCTCGAGGGACTCGCCGCCCTGTCCAACGTCAACCGCCACGGCGATGACCTCAGCGCCGGTGGCTTCACCGATCCAGCCGATGGCTACGGACGTGTCCAGGCCGCCGGAATAGGCCAGCACAATGCGTTCAGTCACTTTAGATGCTCCTTGTTGGGGGGTTTGGTGGTTGTTGTCTTCAAGCTTATTGCCCGGCTTCCTCGGCCAGCTGCAGGAAGCGGGCTGCGAGGTCGGGGCCGCCCAGCGGGTCCCGGGACACCAGCAGCACGGTATCGTCACCGGCGATGGTGCCCAAAATGGACGGCATCACCGAGTGGTCGATGGCCAGGGCCAGGAAATTGGCGGCTCCCGGCGGGGTGCGGAGTACGGCGATGTTGGCCGAGGCCTCCGCGGTGACCAGGAGTTCGCTGCAGAGCCTGGCCAGCCGGGCGTCCAGGATTTCCTGGCTCACCCCGCTTTTGGCGGCCCGCTCGCCGCCCTCGCCGGGGACGGCGTACACCAGCACGCCTTCCTTGCCGCGGACCCGGACGGCGCCGAGTTCCACGAGGTCGCGGGACAGGGTGGCCTGGGTGACCTGCACGCCATCGTCGGCCAGCAGTGCCGCCAGCTCCGCCTGCGATCGCACGGACTGGTTCGTCAGGATGGCCGTGATGCGGGCCTGGCGGGCTGTTTTGGTCGCCGGGCTGGAGCCCTGCGACGCCGGCTGGGCGGACACTAGAACGTGCTCTCCCCGGTGCCTTCGACAGGAGAGAGGCCCTCGACAAAGGCGAGGCCGGACCGGTGCATGAGCCAGGCCATCAGGGCCTTCTGGGCGTGGAGCCGGTTTTCGGCTTCATCCCAGACAATGGACTGCGGGCCGTCGATGACGCCGGCAGAAATCTCATAGCCGCGGTAGGCGGGCAGGCAGTGAAGCACGACGGCGTCATCCGCAGCCTGTGCCATGGCGGCCTCATCCACGGAGTAGTCCCGGAACAGCTGCATCCGGGCTTCCTTTTCGGCTTCCTGGCCCATGGATACCCAGGTGTCTGTTGCGACGACGTCGGCACCCTGGAGCGCCTTGGCGGCGTCGGTGGTGATCAGGACAGAGCCGCCTGTTTCAGCCGCCCGCTCTTCGGCGGCGGCGACAATCTCCGCGGCGGGCAGGTAACCTTCGGGCCCGGCGATGCGGACGTGCATGCCGGCCGTAACGCCTGCCAGGAGGTAGGAATTGGCCATGTTGTTGGCCGCGTCCCCGAGGTAGCTCATGGTGAGGCCCTTGAGTTCGCCCTTATGTTCCTTCACGGCCAGCAGGTCGGCGAGCAACTGGCAGGGGTGGTAGTCGTCGCACAGCGCGTTGATGACCGGCACCCTGGAGTTGTCCGCCATCGCCACCAGACCGGCGTGCGCACCGGTCCGCCAGACGATGGTGGACACCATGCGCTCCAAGACCTTGGCGGTGTCCTCCACGGACTCCTTGTGGCCGATCTGGGCTTCGCCCGGGTTGATGATGAGGGCGTTGCCGCCCATGTCCGCGATGCCCGTGGCGAACGAAACCCGCGTCCGGGTGGAGGTCTTGTCGAAGATCACGGCAACGGTCTTGCGGCCGCTGCCTCCTGCGGCGAAGGGCTGGATGCTGTACGGATCAGCCTTCATTCGGACGGCGAGGTCCAGGACCTCCGCCTGCTCGGCGGGGCTGAGGTCCGTGTCCTTGAGGAAGTGCCGGGTGGTGCCGGTGGCTGTTGTCACTGGGCGTCCTTAGCTGCTTGGAGGATGGCCGGGAAGGCTGCGAGGAAGGAGTCTGCCTGCGCTGTGGTGAGGACCAGCGGCGGCGCCAGGCGGATGGTGCGGGGTCCGGGGCTGTTGACGATGAAGCCGGCGTTAAGGCCGGCCTGCACCACGGCCGAAGCTACGTCCGCGTCCAGGTCGAAGCCAATGAGCAGGCCTTCGCCCCGGACTTCGGTGACGCCCGGGATGGCTGCCAGCCCGGAGCGCAGGTGCTCCCCCACCGCAGCGACATTGGCCAGGACATCCTGGCTCTCGATGGCGTGCAGGGTGGCGAGGGCAGCCGCCGTGGCCACGGGGTTTCCGCCGAAGGTGGTGCCGTGCTGGCCCGCGCTCAACAACGACGACGTGCCCTCACCAAAGGTGATAAGCGCACCGATCGGGAAGCCGCCGCCCAGGCCCTTTGCCAGGGTGACAGCGTCCGGCATGATCCCGGCGTCCTCACTGGCCAGCCATTTACCCGTACGGCCGATGCCGGTCTGCACCTCATCGAGGATGAGCAGCGTCCCTACCCTTGCAGTCAACTCCCGTGCTGCCTGGAGGTATCCGGGCGGCAGGGGGCGCACGCCCGCTTCGCCCTGGATGGGCTCCAGGAAGACCGCAGCCACGGTCTCGTCCACAGCGTCCTTGAGTGCTTCGACGTCGCCGAACGGGATGTGCACCACACCGCCGGGCAGCGGCTCGAACGGCGTCCGGTAGGCCTCTTTGGCGGTCAGGGCAAGGGCGCCCATGGTCCGGCCGTGGAAGGCCCCCTCCAAGGCAATGATTTTGGTCCGCTTGGTCTCCCCGCCGCCCGTGTTGCGGCGGGCCAGCTTGAAGGCGGCCTCGTTGGCCTCGGTTCCGGAGTTGGTGAAGAACACCTTGGAACCGGCCGGCGCATTGCTGAGGGCCAGGAGCTTTTCGGCCAGCGCGATCTGCGTGGGGCTGGTGAAAAAGTTGGAGACATGGCCGAGCGTTGCCAGCTGGCTGGAGATGACCGACGTGACGAAGGGGTTGGCGTGGCCCAGTGCGTTGACTGCAATGCCGCCGAGCAGGTCGAGGTATTCCTTGCCGTCGGCGTCCCACACGAGGCAGCCGGCGCCGCGGACCAGGACGCGTTGCGGCGTCCCGAACACGCCCATCAGCGAGGTGGAGTAGCGGGCCAGCCACTCGGATCCGCTTCCCGTTCCAGTCATAACGGAAGCTTTGGAGGCCGGACCGGCGATGGGGGCCCGGGAGTGGTCGGGCACCGCGAAGCGGGCGGGGCCCCCATCGCCGGCCGGACTCACCTCAAAAGTTTCGTTCATGCGTTCATCTCCTCGTCGGGGACGACCTGGGTGCCAATGCCCGCCGTCGTAAATGTTTCAAGAAGCATGGAGTGGGGCAGGCGCCCGTCCACGATATGGGCGCGTTCCACCCCTTCGTCGATGGCCTTGAGGCAGGCGGCCATCTTGGGGATCATGCCCGATTCGAGTTTGGGCAGCATGTCCCGCAGTTCCGAAGCCGTCAGTGAGGAAATCAGCGAGGACTTGTCCGGCCAGTTGGCGTAGAGGCCTTCGACGTCTGTCAGGATGACCAGCTTCGAGGCGCCCAGCGCCGAGGCGACGGCCGCGGCCGCGGTGTCCGCGTTCACGTTGAGGACCTGGCCGGTGGGCTGGAAGCGTGCCGTGCCGGCCACGCCGTCGCCGCCGTCCACGATCTCCGGGGCAACGGTGGAGATCACCGGGATGCGGCCGGCCTCAAGGATGTCCACAATGCCTGCGGGGTCGACGCCGACAACCTCGCCTACCAGCCCGAGATCCACTTCTTCGCCGTCCACCACGGTCCCGGTCCGGACAGCGCGCAGCAGCCCGCCGTCTTCCCCGGACATGCCCACGGCGTAGGGTCCGTGGGAGTTGATCAAGCCCACCAGTTCGCGTCCCACCTGGCCGGTGAGGACCATTCGGACCACGTCCATGGCCTCGGGTGTGGTGACGCGCAGTCCGCCCTTGAACTCGGATTCAATGCCCAGCCGGCCCAGCATGGAGTTGATCTGCGGGCCACCGCCGTGGACCACCACCGGGTGGATGCCCACGTGGTGGAGGAAAACGATGTCCTCGGCGAAGGCGCGGCGGAGTTCGTCGTTGACCATGGCGTTGCCGCCGTACTTGACCACCATGATGGAACCGGCGAACCGCTGGATCCAGGGCAGCGCTTCGATCAGGGTTGCTGCCTTGTCCTGGGCATCGGACATGCTGGTGGTTTCACGCGTCTGGGTGTTCATGCTGTCACTTTCCGCAACGGTTTTTCCGGGGGCGCGGCTCCTAGCTGGAGTAGGCGCTGTTCTCGTGCACGTAGTCGTGGGTGAGGTCGTTCGTCCAGATGGTGGCCTCGGCGTCGCCCGCCTGCAGGTCGATTTCCACGAGAACTTCGCGGGGCTCGAGGTCCACCAGGGCACGGTCGTCGCCGATGCTGCCGTTGCGGCAGATCTGGATGCCGTTCATGGAGACGTTGAGCTGGTCCGGCTCAAAGACGGCGTCAGTGGTCCCCACCGCTGACAGCACGCGTCCCCAGTTGGGGTCTTTGCCGAAGATTGCAGCCTTGAACAGGTTGGAGCGGGCCACGGACCGGCTGACGGTTTCGGCGTCGGCTTCACTGGCGGCGTTGAACGTACGGATGGCGATGTCGTGGCTGGCACCTTCGGCATCACCAATGAGCTTGCGGGCAAGCTCGGCGCACACCTGGGTGAGGCCGGCGCCGAAAGCCTCGGCGGAGGGCACTGCGCCTGAAGCGCCGGAGGCAAGGAGCACCACGGTGTCGTTGGTGGACATGCAGCCATCTGAGTCAGCACGGTCGAAGGTGACGCGCGTGGCGTCGCGGAGCACGACGTCGAGCATTTCCGCCTCCACGGCCGCATCCGTGGTGAGGACCACCAGCATGGTGGCCAGGCCGGGAGCGAGCATCCCGGCGCCCTTTGCGATGCCGCCGATGCTGAATTCCTGGCCGTCGGCGTCCGTGCCGATGAACAGTGCGGCCTTGGGCACCGAGTCGGTGGTCATGATGGCGTTGGCAGCATCAGGTCCGCCGTCGGTGCTGAGGGCCTTGGCAGCTGCCTCCACGCCGGGAAGGATTTTGTCCATGGGCAACTGCTCGCCGATCAGGCCGGTGGAGCAGACGAAGACATCGGTGGCCGAGAGACCCAGCACTTCGGCCACTTTTTCGGCCGTGCTGTGGGTGTTCTGGAAGCCGGTGGGCCCGGTGCAGGCGTTGGCCCCGCCGGAGTTGAGGACCACAGCGTCCACACGGCCGTCCGAGACCACCTGGCGGGACCAGTGGACCGGGGCGGCAGCCACGCGGTTGCTGGTAAAGACCGCGGCGGCGGCCTTGGCGGGGCCGTCGTTGACCACCAGGGCGAGGTCCGGGTTGCCGGAGGCTTTCAATCCGGCGGTGACGCCGGCTGCCCGGAATCCCTGAGGCGCGGTAATGGTCACGGAGCTACTCCCTGGAAGTTAAGGCCTGCGGTTTCTGCGAGGCCGAGTGCGATGTTCATGGACTGGACCGCGCCGCCGGCGGTCCCTTTGGTGAGGTTGTCAATGACGCAGGTGACGATGACCCTGCCGGTGTGCGCGTCGAAGGCAAGCTGCATAGCCGCGTGGTTGGACCCTTGGACGGCTTTGGTGGCGGGCCACTGGCCTTCCGGCAGGACGTGCACAAACGGTTCGTCGTCGTACGCGTCGGTCCACGCCTGGCGCAACTGTTCCGCGGTGGTGCCCGGTTTTACCCTGGCCGTGGCCGTGGTGAGGATCCCGCGGCTCATCGGCGCCAGCGTGGGTGTGAAGGAAACTGTGACCTGCTCCCCTGCCGCGTTGGACAGGCCCTGTTCGATTTCGGGCGTATGCCGGTGGCCGCCGCCCACGCCGTAGGGGCTCATGGACCCCATTACTTCGGAGCCGATCAGGTTCACTTTTGCTGCCTTGCCTGCGCCGGAGGTGCCGGAGGCGGAAACGATCACGACGTCGTCGGGCTGCAGGAGGTGCGCGGCGAACCCTGGCGTCAGTGCCAGCAGGGCCGACGTCGGATAGCAGCCTGGGACGGCGATGCGGTTGGCGCCCTTGAGGGCTTCACGCTGTCCTGGCAGTTCCGGCAGGCCGTAGGGCCAGGTTCCGGCATGGGCTGAACCGTAGAACTTTTCCCACGCTGCGGGATCCTCCAGGCGGTGGTCGGCGCCGGCGTCGATCACCACTGTCCCTTCCGGAAGCTGGGCGGCAATCTCGGCGGAGGCGCCGTGCGGCAGGGCGAGGAAGACCACGTCGTGGCCGGAGAGGTTCTCCACGGTGGTGTCCTCCAGGATGCGGCTGGACAATCCGTGCAGGTGGGGCTGCAGCTCGCCGAGGCGCGAACCGGCGTTGCTGTGCGCGGTGATTGCTCCGATGGTCACATCCGGGTGGCCCGCGAGGAGGCGGAGCACCTCTCCCCCGGCGTAGCCGCTGGCGCCTGAGACTGCAACAGAAATAGTCATGCTCCCACCTTACAGCAAAAGTATTCACTAGACCCGATATTTATGCATGCATCGAAACCCCCGCCGGTGGATGCGCCGGAAGGCCTGGCGTATCCTCAGGAGAGGGTGATCTTGACCGTGCAGTCCGAATGTCGGCTGCAATGTTGCCCGCAACAGTCATGAGGCAGCTTTGTCCACCACCCTACCCACTTCCGGTCGCTCCATACCGCGTATCCGGCAACCGAACGCCGTTGTCCTGAGCTATTCCGAACTTCTGAAGGCCGTCAAGGCTGAAGGCCTGCTGGAACGGCGGGTTGGCTTCTACGCCACGCTGTTCACAGTCCTCGTCCTCCTGATGGCAGCGGCCTGGTTTGGCTTCGCCCTGATCGGGGACAGCTGGTTCCAGCTCCTGATCGCAGCCGCCATCGGCGTCCTCTGCACCCAGCTGAGTTTCCTCGCCCACGAGGCCGGCCACCGCCAGATTTTCGCTTCACGCCGGGCGAATGACTGGTCCGCGCGACTGCTGGCCACGTCCGTGGCGGGCATCAGCTACTCCTGGTGGGAACAAAAGCACGGCGCCCACCACAACAACCCGAATGTGATCTCCAAGGACCCGGACATAGCCACCGGCGCAATCGCCTTCCACACCGAGGGCGCCTCCACGCGGCAGGGTCCGCTGTCCTTCCTGACCAGGAAACAGGGCTGGTTCTTCTTTCCCCTGCTCTTCCTCGTGGGGTTGGGCCTCCAGATCGATTCCGTCCGCTTTATTGTGCGCCGGGCAAAAGTGACGCACCGCTGGGTGGAGATTCCGATCCTTACCGTGCGCCTGGCCCTGCTCCCCGTACTCGCCTTCACCTTCCTGCCCCTGGGTATGGCCTTCGCTTTCATCGGCGTCCAACTGGCGGTCTTCGGCTTCTACATGGGCGCCTCGTTCGCGCCCAACCACAAGGGCATGCCCGTCCTGCCGGCGGACAGCAGGGTGGACTTCTTCAGCCGGCAGGTCCTGACATCACGGAACATCTCCGGCGGCCGCTTCATGGACATCCTGATGGGTGGCCTGAACCGCCAGGCGGAACACCACCTCTTCCCGGACATGGCCCGGCCCCAGCTGGACAAGGCGGCCAAAATTGTCCGTGAGTACTGCGCCAAGCACCAGGTTCCCTATACCGAAACCACCCTTGGCACCTCCTTCGGCATCATTGTCCGCTACCTCAACCAGGTGGGGCTTGCCGCCGGGCGCCACTTCGAGTGCCCCATGACGACGGTTACGCGCCGCTACTGAGTATCGCCGGCCGGCCGGCCGGCGGCGCCTAGGATGGGTTGACCGGGCCAGGAAACTCCCGCCCGCGGAAGGAAACCCATGACGCACGCTATTGTCGCCGGGCAAGCCGGCGGTCCCGAAGTCCTCTCCTACGTTCCGGTTGAGCGCCCCGCTCCCGGACCCGGGCAGCTGCTGATCCAGGTGGCCGCAGCCGGAGTGAACTTCATTGACACCTACAAGCGCAGCGGCGTGTACAAGGTGCAGTATCCGTTCATTCCTGGCTCTGAGGCAGCCGGTAGGGTTGCAGCCGTTGGTGAGGGGGTCACCGGGTTCGCGGAGGGGGACCGCGTGGCCACTGCCGAAGGCGCTGAATGCTACGCCGGCTACGCGCTGGTGGACGCTGACAAAGCGCTGCCCGTTCCCGACGGGCTCGACGATTTCACCGCTGCCGCCCTTCCGCTGCAGGGCCTGACGGCGCACTACCTGATCAACTCCACCTTCAAGGTGGAGGCCAGCCATAACGTCCTGCTGCACGCCGGCGCCGGCGGTGTGGGGCTCCTGCTGATCCAGCTCCTGAAGGCAAAGGGCGCCCGGGTCCTCACCACCGTATCCACCGACGAGAAGGAACAGCTTGCGCGTGAGGCCGGGGCGGACCACGTCCTGCGCTACGAAGGTTTTCCGCACCATGTACGCGAGCTGACCAACGGCAAGGGTGTGGACGTGGTGTATGACGGCGTTGGCCGCGACACTTTTGACGGTTCCCTCAGCTCGCTGCGTGTCCGGGGCATGCTGGCCCTCTTTGGTGCGGCGTCCGGCCCCGTACCGCCGGTGGATCCGCAGCGCCTCAACGCCGGTGGTTCGCTGTTCCTGACCCGGCCAACCATGGGCCACTACCTGCGGGACGAGGCGGAACGGCGCTGGCGTTCGGACGAAATTTTCGCCGCGGCGGCCGGCGGAAGTTTGAAGGTCCGGATCGGCGCACGCTACCCGCTGTCCCAGGCCGGCCAGGCGCACCGCGATCTTGAGGGCAGGAAGACCACCGGCAAGGTCCTCCTGGTTCCTTAGACATGTTTTAGCGCCTCAACGGCAGAAGTCCCCGCAACCACGGTTGCGGGGACTTCTGTCACTGAGGGTTGCCTGCGCTTAGCGCTGCACCGCGCCGAACCGCTCGGCGGCCAGGGCAACGGCGCTTTCACGGGCTGCCGATGCCTCGTCCGCCGTCAGGGTGCGGTCGTCGGCCCGGAACCGGAGGCCGAAGGCCAGCGATTTTTTGCCGTCCTCGATCCCCTTGCCGGCGTAGACGTCAAAGAGTGCAACGTCTTCCAGGAGTTCGCCGGCGCCTTCGCGGAGGGCGGCCAGTACCTCATCGGCCGGGATGTCCGAAGGGACCACAAGCGCCACGTCCTGGGTGGCCACCGGGAACGAGGAGATGTGGCGGGCCACAATCACATCCGGGGCGGCCTCGAACAGTGCATCGGCGTTGAGCTCGAGGGCCACCGAGCGCGCCGGCATGTCCAATGCCGCCAGCAGCTTGGGGTGCAGCTCGCCGGCGTAGCCCAGCACTTCGCCGCTACGGAGGGAGAGCCGGGCCGTCCGGCCGGGATGGAATGCCTGGTGGCTTCCCTGGCTGACTATCAGCTCCACGCCCAGGACGTCGCCGGCGAGCCGGGCGA
This sequence comes from Arthrobacter sp. Soil_C_49, assembly GCF_057656635.1. NCBI lineage: Bacteria > Bacillati > Actinomycetota > Actinomycetes > Micrococcales > Micrococcaceae > Arthrobacter > Arthrobacter sp. Soil_C_49. The sequence goes on from NZ_JBDGJZ010000020.1 coordinate 20,016, forward strand.
TATCCAGGGCATCAGCCCAGTCCCACACACGCGGGGCGTGCGCTGCGGCGGCCGGCGAATCATGCCCGGTGAGGACCACGGCGAGATGGAACGGCTGGGCGGGGACGCCGTCGTACAGGGCATCCAGCACCTCATCGGAGGGCTTGGCACCCAGCGGCGGGATTGATTCGGTACCCATTTTCTCGGCGGGCAGGAACACCACGCCGGACTCGAAGAGCGCCAGGTCGCGGAAGCCGCGCGAGTGGTTCCGCTTGGCCACTTCGATGAGCCCGGGCAGGATGGAGGTCCGCAGGAAGCCCTGCTCCTCGCTGATCGGGTTGGCCAGCTTGATGGCCGTCCGGCCCGCACCCTGTTCGGCCACGCCGAAGGTATCGTTCGCGGCTTTGGACACGAAGGGGTAGGAGAGGACCTCGGTGAGGCCCGCATCGGCCAGTGCCTGGATGAGGCGGCGGCGCTGCTGCTGCACGCGGGTCAGGCCGCGCCCGGGAGGCGCCACGGGAAGCGTCGCGGGAATCTTGTCGTAGCCCACCAGGCGGGCGATTTCCTCGGAGAGGTCCTCCTTGGTCTCCAGGTCATGGCGCCAGCTGGGGGCAGTGACGCTCCAGCCGCCGTCGTTCTTTTCCACGGCCGCGCCCAGGTCCTCGAGGGAGGTCACGATCTGCTCTTCAGTGAAGTCGATGCCGATCCGGGCGGCAGCAAATTCCGCGGGGAGATCGATGGTTACGGTGTCCGGGGCGGTTCCGACGTCGGTTCCGGCCTCGTCTGCCGTGCCGCCTGCCAGCTCCACGAGCAGGTCCACCACGCGCTGCGCCGCGATGCCGGCCACCTGCCAGTCAACGCCGCGCTCGAAGCGCTTGGACGCTTCGGACGGCAGCTTGTGGCGGCGGCGGGAACGGGAGATGGACACCTCGTCGAAGTGTGCAGCTTCCACCAGGATGTTCGACGTCGTGTCGCCCACCTCGGTGGCCGCGCCGCCCATGACGCCGGCGATGCCGATGGCGCCGGAGTCGTCGGTGATGAGCAGGTCCTCGGGGTCAAGGGTGCGCACCTTGTCATCGAGGGTGGTGATCTTCTCGCCGGCCGCGGCACGGCGCACCACGATGTCCCCGGACAGCTTGTCCAGGTCGTAGCAGTGCGTGGGCTGGCCCAGTTCCAACATCACGTAGTTGGAGATGTCCACCGGCAACGAGATGGAGCGGATGCCCGCCAGGCGGAGGCGGGACACCATCCACGGTGGGGTGGGCCTGGTGGCGTCCACTCCGCGGACAGTCCGCGCCACGAAGCGGTCGGCGCCAGGCTTGCCGTAAATGGGGGCGTCGTCGTTGAGCTTGACGCCGTACCCGCCGGAAAGTTCCGCCGGGGCTGCCACGAGCGATGCGGGATCGGTGAAGGTGGTCCCGGTTGCGTGGGCGTATTCCCGTGCCACGCCACGGATGGAGAAGGCGTAGCCGCGGTCCGGGGTGACATTGATTTCAGCGGCTTCATCGTAGAGGCCCAGCAGCTCCATGGCATCCGTGCCCACTTCCGGGTCGAGCCCGATGCGGGACAGCACCAGGATGCCGTCGTGGTCCTCGCCGATGCCCAGCTCACGGACAGAGGCGATCATGCCGGCGGAAAGGTGGCCGTAGGTCTTGCGGGCAGAGATGTGGAAGTCGCCCGGCAGCACGGCGCCCGGCAGCGTGACCACCACTTTGTCGCCTTCCACGAAGTTGTGGGCGCCGCAGATGATGCCCTGCACGCCGGAGGGGTCGATGCCCTTGCCGGTGAGCGTCTGCTCCTGCCCCTCCGGAACAACGCGGACCTGGCACCAGTTGATGGTTTTGCCGTTGGTCTGCGGTTCCTTGACCAGGCTCAGAACCTGGCCCACCACGATGGGACCCTTCAGGGTGTCCGTGGGACGGTGGACGCCTTCTTCTTCAAAGCCCACCTTGACCAGTTCGGCCATCACGTCTTCGGCCGTTGCTCCGGCCGGTACCTCCGCGAATTCACGCAGCCAGGAAATTGGGATACGCACTGTTAGATCTCCATCCCGAAGTGCTCGCTGAAACGTACATCGCCTTCGATCATGTCGCGCATGTCGCCGACTTCGTTGCGGAACATGAGCGTCCGCTCGATGCCCATGCCGAAGGCAAAACCTGAATAGATGTCCGGGTCGATGCCCGCGGCGCGGAGCACGTTGGGGTTGACCATGCCGCAGCCGCCCCACTCGATCCACCGCGGCCCGCCCTTGGCTCCGGGGTGGAAGATGTCCAGCTCGGCGGAGGGCTCGGTGAACGGGAAGTAGTTGGGACGCAGCCGGATCTGGGCTTCGTCGCCGAACATCTGCCGCGCGAAGTGCTCCAGGGTGCCGCGCAGGTCCGCCATGCTGAGCTTCTTGTCGATGGCCAGGCCCTCGAACTGGTGGAACACGGGCGTGTGCGTGGCGTCGAGTTCGTCGGTGCGGAACACCTTGCCCGGGCACAGCACGTAGATGGGCAGTTCGCGTTCCAGCATGGAGCGGACCTGCACCGGGGACGTGTGGGTGCGCATCAGGAGGTGGGCCTCGGGCGGCTCCACAAAGAAGGTGTCCTGCATTTCGCGGGCCGGGTGGTCCGGCTTGAAGTTCAGCGCATCGAAGTTGAACCACTCCGATTCGACCTCGGGTCCCTCGGCGATTTCCCAGCCCATGCCCACGAAGATGTCCGCGACGCGGTCCTGCAGGGTGGACAGGGGGTGCCGGGCACCGGCACGACGACGGCGGGGCGCGGCAGTGACGTCAACGGTCTCTTCGAGGAGGATCCGGGCGTCGTTTTCGGCTTCCAGCTCTGCCGTGCGGTCCGCGAGCGCCTTGTTAACCCGGCCGCGCGAGGCGCCCATGAGCTTTCCGGCGATGGCCTTCTGGTCCTTGGGCAGCTTGCCGATTTCACGGTTGGCCAGGCTGAGCGGCGACTTTTCACCCGTGTGCGCGAGCCTCACCGCCTTCAGCTCGTCAAGGGTGGCCGCGCCGGCGATGGCGGCGATGGCCTGGTCTACAGCGGCAGTGATGGCGGCTTCATCCGTGGGGTTCGGAATGGCGGCGCCCGGCAAAGTTTCAGTCATCTACTGTTCTTAGCTACGAGTCGTGGCTGCCGGCGGGCATTTCCGGTTTCCCGGCAGCGCTTCCGCTGGCAGGTCATGGATGAATGCCCTCAATTTCAGTTCATTCAATGACCAGGTCAGGGCACACCGGAAAATCCGGCTGCCACTGCCCTCCAGTCTAATTGAACCGTCCGGCTACCATGGCCTCATGACACCACGGAAGCCTTCGGGGGTTCGGCGGCCGCTGACAGCTCCACAGGTTGTGCGGGTGGTTGCGAACGCCGTCAACGGCAGCACCGTCCTGGGTCTCGCCGTGGCCGCGTTGTCCCGGACGGATGTAGGCCGGGGCCCGCGGGGGCTCATCATCGCCGGCGGGTACAGGTGGCGCCTGCCGTTTGCCAGTGCGTTCACCCTGGGGAATGTGGTCTTGTGCCGCTGCACCGGTGAGGACCTGCTGTCCCGGCCGGGGCTGCTGGAGCACGAGGAAAAACACTGTTCCCAGTACGCCTGGTGCCTGGGCATCCCCTTCCTCCCGCTCTACTTTCTTGCCGCCGGGTGGTCCCTGCTCCGCACCGGCAATCCCGGGACGGGCAACATTTTCGAACGGCAGGCAGGCCTCGCGGCCGGCGGGTACCCAGTGCGCACCGGCCGGCAGCCCCGTCCCCGGCGTCTTCGCCGGCCCCGTACTCCAGGACCTGCCGGAACGGAGGCGTGACCCATGCCCGGCGAAGCCAACCAGAACGCCGACATGACCGGCTCCGATGAGGCGGGGAACGCCGTCGGGCGGGCCACGGATAAGTCTGGCGGCGCTGCGGCCGCCGGCACTGTCAGCGTCACCGGAACCGGTTTCGCCGAAGCTGCCCCTGACCTGATGGTGGTATCCATCGGGGTGGAGTGCCGCGCCGATTCCGTGGCAGCGGCGTGGTCGCGGGCAGGCACCAGTTCCGACGCCGTAGCGTCAACATTCCGCCGCCACGGTGTTGCGGACGAGGACATCAGGACCTCCGGGCTCAACGTCCGGGCAGACCTCGTGTGGCGGGAAGGCGAAGGCCAGTCTGTCACCGGATATGTCGCCGCCAGCAGCCTCACTGTCAGGTTGCGGACTCCCGCGTCCGCCTCGGCAGCGATTTCCGAGGCCGTGGAGGCCGGCGGGAACGACGTCCGGCTCAACGGCGTTGACCTGACGTTCGCGGACGACGCCGAGGTCCGGGCACGTGCGCGGGATGCCGCCTGGGAGGACGCGCTCCGTTCGGCCGGGCAGTTTGCCCGCCTCGCCTCTGCCCGGCTTGGCCGGGTTCTTTCCATCACGGACACGGTGGGGCCGCAACCTCCGGAGCCCCTCCCCCGGATGCAGCGCGCCGCCTCGGTGGAAGCACTTGGCGTGGAAGCCGGCGAAACCGAGGTTTGCGTTGCCATCAAAGTCGTCTGGGAGCTCGACTACTTGTTCCGTGGGCTTTCCGGGCGGCCGGCCGGCGGTGCTTGACTTAAGTTCGAACATACATTCGAATAGAGCTCATGAGATGGGATGCCCAAGCACTGATGCCGCCGCCGGCACAAGCAGCCGCGGGTAGTGCCGCTCCTGCCCTTCTTCCCCTGGCCGGGCTGGTGCGGTCGGTCACCACGCCGGAGTTCGCCGGTATCACCTTTCACGAGGTCACCGCCAAATCGGTGCTCAACAAGGTTCCGGCAGGCTCGCGTATGCCGTTCGAATGGACTATCAACCCTTACCGGGGGTGCAGCCACGCCTGCGTGTACTGCTTTGCCAGGAAAACCCACACCTACCTCGATTTCGACGCCGGGCGCGACTTCGACAGCCAGGTGGTGGTGAAAGTCAACGCGGCGGAGGTCCTCCGGAAGGAACTGTCCCGGCCGTCCTGGGGCCGCCACCAGGTGGCACTGGGCACCAACACCGATCCGTATCAGCGTGCCGAGGGGCGATACCAGCTGATGCCCGGGATCATTACCGCCCTGGCCGAATCCGGCACTCCGCTGTCCATCCTGACCAAAGGGACCTTGCTGGCCAGGGACATTCCGCTGCTGAAGAGCGCCGCCACCCAGGTGCCGGTGGGCCTGGGCATCTCACTTGCCATGACCAACGAAGCATTGCAGGAAGCCATCGAGCCGGGCACCCCCGGTCCCCGGGCGCGGCTCAAGCTGGTCTCCCGGCTGCGCGAGGCCGGTCTCCCCTGCGGAGTCATGGCCATGCCCATCCTGCCCTGGCTCACTGACGGCGACGAAGCTTTGGATTCCCTGTTTTCCTCCCTGGCCGCCGCGGGGGCCACCGGCGTCACCGCGGGCGCCCTCTACCTGAAGCCGGGCGGCACCAGGGAGTGGTTTATGAAGTGGCTGGCAGCCAATCATCCCGGGCTGGCGGGCCGCTATGGCCGGCTCTATGGCTCAGGCTCCTACGCTTCCAAGGAGTATCGGGCCTGGCTGGCCGGCCGGGTCCGTTTTTTCAAGGCCCGGTATGGTTTCTCCGATTCGTCGGGCTTCAGCCACCGGGACCTCGATGATCCCCGCGGCGAAGAAGCGGAGTACCCTGCGGGCATCATCCCGGCCGGCGTGCCCACAGCCGCAGCCAGCCCTGCAGGACCGGCAACCCAAGCGACACTGTTCTAGGAAGCGCAGGCTTCAGGGAACCCCACGTATCAGGGAACTCCGGGTATCAGGAGCGGAATTCCAGGAGTGAGGCGCTTCAGCGCTTGCCTGCTGCCGGCACACTAAGCGCCGCCAACAGCTCGTGGACAATCGGGAAGTCGGCCGGAATCCAGGGCAGGCCAAGAACCTCATCCTGGTCAGCCAGCGACACCCACCGAAGTTCGTCGTGGTCCTCAAGGGGCTGCGGTTCTCCCTGCACGATCTCTGCAAACCACACCCGCATGCTGGCCCGGTCGTTCAAGCGCCACCCGGTGGAGGCCTCCGCCGGAAGTTCAGCGCCGAGGCGCACCCCGATCCCCAGCTCCTCGCCCAGCTCCCGGCAGAGCGCCGCCTCGGGCTCTTCGCCCGGCTCCACCTTGCCGCCCGGGAACTCCCACAAGCCGGCCAGCTTCTCAGGAGCACTGCGTCGGGCCACGAGCAGCATGGAAGGTTCCGCGAGGCGGTCCACTACGGCTCCGCCCACCACCTGTATCAGTCCAGTCACCCGCCCCATTCTATGGGGGACAATGGAGAGGCCCGGGCACTCCGTCCGCTGTCCAGGGAGTACCCGCACCGTCCCGGGGGTTCCCGCAGTGGCGTCCAGGCCTTATCCAGCCCCACTGCCGTGGCTGCAGCCCATCTTGTATCTCCAGCACCTCGAAAAGCAGGCACATGAGCAGCGTCATACAGTCGCCCACGGCAACCAGCACCACCACCCCGAATATCGCTCTGGCTATCATTGCCCTCGCCATGGGAGGGGTGGGGATCGGGGTCACCGAGTTCACCATGATGGGCCTGCTGAAGGAAGTGGAACAGGGCCTGGACATCAGCACTCCCGAAGCGGGGCACCTCATCTCCGCCTACGCGCTGGGAGTGGTGGCAGGCGCACCGCTGCTGGCCGCCGTCGGCGCCAAACTTCCGCGCAAGAACCTGGCCCTGGGCTTGATGCTGTTCTTCACCGTGGCCAACCTGACGTCCTTCCTGGCCCCCGACTACGGAACCATGCTGGTGTCACGGTTCGCGGCCGGGCTGCCGCACGGCGCATTCTTTGGCGTAGCGGCCGTTATCGCCGCCTCGCTGGTGCCGCCCACCCGGCGCGGGTGGGCGATCTCCATGGTGATGGCGGGCCTGAGTATTTCCAACGTGATTGGCGTTCCGGCAGCAACGTGGGTGGGACAGACCTACGGCTGGCGCCTGCTCTTTATCCTGGTGGGACTGCTGGGGATGCTCACCCTGGTGTTGATCTGGCGGTTTGTTCCTTTCCACAAGGCGCATCCGGACGCCAGCATCCGACGCGAACTGGGGGCGCTCAAGCGGCTCCAGGTCTGGCTGGCCATCCTGATCGGCATTGTGGGCTTTGGCGGCTTCTTTGCCACCTACACGTACATCTCCCACACCATGACACACGTGGCCGGCCTCCCGTCATCGCTGATTCCGCTGGTGGTGGCCTTGTACGGGCTGGGCATGGTGGCAGGCAACGTGGTGGGCGGCAGGATTGCGGACAAGTCGGTGATGGGCACGCTGTACAGCGTGCTGCCTGCTATTGCGGTAGCACTGGTGGTATATGCCATCGCCGTGAACTGGCCCTGGTCAGCCCTGGTGATGGTGTTTGTGGTGGGCGCCGCCGGATCCATGCTTATCCCGGCACTGCAGACCCGCCTCCTGGACGCCTCCCCCGACGCACCCTCGCTGGCCTCGTCCCTGAACCACGCCGCCCTGAATGTGGCCAACGCGCTCGGAGCGTTCCTGGGCGGACTGGTGATCGCATGGGGCTGGGGCTATGTTGCCCCCGCTCTGGTGGGCGCATGCCTGGCCGTCCTGGGCCTTGGCGTTGCTATAGCCAGCGGATTGCTGGAGCGCAAGAAGCCGCTGGCCGCCTGATACAAGACGGGCTGCGGCTTTACTTGCTTGGCTGTTCTGGCGGGTAGCCGTCAGGGTCCGGGTGCCGCCGCAGCGGGCTGGTGGCCGGCGCCTTCCGCATCTGAACGGTGCAGGTCCGGCTCCAGGTAGATCACCCTGGCAATCGGCACTGCTGACCGGATGCGTGACTCGGCACTGTCGATTTCCCTCGCGATCTCCGCGCCCGTATCGTTGCGGTTGATGGCAATCTTGGCCGCCACCAGCAGCTCTTCCGGCCCCAGGTGCAGGGTCTTGAGGTGGATGATCCGGGTGCCGTCCGCTTCGAGGGCTTGGGCTATGCGTTCCACATCGTCCTTGGACGCTGATTCACCCACGAGCAGCGACTTCGTCTCCAGGGCCAGGATGACGGCGATCGCTACGAGCAGCAGGCCGATCATGGCCGTACCGGCAGCATCCCACAGTCCGTTGCCGGTAATGAGCGTCATGCCGACGCCAATGAGGGCGAACAGCAAGCCCAGGAGGGCGCCGAAGTCCTCAAGCAGGATGACCGGAAGTTCAGGTTGCTTGGCGCTGCGCACAAACTTTGCCCACGACTGCTGCCCGCGGGTGCGGTTCGATTCCTTGATGGCGGTCCGGAACGAAAAGGACTCGGCAATGATCGCGCCACCCAGGACGGCAAGGGGAACCCACCAGAAATCGCCTTCGATGGCGTGCGGGTGCTGGAGCTTCTCCCACGCCTCATACAGCGCAAAAAGACCGCCCACGCTGAACAGCACAATGGACACAATGAACGCGTAGATATACCGCTCGCGGCCGTAACCGAAAGGATGTTCAGGGCTGGCTGCCCGTTGCGACTTCTTGCCGCCCACCAGCAACAGGACCTGGTTGCCGGAGTCGGCCACCGAGTGGATTGCCTCGGCGAGCATCGATGACGAACGCGTCAGGAAATACGCGATGAATTTCAGCAGGGCGATGGTCAGGTTGGCAGCGAGAGCCGCAATAATCGCCTTGGTACCGCCACTTGCAGCCAACGGGCTCCACCTCTTCTACGGTTGGTGAACACTACGGTTTCGCGGATTCTGACTAGGCTCCGCCCATGGTTACCGTACCCGCCGGGGCGGCAGGCATGCACCGGAGGCAAGCCCAAAGCCTGCTGACAACCCCGGGGCCCTATGTTAGCTTGAAGCTCATCGGGACGGTTTATCCCGGTCACTATAAGGAGGAGACATGGGTTTTCTTGCTTGGATTATTCTCGGCCTCATCGTGGGGGCCATCGTTAAAGCCGTCATGCCCGGCAGGGTAGGCGGCGGTTGGGTCACCAGCCTTGTACTGGGCGTGGTAGGCGCAATAGTAGGCGGCTGGATCGGCAGCCTGCTCTTCAACAGGGGCGATCTGGCCTTCTTCGATCTCGGCACGTGGATTCTTGCCATCGTAGGCGGCCTGGTGGTCGCCGGCATCTACGGTGCCATCACCGGACGCGGCAGGGCAATGCGCGCGCCCTGAGTCCGGCCGACATATCTCCAAATTTCACCCAAGCGGGGGCTCCGGTTGATCCGGGGCCCCCGCTGCGGTTCTTGGGCCGGGGGTCAGCTATCCCGGGAGGGCCGCCGGGAGGTGCTGGGAACGGGCGCTGGCATAGAGGCAGACGGTGGCGGCCGTGCCGAGGTTGAGGCTTTCCGCTGCCCCGTAGACGGGGACGGCAACCCGATGGTCGGCGAGGTCGAGTTCAGCCTGGGACAGTCCCTGCGCCTCGTTGCCGAACAGCCAGGCGGTAGGTTTTTCCAGGTCGTATTCAGAGGGGGTGGTCTCCCCCGTCAGCCGGCGCCGGGCATTCTCGTCCTGCAGCGCATCGAGATTGAGGGAACCGTAACCGTCCGCGGCGAGGATGCCGATCCCCCGGGCCCGGCAGGCTTCAGCGAGTTCTGTGACATCTGCCCCCAGCACTACCGGGAGGTGGAACAGGGAGCCTGCGGTGGAACGGACGGCCTTCGGGTTATAGATGTCCACGCTGGAGCCGGTGAGGATGACTGCGTCTGCACCGGCCGAGTCCGCCGCGCGCAGGACTGTGCCGGCATTTCCCGGATCCCGGACCTGGCAGAGGACGGCAATGAGGCGGGGCCCGGCGTCGAGCACTTCCTCCAGGGGGACGTCAACGAACCGGCAGACAGCGATGATGCCCTGCGGATTGACCGTGTCCGCCATGGCGGCCAGGACGTCGTCGGTAGCCAGCCGCGCGTTGGTGCCCTCGGCGAGTTCCTCGAACTCAGGAAACCGGTCCAGGCAGGCTTCACTGGCGAAGACCTCCGTGACCACACCGGGGGCACCCCTCGCGAGGCGCTGCTGGTGCAGCTTCAACGCTTCGCGAACCGCCTGCGGGCCTTCAGCCAGGAACTGTCCGCGCTTTAAACGGGCCGGGCGCCCGGCAAGTTTTGCCACATCCCTCACCCGATCTGCTCGGGGGTTGGAGAGTGGTAAATCCTGCGGGCGCCCGGTGTCGTTCATAAAGGAAACTTTAGTGGCTAGGGCCACCAGTTCCTGAACTGTCCCATTGCGGGGTGCAGCGTTGCTACGCAACAACCTTCTTGGCGGAGGTGTCAGCGGGCAGCGAGTCCTTGGCAACCTGGACCAGTGCGGCGAAGGCGTTGGCGTCGGAGACAGCCAGTTCGGCCAGCATGCGGCGGTCAACTTCAACCTCAGCGGCCTTCAGGCCCTGGATGAGACGGTTGTAGGTGAGGCCGTTGGCGCGGGAAGCAGCGTTGATGCGCTGGATCCACAGGCGGCGGAAGTCGCCCTTCTTCTTCTTGCGGTCGCCGTAGCTGTACACAAACGAGTGCAGCAGCTGCTCTTTGGCCTTGCGGTACAGGCGTGAACGCTGTCCACGGTAGCCCTTTGCGCGTTCAAGGATAACCCGGCGCTTCTTGTGGGCGTTGACCGCCCTCTTCACACGTGCCACGTGCGTACTCCTTCGAAATTCTGATCCCAAGCATCTACTGCCGGATGTCCGGCGGCCTGAGAAGGCTTTTTGGCAGGTGACTTACACCAGGTGGTGCCAGTCAAAGAACTTGGAAATTAGATGCCGAGCATCTTCCGGATGACCTTGGCGTCGCCCTTGAAGACGATCTTGTCGCCGGCAAGGCGACGGGTCAGCCGGGAGGACTTGTGCTCGAGGTAGTGGCGGCGGTTGGCCTGCTGGCGGCGCAGCTTGCCGCTGCCGGTCAGCTTGAAGCGCTTCTTAGCACCACTGTGGGTCTTCATCTTCGGCATGGGAACCGATCTCCTTACGTGTCCGCAGGCGGGGCCTGCAGTTCTATCGCGCAGCTGCCCCTGAGGGCGGCGTGCTGGTTGCTGACTGCCGGAGGGCGGCCTCCGGCAGCTGTGAACTATGTGGTCTTCTTGCCAGCCGGCTTCGGCACTGCCTTGGGGGCAGGGCGCGCAGCGGGCTTGGGCGCAGCAGGCCTGGCCACCGGTTTCGGCGGAGCAGGAACTGCTGCGGGCTTCGGCGCCGCGGCTGCCGGCTTGGCAGCTTCGGGCTTGGCCGCAGTCGGCTGGGGTGCCGGTGCAGCAGCCTTGGGGGCTTCCTGCTTGGGAGCCTCAGCCTTGGGAGCTTCCTGCTTGGGAGCCTCAACCTTAGGGACTTCCTGCTTGGGAGCCTCAGCCTTGGGAGCTTCCTGCTTGGGAGCCTCAGCCTTAGGAGCTTCGGCTGCCTTGGCCGGAGCTTCCTCAGCGGCAGGTTCGACGGCGGGAGCCGCCTCCTGTGCGGGAGCAACAGCAACTGCTTCCGGTTCCGTCGAGACGGTGAAACCCTCGGGCAGCAGGTCCGCGAGGGACTGCGTCAGGGGTGCCTGGTCGTCGCCGGAAACGTCAATGCGGCCAGCTGCCTTGGCCTCGTTCTGAGCCTTCGCTTCAGCCCGCTGCGTAGCGCGGCGTGCTTCTGCCTTGGCCTCAGCCTTGTTTTTCAGCGGCCCAACCACCATGACCATGTTTCGGCCGTCGATCCGGGGGCTGGATTCAACCACGCCCACTTCGGCGACGTCGTCGGCGAAGCGCTGGAGCAGGCGGATGCCCATCTCCGGACGCTGCTGCTCGCGGCCGCGGAACTGGATCATGGCCTTGACCTTGTCCCCGGCGCCGAGGAAGCGCAGTGCGTGCCCGCGCTTGGTCTCGTAGTCGTGGGTGTCGATCTTCAGGCGGAAGCGGATCTCCTTCAGAACAGTGTTCGTCTGGTTCTTCCGTGCTTCACGTGCCTTGACCGCGGCCTCGTACTTGTACTTGCCGAAGTCCATCAGCTTGCACACCGGAGGCTTCGCCTGAGGTGCAACTTCAACGAGATCAAGGTCGGACTCGGCGGCCAGACGCAGGGCATCCTCAATACGGACGATTCCTACCTGTTCACCTGCAGGGCCGACCAGCCGCACCTCGGGGACGCGGATACGCTCATTGATTCTTGGCTCGCTAATGTTAAAGCTCCTGTGTTGTTGTGGGATCCGCCGGCAAATAGAGAAGGCCCCCAATTGCCGGAGCAATCGAAGGCCTCGAAGACTGGCTGCGCGTGCCATAGGGCACTGCATGTCCGGCGCCGGCGAATGCCGGAAACCAGAACCAACCAGGTACCCGGCAACCTTGCGTTCCATCGAACTTCCGGAACAGCGGCTGACGCGGGTGGGAGAGAACTCCGCTTGCAAACTGCATGCCATTCTACAGAGAAAAGTCCCCACAACGCAGGCGCTGCTGGGAACCTTGATCGTTTCTTGAACAATCTCTGAAATAACGACATCCAGTCGGTCTGTGTCAAGCTTACCAGTATGAGCACCCCAGACAGTAATTCATACGTTTTCGAGCCTGCCGATGCCGGCGTCGATGTCTCCCAGCAGATCCGCGACATTTCCGAAGTGCCGGCCATTGAGGTCATCACCACCGCGGCCGTCCACCTGATGAGTGCCGCGGCCGTCAAACTTGGCCTGGCTGCAGAAGAGAACGCCCAGGAGCTCAAGGACCTGGACGAGGCCCGGAAACTGATCACCGCACTGGCCGGACTGGTGACCGCTGCGGCCCCTGAAATCGGCTCCCAGCACGCAGGACCGTTGCGCGACGGTCTGCGGTCGCTGCAGCTGGCCTTCCGTGAAGAGTCGTTGATCCCCGACGCGCCGGGCAAGGGCCCGGGCGAAAAGTACACGGGCGCCGTCAACTAAAGGCGCAAACTTCCCCGGCAGTTCCCGACGGCGGGCCGACCTCCCAGAGGTCGGCCCGCCGTCGCGAGTTAACCCTGGAGTTTTTGTCCAGATATGCAGGGTTAGACGCATCTCAAGTCTGCATATCTGGACAAAAACTCCACTCCTACGCCGTGATGTTGTTCCTCCGGCGGCGCCGCTGGAGGACCAGCCCCACCAGGCAGAGCGCCACGCCCGCGGTTCCCACCGAGACAAAGCCTCCGGAAGGCCCGATCTGGTCGATGAAGACGCCCGCCAGCGGGGCGCCCAGGGCCACACCGGCTGTGAGGGCCGAGCCATACCAGCCCATGGCCTCGCCGCGCCGCTCCTCCTCCACGAGTTCCGCCACCTTCTCGGATGCGGACGAGAGGACAGGAGCGCAGAGGAGCCCGGGCAGGATCGAAACGAGCGCGAGGGTCCAGGTGTTGTGGGCGAAACCCATAGGGATGGTCAGGGCGGCCATGCCGAGTAGCAGGACAATGGGCGAGATGGGCCGGTGCATGGCACCGTAGATGAGCCCGCCCACCACGGAGGCCGCACACCAGAACAGGAATACAATTCCGATTTCGCCCTGGTGCCCGCCGGTTTCCAGCGCTGCAACGATGCCCACGTCGGTGCCGCTGAGGACCATTCCCGCTCCCGCGGCCACGGCGAAGAGCGCAGCCACGGTGGCCGTGAACCACGTGAAGTTTCCGGCGACTTTCGCCCTGAGTCCGGCACTGCGGGCAGTGTGGGCAGCAGCGGGGGCCAGGTCCGCGGCGGCCTCCTGCAGGTGCGCGGGGGCGGTAGAGACGACGGCGGCTTCGGCCGCGCGCTGCTGGTCCGCCTCGCAGTCGCCAGCGGTTGTGGCGCTGCGCGTGGGTGGGTTGAACCACATCAGGAACAGGCCGGCCAGGGACGTGGAGACGCCCACGATCGTCAGGCCCGCCACACTGAAGCCGCTGGTGGCCACGATGGCTCCCGCGGCGGGGCCGATCATAAACACCACTTCGGTGGTGATGGCGTCGAGGGCGAAGGCAGTGCGGCGCTGGTCGCCGTCGGCCAGCACACCCAGGGACTGGCGTACCACGCTGAAGATGGGGAGTGTGAGCAGTCCGCCTACAAAGACCAGCGGCAGGAGCCATTCGTAGGACACATGCGGGACGATTGACCATATGACGGTCTCGGATACCACTGAGGGGATCAGGGCTTTGCGCAACCCCACGGTGTCCACGCGGCGGCCGCGCCAGGGCGCGCCCAGGGCGATGCCGATGGTCATCACGGCGGCGGCCGTACCGGCCGCGGCGTAGCCCTGGCCGAGGGTCAGGACGATGTGCAGGGTCAGCAGCACGCCGGCTGCCGAGTGCGGAATGCGGGCGATCATGCCCACCAGGAGCAGCCGCCGGATGGGCCGCACGGCAAGCAACTCCCGGTAGAGAGCGAAATTCACGAAAGAATCCTTCGGTCTGCCGCAGCCGGCCGGGGATCCCCCTCCTCGCCGCAGCTAATGGTCAGCGCGCCGCAGTTTTACCTCGATGGAGTCGACCCGCTCCCCAAACAATACATTCCGGGACCACTCAGCCTGGAGTCCGGCCACCAGTTCCTGCACGGCGGCAGCGTCCAGGCCGTCCTCCAGGTATAGGACCACCTGCAGCTCGGGACCGGCCCCTCCGCCGGGGAAGACGGCCCCGTCAGCGGTGCGGGCTGCCACTCCCCTGCCCGGCAGGAGCTCCAGGCTCCGCACCGCGGGGAAGCCGGCTGCAGCCTGGCGCATCTGCCCGGCGAGGACATCATCGATATAGGAAGGGATCCAGTCCTGCTGCTGGGCCAAAGCCCACAGGGCCGGGCGCCGGACCACAAATGTGACCGTCGAGCCCGGGTCCAGGACCAACAGTTCGGCTCCTTCGGCCACCGCCGAAAGGGCCGCGCGGGCGGCGTAGACCGCTACCGGCCGTGCCTCCGGGTGCCACGCGCTGAGTGCCTCGGCGGAGGTGAACGCCGGCATGGCGGTCCGGCCGTCGGCGGCTTTGAGTGTCACCAGGGCCATGTCCGCCTGTTTGTCGGCGTGCAGGCCGTCCTGGCCTTCGGCTTCTTCCGCGAGCTGGGCGACGATCGGAATAAAAACCCTGGCGGTGGCGAGGGAGGCGACCACGGCTGCCTCGTCCCCGTGTCCGGCCTGCAGGGCCGCGACGGCGCTGAGGTAACCGGCGTCGGCCAGTCCGTCGTCGTTCTCGAAGTTGTGGATCTTGGCATGCTCCCCTGCCAGGCTGCGCCCGGCCCAAGGCTGGCCGGCAGAGTCGGCGGCACCGCCGGCGCCGGCCAGCGCTGCGGCGATGTGGCCGGGAAGGTGGCGTTGCGGAGGGGTACCGGATCCGGAGTCGGTGCTGGGCATGGCGTTGCCTGGGGACTGGTGCGGCTGGCTAGCGGCGGCCGGCCACGTCGAGGGCTTCGGGCAGCGTGAAGGCACCTGCATACAAGGCCTTGCCCACGATGGCGCCCTCGACCCCCAGCGGCACCAGTGAGCGCAGGACCTTGAGGTCGTCCAGGCTCGAAATGCCCCCGGACGCCACCACGGGCTTGCCGGTTTTTTCGACCATCTGGCGGAGCAGCTCCACGTTAGGCCCCTGCAGGGTTCCATCCTTGGTCACGTCGGTGACTACGTAGCGCGAGCATCCAGCCTCTTCAAGCCTGCCCAGGACATCCCAGAGGTCCCCGCCTTCCTTGGTCCAGCCCCGGCCGGCCAATGTGGTTCCGCGGACATCGAGGCCGACGGCGATCTGGTCGCCGAAGCGTTCGATGGCCCGGCGGGTCCACTCCGGGTTTTCCAGGGCTGCCGTACCGAGGTTCACACGTGCCACGCCCAGCCCAAGTGCCGCTTCGAGTGTTGCGTCGTCGCGGAGGCCGCCGGAGAGTTCCACCTTGATGTCCAGCCTGCCCACCACTTCGCGCAGCAGCTCGGCATTGGAGCCGCGTCCGAAGGCGGCATCCAGGTCCACCAGATGGACCCACTCGGCTCCCTGCTGCTGCCAGTTCAGTGCCGCTTCCAGCGGGGTTCCGTAGCTAGTTTCGCTGCCGGCTTCGCCCTGGACCAGCCGGACGGCCTGGCCGTTGACGACGTCGACGGCGGGCAGCAGTTCAAGAACCGGCAGGTCGGTAGCGCTGTTCATCAGAATCCTCGAAGGTTGGGGGGGGAAAACGGGTAAGGGTGCGGCTAGTTGGCCGGCAGCGTCAGCAGATAGGCGGCGAGCAGTGCCATGCCCGCCAGGACATAGAAGGAAACCTGGGTCCAGAGCGGTTTGTGCTGCTGCCGGAACGAGATGCCGCCGCCGATGAGCAGGCCGGCGAGTCCCATCAGCAGGACAGACCACACTAGGCGTCGCCGCCGGCAGGAGTTTCGGTGTCAGGAGTTTCGGTGTCAGGCACCGGATTGCCTGCCTCCGGGGTGGCTGCGCCGGCGTTGCCTGCCTCGGCCGGCCTGCGCAGGGCATCCACCCAGTTACGGAGGAGCTGAGCGCCGGCGTCGCCGGACTTTTCCGGGTGGAACTGGGTTGCGCAGAGCGGACCGTTCTCCACTGCGGCGATAAACGGGGCGCCGTGCTCGGACCAGGTGACCAGCGGCGCGGCCATCCGCGGCTGGATGACATCGAAGTTCCATTCCTGCACGCCGTAGGAGTGCACGAAGTAGAACCGCTCGTTTTCGACGCCGGCAAAGAGCTTGGAGCCCTCGGGCACCTTCACGGTGTTCCAGCCCATGTGCGGAACCACCTCAGCGGGAAGGAGTTCCACTTTTCCGGGCCATTCGCCGATGCCTTCAGCCTCGGTGCCGTGTTCCACACCGGCTTCGAACAGCACCTGGAGGCCTACGCAGATCCCCAGGACCGGACGTCCTCCGGCGACGCGGCGGCCGATAAGGCGGATGCCGTCCACAGCCTTGAGCTCACGCATTACGGTTTCAAAGGCGCCGACGCCGGGAACCACCAGGCCGTCGGCGTTCAGGACGTCCTCGGGCTTTGCGCTGAGGATTACCTCGGCGCCTGCGCGCTCGAGGGCACGGACTGCCGAGCGGACGTTCCCGGAGCCGTAGTCCAGCACCGTGACGGTGGGTTTCCCCTCGGGGGACGGCAGCTTCTGTGAAGCTGAGGGATCGATGATGGCGCCGTCGCGCAGGACCTGGCCGCTCACAGCGCACCCTTGGTGGAGGGAATGCCTTCGACGCGGGGATCGGACTCAACGGCAGCGCGGAGGGCACGTGCGAATGCCTTGAACTGGGCTTCGACGATGTGGTGCGGGTCCCTGCCCGCGATCACGTTCATGTGGAGGCAGATTCCGGCGTGCAGGGTGATCGCTTCAAAGACGTGGCGGGTCAGCGAGCCGGTGAAGTGCCCGCCGATCAGGTGGTATTCCTGGCCTGCGGGCTCCCCGCCGTGTACCAGGTACGGGCGGCCGGAGACGTCGACGACGGCGTGGGCCAGTGCTTCATCCAGGGGCACGGTGGCTTCACCGAAGCGGCGGATTCCCGCTTTATTGCCAAGGGCGGTGCGCAGCACTTCACCAAACGTGATGGCAACGTCCTCGACGGTGTGGTGGACGTCGATGTGGATGTCCCCGGTGGCCTTGACCGTCAGGTCGATGAGTGAGTGCTTGCAGAGCGCGGTGAGCATGTGGTCGTAGAACGGCACCGAGGTGTCGATGTCCGAGACGCCGGTACCGTCGAGGTTGATCTCCACGAGCACGGAAGACTCGCTGGTGGCACGCTCCATGCGTGCCGTCCTGGCCGCAGTGGATCCGGTGGAACTCATGGTCAAGTGTCCTTTGGGAAGAAGGAGTGGTTCAGGGCGTCCAGCGCCGGTACTTCCAGTCTAGGCGGGAAGCTTCGACTGGCTGGTAAGGATGCTTTCCAGGGACGTGAGGAAGGCTGTGGTTTCCGTCTCAGTGCCCGCTGTGACGCGCAGATGCCCCGGGATTCCAACATCGCGGATCAGCACACCAGCGTCCAGCAGTTCCTGCCAGACCTGGTGCGGGTTCTCCAGCCCGCCGAAGAACACATAGTTGGAGTCCGAGGCAGCCGGCTTCAGGCCCATCCTGGTCAGCTCCGCCACGATCCGGTCGCGCTGTTGCTTGATGTCCTCAACGTCCGCCATCAAGGCTTCACGGTGCTGAAGGGCTGCCAGCGCGGTGGCCTGCGTGATGGCGGAAAGGTGGTACGGGAGCCGGACCAACCGCAACGCGTCGGTGACTTCGGGCGCCGCGGCCATGTAACCGAGGCGGGCCCCCGCCAGGGCGAAGGCCTTACTCATGGTGCGCGAAACGATGAGCCGCTCACGGCCAGGCAGGAGGGTGAGCGCACTGGGCGTTCCGTCATGGGCGAACTCGTGGTACGCCTCGTCCACAATGACGATCGTCTGGCTGGCCTCGCCGGCCTCGTACACGGCCTCGACAACATCGAGCCCAAGGCCGGTTCCGGTGGGGTTGTTCGGGGAACAGAGGAAAACAATGTTGGGCTGCAGTTCCTTGACCTGCAGGGCGGCCGATTCAGCGCTAAGGCCGTAGCCCTCCGCCCGGTCGCCCACGATGTATTCGGTGTCCGTGCCGCTGGCCAGCAGCGGGTACATGGAGTACGTGGGCGGGAAGCCAAGTGCAGTGCGGCCGGGTCCGCCGAAAGCCTGGAGGATCTGTTGGAGTACCTCGTTGGAACCGTTGGCCGCCCAGATGTTCGTCTCGTCTAGGCCGTGCCCCAAGTACTCCGCCAGGGCCTTGCGCAGTTCGGTAAATTCCCGGTCCGGGTAGCGGTTCAGGCCTGCGGCAGCCTCCGTTACTGCGGCACTGATGGCCGCGCGGACATCCGCGGGCACGCCATGGGTGTTCTCGTTGACGTTGAGGAGGATGGGGACATCCAGCTGGGGGGCGCCGTAGGGGGTCAACCCACGAAGGTTGTTGCGGAGGGGAAGCCGGTTCAGGCGCTCTAGCTGGTCATTCACCTGAACAGTTTAGTGCCCGTGCAGGAGACCGGAAAATGTGACGGTGCCCTGTTCGCGCTCAGCGTGCAGCTAGCGTGTGGGCACGTACAGCTGCTGGCCGGGGTGGACCGCGCCGGCACTCAGGTTGTTGAGCTGCACGATGTCCGCCACGACATCGCGCGCATCCCGCCCGGGATCAACGGTTCCGGCGATAGCCCACAGGGACTGGCCCGGCTGCACGATGACCGTGACCGTGGGGGTGACCGAAAGGTCTGCCGCCGATTCCGAGGCCTTTGCCGGCGAGTTGAAGAAGCCGGCAAGGGAAAGAAGCAAAGCCGCCAGCAGGACCAGGGGGATGCCGATCAGGACCACCTTCCCGCGGCGGGTCAGCCGCAATGGCGGCAGGGGTGCAGGACGCTCCGGCTGCCGGCTGGCCGGCTGCGACATGAGTTGATGCACCGAAAGAAGCTGCGGACGTGAACCCTGTGAAGCAGATGTAGCTGACATGAACTGAGCCCTCCTGGACCTGACCGTGCTGCCCGATGTTCCCTCAGCGCCGCGGCCGCTGGATCCGGAACTGGTCCGGGTTTTCGAACGGCTTCACGCTGAGTAGAACAAATGTTCGAACTTTGCTTTCTCTGTTTTAGCACTTATCAACGAATAATGTCGAGACTCGCTAGAACAAATGTTTGAAAATGCCAAGTGGCTGGCCTAGCTTTGAAGACAAGAACAACCACCTCTGAAGTTGATCAGCAGGGTCTGACAATTACGGCGGCTACTCCGGGTCCAGGCCGCAAAGCCGGGGCAAACTGAAAGGCATTGGCGAATATGGCAGCAGCAGCCGCCGGGGGCAGGGCAACCTCCCAACCGAAGAAGACCGCCAAGGGCCTGACGCCGCGGCAGAAGAAAATCCTCGAGACCATCCAGCGCTCGGTCAATGACAACGGTTACCCGCCGTCCATGCGGGAAATCGGCGACACCGTGGGCCTCGCGAGCCTCTCCAGCGTCACCCACCAGCTCTCGCAGCTGGAAAAGCTCGGCTACCTCCGCCGCGACCCTAAGAGGCCTCGCGCCATGGAGGTATTGATGCCCCTGACGCTGGATGGAGGTGCGCCCAAGGCGGCAACGGAGCCGTCCAGCCTTCTGCCGGGCAGCAGCGCCACGGTGACCGAACTTCCCACCGCCATGGACACCGCCATGGTTCCCCTGGTGGGCCGGATCGCCGCCGGCGGTCCCATCCTGGCCGACCAGGTGGTGGAGGATGTCCTGCCGCTCCCCCGCCAGCTGGTGGGCCAGGGAGAGCTGTTTATGCTCAAGGTCGCCGGCGATTCCATGGTGGACGCGGCGATCTGCGACGGCGACTGGGTGGTGGTACGCCGCCAGGCGGACGCGGCCAACGGCGATATTGTCGCAGCGCTGCTGGACGATGAAGCTACCGTCAAGACCTTCCGCCAGCGTGACGGCCACACCTGGCTGCTTCCGCAGAACACGCAATACGAACCCATTTTGGGCGACCACGCCACCATCATGGGCAAGGTTGTCTCAGTGCTCCGCTCGCTCTAGTCGGCCCGGTACGGCCGTCTTGCCGGCAGCGCGAAGGCGCTGCCGGCAAGGCGTAGGCGTTTCCGTCAGGCGTTCTCCTGCGCGAGCCGCTCAAGTGCCGCGATCGCCGTCGTACGGTCCGTTGTGGACCAGAAGGGCGGCATCGCGCCGCGAAGGAATCCGGCGTAGCGTTCGGTGGCCAGCCGGGAATCCAGTACCGCCACCACGCCTTTGTCCCCGGTGGAGCGGATGAGGCGGCCGGCTCCCTGGGCCAGGCGGATCGCAGCGTGGGTGGCCGAAACAGACATAAAGCCGTTGCCGCCCGCCTGCGCCACAGCGCGGGACCGTGCAGTCATCAGGGGATCGTCCGGCCGCGGGAACGGAATCCGGTCAATGACCACCAGCCGGCAGGACCCGCCCGGTACATCGACGCCCTGCCACAGGGACATGGTGCCGAACAGGCAGGTGTCGGGTTCGTCCGCGAACTGTTTCACAAGCGCCGTCATGGTGGAATCGCCCTGGCACAGGATGGTCATCCCCAGCTTTGGCCGCAGCACATCGGCTGCTTCCTCTGCCGCGCGCCGGGACGAAAAGAGGCACAGTGCACCGCCGTTGGATGCCTGGATCAGGGCTTCGAGCTCTGCCAGTGCCTCCGGCGACACGCCCCGGCCCGGCTTGGGCAGGTGGCCCGCCACGTAGAGGATGCCCTGCTTGGGATAGTCAAAAGGTGAGCCGACGTCAACACCGGACCAGCTCGGCGCCCCCTCCCCGACGAGGCCAAGCCCGCCCGCTGCGGGCTCGAACGCCGAACCGATGGCCAGGGTCGCCGACGTCAGCACCACTGTGTGCCCCGCGAACAGGCCCTCCCGCAGGCGGCCCGCGACGGAGAGCGGGGCTATGTTGACCAGCGCAGGAGCCGTCTCGTCCGGTTGGGAATAGCCCTGCTGCGGGTCAAACGAGCTGGCCCGGGAGAACCACACCACTTCCCGGTTCTCCCGGCCTGCCAGTAGTCGTTCACAAAGTTCCAGGATGAGCATCAGCCGGGAGCGCGCAAGCTGCCGCCCGCCGTCGGCCGTTGTGCTGCTGTCCCCCTTTGAGTCGGACAGGGCGGCCCGGCAGGCCTCACGCAGCTGGTCCACGCAGTCCAGCTGCTCATCATTCAGGCCGTTCGGCAGCAGCCCGTTGGGGACACCCGCCAACGCAACCTCAAGGTTGGCTGCAGCCGCGTTCAGAGCGTCCACGGTGATGGCCGTGTGCTTGCGCGCACCGGCAGCGGCGGCATGGACCATGGCCACCGAGAGCTGGCCGGACACCGCGCCGGTCACCCGGTCCTGGAGCTCGTGGGCCTCGTCCACCACCACCACATCGTACTCCGGGAGCACGGCCAGGCCTTCAAAAGCGCTGACGGCGAGCATGGCATGGTTGGTGACCACAACGTCGGCGTCGGCGGCGTCCTGCCGGGCCAGCTCGCTGAAGCATTCTGCCGCCATGGGGCACTTCTGCGCGCCCAGGCACTCCATGGAGGTGACCGAGACCTGCCGCCAGGCGCGGTCCGTGACGCCGGGCAGAAGCTCGTCCCGGTCCCCGGTGGTGGTCTTTTCCGCCCACTCCCGCAGCCGGACCACTTCCTTGCCAAGCTGCGAGGCGGGACCGCCCACCGCCGCAGCGAAATGCGGGACGCTGGTGTCCTCCCCCAGGGAAAACAGCTGGCCCTCGGAGGGTTCCTCCGAGGGAAAACCGCCTTCGAGTTTGTGCACGCAGACGTAATTGGACCGGCCCTTGACCAGCGCCACCTTGACGGGCCGGTCCAAGGCCGGGGTGATGGTTTTCAGGAGCCGGGGCAGGTCCCTGCCCACGATCTGGGTCTGCAGGGCAAGCGTTGCGGTGGACACCAAGGCAGGCTTGTCGCTCTCCAAAGCATGAGCGATCAGGGGAATCAGGTATGCCAGCGACTTTCCCGTGCCGGTGCCCGCCTGGACGAGCAGGTGGTCTCCGGTTTCGATGGCCCGGGCAACGTGCCTGGCCATTTCGTGCTGCCCGGTCCGGCTTTGGCCGCCCATGCCTGCTACGGCCCGGTCGAGCAGTTCGATCACGAACTGCTCGCCGGGCGCAGCTGTGGCTTCGTCGGCCACGGCGTCAGTCATGGGTGACGAATGATTCCAGTTCAGCCGCAAGGCCTTCCCGGACTTTGACTACTGCCCGGGTGCCGGCTTCATCGTGGTCAACGCTGATGATCTCAGCGTCCGATTCGTGCAGCTTGCTCACCAGGTCACCGCGGTCGTACGGAATGAGCAGGTCGAGCTTGACGGACGGCCGCGGAATGGCCTCACTGATGGCCTGCAGCAGCTCGGGGATCCCTTCCCCGGTGCGGGCCGAGACCACCACGTGCCGTGGTTCGCGCTGCTTCAGCCGTTCCACCACAAACGGATCCGCGGCGTCGGCTTTGTTCAACACGATGATCTCGGGCACCTTTCGGGCGTCCACTTCGCTGAAGACCTTGCGGACAGCAGCGATCTGGCCCTCGGGGTCGGGGTGGGACACGTCCACCACGTGGAGGATCAGGTCCGAGTCCGCCACTTCCTCAAGGGTTGACCGGAAAGCCTCCACCAGTTGCGTGGGCAGCGACCGGACGAAGCCGACTGTATCGGCGAGGGTGTAGCCCAGTCCGTCGGCGGTCTCGGCCTTGCGGACCGTGGGATCCAGCGTGGCGAACAATGCGTTCTCCACGAGAACCCCGGCGTCCGTCAGGCGGTTCAACAACGAGGACTTGCCGGCGTTGGTGTAACCCGCGATGGCCACCGAGGGTACTTCATTACGACGCCGGTTGGCGCGCTTGGTCTCGCGGGCGGGCTTCATCGCGGCGATCTCCCGCCGCAGCTTGGCCATGCGCGTGCGGATCCTCCGGCGGTCCAGCTCGATCTTGGTTTCACCCGGACCACGCGAACCCATGCCGGCTGCTGCGCCACCCACCTGGCCACCGGCCTGGCGGGACATGGACTCACCCCAGCCGCGGAGGCGCGGCAGCAGGTATTCGAGCTGGGCCAGCTCCACTTGCGCCTTGCCTTCCCGGCTCTTGGCGTGCTGGGCGAAAATGTCCAGGATCAGCCCGGTCCGGTCGATGACCTTGACCTTGACGATGTCCTCCAGGCCACGCCGCTGGGATGGAGCCAGTTCGGCGTCCACCACCACGGTATCGGCGCCGGTGGACATCACGATGTCCTTCAGTTCCAGGGCTTTGCCGGAGCCCAGGAAGGTGCCGGGGTCCGGCTTGTCACGGCGCTGTACCAGGCCGTCCAGGACCTCCGAGCCTGCGGTCTCGGCGAGGGCGGCGAGTTCGCGCAGTGAGTTCTCCGCGTCGGCGAGGGTGCCTTCGGACCAAATGCCCGCAAGCACCACACGTTCCAGGCGGAGCTGCCGGTATTCGACTTCGGTGACGTCCTCGAGTTCCGTGGACAAGCCCGCCGTGCGGCGCAGGGCCCGGCGTTCCTCGAGGTCCTGCTGGTCGCCGTCGTATGTTGAATGTTCTTCGTCCAGGCGGGAGATGGCCTGGGCCTGGCCCAGTACGCCTTTTCCGTCGCCGCGCTGCGCTGCGCCCGGCGTGCTGACGGATTTGGCCGGTACGTCCTTGGAGAGAATCCGGTCGATCACGGCCTGGATTTCCTCAGGACTCATGTCCTGGGCGGCTGGATCTGATCCGGTGTTGGGCTGGCTGGTCATGGTCTCCTTTGAAGGTTCGGCATTTCCAGAATAGTGCCGATTGCTGGTGGTTGGGGAAGTATTCGCGCTGGGCTGACGGCCTGCTGTCATGCAGTTCTCCTGGTTGGTCCCGCGAGGCAGCAAATGGGCCGGCGGGTGGCGGCCGCCTCACGGAGGCGACGACGAAGGAAGTGCCGGAGCATCAGCGAAAGGGACAGCAGGAGGCTGACTTTCGAGTATTGTCCGGCGGCCGGAATAACGCTTGGGCGTGGTCCGGTGCACAAGTGCGGAAGGCGTGAACGCCTGCTTCGCTGTGGGACAGTTTCTTCGGGACGGGCGTGGCCCGTGCCGGCTACTCGAAGATCAGGAACATGCCTTCTACCCTAACAGAGCCGTCCCATATGCAGTTTCCCATTACGCTGCAAGGGGAACTACTCTGGCCAGTTATGGAGTCCGCTCACTATTTCAGTTCATCCCCCACCGGCCCGTTTACCCGCAAGCCGCTCACTGTGGAACTGGCAGGGGAAACACGCAGGCTGCAGACTTCAAGCGGCATCTTCAGCCCGGACGGCATCGACAAGGGAACTGCAGTGCTCCTCGCCGAGGTCCCTGCCCCTTCGCCTACCGGCAACCTGCTGGATATCGGCTGCGGCTGGGGTCCGATCGCGCTGACCATGGCCCTGCGGGCGCCCCATGCGCAGGTTTATGCTGTGGACGTCAACGAACGCTGCATTGCCTTGACCAACGAGAACGCGGCGGCCCTGGGACTGTCCAACGTGGTGGCCAGCACGCCCGGGGACGTGGATCCGGACGTGCGTTTCGACACGATTTGGTCCAATCCGCCCATCCGGATCGGGAAGGACGAACTCCATTCCCTGCTGACGCTGTGGCTGCCCCGCCTGGCACCGGGTGGAACTGCCTGGCTTGTGGTGCAAAAGAATCTTGGCTCGGACTCGCTGCAGCGGTGGCTCGCGGCAGAACTGGATGGTTCCTTTGCCGTGAGCCGGGAATCAACGTCCAAGTCGTTCCGGATCCTGAAGGTCAGGAAAGCGTCCCTGTTGCCACAATAACGGCGGGTCCGCTGAGCTCGACGTGTTCGTGGCCTCCGGGGCCGGCGAAGAACTTCACGCCCACCACGCCGCCAGGGACGTTGACGCGCCAGGTGTCCGGAGCTTCAGCTCCTGCCCAGTGCCGGATGGCCACGGCGGCGGCGCACGCGCCAGTACCGCAGGACTGCGTCTCCCCCACGCCGCGTTCGTGCACGCGCATGGTGACGGAACCCACGCCGTCGTGCACCAGCGGCTCGGCCGGGACAACAAACTCCACATTGGTGCCGTTCACGGGCACGGGGTCCACCACAGGGGCGGTGTACAGCCGGGTCCCGGCGAGTTCCGAAAGTTCGGCGAGGGCAACAACGGTGTGCGGGTTGCCCATGCTGACGGACAGCGCCGGCCGCGGGACTTCCAGCCCGTCGGCCGTCACGAGCGAATCCATCGCCTTGGCCGTAGCCTCGCCGGGGAAGATGAACTCCCACGGACCCATGTCGACGGCGTAATCCTCGCCTGTCCGCACCACTGTCTTCGCGCCGGCGCGGGTGCCGATGGTGAGTGCGCCGCCGTCGGGCAGGTCAACCAGGCCCTCCGTGCGCAGGAAGTGCACAAAGACGCGGACACCGTTGCCGCACATTTCGGACAGTGACCCGTCGCCGTTGCGGTAATCCATGAACCATTCGGCACCAGGGACGGCAGCGAGCAGTTCCCGGCCCTCCGGAAGGAACCGGGACGGGACCGCCCGGATGAGGCCGTCACCGCCGATGCCGCGGTGCCGGTCGCACAGTGCGGCCACCTGCTCAGCGGCTATGGTGTGTTCTCCCTCGGGATCGGCCACGAGGACAAAATCGTTGCCGGTGCCGTGGCCCTTGGAAAAGCGCAGCCCGCCCAGCGTTCGGAAGGCGTGCGTGGTTGACTCGGC
Organism: Arthrobacter sp. Soil_C_49; assembly: GCF_057656635.1. Lineage (NCBI taxonomy): Bacteria > Bacillati > Actinomycetota > Actinomycetes > Micrococcales > Micrococcaceae > Arthrobacter > Arthrobacter sp. Soil_C_49. The sequence continues at coordinate 45,922 of NZ_JBDGJZ010000020.1, forward strand.
AAGGGTTGCATCCATGGTGTTAAGGGTACCGGCCGGGAAGCGCAGGCCCGAAACCGGGCAGCGCCCGTTAGCTGCAGAACGCGGCCGCGCGGGACGTCAGCGCGGGGTCCTGCCAGTCCAGCCAGCTGATGCGCGGGTCGGCACGGAACCAGGTGAGCTGGCGGCGGGCGAACTGCCGGGTAGCCACGATGGTTTCTTCGGCGGCCTCACCGACTGTTGTGCCGCCGTCGAGCACGCGCAGGAACTGTGCGTAGCCGAGGGCACGCGGCGCCGTTTTGCCCTGCCGGAGGCCTCGGGCTTCGAGCCGCTCAACTTCGGCAAGCAGGCCATCGTCCACCATGCGGTGCACACGAAGGGCCAGCCGCTCACGCAGCTGTTCGCGGTCGACGCTCAGCCCGATCTGCACCGCAGGCTGGACGTACTCCCGCTGCGGCATAAAGGAACTGAACGGGCGGCCCGTGAGCTGATGGACCTCCAGCGCGCGGATGATGCGCCTGCTGTCGGACAGCCGGCCGGCGGACACCGGATCCACGGCCTGGAGCCGGGCGAGCAGAGCCTCGGCACCCTGGGCTGCCAGGTCATCCTCAAGCTGCTGCCGCACCGCAGGATCGGTTCCCGGAAATTCCAGGACGTCCAGCGCGGCGCGTACGTACAGTCCGGAACCGCCGGCAAGGATGGCACGTTTGCCGCGTGAATGTATATCCGCGATGGCGGCCCTCGCCTGCTCCTGGAACTGGGAGACGCTGGCCTCCTGGGTCACATCCAGGATGTCCAGGAGATGGTGCGGTACTCCCCTGCGTTCGGCCAGGCTGATTTTCGCCGTGCCGATGTCCATGCCCCGGTAGAACTGCATGGCATCGGCGTTAATCACTTCGCCATCGAGTTCCAGCGCCAGGTTGACGGCAAGGTCGGACTTGCCTGAGCCGGTGGGACCGACGACGGCGATAACCGGCTGGGCGCCCACTGTCAGCGGGTGCGCACGGGCAGAGAGGGCATACCGAGGGACACCCCGGCCCGGCCGTTACCGCTGCCGCTGCCCGGGGCGGGAACGCCGCAGGACTCGGCCTGCGACCTGTCCCAGGCGTCGCCGGCGCGGGACCGGCGAAGGCTGTAGTCCTCAAGGGTTGGATCGGCCACGAGGTGGAAGGCTGCAGCCTCCGTGATGGTGACCGTGACGAGGTCGCCCGGTCGCGGTGCCGGCGCGCCGTCAGGTACTGAGAAGTGCACCAGCCGCTGGTCCCGGGACCGGCCGGAGAGGCGGTGGGTTTCCCCGGCCTTGCGGCCGGACTGGGCGGTGACCATGACCTCCACCCTGCGGCCGAGCTGCTTCCGGTTTTCCTCTGCGGCGATGCGGTCCTGCAGGGCAGTAAGCCGTTCGAACCGCTCCTGCACCACAGCCTTGGGCAACTGGTCCGGCAAGTCGGCGGCGGGGGTCCCCGGGCGCTTGGAGTACTGGAAGGTGAAAGCCGTGGCGAAACGGGACTTTTCCACCACGTCCAGGGTGGCCTGGAAGTCTTCTTCAGTTTCACCCGGGAAGCCGACGATGATGTCCGTGGAGATCGCGGCGTGGGGAATCTTCTCCCGGACCTTGTCCAAAATGCCGAGGAACTTCGTGGACCGGTAGGAACGCTTCATGTCGCGCAGGACTTTGTCCGAGCCCGACTGCAGCGGCATGTGCAGCTGCGGCATCACGTTGGGCGTCTCAGCCATGGCGTCGATGACGTCGTCCGTGAACGCGGCCGGGTGGGGGCTGGTGAAGCGAACCCGCTCAAGCCCTTCAATATCGCCGCAGGCACGAAGGAGTTTGGAGAAGGCCTGCCGGTCGCCAAACTCCACGCCGTAGGAGTTCACGTTCTGGCCCAGGAGGGTGACTTCGATGGCACCGTCGTCAACCAGGGCCTGGATCTCCGCGAGGATGTCGCCGGGACGGCGGTCCTTCTCCTTGCCGCGCAGGGACGGAACGATGCAGAACGTGCAGGTGTTGTTGCAGCCGACCGAAATGGAAACCCAGCCCGAGTACACGGAGTCGCGCTTGGTGGGAAGCGTGGACGGGAACACGTCCAGGGACTCGAGGATTTCCAGCTGGGCCTCGTGGTTGTGCCGGGCCCGTTCCAGCAGGGCAGGCAGGGCACCGACGTTGTGCGTGCCGAACACGGCGTCCACCCACGGAGCCTTTTTCAGGATTGTTTCGCGGTCCTTCTGCGCCAGGCAGCCGCCCACCACGATCTGCATCCCCGGGTTGGCCGCCTTCACGGGGGCGAGGATGCCGAGGTTGCCGTAGAGCTTGTTGTCGGCGTTCTCCCGCACGGCGCACGTGTTGAAGACCACCACGTCAGCCTGGCCGCCGTCTGCCGGCACGTAACCGGCATTTTCCAGCATTCCTGCCATGCGCTCGGAATCGTGCACGTTCATTTGGCAGCCGAAAGTACGGACCTCGTAGGTGCGGGACTTCTGGGCCAGGTTGTCCGGAGCGGCAACTGCCTGGGCCGCGTCAGGGTCCGGTGAAGCGCCGCCTGATGAGGCGTCGGGGCCGGAAAGTGGGGAGGGAATGGTCAAACTCACCTGTTAAGGGTACCGGTTCACCGGCTCGTCATGGTCTGGAGCCGCCCGGGCATCCAGGACCTCGGAGACAATGCGGAAAGCCTGCGACGGCTGGTAGCCCTTCCGTGCGAGCATCGATGCCAGCCGGCGCGTGGCCTTATCCCGCTCTGCCCGGTCCGCCAGGTCAACGCCCGACCGCAGCTTCCGCTCCACCAGGCTCCTCGCGGCCGTCTCCTCATCAGCGTCCGAAATCTGCTCCAGAGCTGCCTCGGCGGTTTCCTGCTGGACGCCCTTTTCCGCGAGCTCCCGCCGGAGCGCGCCCTTGGCCAGCTTCCGGGACTGCGAACGGCTCCGCACCCACGTGTCGGCGAAATCGGCATCATTGACCAGGCGGGCTTCTTCGAACTTGTCCAGTACCGCCTCGGCAACATGCTCCGGAATGTTCCGCTCGGCAAGCTTGCGGGCCAGTTGAAGCCTGCTTTTCGCCGATGCGGCCAACTGCCGGTACACAATGTTCCGGGCCACCGAAAAGGGATCAGGCTCGGCATCCTCCGAGGCGGGCGAGTCCGGATCCGGCCCGTCCTGGAACGCATCAGCAGAAAAGGCAGCGCGCCGCCCGCCGGTCCTGGACCGGCGGGGACGCGCGTCGTCAGTACCGTTCAAGGGCTAGAACCCGTCTACGGCCTTCAGCTTCGGGGAGTCCTTGGACTCGGCCTCTGCCGGCTTCACACCAACGCCGAGCTTTTCCTTGATCAGGCGCTCCAGCTCGGCGGCCAGCTCCGGATTGTCGCGGAGGAACCGGCGGGAGTTTTCCATACCCTGGCCCAGCTGGTCACCGTCGTACGTGAACCAGGAGCCGGACTTCTTGATGATGCCGTGCTCAACACCCATGTCGATGATGCCGCCCTCGCGGGAGATGCCCTGGCCATAGATGATGTCGAACTCGGCCACCTTGAAGGGCGGGGCCATCTTGTTCTTGACGATCTTGGCCTTGGTGCGGTTGCCCACCGAATCCGCGCCCTCCTTGAGGGTCTGGATGCGTCGGACGTCGATACGGATGGAGGCGTAGAACTTCAGGGCCTTACCACCGGTGGTGGTCTCGGGGGAACCGAAGAAAACACCGATCTTTTCACGAAGCTGGTTGATGAAGATCGCCGTGGTTTTGGTCTGGCTGAGGCGGCCGGTGATCTTACGCAGGGCCTGGCTCATCAACCGGGCCTGGAGGCCAACGTGGCTGTCGCCCATGTCGCCCTCGATTTCCGCGCGGGGCACCAGGGCGGCAACGGAGTCGATGACGATGACATCCAGGGAGCCTGAACCGACCAGCATGTCCATGATTTCCAGGGCCTGCTCACCGGTGTCCGGCTGGGAGACCAGGAGAGCGTCCGTGTCCACACCGAGCTTGGCGGCGTACTCCGGGTCCAGGGCGTGCTCGGCATCGATGAAGGCGGCGATGCCGCCCAGCCGCTGGGCGTTGGCCACCGCATGCAGTGCAACGGTGGTTTTACCCGAGGATTCCGGACCGTAGATCTCCACGACGCGGCCGCGGGGAAGGCCGCCAATTCCCAGGGCCACGTCCAAGGCAATGGAGCCGGTGGGGATGACCTCGATGGGGGCCCGGACTTCGTCGCCGAGCCGCATGACTGAGCCTTTACCGAACTGCTTGTCGATCTGGGCCAGCGCTGCTTCGAGCGCTTTTGCACGATCCGGGGCTGCCGCCATGGTTCACACCTCTAATGCTTTCTCGCTTTGGAGTGGCCTCAGTGGCCGTTTATTGGTCATCTCTGACGCTAATGGGACCCACTGACATTCCGGCCGGAGGACGGCGGCTATGTGGATAACCCGCTAGGAAAAGCATAGCTTTACCCGAACAGGTATTCGAACAATAGCCCGGCGTGTCAGACGGATTCGGTCTATTCGGCCCGGGGCTTGATGTCCCGGCCGAGCCGGCGCTCGGCGGGAACGTCCTGGACATCGCAGACCGCCAGCCAGACCTTGCGGGGCTCCACTCCGGCGGCCAGCGCCTGGTCCGCAGTCCGGCCGCCCACTCCCGCAAGAACAAGGGTGCTGCTAAGGACCCGCGAGTAGCCGGCGCCAAATTCATCGTCCATAAGTCGCCAATAGTCGCTGATTCGCACCTGTTGAGTCTCTCATGATCCCGGACCCTAGAATTGTTGCCATGAGCAACTCCCCTGCCGCCCCGACCCCCGCAGCCCGCGACGACGATGACCTGGTGGACGCCGCACTGCAGAACGTGGAGCACCAGATCAGCGTCTTCTGGCGGCGCGCACGGGCCATCTCCAACCAGCTCTCCCGCCAGGTCCATCCGGACATGGAACCGGCTGCCTACGGTCTGCTGACGGTGATACGGCGGGAGGGCCCCATCCGGCTTACGGACCTGGCCATGAACATCGGCGTGGGCAAGCCGTCCGTCAGCCGCCAGATTGCGTTCCTCGAAAGCATCGGGCTGGTTTCGAAGGAAGCTGATCCGCTGGACGGACGCGCGCAGGCCATCCGGCTCACTCCCAAGGGCGAGGAAAAGATGCACCAGGTCCAGGACGCGCGCCGGGAGGTCTTCCGGGAGCGGCTGGGTGAATGGCCGGTGGAGGACTTGCAGGAACTTGCCCGGTTTATGGCCAAGCTCAATGCAACCTATGAGCGCGACGGTTTCACGCAGGACATGTAGGCCAAAACCCCGGAGAGACCAAACCCTGCAGACGCATGCAAGCAAGGGAGCTGCCGGCCCCGGAAAAGTGACAGGAAACACAGAAAGCCCCCGGCGGGCTGCCGGGGGCTTCGTGTGCAGGATTCCGCCGCCTGGCGGATCAATCCTTACCGGGCGCCTGAAAGGAGGCCGGTTGAAAGTTCGTCATTGAGTTCGTTGTTCAGGTCGCGCTCAAGGTCGCGTCCGTAACGCTGGGAGAATTCCTGCGGTACGGTGTCCGGGACGGCTACGCCTTCGGCTACTGCCACGCGGTCGCTGACCTCGCGGAGCATGCTGGACAACGGAACGTCCAGGGCCGAGCAGATGGAGGACAGCAGCTCGGAAGATGCTTCCTTCTGGCCGCGCTCCACTTCACTGAGGTACCCCAGGGACACGCGGGCGCTGTGCGAAACCTCACGGAGCGTTCGCCCCTGACGCTGGCGAACATCGCGCAGGACATCACCGATTTCGTGACGAAGTACTACCATCTTGCGCTCCTTCTGTTCGCTCTTAGCCTGATCGGCGAGGCCCACATCCTTCCAGCGGACAACGCCGTTTACGGATACGGGCTGCTTTACCATCTGTATCGCCTTGCTCCTCGTTAAGTCCGGTCCGCCGTGAGGCGAACCGTGGTGATTTCATCCTAGGCGCCTCCGCTCTTCGGAAGCGACACAATGTAATAACTAATCGGTACCGGCTTTTGTTCCCGCCAACTTTACAGCCCGGTAACTTCAGGACGCCAGGGCCTCGATCAACCGTTCCAGCGCAGCCCCGCAGGCCTGGCCGCGGATATCTGCCCTGCTCCCTGAAAACGCATACTCGTAGGCGGTTGTTCCCGCTGCCGTGGCGACGCCGATGAACACAGTTCCCACCGGTTTTCCGTCGTGTGCTTCCGGCCCGGCAACGCCCGTAGTGGAGACGCCGATGTCGGCGCCAAGGGCGATGCGTGCACCCTCCGCCATGGCCGCGGCCACACCGTTGTCGACGGATCCCGCGCTGGCCAGCAGTTCCGCGGGAACTTTCAGCACGTCCGCTTTGACGGAGTTCTGGTAGGCCACCACACCGCCCTGCAGCATTCCCGAGGCGCCCGGAGTGTCAGCGAGGACTGCCGACACCATGCCGGCAGTGAGCGATTCCGCTGTGGCCACGGTGCGTTTTAGCTCCATGGCCTGCCGGACTGCCTGCTCAGCCAGATGGTGAAGCGAGAGATGCTGCTGGTTGGTCATGCCGGATCCTGTCCGCTGGTGGTTCCTTGGCCTTTGCCCTTGGCGCGCAGGCGCACAGCCTCGACAACATACTCGACACCGGTCCAGACGGTGATGGCCACGGCCACCATCATGACGGCGAAGGCCACCCAGGTGAGCCACGGTGCAATGGCGCCCAGCGGAAGCAGGTACAGGAAGATGGCCGCCGTCTGGACCACGGTTTTGAGCTTGCCGCCCCGGGAGGCGGGGATGACGCCGTAACGGATGACGAAGAAACGAAGGGCGGTGACGCCCCATTCGCGCACCAGGATCACCAGGGTGGCCCACCAGGGCAGCTCGCCGAGCACGGACAGCATCACCAGGGCAGACCCAATGAGCAGCTTGTCCGCGATAGGGTCGGCGATCTTGCCGAAGTCGGTCACGAGGTTCCGGCTCCTGGCGATGTCGCCGTCGAGCTTGTCAGTGTAAATCGCGACGGCGAACGCGGCCGCCGCTGCCCAGCGCCAGGGCCCGGACTCGCTGTGGAGGCCGGGCGCGTCCGCGATCAGGAACCAGACGAAGAACGGCACCAGCGCGATGCGGAGCATGGTCAGGACATTGGGAAGGTTCCAGACCCCGGCACGGCTGGAGCCGGCGGCGGTTGCATCAGTGCTAGTCACCTTTCTAGGCTACAGTCTCGGGCCTAGCGGCCCGTGAGGGACCAGGCGTCCTCGGAGCCGTCCTCGTCGTCGTACCCGCCCGGCGGGGAGTCGGAGCCGTCGTAATATTCCACGTTCTGCTTCCGCTGGTCCAGGTCCGCGGCCACCAGGTCTTCGGCGTACCCGCCCTGGGCGATGTTCGCGTTGGCGTTGTCGCTGAGCGCAGCTGTCTGAGCGTCCGGTGCTGCCGGCGCTTCCTGCCCCTTCATGGCGGCCAGCACTGGGGCGAGATCGTCCGGTTTCACCAGCACATCGCGGGCCTTGGAGCCTTCCGAGGGGCCCACCACTCCCCTTGATTCGAGGAGGTCCATAAGGCGGCCGGCCTTGGCGAAGCCCACACGCAGCTTGCGCTGCAGCATGGACGTGGAGCCGAACTGCGTTGTGACCACCAGTTCGGTGGCCTGCAGCAGCACCTCGAGGTCGTCCCCGATGTCGTCGTCGATCTGCTTTTTCGGCGCCTCCGCCGCGACGTCGTCGCGGTAGCTGGCCTGGAGCTGTCCCTTGACGTGCTCCACCACCTTGTGGATTTCGGACTCCGTGACCCACGCGCCCTGGACACGCATGGCCTTCGAGGCACCCATGGGCAGGAAGAGGGCGTCGCCCTGGCCGATGAGCTTTTCGGCACCCGGCTGGTCCAGGACCACTCGGGAGTCCGTGACGGAGGAGGTGGCGAACGCCATCCGGGAGGGCACGTTGGCCTTGATGAGGCCGGTGACCACGTCCACGGACGGCCGCTGGGTGGCCAGCACCAGGTGGATACCGGCGGCGCGGGCCAGCTGGGTGATGCGGACGATTGAGTCTTCAACATCTCGCGGCGCCACCATCATCAGGTCAGCGAGCTCGTCCACGATCACCAGCAGGTACGGGTAGGGGCGGATGACGCGCTTCGAATCCACCGGAGGCTGGACCTTGCCGGCACGGACGGCCTTGTTGAAATCGTCGATGTGCTTGAACCCGTAGTTGGCGAGGTCGTCGTAGCGGGCGTCCATCTCGCGGACCACCCACTGGAGGGCCTCGGCCGCCTTCTTGGGGTTGGTGATGATGGGGGTGATGAGGTGCGGGACGCCCTCGTAGGCGGTGAGTTCCACCCGCTTCGGGTCGACCATGACCATCCGCACCTCGTCCGGGGTGGCGCGCATGAGGATGGACGTGATCATGGAGTTCACGAAGGAGGACTTACCCGCGCCCGTGGCACCGGCCACGAGCAGGTGGGGCATCTTGGCCAGGTTGGCCACCACGTAGCCGCCCTCAACGTCCTTGCCCACGCCCATCACCATAGGGTGGTCGGTGCGGCGGGCGTTCTGGCTGCGGAGCACGTCGCCCAGGGATACGGTTTCGCGGTCCGTGTTGGGGATCTCGATGCCGATGGCGGATTTTCCCGGGATGGGGCTGAGAATGCGCACATCACTGGAGGCCACGGCGTAGGAAATGTTCTTGGACAGGGCGGTGACCCGCTCCACCTTGGTTCCCGGCGCCAGTTCGATCTCGTACCGGGTGACGGTGGGGCCGCGGCTGAAGCCGGTGACCGTGGCATCGACATTGAACTGCTGCAGGGTGTCAGTCAGGGCAGCGACGACGGCGTCATTGGCTTCCGTGCGCTCCTTCGGGATGGAGCCGGGCGTGAGATAGTCCGATGCCGGGAGCGTGTACGTCACGTCGCCGGCCAGGGACAACTGCTCGGTGCGCTGCGGGATGGGAACGGGCGGGGGTGCGGGAGCCACGGGGTTGGAGGGCACGGTGGGTGCGGCAGCCGGCTTGCTGGCGGCAGCCGCCATTCCGGGCGTGACCATGGGGATGGCTTCGGTGGCGTTGTCCTGGCCCGCCGCTGCGGCGCTGCCGAGGCCCTGTGCGGCCTTGATCTTTTCGACGGCGATCTCCGCCTGGGTGGGACGGCGGACGCCCGGGGCCGGACGCGGCGGCTCCGGCTCGTCGTCGTCGATGACGGCATGCTCGAAGGCTTCGTCGCCCACATACCCTTCCAGGCCGGCGTCGGACTCCTCATCCTTGCCGAAGAAGCGGCGCTTCTTCTTTTTCGGCGCCGCAGGCGGCCTCCGCTCCAGGTAGCTTCGATCGTGGCGGTTCCCGTCCTCCTCCTGCAGGTCGATGCCCATCAGGTGCTCATAGGCGCCGCGCAGCCGCCGCGGAATGGCGCCGAACGGCGTGGCGGTGATGATGAGCAGCGATACAAAGGCCAGCAGCCCGTAGAGCACCAGCGGCACGGCCGGATGGATCGCGGCCAGCGGGGAGGCGCCCAGGAAGCCCAGCATTCCGCCGGCCTGGCGCAGGCCGTCAAAGCCCTGGGCAACGGTGGGCTGTCCGCCCAGGATGTGGGCCAGGCCGCAGCCGGCAAACGTCATGATGAGGAAGCCGATCCCCACCCGGTTGTTGCCGCGCCCGTCCGAGGGCTGGCGGAAGAGCCGGAAGGCACAGACAAAGAGCATCAGGGGAAGCAACAGCGAGATCCAGCCGAAGGTCCCGTTCACCACGCTGTAGACGGCATCGGGGAACCAGCCTGTCAGGCCCCACCAGGCGAAGGTGGCGATGAAAATGCCGAGGGCAAGGTTGAACAGGGCGGCGCCATCGCGGCGTTCCTCGGCCGGGAGGTCGCTGACGTCATGGCCGATGCGCCGCACTCCCCCGCCCACCAGGTGGCCGACGCCCAGCCACGCGCCGCCTACCACGCGGAGCAGCCACGGTTGGTGCTGTTCGACGGCGGGAAGCTGGCGTGTCCTGGCCGTGCTGGTGCGCCCGGGCCTGGCCGGAGATTTTGCTGCCGTGGAGCTGGAACCGCGACCCCCGGCTTTGCTGCCGGAACTGGCCTTGCCGGATCCATTGGGCGCGGAAGTAGTACGAGTGGCCATAGTAGCCACGGTACCGGAACCGCACCGGTTTCCCGGGGATTTGGAGCCCGGCCATCCCCCTGGGTCAAAGGAGAAGGTGGGACTCCTGAAACGGCTGCGGCCCGCACTCCTGATGGGGAGTACGGGCCGCAGCCAGTGCGGGCCTCTAGGCTTCGAGGACCACAGGGATGATCATGGGCTTGCGGCGGAGCTTGCGGTTTACCCAGGTGCCTACCACCCTGCGGACCACCTGCTGGAGCTGGTGGCTGGTGTGGTCCGCGTGGTTCAGGACCGCTTCTTCGAGTGCCGCGTTGATCTTGGGAATGATGTCATCAAACACCGAATCGTCCTCGGCCACGCCGCGGGCATGGATTTCCGGCCCGGAGACCACCTTGCCGGTGGTCCGGTTGATCACGGTGATGATGGAGATGAAGCCCTCGTCGCCGAGGATGCGGCGGTCCTTGAGGTCGGCGTCGGTGATTTCCCCCACGCTTGACCCGTCCACGTAGACGAAGCCCACTTCCACCTGTCCCACTACATCGGCGCGGTGGTCCTTCAGGTCGATCACGGTGCCGTTGTCCGCGAGGATCACGCTGGCTTCCGGAACCCCGGACTCGATGGCGATCTTGCCGTTGGCGATCAGGTGCCGGGTCTCGCCGTGCACGGGCATGGCATTGAGCGGCTCAAGGATGTTGTAGCAGTACAGGAGCTCGCCGGCCGCGGCGTGGCCGGAGACGTGGACCTTGGCGTTGCCCTTGTGGATGACGTCTGCGCCGAGTTTCAGCAGCCCGTTGATGATGCGGAAGACGGCGTTTTCGTTTCCGGGGATGAGGCTGGACGCCAGGATGACGGTGTCGCCGTCACCCACCACCACGCGGTGGTCGCCGTTGGCCATCCGGGACAGCGCGGCCATCGGTTCACCCTGCGAGCCGGTGGACATCAGGACCACGCGGTTGTCCGGCAGGTTGTCAATGTTCTTGATGTCCACGATCAGGCCCGGCGGAACATCCAGGTACCCCAGCTTTTCCGCGATGGCCATGTTCCGGACCATCGAGCGGCCAACGAAGGCCACTTTGCGGTTGTGCTTCGCGGCGGCGTCGAGGACCTGCTGGACGCGGTGGACGTGCGAGGAGAAGGACGCCACGATGATGCGCTTGGTGGCCTGGCCGAAGAGCCGCTCAAGCGTGGGGCCGATTTCCTTTTCCGCGGTGGTGAAGCCCGGGACGTCCGCGTTGGTGGAGTCCGACATAAAGAGGTCAACGCCCTCTTCGCCGAGCTTGGCGAAGTGCCGGAGGTCGGTGATGCGGCCGTCGAGCGGAAGCTGGTCCATCTTGAAGTCGCCCGTGTGCAGGACGGTGCCGCCTGCGGTGCGGATGAAGACTGCCAGGGCGTCGGGAATCGAGTGGTTGACCGCTACGAATTCACACTCGAAGGGGCCGAACTTCTCTACCTGGCCCTCTTCCACGGTGAGCGTGTAGGGCCGGATGCGGTGTTCCTGCAGCTTCGCCTCAATCAGGGCAAGGGTCAGCTGGGAACCCACCAGCGGGATGTCGTTGCGGAGGCGCAGCAGGTACGGGACAGCACCGATGTGGTCCTCGTGGCCGTGGGTGAGGACGACGGCCACGATGTCATCCAGCCGATTCTCGATGTACGAGAAATCAGGAAGGATCAGGTCAACGCCGGGCTGGGTTTCCTCCGGGAAGAGGACGCCGCAGTCGACGATCAGCAGTTTGCCGTCGATTTCGAACACGGCCATGTTCCGGCCGATCTCCCCCAGTCCGCCAAGCGGAACGATCCGCAGCGTGCCGCTGGGCAGGCGCGGCGGGGTGACAAGGCCGGTCAGGGCGATTTGGGTCATATTGCACTACTTTCCAGGCGGAAGGGTGCCGGTCGTCGTCCTCAGGAGTAGACCAGCCCCGCTTCCGCCAAATCCCCGCGGATGGTTTCGATCTCGGCTTCGTCCGGCTCCACGAGGGGCAAACGGACAATCGAGTTGGGCAGGACTCCCTGCCATTTAAGAATCTGTTTTGCCGCAACGGCCCCCTGGACCCGGGTCATGGTTGCGCGGACCACCGGCTGGAGCTCGAAGTTGATCTTCCGTGCGGTGCCGAGGTCGTTCGCATTCACGGCATCAATGAGTTCGCGGAAGCGGCGGGTGGCCACGTGGGTGGTGACGCCCACCAGGCCGACGGCGCCCAGCGCCATCCACGGCAGGGTCAGTCCGTCATCGCCCGAGTAGAAGAGCAGGTCCGTCTCGCTCATAACACGGGTGGCCGCCACGAAGTCCGCCTTGGCGTCCTTCACCGCAACGATGTTGGGGTGCTGCGCCAGCCGGATCATGGTTTCCGGCTCGATGGCGATGGAGGACCGGCCGGGAATGTCGTAGAGCATCACGGGCACGTCGGCGGCCGAGGCGATGGTCTCGAAGTGGGCGCGCAGGCCGGACTGGCTGGGCTTGTTGTAGTACGGGGTCACCAGCAGGATGCCGTCGACGCCGAGCGCCGCGGCCTGCTGGGAAAGGTGCACCGAGTGCGCGGTGTCGTTGGTGCCGGTACCGGCGATGATTGCGGCACGGCCGCCCACGGCTTCCTTGACGGCCCGGAACATGCCGAGGTTCTCCTCGTCGGTGAGGGTGGAGGTTTCACCCGTGGTTCCGGTGACCACCAGGCCGTCGCAGCCGTCGTCGACGAGTTTGGTGGCCAGTTCCGCCGCCTGCCGGTAATCCACTGAGCCGTCCTTGGAAAACGGCGTGACCATGGCGGTCAGGAGGGTACCGAGGGCAGGGATGTGCGCGGAATTGTCAGCCATGGAAAAAACGTTACCCTGTCCATGGCTGGTTAGGACAATAGGACGGGCGTGATGAACGTCAAATAGGGTTTCCGCTTCGGGCCACGGAAGCATGTCTTGGAATTTACTTCCGGAACTTTTCCAGCCTGCTGCGCTGCAGGATTGATGAAACCACTTCGGTGCCGGTCCCGGCAGCCTGCCGCAGGGGAAGCCCGTCCGGCCCCCAGAATCCGCTCAGCCCGCACGATTCGCCCAACGGACTGCTGCCGCCAAGGTTGGCCAGCGCCGTGAACATCCGGTTGTCCATGGCGCGTGCACCCAGGTGGAGGGCAAGGCGGTGCTCTTCGTCTTTGGTGTACAGAGCTGACACACAATAAAGATCGGCACCGGCGGCGGCAGCGTCGCCGGCATGCGCGGGTACTGACGTATCCAGGCAGAGCGCCAGCGCAACCTGCCATCCGTCCACCCCGACGAGCCTGGACCCCTCCCCTGGTGTGAAGAGTTCGCGTTCCGGCCCGTGCAGGTGGGTCTTGAAAGCCGCCTCGGTAGCGCCGTCCGGGTGGACGGCAACCGACGCAAGCCGGGGTGTGCCGTCGGGTTCGCGAAGGGCCGCCCCGACTACTGCAGTGATGCCCGTCCGTCGGCAGATCTCGCGGATATCGCCCAGTCGTGGGTCATCCGGCATGAGCCACGAATCAGGGTGGGCGAGGAGATCCAGCCGGTAGCCCGTCAGGGAGAGTTCCGGGAAGACCACCAGGCGCGCGCCGTGGTCGTCGGCGTCCTCGATGAGGCGCACGTGCTCCGCAGCGTTGGCTGGAATGCCTCCGTCGAGCGGCCGGTACTGGATGACGGAAACAGGGAGAGTGTCCAACACGCCTCCATCCTAGGCATGCCGGGCTACACAGGCCCGGGGTGGCAGTACCTGCCGACCGCTGCTTGCCGGAGCCCTTCCGCCCACGTGGCGAGGCGCTGGGCCGCGCGGACGTAGTGGAACAGTTCCACGGGCGTCAGGGCATCGATGTCCGTCTCGGCCAGGCGCCGGGCGAGCTCGGCCCCCTCCGGCTGGGCGGACAGGCTGATGCCCTCCTGCTCCCACTGGGTGTCCTCGGGAGCCTTTCCCGTCACCAGCTGGCGGAAGAGGTAGTCAACCACCCCGGGACTCATGGCCTTCAGCGGCCCGGCATGGCGGGACTCGGATGCGGGTGCTCCGGATACCGGGACTCTGGATGATGGCGTTTGCATGACGTTCATATTATTCGAACACATATTCGAATACAAGGGACTTCTTTGGCAGTGCCGGCACAGCCCGATGTGAGACGATCTGGGCATGACCTCCCGTAATGCCGCCGCTTCCGCCAGGACGTCTCCCGGGCGTTCCGCCCCTGCCCGGCTGCATGGCATCGACGCGGCCCGCGGGCTGGCGCTGCTGGGAATGATGGCCACCCACCTGCTTCCCACCTTCGAGTCGAACGCCAACCTCACCCCCACCTGGATCGGCCTGATGTTTTCAGGCAGGGCGGCTGCCCTCTTCGCGGTCCTGGCAGGCGTGGGCCTTGCCTTATCCACGGGAAAGCACAAGCCGCTGCAGGGTCCCGACCTGTCCGGCGCCCGCCGCGGCGTGGCCCTGCGCGCCCTGGTGATTGCCGCCGTCGGACTGAGCCTGGGCGGCCTGGAAGTGAACCTGGCCATCATCCTGGTCCATTACGCAGTGCTGTTCCTGTGCGTCCTGCCGTTCCTCGGCCTGCGGGTGAAGGCGCTGTGCGCCTGGGCGGCCGGCTGGATCCTGGTGTCCCCCGTGCTGGCATACCTGCTGCGCCCGTGGCTGCTGGCCGCGAACCCGCCGCTCAAGCTGGGCCACAACCCCTCCTGGGAGGATTTGTCCACACCCGGCCGGCTCCTGGCCGACGTCTTTTTTACGGGCTATTACCCCGTCTTCCAGTGGCTGTCCTACCTCCTGGTGGGGCTCGTCGTGGGCCGCCTGATGCTGAACAAGGCACTGGTGCCGTGGGTGCTGCTGGCAGGCGGCACCATTGTGGCGGTTGCGGCCAAATCTCTGGGGACCGCGGCCATGGAGGACTGGGGCGGCCGCACGGCCCTGGAGAAGGTACTGAATTCGCCCGGCTATCCGCTGGACAGCGTGCTGCAGGTCAACCTGACGGGTATTCCGCAGGAGGGTTCCTGGTGGTGGCTGGCGTCCGCGGCACCCCACTCGGCCACCACGCTGGACCTGCTGCACACATCGGCGGTGGCCGCGGCGGTGATCGGGGCGTTCCTGCTGTTGGGCAGGCTGGCCGACTGGGTGGCCCTGGACCTGCTGCTGCCCCTGCGCGGCGCCGGCGCCATGACCCTGACCCTGTACTCCGTCCACGTCTGGGTGGTTTCGGGGTTCTACCTCAAACCGCTTCCGGCCGGCTGGAGCGAGGACGCCATGTACTTCGCCCACGCCGCGTCCGCGGTGATCATCGGCATGGTGTTTGTGCTGCTCAAATGGCGCGGGCCGCTGGAGTGGGTGGGGCACGCGGCAAACCAGGTGGGCCGTGGCGGCGCCAAAGCCATCCGCTAGGCGTACTGCTAAGCCGGAACGTTGCCCCGGAAGAGCTTGACGGCATCACGCATGGAGGCGCGGGCACGCTTGCGGTCGCCTGCGGCGTCGTAAGCGCAGCTTAGCCGGAACCAGGAACGCCAGTCTCCGGGGGCCGCTTCAGCTTCCGCGCGGTACTTCTCGAATTCGGCATCGGCGGCGGACCGGACGATGCGGCCGGCGGGCGTCCTGGGCAGTTCGTCCACGGGAAGCCCGCCTTCGGCTTCGAGGACTTTTGCCATCTGTTCGGTGCGGGCTCCAAACATCAACTCGCGGACCAGCGCCCACGCGCCGATTACGGGCAGCACCAGGTACGCCGCCCCGATGGCCACGGCCGCGGGGTTGCTGTCCGTCAGCAGCAGGACCGAACGCTGGAAGGACACCACCAGGTAGAAGACCAGGAGCAGCGTGACCGCGCCCACCCAGATCTTGGTGCGGTTCTTCCGGAAACCCGCCACCAGCCCTGCCATGGCCTACAGCCCCAGGTCCAGGTAGCCGTCCAGGCCCACCGTGAGTCCGGGGTGCGCGGCCACCTTGCGCAGGCCAAGGAGCACGCCGGGCATAAAAGAGGCGCGGTCGAAGGAATCGTGGCGCAGGGTCAGTTGCTCGCCGGCGCCGCCCAGGAGGACTTCCTGGTGGGCCACCAGGCCGCGGAGACGCACGC
The DNA here is from genome assembly GCF_057656635.1 of Arthrobacter sp. Soil_C_49. NCBI lineage: Bacteria > Bacillati > Actinomycetota > Actinomycetes > Micrococcales > Micrococcaceae > Arthrobacter > Arthrobacter sp. Soil_C_49. Next base: position 61,942 of record NZ_JBDGJZ010000020.1, read on the forward strand.
TGTGGACGCGCACTCCGTCAACGTCGCAGCCGCGGGCACCGGCCAGTTCCCTGGTGGTGGCATCGGGGCTCGGCGGCACCTGGGCGGCAGCGCGCTCGGCGGCGATGAGCTGGGCGGTGCGGACGGCGGTGCCGGATGGCGCGTCCACCTTGTCCGGGTGGTGCAGTTCGATGATCTCCACGGACTCAAAGTATTTGGCTGCCTTCGCCGCAAAAGCGGAGGCAAGGACCGAGCCAAGGGCGAAGTTGGGGGCAATCAGCACACCGGTTTCGGGCTGGCCGGCCAGCAGGTCCGCCAGGGCGGACAGCTTGGCGCTGTCCCAGCCGGTGGTGCCCACCACGGCGTGGATGCCGTGTTCGACGGCGAAGCGGACGTTCGCCTCGGTGCTTTCCGGCACCGTCAGGTCCACCACAAAACGGGCGCCTGCAGCCGTGATCTGGTCCAGCGAGTCGCCGCGGCCCAGGGCTGCGACGAGCTTCATGTCCGGTGCGGCTTCGATGGCTTTTACGGCTTCAGCGCCCATGCGCCCGTTCGCGCCCAGCACGGCAACGGGCATGGGAGCAGAGAGTTGTTCGGTCATGCCGTTAAGCCTACCGGCGGGCTTGAGCCGTGCAGCAACCGGGGAGTGTGCGTTACCTCGCATGAGCCGGCTGGAAACTCCTGGATATCCGGGAGCTTCCGGTACAGGATCAGCTGCCCGCGCCCACCCATTCCACGGTTCCGTCGGTAAAGAACTGTTCCTTCCAGATGGGAACCTGTTCCTTGATCCGGTCCACCAGTTCGGAGCACACGGCGAAGGCCTGGCCGCGGTGGGCCGCGGCCACTGCGCACACGAGCGCAGGGTCCCCGATCTCGAGCATGCCGATCCGGTGCGCGGCCCAGATCCGCACCGGCTGGGCGGGTCCGCCGCCTGTGCCGGCGGAATCGGCCGCCGCGGCCTGTTCAGCTACCAGCCGGGCTACGACGTCGGCCATCACCTGGTGTGCCGTGGGGTGCGCGCTGTAGCTGAGGCGCTCAACGGCCTTGCCGCCGTCGTGGTTGCGCACCACGCCGCTGAAGCTGACCACCGCACCTGCGGTGTCGCTCTCAACCGCCGCGATGGCCTGGTCGACGGAGATGGGCTCCGCGCTGAGGACCGCGTTGACCACCTCGAATGATGTTTCAGTGCCCATGTCCGCCTTCCAGCTGGTCGCAAAGGTGCCCGATCACCGGATCCAGGACGGTCAGTCCGTCCATGACCCCCTTGGGTGATCCGGGCAGGTTGATGATGAAGGTATGGCCCGCGGCGCCCGCGTAGCCACGGCTCAGCGCCGCCAGCGGGGTCTTCGCAGCCCCTGCCCGGCGGATCGCTTCCATAATGCCGGGAATTTCACGGTCCAGGAGCGGCAGCGTCACGTCCGGAGTGCGGTCGTCCGGGCTGAGGCCCGTCCCCCCGCTGGTGATAACGACGGCGGGATGCTGGGTGAGGAGGGCACGGATCGCGGCCCCGACTGGCTCGCCGTCGGGCACCACCATGGCGGGAAACACGTCAAAGCCGTGTTCGGTCAGCCAGTCGGTGATCACGGGGCCGGTTTCGTCGTCGTAAATCCCTGCGGCGGCACGGGTGGAGGCAATAACGACGCCGGCCTTCCGGCCCTGCACGTCGCCGTGCCGGTGCGGCTCGGGAGCGTTGAGCGTACTGGAAGTGCTCACAGTGTCCAATCCCCGCTCTTGCCGCCGCTCTTGGCCACCACTTTGATGTCGTTCAGGACCGCATGCTTGTCCACGGCCTTGATCATGTCGTAGACGCTGAGCGCCGCGACGGAAACTGCGGTGAGGGCCTCCATCTCCACACCCGTAACGCCGCGGGTCTTCACAGTGGCCAGGATCGACACAGATTCCGGAGCGAGGTCAAAGTCCACGGTGACTTTGGACAGCGGAAGCGGGTGGCAGAGCGGGATCAGGTCGGGGGTCTTCTTGGCGGCCATGATTCCGGCCACCCGTGCCACCGCGAGCGCGTCCCCTTTGGGCAATCCGCCGGAGCCGAGCAGTGCCATCACCTCTGCGGTGGTGTGGACGGTGGCGGTGGCGGTGGCCTCGCGGGTGGTCTCGGCTTTGGCGGAGACGTCCACCATCTGGGCGCTGCCGTCCTGGCGCAGGTGCGTCAGCGCGGGAGATTGTTCTGCATTCACAGCATCCATACTTCCACCTCTGCCCCTGCCTGGAGCGCGGCCACTCCCTGCGGGACGTGGACCAGCACATTCGAGCCCGCGAGCGCATGCATCAGGTGGGAGCTTTCGCCGCCCTGGAGCTCTACGGTGCCGTCGGGCCTGAGCGTGCCCCGGCGGACCTGGTGCTTCTGTTCCGGAGACGTGAGGGATTGTCCGAGGCGGGCGCGCAGGGGAAGCCTTGGCGCCGGAGTGCCGAGCAGACCGCCAAGCACCGGGCGGAGGAACATTTCAAAGGACACCAGGCAGCTGACCGGGTTGCCGGGGAACCCCAGAAATGGGCGCCCCTCGAAGGTCCCGATCCCCTGCGGCCCGCCCGGCTGCATGGCCACATGCAGGAATTCAACCGGCTGGTCTTCCATGGCCTGCCGCACTACCTCGTAAGCCCCTTTGCTGACCCCGCCGGTGGTGACGATGAGATCCACCGCCGCACACTCGGCGCGAAGCAAGTCGCGAAGCTTTTCCGGGTTGTCCGTCACGATGCCGGCCCGGCGCACCTCCAGCCCCGCCTGCAGCATGGCAGCTTCCAGGAGCGTGCCGTTGGAGTCGTAGATCTTTCCGGCGGGAAGGTCCTGGCCGGGTTCCACCACTTCGTCGCCCGTGGTGACCAGCAGGACCGTCACGGCCCGGTAGACAGTGACTTCCGGGATGCCCAACGCGGCGAGCAGTCCCAACTGGGCAGGGCCGAGGAAAGTGCCCGCTGCCAGGGCCATCTCACCGGCGCGCACATCGCTGCCTGTTTCCCGCACGTAGGTGCCGGGCGTTGCCTCAGGGAGCCTGACCGTTGCGTGTTCCGCTGCCTGTTCGGTGTTCGGCAGGAAACGGTCCGGAACGGCCCGCTCAATGGGGACGACGGCGTCGGCCCCCTTCGGGAGCATGGCTCCGGTCATGATCGGCGCGGCCATGCCCTGCTTGAGGGCGGCGGGACTGGCACCGGCGGGAACGGGAGGCATCACGCGCAGCTCGCCGCCGCCGTCGGGCAGGTCTGCCGAACGGATGGCATACCCGTCCATCTGCGAGTTGGCGAACGGCGGCAGGCTGATGGGGGCGGTAACGTCACCCACCAGGCCCCGGCCCAATGCCGCGCGCAGGGGCAGCACTTCGGTCCGGCCGGGTGACCTTAGCGGCTGCAGCAGTTCGGCGACGGCGGCGGCGTGCTCAGCCACGGACCGCGCGTGGTGGCGGTGGTGCTTTTCCTCGTGCGGCGCTTGCTGGGGGGTTCCTGACTGGGACGTGCCAGGCAGCGACGTTCCATGCGGTTGCGGGCTGGTCATGGTTCCGCCTTCAGTAGCCATCAGGGTTGCACGTCCACTCTAATCGTGTGAAAGCCCGTGGCTCCGTCCGGGGCCACCGGCCTGCGTTGTTCGTCCTGCACCCTGCCCGCGAGATCCGTGGCGCGGATCTGGACCTCGTACTGGCCTTCGGCCAGCTCTACGCCCAGCTTCCACTGGTACCAGGTGTCCAGCGAGATGCCTTCGGCCAACTGTGCCTGCTGCCAGGGGCCCCGGTTCACGCGGAGCTCCACCTTCCCGATCCCCGTGTGCTGCGCCCAGGCAACCCCGCCGAACATCACCGTTCCGCGCTTCACGGGCCGGCCATCGCGTGGCACATCGATCCGTGACGACGTTTTGATGGGTCCGCGCTCAGACCAGCCGCGGGGAGTCCAGTACGCGGCGTCGTCGACGAACCGGGTGACCTTCAGCTCCGTCACCCATTTGGTCGCCGAGACATAGCCGTAGAGCCCAGGCACCACCAGGCGCGCGGGGAATCCGTGTTCCAGGGGAAGCGGCTCGCCGTTCATGCCAACCGCAAGCAACGCATCCCGGTTGTCGGTGAGGACCTCAAGCGGGGTGCCCGCAGTCCAGCCGTCCGTGCTGCGCGAAAGCACCATGTCCGCGCCGGGTAGGGGCCCGGCCAGTGCCAGCAGTTCGCGGACGGGCCAGCCCAGCCAGCGCGCATTGCCGATCAAGTCCCCGCCCACTTCATTGGACACGCAGGCGATGGTCACGTGGCGTTCGAGAAGGGGTTTGGCCAGGAGGTCGGCGAAGGACAGCTCAATCTCCCGGTCAACCATCCCGGTAACTTTCAGCGCCCACGTGTCCGGGTCGATGGAAGGAACAGTGAGCGCGGTGTCGATGCGGTAGAAGTCAGGATTGGGAGTGACCAAGGGTTGCATTCCGTCCAGGCCTGCCTCCGCCCCGGAGGGAAGGGGCGGCGCGGCTGATGCCGGTGCCGGCAAGGCCACGCGGCTCCTTGCTTCACTGACGGCCGCTGCGGCGCCGCGCCAGAGCGATGCCAGCGCGCCGCCGACAACGGTAAACGCGGCTCCGCCTGCCAGGACTTGGAGGAAACGACGGCGGGCCGGCGCGGCTTCGCCAGTTACCTGGGGTTCGCCACCTGCCACAAAAAGGGGGTCCCACTCCTGCAGCCGGCGGATCAGGAATCTGAGCATTGCTCCCGCCACGACGGCGGTGACTATGGGCAGCACCATGGCATTGAAGGTGACCTGGGCGCGGGTCAGGACGGCCACCAGGCCCACCAGCCCAAAAAGCCCGATAACAGTGACGCCGGCAAAGCGGCGGCGGTCCTCCACAACACCCGCCAGTGCGGCCAGTAGAGCGATGATGAGGGCCATCCCCGCCAGGAGCGCCGCCTTGTCCGCCGTCCCGAAAAGCCCCACCGCCCAGTCCTTCACGCCGGGAGGAACGGCATCGATGACCGCACCGCCAACAGCTGTCACCGGCGACAACGCCGGGCTGAACACGCCGGCCAAGAGCTCACCCAGAACCAGGGCGCTGCCCACGGCAACCGCGCCGGCAGAGGCGGCCAGCCACACGCGCTGCGCCGGCCTCGCCCCCTTCGGCAGACCCGATCCCGTCGACGGCCCTGATCCCTTCGGCAGACCGGATCCCGCCGGCAGATTAGATTCCTTCTGCAGATCAGATCCCTTCTGCAGGGAAGGCACCGGCTGCTGCGGCCCGGTCCTTAACTCGTGCGGCAGCGCAGCTGCCGGGCGCCCGGGAAGCCGCGTCCCGCCGTCGTGTGCTGCATGCTGTGGCTGGGAGCTGTTCACACCTACAGCTTAGGTTCGCCGGCCACCCGCGGCGCCGGTCCGGGGCCGCAGATTATCCTGCCGCCGTGCGCATGGCCACGGGTGTGATGCAGAGCCCATAGTGGCGTAGCCTGAATTACATGAGTGTCCAGCTAGGCATACCGCAGCCACGGGAAGATACAGCCGCAGCGCTGCCCTCGGTCCCCGCTGCGCGCCCCGCCGATGCCCCGGCCGGGTTGGCAGACCGGTACGGCCGCCGTGCCACGGACATGAGGCTTTCCCTGACGGACAAGTGCAACCTTCGCTGCACCTACTGTATGCCTGCCGAGGGCCTGGAGTGGCTGGCGAAGCAGGCAGTGATGTCGGCGGAGGAGATCGTCCGGATCGTGCGCATCGGCGTCGAACAGCTGGGCGTCCGCGAACTGAGGCTTACCGGAGGCGAACCGCTGGTGCGGCACGACCTCGTGGACATCATCGCCTCGCTCCGCAGCAACCATCCCGATCTGCCCATCTCCATGACCACCAACGGCGTGGGCCTGGCAAAGAAGGCGGCTGCGTTGAAGGCGGCAGGCCTGACCCGGATCAACGTATCGCTTGACTCGCTGCACGAGGAGACCTTCACCAAGCTGACCCGGCGGCCGTTCCTGGACCAGGTGCTGGCCGGCGTGGACGCTGCCTGGGCTGCCGGCCTTGGCCCGGTTAAGCTCAATGCGGTCCTCATGCGCGGCATCAACGACGCCGAGGCGCCGTCGCTGCTGGCGTGGGCGTTGGACCGTGGCTACGAGCTCCGGTTTATTGAGCAGATGCCGCTTGACGCAGACCATGGCTGGACGCGGCGGCACATGATCACGGCGGCGGAGATCCGCTCCCTGCTGTCGGGTGACTTTGTCCTGAGCCCGGATCCGCGCGCCCGCGATGGTGCCCCTGCGGAACGTTTTGAAGTACGACGGCGGGCGGCCGGGACTGCTGCGGGGCCCCTGCTGGGGACCGTGGGCATCATAGCCTCCGTGACTGAACCGTTCTGTTCAGACTGCCGCAGGACCCGCATCACTGCCGAGGGCAAGATCATGAGCTGCCTGTTTTCGCGTGAGGAGTTCGACCTGCTTGGCCTTTTGCGCTCGGGTGCCGGCGATGAAGCCCTTGCGCAGCGGTGGCAGGACGCCATGTGGATCAAACCCAAAGCTCACGGAATGGACCACGTGGGACTTGACGCTCCGGACTTTGTCCAGCCGGACCGCAGCATGAGCGCCATCGGGGGCTGAATCTTTTGAACGTACGTTACTTCGCTGCCGCACGCGCTGCGGCAGGCGTGGAGGAAGAGCGCTTCGAATTGGCACCGGGCGCCACTGTTGCCGACTTGCTGGTGGCGGTCCTTTCTGTGGAGCGGCCTGAGCCTCCTGCGGGCACTCCCCCGCTGCCCCGCATCCTGTCGAGGAGCAGTTTCCTGCTCAATGAGGTGGCGGTGCGGGATCAGTCCGTTGTCCTGAACGCCGACGACGTGGTGGACGTGCTGCCTCCGTTCGCCGGGGGCTAAGAGAACTTTCCTCGAAGTGGTTGGCCGGGGCCGGAATGTCAGTGCCCCGACGGATGATGCTGCTATGGGAAACGGCAGGGGAAGCTCGGAGATCAACGCGGACGTGCTGCTTCCAGCCCGCGCCAATCTGCCCGTTAGCCGACGCACCTCGGAATGTCAGTGCCTCGATGGATGATGTTGCTATGGGAGACAGCACGGGCACGGCAGCGGCGATGGAGGGCATTCACGCCTCCGTTGCCCGGCTCGATGCGCTGTTCCTCGAAGATCACCAACTGGACGCCGGCACTTCCGCCGGCGCCGCTGCTTGTACAGAAGACAGCCGCGGCGCTGTTGTGGATGTGTTGCAGCGCCGGTACGAGATCCGGTTAGAGCGGTTGGCGGTAACGAAGCAGCTGGAAGCCCAGATCGCCGCCGTCAAAGAGCCTGTCAAGTTGTTTGTGTAAGAGGGCTGTTGCTTTATCGGTTGAGGTAGGGACCGATTCGGTCTGGGTAGTT
>NZ_JBDGJZ010000021.1:0-64527 GCF_057656635.1 Arthrobacter sp. Soil_C_49
AGCTCTGCGACGGACCGGCAGCACCCAACAGCCGGCCACGGAGCGAAGCGGAGAGGACGCCCAACAGTGCTCGCCCGCGAGCACCTTGGTCACCTGCCGGCGCAACCCGGCAGCCCTCCCCCACATTTTTGAAGTCCAGACCTACGTTCGTATTGGCACATCAGAACAAACCGAAAGGGATGGACATGGATCGAGATAGGACTTTGCTGGATTTGGCCCGGATGAACGCGAAGATCGCCGCACTTGAGGGTCAGCCAATCCGTCAGATCACGGCGGCCATCAGGCGAGAGGCAGAAGCAATCAGGTTCGTTGTACCGGATGTGACCGTGAGTGCTTGGGCGGAAGCTGTCCATCGCGGTGACGAATTCCGGCTGCGCTGACCTGGCGCCAGCGAACTTGGTACGGTGGCAGTGTCCCGCCACGGTCTTGCCCCCATATTCCCTGGTGGGATGATTTTTCCGACGAAGGGCCGACTCATGGGATTTTGGAACCTACTGAACAAGCGGGGCACTCGAGGTGAGCCCTTGGCAGGCACCGTAGCCGCGGCTGAGCCTGCGCCGCTGTCGCTTGCAGAGCAGGCAGACCTAGACGGTGCATTGGTTGAACTCAACCTGGCCCTTAGCGAGTCCAATGTGACGTCCCTTCGTGCTTGCAGCCGAAACGGGCGGCATTGGGGCGAGGACCCTGAAGCGATTCGGGCGATTGCTGCCACGATCAGGGGCGTCACGCAGGAAGCGGCTCAAGGATTGCCGGATGGGCCGGCGCCCAAGGAAGGGTAAGCGGCTTATCGCCTCAGTTACGCTTCCGCAGGAGCAACGACGTACTTCTCATTCCCATCGCCTTCGAAGCTGCCGGTAGTCGTTGTAGTGATGCTTCGGATGCCACCAGCGGCGACAATCCGCTGATGGCTTATCAGCTGCCCCAGCGCCTTGCCCTCAGGCGTGGTGACATTCCGTCCGATGTGCTTTGGGCCTAGATTCACTGCCAACATGGGTTTGGGGTTGAATCTCCAAAGCTTTTGCTGGTGGTCCAGAGTGGGAGAGCAAACCTGGCACGCGACATAGCTATTTAGCTGTTCTACTTCCGTCCTGCTGAGGATGTGTGGCTGAGCGTAGACCAGCGACAGGTGATTTAGCGTTAGTTCCCCGTCGCCATTGAGCACATGTGCCCAGGCCTGCTTCCGGTCAAGGACATGCCGGACATGAAAGCATTCGGCGAGGTGAACCCGTCGAGATCCACTTGCGGTGATGACGAAGATGGGCTCCTTCGAGCGCAACTTTTCGTCTACTTCCAACTGTTCTCGCGCTATCTGCGCCCTGATATCGTCCCAAGACATGTCCGGTTCAGCTACGGCAGGATCCCACGGTGTACCCCGAAGATCAGGTTCCGAACCGCTCCGCCGGGAGCTCCCGTTACGTATTTCGGTGACCAGCGTGCGGAGATCTTCAGGGGATATCCGCTGGGGATCGACACTCACGTTCTAGCCTTCCGTTCTTTGGGAACCATTCCGTCCCGACAACTCTGTATGTGCCATCCTTACAGCTGCTCAGCCGCTTCGCTCTGGGCCTGGTCCTCGATCACTTCCGGCGCCTGACCCGTCCTAAGTGTGTTCCGGTTTTCCCAGACCCAATCCTTGACCTGATCTCTGGCAATCAACCACGTCTTCTCGACCTGGTAAGCAGGAATCACTCCGTTTTGGAGCCACCGGTACACAGTGTTTCGGGATAGCCCGAAGAGTTCTTCGAGGTGCTGAGGCGTCAGCCGCTCGGGGTACTTAGCGAAAAGTGCTTCAAGGTACTTGGGGTCCATGCTCAGTCCGTCCCGCCGCATATTGCGGTGCTCTTAAGATCAGTACGCCACAGCAGACTCGCGGTAGGCAGAGTCTGCATCTATCGCATCCAAGACAATTTTCCGTATTTCCGGCAAGGTGAAGTCGAGGACACGCAGTTCTCCATCTATGCGAGAAATTGACTCGATGCGATGAAAACTCTCGCCGTAGACCTCTGCGAATCGCGCTAGGCCCCGTAGCTTGGGCAGTGCATCGGGTAGCCACGACCCATGAGGATCGACGATGCTGGCTCGTACACCGTGACTAGTGGTGACAAAGAAGAGGAAGTCGGGTCTGAGTGTCCTCCAGGCTCCGTGGACGTCCTGATAGGCGATGCTCATCGAGTCGCGGCCGCCGGTAGGGTTGCGATACCAGGCGAGTAGGTCGCCGCGTTGAATTTCGGTATCGAGCACCTGAATCTCGTCGGGGTTAAGTTTCCCTACTGGGAACATGCCATCTTCGTCCGAGAGCAGGTGGAGCGGGCGCTGGTCGAGTATCTGGGTTGCGTCGCCCACGGCCCGGCGCGTTTCCTCCTGTCGGTTTTTGGGCAACGCCATGGAAATCAGCTGAGGGTCCGTGCTCATGGCCGTAATCTCCGCATACAAGCTTTGACGGGACTCCGACAGCGTCTTGATGGCTACGCGGTGCTTGCCCAACCACTCCGACGAGAGCAGATCGGCAGCCGCATCCAGCGATGGCCGGGTCTGCGGCAGCATCGCGAGCCCTGCCACGCGTACGTGAGCGTCACGGAGAACATCCTCGTCCTCGGCGTCTGCTGCAAGGTGGTCTACGTAGGTGCGCGCGATGTCTGGGGTCACTGTTCGTGTGGCATGACGGAATGCTTCCTGGATGGCGCGGTCATCCGCCGCCTCAGTCCAGGTTTCGTCGGCCCTTAGACCGTAGCGCGCGTGTCCGCGGACAGTGCCGCCGGCTACAGTCCGCACGTCCGACTCGGCTTTCTCGAGCTCGTTCCGGTACTGCGCAGACAGCCCGTTGAGGACCCCGTGCAGGCGCTCATGAGCTATCCGCCCCGCCTCCGGCACCAAGCCATCCGCCGCCAGCGCATGAGCCAGAGAGGTCAGGCGCTTCATTGGGTTCGCATGCTTACGGGGCAACGTTTCGGCAGGGAGTTCGGCGAACAGCGCCCACACCGAATCAGGAACCCTTTCGTTCGGCCTCATGAGCTGCGGGTCGATCAGAACACGCTGACCGGTTCCAGTTCCGGTTTCGCTGAGGTCATTGCCCATGATCTGCTCAAGCACGCGGCTGGCCGTGGCTTTGTTAAACCGTGGAAGGATGCACTCGACACTGTTTAGGACGTCGTCACCCTCAACTCGACGCGCGAGAGGGGTACGTATCATCCGGCCCAAAAGCTGGGTGATGTGTGTTTCATCCTCGGCTGGACGGAAGGAAACCATTACCTCTGCACGCGGACAGTCCCAACCTGTGCTGATGGCATCCTTAGCCAATATCACCCGAATATAGGCAGCGTCCTGCACTCGTTCCGGTGAGATGTAGGGGACGTTGTGCGCACCGAAAGTTTGAGCAGTATGTTCACCAAAGACGTGCGCGAACGCCTCGGAGCCGATCTCGGGCCATTCATGCCGGATGACATCAATGGCAGAGGCCACCTCTGTCGGTGAAGGCTTGTTCGGCACTTGCAAAACCAGTAGGGGCGCAATGGGGTCATGGTCATTTTGTGCGGCGGCGTATGCCGCCCAGGCCGCCGACATCTCCTTCACCTTACGAACGCCGCGCCGCAGGAGAACGGTGTTAAAGTCTCCCGTCTCTGCGGGGAAGTCGAGGACGATGTCATCTTTGAGGAGCCCCGACTCCTGAATCCGAACAGGATCCACGGTAATGGTCCGAAGATGCACCCGGTTGTCCTGCACTTCGGCAGCACTCATGGAGTCCTCGAACCGCTTTACCGTCGCAGAGATACCCCAAACGATCGGAACAGGCGGAACGGAGCCGTGACCGTTGATGAGACGCTTCACGATAGTAGGCGTGTCAGATGATGCCCTCCGTCCCATACCTCGGTGAGCCTCATCAAGCACCATGTACAGCGTGGTGCTCTCATCCTCAATGGTGTTTCGCAGCGTGTCCCAAAACGTGAATGGCACAGTGTCCGGGTTTGATTCCATGCCCGGCAGGGCGTCAGCAGCATCGTGACCCCGTACCAGCAGACTATTCCGTGACAGCTTAGAGGTATTGAGGAAGTACACATGCCCGGGCTGCAGCTTCCGGTATCTAAACGGATGTTCGACCGTGACCAGCCGGTTGCGGAGTCGGTCAGAAGCTTGCTCCAGGCGATACCTGGTCTGCTGGTTCAATGAGGGATCGTCGCTGAACCACAATACGACCGCACCTGGATCAGGGACGGTTTCGAAGTCCTCGCTCCCCCAAAAAAGCGCTTCAATAACCCCTGCCGCCATCACCGTTTTGCCGGCACCAGTCGTGGCTGTGAGTGCTACCGACGAAACCCGCTTCCGCGCGCCGTGGTAGAACTCGCGTGCATCGGTCAGCTCTGCCAAGGTGTCCCCGACAGCGTCCACCTGGTAGTCCTTGAGAGTGAAGCGCATTAGAAGTCACCATTGCTTTCGCAGTTCCGGAGGTAATCCTCATAAAGACGGACGGTTTCAACACCGGGGATCTCGTTTGCGATCTGCTGGTAGCGGCCCTCGTCGTTCGTAACGATGAAGACGATCCTGAGGCTCTCCTGGGGCTGAAGCGCAGCTATGAATTCGGTTGACCGGTCAAGGTCTTTGATGATGCCGTAGGCCTCGGCAACCGCCCACCCTGGCGAGAGATCGTCTATGCATCTCCCCCTTGCGCCAGCACGCAGCCAAAGCATCGGAGCAATTGCCGCAAACGCGCGGTCAGTGCTGACCTGCCACAGTGACTCGTAAGTGAGTGTGAAGAATGCGGCGTTTTCGTTGAAGCCGTCAGCCATCGAAAACTCATCGACAAACTTGTAGTCGCCCTTGATCGGCTCTCCATCTGGAGTGCGACCCGTAATCGCTGCGAGAATTCTGGGCTTCGTGATGTAGTCACATATGCCCCATTGCTCCCACCGGGCGTCGCCTGGACGCAGTTTCTCCCTGCGTAACCGTGCTTGCTCCTCAGCTGAAACCTCGTTGTTCGTCACGGAAATGCATTGCCGGCTGCCGCCATCCTGCCGGTTTAGCCGCATCAAAGCATGGGCAGTGGTTCCGGAGCCGGCAAAGAAGTCGAGCACAACTGCTTCGGGCTTGTCGCTGACAAAGAGCCTGAGTGCATCCTCGACCGCATGAAGGCTCTTCGGGAACGGAAACTTCCTGCCGGGGAGGAATGCTGTCAGAAGAGTGGAGCCATACTCAGAGGCATTGTGCGAAGGTGTGCGCCACTGAGTGAAAGGAACCTGAGCTCGAGATTGCACACCTACTCTGGTCGCTAGAATCGATCCGTCTTCCGCTCGGCCCTTGATCTCAAACCTGCCGGACAACACCTCGGCATATGCCCCATCCGAGAGGTAATTAATCACGTAGCCGTAGGCGGTTTTCCGGCCAATTCGCACCCGTCCCTGGGAGAGACGGGACCTGAGTTCTTCTGGACCTATCTGCCATCGGCCTTCTGACCCATTCCGACGCAGTGGCAAAGTAGTGATGAGGCCAGGAACTTCCGGGGCCTCGTGCTTATCAGCGCTGAGGGGTGCTCCGACCTGCTCGATTCGGCCAGTGGCAGGATCGACATAGATTGGATAAAAGAGGCCCGGCCGATCCGCACGAGCTGAGTTCGACCCGCGACGCATCATGGAGCTCCAAGCGGGCTCGGTATTGTCGTCGCTCGCTGCAGTGTCGCTATTGCCAAAGCTTCCCGACCCCCACTCCCCACCAAGTTCCAACCTTTGTGGGGCGGCCGCGCCCAGCATCACGAAGAAGATGTACTCGTCGGAGCGGCGGAAGGAATCGCCGCGCGAAACTCCCTTGGGGTTAATGACGGTAGAGATCATCTGGATACGTGCATCGTCGAACGTCTGCTCCAGCAGCAGCCCGAGCCTCAAGTATTCCTTCTCATCGATTGTCACGATCAGAACAGAGTTTTCGGGCTTGAGGAGTCGCTTGGCCAGCTTGAGCCGTCGCTCCATGAACGCAAGCCATTTCGAATGCCGGTAAAGGTCATCGCCCTCGACGTAGTCGTTGTTGTACTTCCAGTCACGGGCGCCTGTGTTGTAAGGCGGATCAATGTAGATCACGTCCACAGCCTCTTCGTGAGTGAAAGTCAGCTGTTCGAGCACATGAAAGTTCTCGCCATTGATGACTGTGTGGAAAGGCCTATCCCCGCCTCGCTCCACTGTTCCGTCAGGGCGCAGCCCGGGGTAGATCCAGTCGCGAAATTCGGCCACCAAAATGAGATCGTCCCGCTGCACGGTGCAGACCTCACCCTCGGAACTGTCCAGGAGCGAGATCTCAGCGGCGTCACCAATTAGCTCTGTGACGCGCCAGAGTCGTTGGTCACCACGACCGGTCGATCCTCTCGGAGGCAGGATCCGTACCTTGCTTCCCTTGCGGATCTTATGTCCTGCGAGTTCGACGGCCTCGGGAGCATGTCTTTCAAAATTGAGCCCGAACGGCAGTCGCTTCTGCAATGGAAGAATCTCGTCTTCCAAATCTTTGCCAAGCTGCTCGTCAAGCTGCTTGGCAGCGCGCAAAAGGTCCGTGAGCCGCGACATTTCCCCATCCTTACTGAGACATGAGTGAGTCCGCGTCACACGCAAACTGCGCGGGCGCGAACTCAACTCCAACCCTACCCGCGCGGCTTGGGTGGTTCAGACCTCGGGGCAGGGCTTACAGGACATGTCGAAATGGAGGGAGTCAATGGCGAAAAGACGCCGCTAAAGCTTGTCGATCCAGGTGTCTTCTTCGCGGTTATCCCAGGCAGATCCCGTGCGTGTTGGCTTGGATCCACGCAGGCCGTGGATGCGCTGAAGAATCCTCCGAACCTCCACTGCCTGAAGCTCCCGGAGGCTGGATACTTCACGAACGACAACTGATTCGATCAGGGCCTTGCGATCGGCCTGACCTGACACTCCGGCCTCCTCGAAGGCATCACGGATCTCTTGTATTTGTTCTGCTTTGATCGGAAGCGGTGCGATGACGTTTGGAGATGGGGCAGGCTCGTCGATCTCGAAGAGTGAGGAAGCTTCGTCGTACACAGGCATCGATCTTACTGGCAGCGCGAGAGGCAGATAGTAGGTGATGGTCCTGGAGGAGTTTGTCGGACCACCTTATGCGCCTGCAAAGGGCCCAGCGTTATCTCCCGCCGGATTGAACCGGCGTCAGCCAGCCGACTCCCTTATATGCGAGGTAGGCGAGGGTTCCGATCACAATGATGTGAAGGACAATCGTGATGCCGTCAATCCCCTGGCGGCGAAGGGTTTCGATGATGTCCTTCAGGTGCAGGGACATCAGAGGCCAGACCACCAAGAACAACGCCAGAAAGCCTGCAAGCAGAACACAGGCGTTCATCCATGGCTCACTGGTACCCCGATAGACAGCCAGAAGCGCCAGAGCCTCACCCAACCCAATGAAGAGGGTGAAAAACAACAGCACCGGGGATTGAAATGGATTTGTGTCCCAGTGGACACGACGGCCAGGTTCATTAGTGCTGTCGTCTTTGAGGCCGGCCCCCGCACCATACCTGCTTGGCTTCTTTTGTAGCCATCGTGACTCAAAGGCGGCGGCGAGCAGCAGCACAGGTATGACCTGCGCAAGCAGGGCATTGAAGTCGGCCACGTATCTCCTAAGTTGGGCCTAGCTGAGGCTCCTCTGGGCGACACGTCTAAGGGCGTTACTGTCCTATTGGAGCTAGTGATTCTCCATACCCCCGCGTGCCCGGTCCAAGCCCCTATGCTGAAGGACGCGCCTTAATCACCGCGGGAACGCGATTCAGGCCGGTCAACCAGTCATGTACGGGCGAGCTGATCGAATTGACGAGGTTGAATACATCGCGAGTCCGTTCCGCTGCATCTACCTCTAGCAGTGTCTCCATGTGCGATACGCGATTACGCAGCCCATGAAGCCGGTACACACGCCAGAAGGTCGTTTCCCCGTCAGGGTCAACAACATTCGGAAAGGCGTTCACCAGCGCTTCTTTCCACATCCGTTGACGATTTCGGTTTTCTCTATTGTCAGCAGCATTGTTGAGGTGGTTGGGTAGCAGGTCCTTCCAAAGTCCGAACGTCACCTGCGCCAAGACGTCGTCATGCGTTACATCCATGCCATGACGCCAATGAGCCGCATCCCGCTTCTTCTTGGCCGAATTGGCCTGCTTAAGCGCTTCCACCCTCTTCCCTTGGCTTAGGCTGCGAAGCGGGGCGGCCGGGTCTTTCAGGAGCCAGCTCTGGTCAACCTTTAGCTCGGCAGAATTCCATTTCTGTAGCTCGGCGTCCATGGCGTTCCGGAGGACCACTTCCGTAACGCTAAGCAGTTCTTGAAAGGCTGAGGTCAGCTGGAGATTCCAGCCATATAGCGAAAGGGCGAGCTTCTCATCACCTGCCGAGGCCTTCAAATACGGCTCTAGGCGTGAGCGGTGAAAAGAATCAATAATTGCGCCACGAGTCTGCCGTCTGTCTGCCATGGACTGTATCTTGCCAGATCGGGCTCTGTACCCATGAAGTAGACATCACACCATCTACGTGTACTACATGGTTGTCATAACGCCCTACGCATGTGTAGTGTTGTGGGCATAGAAGGTGAGGACAGGGTCTCTCATCAACGAGATTAAAAAGGTCTGCAGGACGAAAAGCGCCTGCAGGCTTTTTTTGTGCTCCGTCATCGTCGTGTGTTCGTGAACCGGCTCGGAGAAGGAAGCAGCTTGCGGTCCTACAGAATGACCAGGAACCAGCTCCTGCATTGACGTGCATAAGTGCGCCACGCGAGTGTTCCATTTTCTTACAAACGGGACGCGCCAATATCCTCCATCGGCTGTTGTAGTCACCTTCGTTCTAAGGCCTGCTCAGGTACGAGCCGGAATGCTTGGCGGCGCTGGTAAACGACGGGCTCTACTATCTTCAGATCGCTCAGACGGTCCAAAGCCAAACCTGCGGCGTCATCAGCCGCTGCCTCCAGGTCTACTGTGGACAGAAGACTTATGAAGGCTGAGCGTCCACCGTGAGCGGTAGCCTGCAGAGCGTCCCTGTACATGGGCCGGTTGACGATTATGCCACCCCCATCGTCCACAGCCCGGGGTGACCTTCCATGGTGGTCGCGGCGAACAAACTCCCGCTCCCCATGGCTGCCGAAAAAGTCTCCCGATTCGTCGCTCAGACGGTTCAATGCCTCTTCCTGGACGTCTGGATCGTAGAGCCTACGCAAGAAAAGGGTGGCTCGCCGCTGGGCCGCTGTGGACAGGCCAAAGCCAATAACAATCGCGAACGCTGCTATGCCTAGAAACGGGTAGAAGAGTTCCGAGGGGAGCTGCAAATCACCGACGTTGAAGTACGTTCTGAGGCCGTATACCGAGACCAATAGTGCACCTGCCGTGGCAAACGGCCATGAGCGAGCCTTTGAAAAATCAGCCGACGCCTGGGTCGCTGCGGCTTTGACGTTTGTCCTCATAGTCAGGGTTGGGTCCGGCCGGGGCGCCGTGCCCATCTGATCCTTCACTGCGCCTGCCTGCATGGCTGCCACCACCTGGCTGACAAGCGACAGAGGAACTAAATCCGTAGACGGATCGGTATGGCTGCTCCCTGGGCCTCTAAGTTCGGCGCGCGCAGCCATGAGAGCAACTTGCCGTTCGTGCTGCGCTGCTGTGGTCTGGGGCACTTGCAGGTCTTTGAGTTCACTATCGATGGCCGTTAGGAGTCGATCTTTAGTCCGTTCAGTACCAAGATCGATTCCCAGGAGCGCAGCAATTTCAGATAATTCGGTAGGCATCTCCAAAACTTACCGGGCACCACTTGGACTGGACCAACACGCTAGCGTTCCACTTCCCTAGTGGGACTGTCCTATCCAGTGGCACAGACGTAGGCTCCCTCCAAAAACGGAGGCTCCTGCTTATTGTTTACAAGCGCCAGTACTAGGATCATCCCCCGGTGTCGGAATCTTCCCGGCTTCAATGCGTGCGTGCCATGTGTCAAGGAGGAATTCGGCGACCGTCACCGTGCTGTTCAAAGCAAGGCGTGCATGGCGAGGTCGCAGAGTGCTGCGGGTCGTTCGTCCATGTCCGAGTCCCAGCTGGTTACGAAGCTCTGCTATGCCTTGCACACTTGTCGTTAGGGCTCGAAGAACCAAATGGCTGGCCTCGCTTCCCCTAACGTTCTCCTCCACCGACTCCGCGTTCAGGGCCAGCAACGCGGCAACTTTCTTGTAGAGCTTAGGAAGGTCATCGTTCCTTGTGTACTCCACGCTGCTGTATTCAAGAATGAGCTTGCACAAAGATTCAATGAGCTCCTTACAAGAACCAATCGCCGCAGATGGGTCAATTTCGATAACCCTCTTTATCCGGTCAAGGTGTTCTTGAAGGACCGCGGGATCAGTGATTGCTGGACGGTTTTGGAGGAGATGGAAGGGTGCCGATCCATGGAATCCCGCAATGCTCCGCCATGCATAGAGGGGTCGGCCGCTGATGCTGGACTTCTCGTAAAGCTCGTACCCATCCGGTCTCAGTGCATCGTTTAAACCGCCAAGAAGAGCAGCAACGTCTTCCGGGTCAGTCCGGACTGCTGGATGCAGCATTTCTGCAAGGAACCTCAACAGCATGCCATCAGTCGCCAGGTCGAACCTGGCATCGTAGAACACCCAGTCGAAGTCCCAGTCATCGTTGTTGACACAATGTTGCCAAACCTCCAGCTCGGCATTTTCGAATCGCGGGTCTTCACTGGGCATTGCCGCAAGGTCGTAGAGTCTCTTCAGAAACTCGGGTGGATCAAAGCGACCCGCCCAGTTTCTTCCTCCGGGTGTCTTCTTCAAATGCTCCAAAATTCGAGTCCGCGTCACTTCGGTGATTCTGTTGCCTGCACCGATGTATTCAATCCGACCCGAACTAACCAGTCGGAACCCTTCACGGCTCAGCAATCCAGCAAGTTTTTCCCGATCATCCGGCGTAGCCAGGGCAATAGTCCCCTCATAGACCCTAAGGACTCTGACAATGTGCTCCCAGTCTGACCACTGCACCGAAGCCTCATAATCAGACCAAAGGGACATGCGCACGCCGCTGAATGATTGACCCGACCCGGGCGCAAAGCCCTCATCCCGCCACATTCTCTCGATGTCATGGACGACAATCCCCCGCGCCTGCTCACGAAAAGCGCTTCGGAGCCGTGCAGGGATGTATTCGACTGAGGCCATAGCTGATTCTCTCAGTCACCACTGACTACCAGAGGACGCAGCCGCATACCGTCGTCCCACTTCCTTGGAATCAGGACACCTGTCAGTGGGACACTCCCCCAGCAATCTGATCCGCACCGTTCCGCGTAATCTTCGTGTCCCGCATGTTATGCCAAAACGCCCGCCATAGAAGGAGGTCACAGACGCAACTTTCGGTACGGTGCTCGGATGGAAATCGGATATGCGCGAGTCTCAACCGCCAAACAGGACCTAGGGCGGCAACTGGATGCGCTGGCGGTCGCCGGCATCACCAAAGTGTTCGCTGATAAGAAGTCCGGAGCCACAAGGGACCGGCCCGGCCTTCGGGGGGCGTTGGACCATGCAAGGGCCGGCGACGTGATCGTTGTGCATACCTTGGACCGGCTGGGGCGCACGGTGCGGGACACTCTGAACCTAATGCACGAGCTCAAAGGGCGCGGGGTGGGTGTCCGGACGCTGGCTGATCCCCTGCCAATCGACACATCGAACCCGGACAGCCCCATGGCGCAGCTGGCGGTAGTAATGCTGGCGCTTTTCGGAGAGATGGAACGAACTTACGCGTCCGAACGGGCATCCCATGCGCGGGCGGTGGCCACGGCACATGGCCGGCGGACGGGCCGGCCTTCCGTAGTCGATCCTGACAAGCTTGAACACGCCGCCATGCTGCGGGAGAAGGGCATCCCGATGCGGGAAATTGTCAGCAAAACGGGACTGGCCCGAACAACGCTGTACCGCCACCTACCGCCTCGCCAGGACGATAAGGACTAAGACATAAGTTTGCTCATGGCGCCAGGGGGCCTTCATCGTCCGCTTCCGCCTCACGTAAGCGAATCCGTTCGTGCGCCGCTTCGAGCTCTTCGCCCACGGCTTCCTCGTCCCCGATTCTGGCGATGTGGTAGTTGAAGAAGTCCGCGGAAGTGTGGATGAAGATACGAGAGACAACCTCCCCCAGCAGTGGCAGTTCCTGTCGTGTGTAGCAAGTGGCCACATCAAGGCTTGCGGACACCCACCGGACCTTCCGGAAAAGGCTCATCACTACGCCGACTGACGGCTTGTACAGGTCAAGAGCCAGGTCCTGTATCACTCGCTGCGAAGTCCATAGGAGCCCGTTGTCAACCAGCTCAGATTGGATTGCGTCGGCCGCTCGTTCCTTGATCGAGATCAGTCGGCGCACGTCTTCCGAGACCGAAGCCCTTGCAGCAAGTGCAGACCATTCCTTGTACGTACTGACCTCGGTGTCATCGTTCGAAAGCGAATCTAGGTGCTCGTATCTGCCGGCCCCATTGGCGAACCGCTCGACCATGTTCGTGACATCGGGGTCGAGGGCGTCCAGCGGGCGGACGAGGTACCCCATCTTACGCGGCGAGACGCTGGGGCCCGACTGAGGCAGCGGCAACTCCTCAACCGCGTTGAGCAGGTTCCCAATCTTGTGGGAGTAGTCACGCAGCCTCGGGAACTCGCCAGCGACCGCGTACCCGTTGCAGGCGATAGCCAACTT
Source organism: Arthrobacter sp. Soil_C_49 (assembly GCF_057656635.1). Taxonomy (NCBI): domain Bacteria; kingdom Bacillati; phylum Actinomycetota; class Actinomycetes; order Micrococcales; family Micrococcaceae; genus Arthrobacter; species Arthrobacter sp. Soil_C_49. The sequence continues at coordinate 12,674 of NZ_JBDGJZ010000021.1, forward strand.
GCACAGGCGCTCCAACCCGGACGAATACGAGTGCATCCCGACGTGAAGTGCGTAGTTCTGATCTTTGCTGCCCCAGGGGAACAAATCGGGAGCCGTCGGGACGGAGCACAGTCTACGAAGCCCGGCCAAGGCCAGATCGGAGGCGAATTGGGTTTCGGCGACAAGGCTCTCCCAGATGGGCAGCGTCATGCGATCATTCATGCCAAGTCCCACGTTTCCAAGCAAAACTAGATAGTGTTCTGGGATCCACTTCCCCACTCAAATACTCAAATGAGTAGTTACTCATCTGGAAACGAATCTATGTAGGCGGTCAGGAACTCCTTGACGCTCTGGTTGCGCTTGGCGGCGAGGATTTTGAGCTTGGCATGCTTACTTCTGGGGACTTCAAAGTTCACCCGCTGAAGCTGCTCAGCTGGAACCTCATCCTTAAGGCTTTCCATCAGTTTGGCTTTGGCTGTGGCGGACTGGCTGGGGCGCCCAGTGGACAGCTTAGAGAAGCTACTCATTTACTCATTTCCTCATTTACTCACAAGCGTAAGGAGTTCGTTGGTGAGCTCTTGGATCTCCCTGGCCCCGGGCGACCCCGGGAAGTCCTCCAGGATGGTGGATCCCCCCGCTGCGGTTCCTGGGTAGTCAACCCGCTGGTGCACCCGGGATTGCAGAACGGGAAGGTTGTAGCCTTCCAGGATCCCGGAGACTTCTTTTCCGATGTTCGTTCCAGTGATGGCGCGGGAGACAACAAAAGCTGCCTGCAGCTTTCCGTCTGTAATTTCGATTCGCTGCTTCACCAGGTCAACGAGGTCGGATGTGGCCCAGATGTCGTAGGGCGACGGTTGCACGGGGATGAGGGCAAAGTCGCTGGCTTTGATGGCCGACACGGCTAGGTCTGCGGCTTGTGGGGCGCCGTCGATGATGACGAAGTCCACGGGGGCGATGCTCTTAAGGTCCCGTTCAATCGTTGGTCGGTCCATCCCCACTACGGGCATGGGATGATCTTCGCGGGCTGCGGCCCAGTCCCGCGCACTGCCTTGAGGATCTGAGTCCACAAGCAGTACGGTATGGCCGGCCAATCTAAGCGCCGTGGCGACATGCGTGGCAATGGTTGTTTTGCCGGCCCCGCCTTTTTGATTGAGAACTGCGATGACTTTCATGTGCGGCGTCCTGTTCTACGCGAAATACTCAAATGAGTATTTGAGCTAATACTCATTTGAGTATTTCATGAGTAAATGAGTGCTTGAGTGAGGCTAGGGGAGCGGCGTGTCCCTGTAACCTTGGCGGGAAATGGCGCTCTGCGCTTTCTCCAGCTCGGCGCCCAGTTCGGCGGCCAACTGCGCGGCCCTTGTGAGATGGTCAGTAGCAGCGGCCACGCTCTGAATGGGATCGCGGCCGTCATCCTCGTACACGTCGTATTCGTCCAGAGAGCGGCCGAGGGATTTGGCGAGCTGCGTGCACGCCTGCGGCAGCATGTGGCCTAGGCCCTTGAGATTTCCTAAGACGCTATAAACGGTAGGGGCCGGGTGGATCTGCGTGATGGTCAGGTGGTTGATTGAGCGAATGGCCTCGTAGGCGTCATCGGCCGCGCGGATCACTTCGGGGGTCTCGCCATCCATGGTGCGTTCCTCTCTGGGATGGGCATTTCTGAGTCAGCCTACGGTTGTGGTCTGACTGCCTATGTCGGGCTTATGCGGTGGGTGCCTTCTTCGCTTTCAGCTGGGATACGCGTTGCGTGGAGATGCCGAGCATGCGGGCCACTTCGGTGATGGTGAAGTCCTCGCTCAGTTCGGCGATGACGGCGCGGGATTCCGCGGCTCCCTTTGTCGATAGTTCTTGGGCCTTCTCCAGATCGTTCCGGGCTTGGGTCCAGCGTTCCATGATGTTTCCAGGTGCCCTGAGGGTGACGTGCACCGTTACGTCTTCTGGATCGAGGTTGAGCGTCGTGGCCACGAGGTCAGCAGCGATGTCCTGGATGTCTTTTGCGCGGCTGGCGCGGGCTGCCTGGTTGATCTGGTGGATACGTATCTCCCACCATTTGCCCTCTTTATGGGCGATTGCTTCAAACTCACGTTTGTTTTTCATGCGTGGGGGGAGTCCTTTCCTGGCGGCCCGGGCAGCTGTCCGTGTCTACGCTAGTCCCCCTAGAGCACTTATCGCAGGGGTGCTAGCAGGATTCCTCGTTGAGCTGGCCGGCTAACTCCGTCATGATCTTTCCTTTCGCGATTGATACTCAACTGAGTAAATGAGTAGATACTCATTTGAGGGTGAGAATTCTGTCGGGGCGGAAGCCTGACCATGAATCTGAATCGGTGACGACGACGGGCGCGGCCATGTGGCCGGCCTGCCGGAAAATGTCCCGCTCCATCTCTGTCATCTCCTTTACCTGGTAGGTGATTCTCTGGCGGTCCATGGCCTTCTTGGTGGCGGTGCAGTTACCGCACTCACGGCCTGTTTCATCGGTAATGGTGTAGACGGTGATGCTCATGGTTCCGGGCTCCTAGGGAGGGGTGGCCGGGGTTTCCGGCCACCATGGGTTGGCTAAACGAATTCCACTGCGGCTAGGCGGGTGTCGAATAACTTTTCTGCGACGCGGATCAGATGGGTTGGGGCGTCGGTGTCCCAGCCGTGTTCCGCGCGTCCCAGGTAAACAGCGGTGCCTGCTACCTCGGGCAGGTAGAGGCCTGTCTCCCGAAGTAGTTGCCCTGCTCGTACGTTGGGGTGGACGTTCCGGCTGTCAGCCCTGAGGTAGACCTGCCAGTCCCCATTGACGATGCAGTCCAGCTGTCCGTACAGCGCTTCAAGGGTGCCGTGGCGGACGTCTTGGCGGTTGGCTGTGACTTCGTCGTTGAGTCGCGCGGGGATGACGAGGGCAATGCACTTGCGGATCATGGCGGCGCTCCTTCATTCGTGGCGGATGGCAGCGGGGACGTATGCCTGCAGGCTTTCCTTATCGATCCAGAAGTGCTGGCGCCCGGTTCCTCCGGCGGCCACGTAGTCACCGCTGAGGATGTTGTTGGCGGCTCCGAAGGTCTGAAACCACTTGTCTTCGTGGTCGAAGGTGACGGTGTTTCCGCTTGGATAGGTGGTTTCGGTGAGCATTTTCAGTTCCTCTCGTTGGGCTGCTAACACTTCCACTCTAGTCCACCTAGGAACTTTTATTCAAGCCCCCCTAGGAGAAATACTCGATTTGTGCGGTTTCTGGTTGTGGTCATCCCCGCCAGTAGCTCGCTGGGATCCCCCCGGTGCCTAAGAAGCCGGCCACGCCGCCACGGTTCCTGTGCCCTCCCACTCGCGGCCCGCACGGTAGATGTGTGTCGTCCCGGCTGAAAGAGACCCAACGGAGACGGTAGGGGAGACGGCAACCCCCAGGCCTGGACCATGGGGAAGTGCTTCGGTTTTGCGCTGTCCCTACTGTGGGCCGGGTGGAGACCGGAGGATAAATCTCAAAGCGGTCCACATTGGGCGTCAGCGCGTGGTGCCGCGTACGGCAGCCTCCTGAAGTCCCTTTTGGTAGTCATCAGCGAACCTTGTTCGCCAGGACGCACGCACAGTGTCTGAGCGGCGTTCAGCTGCTTGCTGCTGGATCCGCTGGGCTTCGGCCCTCGCTTGGGCTTTTGCCGCCTCGGAGCGCTGCAAGGCGCGTTGCCGACGGCTGTAGACAGGCTGGCCGTTAACCCGCCAGTGGTTGAGCCTGCTTTGCAGGAGCGCGGGAAGGTTCAACGCGCCGTGGAAGCCATCGTGACGGTGCTCGGTGCCGTCGGGTTTGGTGTCGAGAGCGTGCAGGACATCGCTTGGTGTGTAACCGGCACGGAAAAAGGGCGCCAGGATCCGGGCGAGGTGGCGTGAGCGCAGCTTACGGAGTGGCGGTGAGTTCCATTGGACGGTACGGGCCGCTTGCAACTCGTTGAAGTCGCGGGTTGCCTTGTCATTGGCGCTTGTCGTTTTATCAGCTGGCCATTGCAGATCTGTACGAGCGGCCGTCATATCGGCCACCCATTTAGTGGCCGCCTCAAAATAGGATTTCAGTGTGGGCGAAGCCCACGCCATTATGCCTTTGGGGGTTGATTTTCCTTTGGACAGGTTAGGGTTGCCATTTATGTCCACAGCGAATCCGAACATGCCCAGAAGCGGATCCAGTTTGCACTTGGATTCCATGCGCTGGACTTCTTCTTCACCGAACCTGGCCAGTTCCTCTTCGGTGGCGGGACGGCAGAGGACGTAGACGGCCCTGTCGGCCATCCGTTCTTCGCGTTCGCCAACCTTGAAGAGGTTGGTCTCTCCGCTGCAGTTTTTGGGGGTGTAGATCGCTGAGCGGCCGCCAGCGACGATGGCGAGGAATCCGTGGCGCATCAGCCAGCGTTTGATGCGCCCCAGGGTGCCTTGGCCGATACCGGCTGAGGCCAACAGGTAGGCGTTGCCCGGGGTCACCGTGTGGCTATTGAAGTCGAAGCCCAGAAGTAAAAGCGAGGCCACGGCGAGGAGGTTTCGGCGGAAGTCGGATCTGCGCCAAGTGAGCTTGGGGTGTTGGCGGATAGCTTCCAGCCAGTCGAAGTCCATCGTCAGCGCGCAGCTGCCCTCAGGGACGGCGCGAAGGACGTTTTCCTCGTTCCGCTCCACCATCCGGTTAAGGCGCCGGGGGGCTTCGGTGCGTTTCGAATGCTCGCCTAGTAGCGCGTGGTCGCGCTGCTTCCAGACGCCAGGCAAGCCCTGCACCGCCACATAGCCGGGGATTCTCGGCGTGGCCTTTCCCTGCTCGCCGCAGGGCACAACTCGGGCCGGGACGTGCGTTGACGCCCGGGCAGGGTCCGGTACCATAAGGGGGACAAGACCTTTCAGTTTGAAGGGAACACAAAGGGACCGTCCCTCGCGGGAAGGTTCTGGTATCCATCGCCGGCACAGTCGCCAAACAGAGACGGTGATGGAAGGATTTCGGAAGCCCCGCACCTAGTGCGGGGTCTTTCGTTTAAGAAGCGGCCTGTATAGGCAGCTCCTCAGCTTGTCGGTTTATCTTGGGGAAGACCGGCAGTCCGCCGTTCTTCTCCAAGTAGAGGACCAGGTCCTCAAGGTAAAGGCCGACTGACCGGCCAGAGTTCGCAGCTGCGCTGTTTATGGCTTTGCGGCGCTCCGGCCTCACTCGGCCCTGCAGGAGCACCAGATCTATGCCGTCAGGGTGACGGACGCGTCCTGGTTGTGCACTCATGGCTTTAACGTGTCACGCGACGAATGCATACGCAGGGATCCGCGCGGGTGTGTCGAGCTTAATCTTGCTCGGCGTCCATACCGTGGCTTCGCGGGCCCTCATGACACGTGGTGAAAAGTCCATGACTCCAATATGTCATAAACTCCAAAAATTTTGGATATGGGTCGAGCCTGCATGTCACGACCATGCCCGCCGCACTATCTCATCGACGGGCCCGGCGGCCGTCTGCGCGGAGGTAGCGCTAAAAGCCCCGCGGAACAGATCCCGGGTAGCTCTGAGCGAGCGGAAGTAACGGCCTTGTTTGTCGATGCGCCAACGTGAGATGCCGAGAAATCTCGCGGCCGCCTTCCGCTCCATGCCAGCCTCCACACAGACACGGACTGCGGCGTAGATGACCTGGTACGCCGCCTCGTGCTCACGTGGGACCTCTGCCAGTACCTTCTGCACGGCTGTCTTTGCCTGTTGGGGAGTCGTCATAGCGTCCTTCTAGTCGATCGACAGGGCGGATCCCAGCTCACGTTCTGGCTTTTTCTGGCGTCGCGCATATGCAAACAGCGCAAGGCCAATAACGACCAAGGCGGTCGAGGCGTAGGAGATGAGCATGTACACATAGGCGAGGTCTTTGGACCCATACCATTCCGCGGGATAGCTACCGGCCCGCAGCAAGGACAGCGTGAAGCCTCCCGCGATCATCCCAGACGCCACTTTCCCAATGGCCAAAGGGTTCCGACGGGCGTCCAAGTAGGCCGGCCGAATCAGGGGTGTTACGACGTAGGCAACATAGATCAGGACCAGCCAGGTGTTAAGGCGGACGCTGGGCTGCGCTGCATAATCAAGCAGTTGTGGGGAGGGGGCCGGGCCGTCCGTGGCCAGAACCGTCAACAGGAGGCCTGTAGCGGTGAGGCCAAGCATGACCGCACCGGGCATGCCTACAGTCCAGCGTCTGGCGAACGTTGAACCGTAGGCCTGGCTGAGGTGGCCTCCAAGAAACGCCACGGCGACCAGAGCGCAGTATTTCGAAAGCAAGTCCGTCGCGTTCGTGATGGGCATGATGGAGTCGACTGCGTAATACACGGGTGGTACAAGAAGCAGGTAAGCCAGTGTGAGGAATATTCCTGACAGCGCGACGTTTCTGCCTTTTCCCTTGAGTGCATGCTGATATCCCGTAGTAGGGGCATTGAGGCGTTTGAACGTCAGGCTCCCCAAGAGAATGAGCATCAGAGTGGGTACAACGGCCAGCACCTTCATCCCAGGAGCTCCGTCATCTTCTCTGCGTATTCCCGGGCCTCTTTGCGCTGTTTCACTCGGCGCTGCAGGAGGTTAATGCGCGCTGAAATCAGCTCCACAAGGGCGTCGTCGGAAACCTCCAGCAGTTCGTCTTCGCGTGCACGCACCTGCCAGCCGCCTTCTGCCGGCGTTATCAGGCCGACAACGACGAGTCCTGAGGCGAAAGACCCTCCGGTCGCCCGGGACGCCGCTACGGCAAGGTGCGGCGAGAGACGGTTCTCCGTGAGGGACGTGATGATGTACGTCAATGCCATTCCCGATTCCGCGGCCATGCGGTGTCGTAGGTCTCCCGGATCCAGGGCGTCCACCCAGGCACGGTGAGAACCATCGTGCGGAAATTCAATGAGTGGAATGTGGCTTCTGAGTTCGCGGGGGTAATGGGTCTTTGAGGTCCGGAATTGCAGCTCTCCCATGAGATCCGCGTGGTGGACCTGGCTCAAAACTTCGGCAGCGGACGGTTCCACGGGCCGGGAGAGAACGTCGCGATATCCATCGAAGGCCGTGAGAGCTTGAAGCACCCCTAACCCGGCTGCCCGTGCTACGGCGACAACCGTCGATTCAGCCACGTTCCCTCTCCGCAGCTGGTTTCCCAGGGTTCCGCGGTTAAGGCCCGTCAGTGCACTGAGGGCAGCCGGGGAAGTGCTGATGGACGCAGCGTCCAGCCAGCTCTTGAACTCTTTGGCTGAGACGGGCACAAACACTCCTTGACGTGACAGGACGCATGACAATGAACCTGCTAAACTGCTACCAATAGTTAAATATTTTCAAATACTCAATATTTGGTATCTATCTTTATTTTAGCTTCTTGGCCGAGTTTAGCCGGGTAGGGGTTCGGCCCATCAGGTACGCACCCCCGGCATCTTGGCCAGGACGCCTAGTCGAAGACGCGAGTTTCGGCACACGGGGGAGGGAACGGTCATGCAAGACCTAAGGTCGTTCGTCAGAGAACGGACCACACGATGAACCAACGGAAGTCGTTGGTGCTTGTGGCCTTGATCGTCATTCCCGGGCTGCTTTTCGGGCTGGTCTTCTCATTCATCCTTCTGCTGAATCCTGCGAAACCTGCGGCGGCCGACTGTGGCCCGGCAGCTGTGGCCCTGGACGGAAACACGAACGTGGAGGGATACAGCGCGGAGCAGTTGAAGAACGCTGCCGCTGTGATGGGCGCCGGTAAGGCGCTGAACCTCTCCGTGAAGGGCCAGACCATCAGCGTCATGGTGGCTCTAGGGGAGTCGGGACTGCGTGTGCTGGACTACGGCGACGGTCCCGGCCCGGATTCCCGTGGGTTGTTTCAGCAGCGCGACAACGGCGCGTGGGGCTCCTACGCGGATCGCATGGATCCAACGATCAGTGCCACCAATTTCATCAAGGCGCTGCAGGCTGTACCGGGTTGGGAGCTGTTGGAGCCGACTATCGCCGGGAACAAGGTCCAGCGGAACGCGGACCCGTACCACTACCAGAAGTATTGGCCTGAGGCCGTCGAGCTCGTCCAGGCGCTCTCGGGCGGGAGCTTCTCCCTCGAGGGCAGTGACTGCGCCATCCCAGGGAAGTCCGGTGCGGGGGATGACTACCCGTGGAAGGACTCTCCGACTTGGTTGCAGGTAGGGGCAGGTTCCGCGGCCGCCTCGCCGTTGGGCATGTTTTACCGCGAGTGCGTGGACTTCGCCCTGTGGCGGGTCAACCAGCAGATGGGGTCCACCAGTGCCCCGTTCAAGTTCCTGAACGGGAACTTCCGCCCGGACGGGCAGGGCCTCGGTTCCGCGGTGACGTGGAAGGCCGGATGGGACGCCAAGGGCTGGCCCACCGGCAGCACGCCCCGGGTCGGTGCGGTCGTCTGGTACGCGCCAGGCGTCGGCGGGTCAGACCCCACCTTCGGCCACGTGGCGGTGGTCAAGGAAGTCAAGAACGACGGGACCTACGTCGAAGAGGGCTACAACGGCAACCCGCCGCCGGATGACCACAACTACTACACCCGCACCGTGAGCAACACGATCCCGTCAGCCTTCCTGTACCTGCCCACCCAAGAGGAGAAGAAGTGAAGAAGTCACTGCCACTGACCGCGATGGTTCTGCTGTGCACGGCCTGCGCGCCGGCAGCGAACACTACACCAGCGCCGGCGACCAGTGCAGCCGCCGCTTCTGCACCGGTTTCCCTAAGCGCGAGCAGCGGCCCGCAGGCTCCAGGCGGCACCGTCCCGGCCACCATCGGCATCAGCTGGGATCAGGCCAGCAAGGACGCCGCCGTAGAGACCGCGCAGAAGGCCATGACGGACTTCGCCCGCCCGGGCGTGGAGGACAAGCAGTGGGCCAACGATCTGGCCCGCTGGCTGACTCCGCAGGCCACAGCCGATTATTCAGCCGTGGACCCCGCCAACGTCCCCGCCACCCGCGTCACCGGCCCCGCGACGCTGACGGTCGATGAAGCCAATGGCTATGGCGTCATGGCTGCCGTTCCCACCGATGCCGGCACCTACACCCTGCAGCTGCTCCGCACCGGCACGGAAGCCCCGTGGAAAGTCAACCGGCTCACCCCGCCCGCGTCCTAACCGTACGTGCCTCACTCACTCCGTCAACGTAAGGAATCAGATTTATGAGCACCACACCAAGCGATGTCCTGGCCTTCCCGAACATCAAGGCCATCATCAGCGACAACGGCACCGCCGAGGTCACCGTCGCAGGAAACTCCCGCGTCGTCCCTGCAGGGGAGACGCTGCAGGATTTGCGCGACAACGCTCTGGCACTGGTCGTGGCCGAAGCCAGGACGCTGCAGCGCCCCGTCCGCGTCCGCATTGAAGATCCCGAAGGCCACGGCGAACTGATCGTCCACCCAGACGGGAACGTCGAATCCGTCTCCTACGAACCGCGGCCCGCCCGCCGCCGCACCGGCGCATCCGTAGCGGCCGCCCCGAAGATTAGCGACACCGCTCCCGCCGCAGGGCCTCTGGTGAAACCAGAGCCGGCCCAGCCCGTGGTTGAACGGCAGACCTGGCCGCCTCTGGCCGTGGATACTCTGGCGGCCGAAGAAGCTGCCCCTGCTAGCGAGGCACCGCAGCAAGCTGTTGAGGCTGATGCTCCGGTGACCCGGCGGAGTTTGAAGGAGACTTCCTTCCTGGTCAGCGCCCCGGTGCTGGAACCAGCCACGCAGGGCTGGCGCGGAGCCCTGACCCGGATGGGCTTCCGAATGGACCCCTCAGCGGAAGAACTATCCGAGCGGGAGGATATTCGGACCGTCAGCCAGCACTGGCCCGGTCCGCGGACCATCGCCGTGGTCAACCGCAAGGGCGGGGCGAACAAGACACCCACGGTGGTGATGCTCTCGGCAATCCTTGCCCGCTACAGCGGGGCCGCGACCGTCGCCTGGGACAACAACGAGTCCCAGGGCACCCTGGGCTGGAGGACCGAGAAGGGCGCCCACGACCGCAGCGTCCTGGACCTGATCGATTCCTCCACCGAGCTGCTGTCACCGTCCACGAACGCGGCCGAGATCGCCAAGTTCGTCCACCACCAGACGGCCGACAAGTTCGACGTGCTGCGCTCAGACGAAAACGAAGAAGGCGACCACGAAGTCACCGCCGAGGAAGTGGACATCGCCCACCAGGTCCTCACCCGCTACTACCGGCTGGTCATCATGGACTCCGGCAACACCGCCCGTGCGGCCAACTGGCGCCGGATGATCGACCACACCAACCAGCTCGTCGTCCCGGTCACCGCCATCGAGGATCGAGCGGAAGCAGCCCGGCTGACCCTGCAAACTCTCGAATCCCGTGGCGGCCACGACGCCGAGCTGGCACGCAACGCCGTCGTGATCGTCTCCGAGTCCACCGACGCCAAGCGCAGCATGACTGGGGATGCCCTGAAGCGGGCAAAGGCTGAGGCGCAGCGGATCGCAGACGGTTTCGAGCCATTCGTCCGTACTGTCGTCCGGATTCCTTACGACCCGGCCCTGGTCAACGGCCCCATCCGCTATGAAGCCCTGCAGCCCGCGACCCAGCGGGCATGGCTGGCCGCCGCGGCCGCCGTCGCCAAGGGCTTTTAGACACCCAACAGCGAACGACGGAAAGGAGGAACGATGCAACTGTCTCTGAACCCCTGGATCACCAGCCCAGCCGAAAGCGACGACGAGGAAACACCCGAGGTGCACGTCCCGCCAGCTGCCGCGATCAGCACACCGCTGAGGGGCATGGTCGAACCGGACACCGCGGACCGGCTGGCCAACCGCGTAGTGTCCGGGTCCACGCTGTTGTGGATTGTTGGTAGCCACGGGGGAGCGGGTGAAAGCCGCACCGCGGACCTGATCGGCTGGGCACGCCCTGCCGGGCACTGCTGGCCTGTTATGCAGGACGGCAGCAAGCCCCGGGTGCTGCTGGTTTGCCGCAACGATATGCGTGGCCTCACCAGCGCGCAAAGCGCCCTGACCCAATGGGCATCAGGAGCAACACCCAAGGTTGAACTTATCGGCCTCGCCGTTCTGGCAGATGCACCAGGAAAGACCCCCAAGGCGCTGCGTGACTTCGCAGCGATTATCGGCGGGGGAGCACCGCGCCTCTGGATCCTCCCCTGGGTCGAGGCATGGCGGCACGGCGACTCCACGACGACACCACCGGGCAAGGAATATCAACGCTTCATCACCGACGTAGCTGCTCTGGCTACGGAACCCAACCCAAAGCACTAACCACTGAAAGGTCTCACCATGAACTCCTTCTCCGCTCTTGCCGCGAGCGTCATCCCCAACCCGACCCCTGTCGTGCCCGCCGAAGCCGGCGGACTGCTCACCGTCCTGAACTGGGCCTCCGGTATCGGCCTCGTCCTTGGCGTCCTTGGCGTGATCATCGTCGGCATCGGCATGGTCATCCAGCTCCGTCGTGGAGAAGGCGGCGAATCAATCGCCAAACTCGGCTGGGTCCTGATGGGCTGCATCATCATCACCGGCTCCTCAGGTATCGTCCGCGCCTTCGTCTAAACCAGCACCGACAACGGGAGGTTCATCGTGAGCCAGTCACCAGAGAACACCACCAACAGCAATCCGTTCACCAAACCCGGTTTCATCATCGCGGCCGCGCTGGTGGTGGCGCTGATCGCAGCAGCAGTCGTCATCTTCCTGCTCCCCAAAGAACAGGGAAACGCCCAACCAGCACCCACGCAGGCCAGCTCCGCCCCGGCAAGCCCCAGCACGTCTACTGCCTCTGACAAGAGTGTCTGCGGACTCCCTGCCAGCAACCACACAGCGCTGGGCACCGCACCGAAGTCCAAGTGGGAGTTGGTGGGAATCATGGCCGTCCCAACCGACCCAACCACCGCAGGCCCGGGAACGGTAGGCAAGGACGGTCTGAGGTCCTGCTTCGCGCAGTCGCCCACCGGAGCGCTCTATGCCACGGCGAACATCTGGGCTGCCTCGTTCAATGGCTATGCGAAGCAGGTTTACCTGGAACTCTCAGCTGACAGTCCCACTCGGGACAAAGCGGTACAGGCAATAAGGGAAGGGAAGGACGTCGGAGGGGGAACCATTCCGAAGGTACAGATCGCCGGCTTCATCATCCACTCGTATACGCCCAAAGCTGCGGTCGTAGAGCTAGCAATCAAGAGCAGTGACGGGGGATACGGCGCTTTCTCGACATCCCTGCTGTGGGAAGACGGCGACTGGAAGATGGACATCCCCGCCGCCGGTGGAAATGCAGTCCGCCAGATCAGTGACCTGAGTTCATTCATCCCTTGGGCCGGCGTCTGACATGGCAGAGAAAGAGTGCGAAGTTTGGAACGCTCTGTGCTGGACCCAGCAGGGTGCGAGCAATGTTGCCGCCGGTATTGCAGACGATGCCATCAACAACCTCGCCAAAGCCATCATGGAGGGAATGAGCCAGATGGTGACCACGCTGTCGACCTTCTGGGTTTCAATGCCAACCGTGAACTTGGCCAGCCAGGACGGAACTGCAAGCCCCGTTGTTTCGGTGGTGAACAGTGAGCTGATGCCGTGGACTCTGGCCCTTGCTGTCTTGGCGGTCATCCTGGGTGGTATTCGCTTGATCTGGGAGCAGCGGGGTGCGCCCCTGAAGGATCTGCTCCGGGCCCTGCTGACCTTGACGCTTGTCTCCGGCCTCGGTCTGGGCGTCATCTCCATTCTGGTGGTCGCCGCTGATGCCTTCTCCGCGGTGGTGATCAATCGTGCCACCGAGGGTAAGGGTTTCGCAGAGTCCCTGAAGATCCTTGTGATGACGAACCAGACCGGCGTCGGGGTGTTCGTCCTGATCGTCCTGGGCTTGATCGGGCTGATCGCGTCTCTGGTTCAGGTCGTGTTGATGGTGGTGCGCAGCGGCATGTTGGTGATCCTTGCCGGGGTCCTCCCAACCACGGCCGCGTTCACGAACACGGAGATGGGCCGGCAGTGGTTCCAGAAGGCTGTTGGCTGGACGATCGCCTTCATCCTCTACAAACCAGCCGCTGCGATCGTGTATTCGGTCGCGTTCCTGCTGATGGGCAAGGGGAGTAGCAGCAGCGCCAATCTGGTGAAGCCCATCACCGGATTCACGCTGATGGTCGTGGCACTTTTCGCGTTGCCGGCGTTGATGCGGTTCGTGACCCCGATGGTTGGTGCGGTTGCCTCTGGTGGAGGCGCGGGGGCGGGAGCAGCTGTGGGAGCGATCGCAACCGGTGCGGTTTCGCTTGGCCGGGGTGGGAGCGGCAGGGGCAATGCATCCCCCGTTCCCGCATCGTCATCGAGCACGTCAAACACCCAAAGCATGCGGGGCGGCAGTTCGCCGAAGGGCAGCGACGGACCCGCCGGACCCCGGGGCGGAGGTGGGCAACCCACTCCGGGCAGCAGCGGACCGGGCGGTGCCGCCGGCACTGACGCAGCAGCCAAGGCAGGTACCGGAGCAACCGCCGGAACGACAGCAGCCGCTGGCTCCAGCGGAGCGGTATCAGCGGCAGGAGCCGGCGGCGGTGCAGCGGCAGCTGGGCCCGCCGGAGTGGCTGTAGCCACAGGTGCGAAGTTGGCGTCCAGGACGTCGCAGGCAATTGAAAAGACAGCGCAGGATTCAGCAGGGGAGGGCCCCAGTGGCAGCAATTAACACCGAGTACAAGGAACCGTCCTACGGCAACTGGCGCCTACCGCGCTCAGCTGGCCTGGCCAACCTCGGGGCGATCGGTACCGCCATTGTCTTTGCCGGGCTCCTGATGGGCATCGTCAGCTTCGCGCTGTGGGGCTTGCTCGCCGGCCTGGGCGTCCTTGCCCTTGCCGGTGTCATGGCTTTGCTGCTGACAGTCAAGGACAAGCACGGCCAGTCCGCCGTAGACCGCCTCGGCACCCGGACGGCGTTCAAGCTCTCCCGGGCCTCCGGGACGAACCTTTACCGTTCCGGCCCTCTTGGCGTCACGGAGTGGGGCATGTACCAGCTGCCCGGTCTGGCAGCGAAGTCCACCCTGTACGAGTTCACCGACTCCTACAAGCGCCCCTTCGCCATGCTGCACGTCCCCGCCACGGGTCACTTCACCGTGATTTTCTCGACTGAACCCGACGGAGCCTCCCTCGTTGACCCGGAACAGGTCGATGCCTGGGTGGCGAACTGGGGCGGCTGGCTCGCCTCCTTGGCCGACGAAGCAGGCCTGGACGCCGCAGCCGTCACGGTCGAGACCGCGCCTGACTCCGGGTACCGGCTGCGGAACGAAGTCATGATGAACATCGACCCAGACGCCCCCGAGTTCGCCCGCGACATGCTGCACGAGGTCGTGGACACGTACCCGGAAGGATCAGCCACGGTACGGGCCTGGGTGTCCCTGACCTTCAACGCCGCCATCCGGGCCGGGGCCAAGAAACGGACCCCGGAAGACGTGGCCCGCGACCTGGCCTCCCGGATCCCGGGCCTCTCAGCACGGCTGCAGTCCACCGGCGCCGGGATCGCCCGGCCGATGACGGCCCAGGAACTCTGCGAGGTCGTCCGGATCGCCTACGACCCGCCGGCGGCACTGATCATCGATGAAGCCCACGCCGCCGGTTCCCCGGTATCCTTGACCTGGGGCGAAGCCGGCCCCACCGCGACACAGGCCAGCTGGGATGACTACCGGCACGATTCCGCGTACTCGGTCTCCTGGACCATGACCGCCGCCCCGCGCGGGTCAGTGAACTCCTCGGTCCTGTCCCGCCTGCTGGCCCCGCACGGAGACATTGACCGCAAACGCGTCTCGCTGCTGTACCGTCCGATGGACTCGGCACGCGCCGCGGCCGTCGTCGAGCGAGACCAGAACAACGCCAACGTCCGCATCACCTCCGGAAACCGCCCCTCCGCCCGTGCCCTGGTTGACGCCCGTTCAGCGGCGCAGACCGCGCAGGAAGAAGCCCAAGGCGCCGGGCTGGTGAACTTCGGCATGGTCGTCACCGCCACCGTGACCGATAGGGAGCGGCTCTCTGATGCCGTCGCGGCTGTCGAGCAGACCTCCGGCACCGCGCGGGTGTTGCTGCGCCGGGCCTACGGGGCCCAGGACACCGCGTTTGCCGCGTCCCTGCCCTTGGGGCTGGTGCTGCCCCAGCACAGCATGGTCCCGTCCGGGATTAGGGATGCCCTGTAATGGCCGGTCTGAAACTCTTCTCCCGACACAAAAATCCTGGCGCTACCCCAGTCAAGCCTGAGCAGAAAAGGACGGGGAAGCAGTCGCGTGAAGTTGGTCCGGGTGCTCGTGGCTGGTCCGGCCGTGGCGGGGGCATGGCCCGGCTCGTCCCGTCCGTGAAGGAGTACCGGGGAACCACCGTGCAGGTGTGCGGGTTGTGGCCGTTCTCCTCCGGTGCGTCCTCGCCCATGATCGGTGTCCCGCTGGGACGCCATGAGGAAACCCAGGCCACGGTCTGCTGCGACCCGATCAGCTGGTTCCAGCGCGCCCGCCTGATCTCCAACCCCTCCGCCTTCATCCTCGGAAAACCAGGGCTCGGCAAATCCACGGTCGTGCGTCGCATGTTCATCGGACTCTCCGCCCAAGGGGTCCACCCGTTGATCCTGGGAGACCTCAAAGGTGAACATGTCAAAGCCGTCCGTGCGCTCGGCGGGCAGGTCATCCGGCTTGGCCGTGGGGTCGGGTACCTGAACATCCTGGACCCCGGCCAGGCTGTCGAGGCAGCCCAGCTCCTCGAGGAGAACGGCCATCCTGAGGACGGGGCACGCGTCCGTGCCGATGCTCATGGCCGCCGCCTGACCATGGTCGTCTCGCTGATCACGATCAGCCGGAACAGCCCGCCCACCGACCAGGAACAGACGATCCTGGACCGCGCCCTGCGGGTCCTCGATGAGCGCTTTGACGGAGTTCCGGTGCTGAAGGACCTGCTGGACGTGATCGTGTCCGCACCGGATGAGCTGCGTCAGGTCGCCCTGGACCGGGGAGACAAGTCTGTCTACCTGAGGGAGACCCGCGCCTTGGAGGCCACCCTGTTGGGTCTGACCGGAGGCGGGAAGCTCGGGGAAATCTTCTCCCGGCAAACCTCCGAGCCGATGGTGCGCGACCGTGCCGTGGTCTTTGACGTCTCCAGCATTGATGAGACCGAAACGGACCTGCAGGCCGCGGTACTGCTGGCGTGCTGGTCCTACGGCTTCGGCACCGTCAACGTCGCCAATGCCCTGGCCGACGCCGGGCTTGAACCGCGCAGGAACTACTTCGTCGTCCTGGACGAACTGTGGCGGGCCCTGCGGGCCGGGAAAGGCATGGTGGACCGGGTGGACGCCCTGACCCGGCTCAACCGCTCCGTCGGCGTCGGACAGATCATGATCTCCCACACCATGTCCGACCTGCTGGCTTTACCGGCCGAAGAGGACCGGATGAAAGCCCGCGGATTCGTCGAACGCTCCGGCATGGTGATCTGCGGCGGCCTGCCCGCCTCGGAAATGCCCCAGTTGACCTCCGCCATCCCGCTCTCGCGCCAGGAGCAACAAAAGCTAATCGGCTGGCAGGACCCGCCCGCGTGGGACTCCCGCGGCGTCGATGCTGAGCCCCCGGGCCGGGGAAAGTTCCTCATCAAGGTCGGCGGCCGTCCCGGAATCCCCGTCCAGGTCGGACTCACATCCCTGGAGAAAGGCCCCGAAGGCATCAACGACACCAATGCCAAATGGAGCACCACAGCCAAAGCCCTGCTTGAACCGGCGGCCCCGGCCCTGCACAGTGAAGGAGCATCAGAATGAGCGCACCCAACCGCAAAGGAATCGGCGTCGGTGATGCCCTGCTGGTCTGGCTGGCCATCGGCTTCCTCGTCGTCTTCGTCGGCGGCACCTACGCCGCCCTGCACGTCGGCTCGTGGATGGCTGGCATCGCCGCCCCGCCGGCGCACCCGATCGATCTGATCGCAGGTCTGATCAAAGGCCGCGTGCCGTGGCCCACGGAAGCCACCATCGTTGTCTGCGTCATGGCCGGGCTCGTCCTGGCGTTGGCCATCGTCGTGCTCGTGGCGTGGCGGCAAGGTGCGTCCAAGCGTGCCCGGGTCGACAAGGCCGCACGCTACCTGGGCCGCGGCAAGGCGTTGGCCGCGTTCTCCGAGAAGGGAGCAAAAGCGACCGCTGAGCGTCTGGGCGTGACGGACACGCCAGGCATCGTCGTCGGCAAGGTCGTCTCCACAGGGCAGAAGTTCATTCAGTCCTGGGAAGACCTCAGCCTCGACATCTGGGGGCCTCGGACCGGTAAATCAACCTCACGGGTCATGCCGGCCATCCTGGACGCACCCGGTGCGGTGGTGTCGACGTCGAATAAGCGCGACGTCGTGGACGGTACCCGTGGAGTCCGTGAGCGCACCGCGCCGGTGTGGGTGTTCGATCCGCAGAAGATCGCCCAGGAAGAGCCGGACTGGTGGTGGAACCCGCTATCGTACGTCACCGACGAAGAGAAGGCCTACAAGCTCACGCAGCATTTCTCCGTGGGCTCCCGCGTGCCTGGGTCAAAGCCTGACGCCTACTTCGACCCCAAGGCAGAGGACATTCTGTCCTCCTACTTCCTCGCCGCCGCTCTCGGGGAGCTACCGATAACGCAGGTGTATCTGTGGGTGACCGAGCAGGTGAACCGGGAACCGATCAACATCCTCAAGCAGTACGACTACGAGCTGCAGTACAAGGGACTGGAATCCACGCTGGAGCTGGCTGACAAGCAGCGTGACGGCATCTTCGGTACCGCCGAGAAAATGATTCAGTGCCTCAAAAGCCGGAACACGCTGCGGTGGGTCGCCCCCACGGGCGGGGTGACCGTGGCCACGGATACCCGCCGCCAGTTCAACCCGCACGCCTTCGCCGCGTCACAGGAGACCATCTACATCCTCTCCAAGGAAGGTGCCGGATCCGCCGCCCCTCTGACCACGGCCCTGACCGTGGCGATTGCCGAGGCAATGGAGGAACGCGCCGAACGCAACGGCGGCCGGCTTCCCAAGCCGGCCTTGTTCGCTCTCGACGAGCTGGCCAACGTTGTCCGGTGGGCCGGGCTGCCGGACCAGTTCAGCCACTACGGCTCCAAAGGCCTGATCGTCATGGGCATCCTGCAGTCCTGGTCCCAAGGCGTGGAGCTGTGGGGAGAGGCGAACATGCGGAAAATCTGGTCAGCAGCGAACATCAAGGTCTACGGCGGCGGCGTCGCCGAAGAAGGATTCCTCCGCGCCCTGTCCGACCTGATCGGGGACTACAGCTACATCAACGTCTCTACATCCTCGGGTAAGTCCGGTTCCAGCCGCTCCCGACAGGAAGCCAAGGAACGAATCTTCGACGTCTCCAACCTCGCCGAGCTGGACCGCGGCCGCGCAGTGGTGCTCGCCTCCGGTGCGCCCGCCACCCTGGTGCGGACCATGCCCTGGTACACCGGACCCCACAAGGTTGCCGTGGAGACCTCCATCAAGAAATACAGCCCGCGCCCCGAAGAGCCGGCCCTTTCGGCGCCCGCGGAGCCGGTGGCTAACCCCTGGGTTACAAAGTAGGAAGGACCTGGTCTCATGGCGAATGACTTCGACCTGTACGACACGGACACACTCCCACCAGCTACGGAGGCCCAGGATGCGGAGAGGACACCGGAGCTCGTCTACGGATCCGCCGAAGAATTCCTCCATGAGCAGCTGCTGCCCACCTATGTTCGCAGCGTCACAGGAAAATCGGCCAAGTGGTGCATCGAATGGTATTTCCATCCGGAGGCAGTCTCCCGTGTAGCAGCGCTCTGGAGAGCTTGGGAGCACCTACGGTTGGATCCAGCGACCGGCATGAGCGTCTGGTGGAAAGACCACGCGGACCACCACATGCGGGTGCTCCTGGATCCCCAAGGGCCGTTCTACAACTGCGACATGAAAGAACACCGGGACCCTGAACACCTGGAACCAAAAAAGGCTCCAACGGGTTGGTTCCCCGACGTGCGGGCACTGCCTGCCTAGCGGCAGTCCGCGACCTGCTGTCTTGTGTTGATCAGCGGGCGGTTTCGTTTGCCTGATGCCGCTGCGCCGGGCTCAAATCAGCAATTTCCGCTAGACGCGTGCCCCTGCGAGCTATCCACAGTTGGGGGCAATCCGGGTTATCCACGGCTGGAATCGGGAGCCATTGGGGAGCTCCCTCGGCAGTAGTAGCGGTGGGTAACCCATGAGGATTGTCCCCGGCTGTGGGCAGCGGAACTGATCGTCCAGACACTCTCTGGACAATCGGGCAACAGGCTGTTGCATATCTGCCAGTCACCCGCCCGCGCAAGCTGAACAGCAGCGCTGGTTGTCAGGTTTGAATCTGAGATTGTTCGGGGAGCATGTGCAGGAACCGCCTTCCGACCCTATTCTGACGTTCTTTTCCTTGCTGCCTGACGTCAGGTTCGGGTGTATCTCAAAGGACAAGGTATACAGCTTCAGGTTCTCTAATCTGAAAGTCTGTGGGATCCAGGGTGGGCTTTTGTTGTTGCCTTGCGGAGTCGGGACGACGGGATTCGAGAGTCGTGCCGCATGGAACTTCGGGGTCGACTCGAACGGTGTACTCGCCGTAATCACGTTGAATGACGAGGATTCCTTGCCTGCGTTCCAAAGCGACCGGTATCAGGTTGCTGACTGCACGGCTTAGTTTTTCGTCCCTGTTTTGGGGCCGCCTTACAGTAACCTCGATGGAAAGCGGAGGTGTTGGTCTCTGGCTCAGGTTTATTCCCATCACTGGGAGCGCAACGTTCGAAATCAAGAGATGCTCAGGGTGGGACACAAATCCTCCTTCAGCTTGGTTGACCGGCGGCGCCGGCCGTAGTTATCGCTCAACTAGTTCCAGGGGTATCCCTTAAGCAGTCGAGTCGTCAGAAATCGCAATCGCCTCCAACCCGCACATGTGGTTAAGTTCTAGGGAGGCTTGTCCTACAAAGAATTGAGGATCTGTTTGATCCTGGAGCGTCAGGTCCGGAGCTTCGGCAACCTGATAGTGGTGAAGTGCCATCCATGGGCGTCGAGACCGGTACTGCTAGGTCCACTGCTTCAAGTGAGGTGTGGCCGTTCGGGAGGCCCTCCGAGCCTTCCCCGCACCTCCAACTCCTGGAGCTTTCCAAGCGCCACACCCGCCATGAATTGTGCCTGATCGACGAGGATACTGTCGTCAAACACTGCCCTGGGTGAGTGCATGGGAGCCCACTCCATGGGGTCGATATCTGGAGACCCTGCTCCGAGGTGCCCGTACGCTCCGGGGACCTCCACGAGGACACGGGAGAAATCGTCAGAGCCGGTCCTGGGGGACGGGCTGGGCACGAACCGGTGCTCTCCGAAGAACGTCCGGGCGGTCCTGCCCCAGAGTTCCGCGTCACTGTCGTGATTGACGGTGGCCGGCATAACTGGAGTGAACGTTGCGTCGGCTGTCAGTTGATGAGCGGCCGCCAGTTGCCGGACGAGATCCGGCAACTCCTGTGCGAGCCGTGCTTCGACACCGGGGCTGAAAGATCTGACGCTTGCCCTGAATTCCGCCGAATCAGGTATGACGTTAGAGGCGGAACCGCCATGGAATTGGCCCACGGACAGGACCACGGGATCAAAAACGTTGAATCGCCGGGTGATGTACGTCTGTAGCGCGCCAAGCATTTCAGCAGCTACTTGTATGGGGTCCAGAGTCTGGAAGGGGCGCGAACCGTGCCCACCACGCCCGATAACCTTGACGGACAGATCTCCGAAGGCTGCCATGTAGGAACCGGCCCGGGTGGTGAACACGCCTGACGGCATGTCTGAAACGACATGCAGGGCGTAGGCAGCATCCGGTCGCCTGCCGGCTGCGTTAAGAACGCCTTCCTCCAGCATGATGCGGGCCCCGTCATGTCCTTCCTCCCCCGGTTGGAACATGAAGATGACGTCGCCGGTCAGGTTGTCACGTACGGACGAGAGCAGGCGGGCGGCACCAATCAGGCCCGCTGTATGCAGGTCATGACCGCAGGCATGCATTGCGCCATTGGTCGAGGCAAAGGGTATACCCGTTTTTTCTGCCACAGGAAGGGCGTCCATGTCCCCTCTAAGCAGTACAGCAGGACGGCTCCCAACGGGGGACTGGGTGGCCCCGCCCCGGAGTACCGCAACCACGGACGAGGCCGCTTTCCCCAGGCTTATTTCGAGGTCGAGTCCCTTGAGTGCCTCAAGGACCCGGGCTTGGCTGCGGGGCAGATACAGGCCGACTTCAGGATCGGCGTGCATTTCCCTACGGAAATCGACCAGGTCGCTTCCAAAGGCCGGGATCGCCGCTGCGGCGCCCTCAAGGAAACTCAGCGGCGAAAACCGCACCGTACCTGTCGTTGAAGTATCTGTCATTGAAGGACTTTCTCGTCTCATGTTGCCAGGCCCTGGCCTGCTGCTTGCCCGAGAGGACGCGGAGGCCCCCGTCTTAGGCACGCGTCACGTTCCGGGATGTTTGTCGCAGGTCTCGCAGGGCCTCGCTTACGCTTGTTGGGGTCGCATATGGCGCCTAGAGCGGGAAATCCGTCCTGTCCACGCCAACCACGCGGTCGCCGGTAAAGAAGCGAACGCCGTACTGGGGACCGTGGCCTCCAATACCGCTGGTACCCCAGAAACTCTGCCGCGAATTGCCGGCCAGGTCGCTCATGAACGTGCCGTTGATGCGGACCTCCCCGGCACGAATACGGGATGCCACGTCGATGGCCCGTGTTTCGTCACCGCCGAATACGTAGGCATCAAGACCGGTTGCCGGTCCGTTTGCATGGCTAAGCGCCTCTTCAACGGAATGCACGGGATGTACCGTGACCAGTGGCCCGAAGAGTTCTTCCGTGGCGGCTCCGGCGGGACATCCGACGATCATCCCCGGTGCCAGGAACCAGCCGTCAAGATCGGGTAGGTCGCCGCCAGTGACCAGCGTTCCCCCCAGTTCGAGGAGTCGATTCACTGCGGCTTTCAAACCATCACGCTGTCGCTCAAACGCCAGGGGGCCCACTTGCGTTGTCTCATCCAAGGCATTTCCGACCCGAAGCTTACTGAGTTCGAACTTCATAGCTTCAACGAAACGGTCGTGAATCGACTCGTCAACCAGTACCTTGCCGGGAGCCTCGCACCACTGGCCATTGAGACGGGTCATGCCCTGCACAATGGACTGTGCCGCCGAGCTGACATCGGCATCGTCCAGAATGATCACGGGATTGTTGGATCCGAGCTCCATCTGCATGACAGCCAGATTGGACGCCGCAGCCTTCGCAACCGTTCGGCCTGCCGAGTCGCCCCCTGTAAACGAAAGAGCCTCGATGCGGGGATCCGAGGTCAGCAGTGATCCTGTCTCCGAATTCCCATGAACCAGTTGAAACGCGGCGCTTGGGTAGTCGAGTTCAGTCATGGCGGCGACGATCGATTCGGCGAAGAGCTGGCAACCGCCGGGGGCGTTCTCAGAGGGTTTGAGGATGACCGGGCAACCAGCCGCCATTGCTGCCGCTACCTTGCCTACCACGGTGAAGGTTGGAGCATTCCAGGGGCCAACGATGAGGGCCGGGCCGAGGGGCTTGCGCAGGATGACCACAGACCGGTCACCGCCGTCAAGGGTCTCCGACTCGCCAAGCTGCTCCGCTTCAGCGATAGTTCCCCGGACTCTGTCCCCAAGTGCACCTGCAATCAGGCGAGTGGTCCGGATAGGGACTCCCGTGTTGATGCTGTCCTGCAGCGCGATTTCTTCGCTCTGGGCATCCAGAGATGCGGCTACCTTCGTCAGGAGCTCAAGACGGTCCCGGAGTTTGATGTCTTCAAGTTTCCCGGACTCGTGCAGTGTCGCCGCTGCGGCGAGTGCGCACTCGACGTCAGCCTTTCCGGTCTTTCGCATCGGCTGCCGGGGTTCGCCCGTATTTGGGTTGGTAAGGTAGCGGCCGTTTTCGTCGAGCTGCAGCCATGCGCCATCGACAAAGGAGCGTTGCTCGACAAGGTCGGGGGTGTTAGCGGTCAGTTGTGCTAGTCCTTCAGCAGTCATTCAAGGTGCTCCTCTGGTTTTCGTTGTTGTCTTTGTCGTCCAGGACCAGCGACGGCAGGGGCTGGGCATTGACGTTTGACCGTTTATGTTCGGGAGGATTTGCAGCGCCACAGTGCGCAGCTTTCGTTCCGGCGCTGGCCGTGGCGCAAGATCAGATCGTGATCGGCCTGACAGTCAGCTGCCAAACGGTCTTCAAAGTTGTCCGGATCACAGTTGCCTGTCGGTCATGTTCAGCACAACTCGGATCGTCGAGGCTTCCGACATCGCTTCGAATCCCTCGTTGATACGTTCGAAGGGCAGTTCCTTGGTGACCATTGCATCGAGATCCAGTCGGTTGTTCAGGTAGTGGTCCGTGAACATGTCGACGTCGCTGAGGAACCTGTTCGCTCCCATGTAGGCGCCTTGCAGGTGTCGGTCGCCGTATACGAGTGCATCTGCGGGGATACGCAGTTCGGACCCTGTGGGCATGAGACCGAGGATGGTGGCAGTTCCGTTCGGGCGCAGGAGCGAAAAGGCGAGTTCCGCTGTCTGGCTGCGGCCCACCGCCTCGATTGCATGGCTGACACCTTGGGGGAGAAGTGATCGGACCTGGATGAGTGTTTCTGTCGGGTCGGATGATGAGACAACAGTGTCCGTGGCACCGAAGTTACGGGCGAGCTCCAGCTTCGCCGGCACAGCGTCAATGGCAATGATTCGTCGTGCCCCAGCCAGCCTGGCACCTTGAATGGCCGCTATTCCGACACCGCCGCAACCGATTACGGCAACAGTATCCTCTGGCCCTACCTTTGCGCCGTGAATAATCGCGCAGACTCCTGTACTAATGCAGCAACCGAGAAGACACGCCACCTGGGGAGGCAGATCCGAGCCGACCACTGCAACGGATGCCTCCTTCACGAGGAAGGCCTCTGCAAAAGCGCCTATACCGCCGAGCGACTCAACGCTTGATCCATCAGGTGAGAGCAGCCTGGGTCGCTGCCGCTCACGCATCGAGTCGACTCGTTCGCACTGGGTCGGGCGCCCGCTTATGCAGTTGCGGCATGCCCCGCAGGAGGGGGTGACCGTTGCCACGACCCTTTCACCAGTCTTAATTCTTGTGACTGCAGAACCGACGCGCTCGACAATGCCTGCGACTTCATGCCCGAGGACCACCGGCAGGGAGATATCCAGCGACCCTTCAGATAGTGCAGATCGCTATGGCAAAGGCCCACTCGCTCGGTCCGGATGAGAACCTCATTGTCCTCCGGGTCATCAAGCAGCAGTTCGCGGATCTGAAGAGGGGCTCCGGGCTTTTCCAGCACGGCGGCAAGAATCGGTGTAGTCACTTGGCTTCCTTGGTGGTTGAGGTGCTGGCAGATGGGTCGCTTCGACCATCTTCAGCCCTGGTCGAGTTTCAAAAGTGTGTGGACGGAACAGCCTTTACGACCACTATGTGCAACCTGACCAGCGCGGACGTTGGAACGGCCGGGATCAGTGTCAGCTTCCGGTTCCAACTCGGGATCCATGCCGGTTCTCACCTACAGCGGCCCAGCGCTTAACGTGACGTTCCATGGCGCGGAGGGCTTTTTCCAGCTTCACCAGCAGTTCCCGTGTCTCCTCTTCGGTGATCACCAAGGGCGGGGACAGAATCACGGCATTGTTCAGCGGGGCGATCCCGGCAGGGTAGACAATGAGCCCTTGGTCCAGGCATTCATCGACGAATAGGCCAGCCGCTCCCAGCGCAGGATCGGGTGCCTGCTTGCTTTCCTGGTCCATAACGAACTCGAAGCCCCAAAGCAGGCCCCGCCCACGGACGTCGGCGATGCAGCGGTACCTTGTTGTCAGGGAGAGCAGACCCTCTTCAAGCTGCTTCCCCCGTTGCCGGACGTTCGCGAGGATATCCTCGCGTTCCATGAAGTCCAGGACCGCCAGGCAGGTCGCTGCCCCCAGTGGGTTCCCCGAGAAGGTGTGCCCGAACGGAGCGACGCCGCTGCCCTCTCTGAGCGCCTCGACGATGTGGCTCCGCAGCAGGACGCCAGCAACAGGGGAGTATCCGGCACTCATTCCTTTGCCGATAAGAAGAAGGTCCGGCACGACGTCCTCGTAGGAACTCGCGAACCAGTCGCCCGTGCGCCCCATTCCCGTGATGACCTCATCGATGATCAGCAGCACGTCCAGCCGATCACAAATGTCGCGAAGGCGGGCGAAGTAGCCGGCCGGCGGCGTCAGGACCCCGCCGGCGGCTCCTACGATTGGTTCGACCATGACTGCCGCGACTGTGCCGGGGTCCTCGTTCTGAATGGCGTCTTCGAAGGCTTTCGCAGCCCGCGCAGCGTACACTTCCTCGCTCTCGCCTGGCAGGGCGAAGCGGTAGGCGTAGGCCGGCGGGGCGAAGGAGAACGCATGGAGCAAGGATCCGTAATCGGGGCGGCGTGCTGCATGCCCGGACATCGACAGGGCGCCCATTGTCATGCCGTGATAGCTGATGGTCCTGCCAAGGATTTTGACTTTGCCTGGGAGCCCCCTTTCGCGCCAGTAGCTCACTGCGGTGCGGATGGCGTATTCGGATGCTTCGGACCCGCTATTAACGAAAAACGCCATATCGAGGTCCCCGGGAGCGATGTCGGTGAGCCGGCGGGCGAGTTCTTCAGCGGGCAGGTTGGTGAACTGGGTTCTATACGTAAAAGCTACGCGGCGGCACTGTTCTTTCACCGCCTCCGCAATTTCGTCCACGCCGTGACCAATGCTGGCGGTCATGGCGCCGCTTGAACCATCCAGGTACTGGCGCCCTTCCGTGTCATACAGGAAGATGCCTTCGCCGTAGGCAACTGTCGGGTACTTCTTGTCGATGATTTGCTTCAACAGTGCGCTGTCGGAAATGGGAAGCTCCTAAATATCGGCAGCTGCTCTCGCAGCTCACTATCTGCAGTGACGGGTAGGGAAATCTCTGGAAGATCTTTTGTCCATGGGCGCGAGTGGCCGGCCGCGCCTTGCGCAGCCGGCCACCATTACCGTCGTTCCCAAGAAGGCTCGTGCGACGGCGGCTACGGAGATGAGTCTTTGTTCCTAAATCCCTGCGGAACTTTCTTCGCTGCTGGAACCTGCCGGGATCAGTGCGGCATACGTCGCCGGCCGCTTGGATCGCATAACCAGCGCGGTAGTCACGCCGCCCAGGAAGAGTGCAGCCATGAGCGTCAACAGTATTCCCGCCGCCAAGTCGCCGCCGACGAGAAGCCCGAAGTTCTGAAGGACCAGAAAGACAATTCCCCCGAGTCCGAGAAGGGCAAGCGCGGGGGCCAGCAACGTGCCCCAGACCTTCTTGTTGTGTGCATTCCTCCGGAAGAACACGATCACCGCGAGTGACGTGAGAGCCATCAGAACAACGATGCCCAATGTGGCCGAGCCTGAGAACCAGGTGTAGGCCTGCGTTACCGGGTCGAGCCCGATGATCGCCTCGACACCAAGCAGTGCTATCGCAACTACCGAGACGATCAAGGCTGCCCTGGATGGAGCGTGGTGACGTGGGTGGATTGCACCAAGTCCAGACGGAAGAACACCTTGCGTACCAAGGGTAAAGAGGTACCGGGTCAGTACGTTCTGGAAGGTGAGGATGCAGGCGAAAAGGCTGGTGATGAGGAAAACCTGGAGCAGGGTGGCAAGGAGCGGGGACACGTACTGTCCCGCGAGCCCTACAACAATGCTGGTGGGGTCGTTCGTCGCGACTTCGACTATCTGGCTGCTTCCGACTCCCGCCTGGAGTGCCCAGGCAGTGAAAGTGTAGAAGATGCCGACGCCGATAACGGCGATATAGGTTGCCCGCGGGATAGTGCGGTCGGGGTCACGTGCTTCGTTCCGGAAGACGGCGGTGGCCTCAAAGCCGATGAATGAGAAGAAGGCAAACATGACGCCCAGAGGCGGGACACCTTCACCCAAACGCGCGGGGGACAGCGAGTCAGCACTCAACCCTTCCGCGCCGCCGTGGACAATCACCCCGATGTTTACTGCCAGCAGAACGACTGTTTCGATGACCAGGACCACGCCCAGCACCTTGGCGGATAGCTCGACGTCCCGGTACGCAAGAGCACCGCAGGTTGCCATCAGCACCAGACTGCACAGCCACCAAGGAAGTTCCGGACCGCCCAGATCGTGAACCGTGGTCTGGGCCGCTGACCCCAGGTATGAACACAGCGCAAGAAACAGCAGCAAGTATGTTCCGAGCGCAAAGGTGGCAGCCCCCATGCCAACACCTCGGCCCAGCCCCGTTTGGATGTAGGAATAGAACGCTCCAGCATTTTTTACAAAGGGCGTCATCCTCGTAAAACCAACGGCAAACAGAAACAGAATAGCGGTCGCGATAAGGAAGAACAGCGGACCGCCCGTGCTTCCCGATGCAGAAACGACAACAGGCCAGCCAGCCACGACAGCTGTCATGGGCGCAGCTCCCGCCACAACCATGAACACAATCGACCGGACTCCCAGGCCCCTGCTGAGCAAGCGGTCTGGGCTCAAGATTCCGTTGGGTCCCGCATCCACCGGCTCAAATTTAACATCTTTAGTTGCCATTCGTCCCTCCTGGACGTAGAAGCTGAGTGTCATCGCGATGCCTTCGACAAGGCGGAATTGAGCGGCATCGCGGAACCCACAATCGGGCCGGCCCCCTTGCCGAACGTCACTGTGAGTTGGATTACAGCGTAGGAGTTGCCCCAGAGTTTGCGGTGTTGAGCCTGCACATACATCCGTCCTGCGCATGGTCTTGATGCACAGCTATTCGCTGGCAAAAGAATGGACGCGGTCCTATGAACGAGGAGTTTATGGAATGTGCACCGCGCACATACAGCTACTTATCGTGGTGCTCCCAGCACTCGCTGGCCGCAGTTTCCTCAGGCATTGTCGGAACTAACGGAGCTTCCCAGAGTCCATACGGGACTAGGAAATTTTCGATGAACCCCACTTCTCCTGAAGGAGCACCCGATTATGAGCAGCGTTATTTCGGTCTACAACCCCGCTACAGAAGAACAGATAGGCGAGGTGCCCGCCTACGACCTGCCGGACGTAAATGCAGCGGTCGAACGCGCAGGGGCCGCCCAGCGCGCCTGGATCCGCAAGCCACTGGCTGAACGCCGTGATGCCCTCTGGGCTATTGCCGATGCTGTCATCGCTCACAGCGACGAACTGGCCTTGCTCGAATCCACCGACGTTGGTAAGCCATTGGCGGCGGCCCGACAGGAAGTTCTTGGTGTCGCCGAGTGCTTCAAGTACTACGCCGGAACGGTGGACAAGATCCTCGGGGACACCATTCCGGTCGACGGCGGCGTCAGCATGACTTTCCGCGAGCCGCTGGGTGTTGTGGCCGTAATTGCCCCGTGGAACTTCCCTCTGCCTATCGCATCCTGGAGTATCGCCCCGGCTCTGGCCAGCGGTAATTCGGTAATTGTGAAACCCGCGGCCCTTACCCCCCTGTCAACTGTCCGATTTGGTGAGATCGTGAAGGAACTGGGCGTCGTCGGGGACGCGCTTCAGGTTCTCACTGGTTCGGGCGCCCGGATCGGCAATGCCCTCGCTGAACACCCGGATGTTAGCAAGATAAGTTTTACTGGTTCCACCGAGGTCGGCCGGTCCATCGTCCAGGCGGCTTCAACGACGATGAAAAGGGTTTCTCTTGAGCTCGGCGGGAAGTCCGCCAGTATCGTCTACAACGACGTTGACCTCGCCAAGTGTCTGCAGGCAGCCCCGATGTCGGTCTTCGACAACACGGGCCAGGACTGCTGTGCACGCAGCCGCTTTCTCGTGCAGCGGGGAATCTTCGACGAGTTCGTTGAGGGATTCATCGAGACTACGCGTGCACTGAAAATCGGTAACCCGCTGGACGGCAAGACCAATCTGGGACCTCTGGTATCGGCTGCCCACCGCGACACCGTTTCCAGCTTCCTCGAAAACGGTCTCAACGTCGTCACCGCCGGTGAAGCACCGGATGGCCCCGGCTTCTGGATGGCGCCCAGAATCGTCATCGCCCCGGACCCCAAGAGCCGGGTGGCAACCGATGAAATTTTCGGCCCCATCGCCTCGGTGATTCCCTTCGACACCGAAGAGGAAGCCATCGCGCTGGCCAACAGCTCAATTTACGGCCTGAGCGGCTCCATCTGGACCAACGATGTCGGACAGGCCCTGCGGACGGCGCGGGCACTTGAGTCCGGGACTCTGTCGGTCAACTCAAACTCATCCATTCGAATCCAGACACCTTATGGCGGCTTCAAACAGTCAGGCATCGGCCGCGGACTGGGCCAGGCTGCCATCGAGGCATACACCGAACTCAAGACCGTATTTGTAAGGACAGAACCGTGACAACTGACACAGGGGAGCTGGTTCGGACCAACCAAGGCACCTCATCCGAAGTATCCAGTGAGACAGGTACCGCCGTGCAGACCCTCAGCGTCCTCTACGGCAGCCAGACCGGGAACGCTGAGTTCCTTGCGTCCAAGATCGTGGACAAGGCAAACGGCCAGGGTTACGCAGCCGAGCTTATGAGCCTGGACATGCTGACCCCGCAAGATGCGGCACGCAAGGACCGCCTGTTGATCGTTACCGCCACACACGACAACGGCCACATGCCGGACAATGCGCAACCGTTTTGGGACCAGCTTCAAAGCGCCGGTTCAGACCTCTTCAAGGACGTTCCCTTCGCAGTCCTTGCCATTGGCGACTCCATGTACGAAGACTTCTGCAAAGCCGGCAGCGATCTTGACGAGCGCCTTGGCGAACTCGGCGGCAAGAGAATCCTTGACCGCCTCGACTGCGATGTCGACTATGACCTGACGTCAGGCAAGTGGATCAGGGGCATGCTTGAGACCTTCAAGACAGTTGTTCCCAAGAAGCGAGACAACAACCCGGAAGACTCCACTGTTCCAGGAGCAAACCCCGCCGAGCAGCCTAAAGGCACTCGCCGGGAACCTGACACTGCCACCGTCGTCGAGGCCCGCCTCCTCAGCGCTCCAGAGTCCGAAAAAGAGGTCTGGCACTATGAGCTTGAGGTCAGCGGCGACAGCCGCAACTACCGGCCAGGTGACTCACTTGCCGTAATCCCCACCAACTCCATCGAACTCGTGGAAGACCTCCTCGGATTCCTTGGCCTCGCGGGCAGCGAGGTATTCGGTGAAGACGGCAAGACCGTACGCGAGACGCTTCAAAACGACTATGAGCTTCGGCTGCCCCATCTGGGCATCGTGGCCTGGCTCGTCGAAAATCTCGCCCCGGATCATCCCGTGCGGAACCTGGTCGAGTCCGGTGACCGCAATGCGCTGGAAGACTGGCTGTGGGGACGGGACATGCTGGACGTGCTGCAGGAAACCCGGACAACGGATGTCGATCCCGGCGAGTTCCTCTCAATGCTGAGGCCCCTGCAGCACCGGTCGTACTCCATTGCCTCCAGTCCCCTCGCTGACGGCGACCGCGTCCACTTGACGGTCTCCACTGTGCAATACGAGACCGCCGGCCGCCGGCACTCGGGTGCATGCAGCGGATTCCTCCAGTCCGCCGCGCAGACCAAGACAACCATAAAAGTCTTCCCGCTGCCGGCGCACGAGTTCCACCTGCCCCACGACAACTCAGCTGACGTGATCATGGTCGGTCCGGGCGTCGGAGTTGCCCCGTTCCGTGGCTTCCTCCGTGACCGCGAAGTCTCACAAGCCCGGGGACGAAACTGGCTGTTCTTCGGGGACCGCCATGAAAAGCCTTCCTGGCTTTATCAGGAGGAAATGGAAGAACTGCAAAGCAACGGCGTGCTGAACCGCCTCAGCGTGGCTTTCTCCCGGGATCAACAGGGCAAGGTCTATGTCCAGGACCGGATCCGCGAAGAAGGAGAAGACATCTTTGCCTGGCTATCGGGTGGAGCCTCGGTCTATGTGTGCGGCGGCAAACAAATAGCACCTGACATCGACGAAGCCCTGCTGGCGGTGCTCAGAAGCCACGGCGCAATGACCCCCGAAAAGGCGCACGATTACCTGCAGTCCCTGAAGAGCGAAGGGCGTTACGTCAAGGACGTCTACTAGGCCCCGCTCGACCTGCCCAGCACCATGGCTTTCGTGTCCTGGGTACTGGGCAGAACACGGAAAAGCCTTGGCCTGCCTACCGCACAGGAATGTGACCTGGCTTACCGAATGCATGTAGCCGGCAATCATGATGTGCACCTTGCACATACGCCAAAAGGACCCCGCTCTTAGTGTTTTTAGTAACCAATATCAATGAGGATAAGAGGTACATAGTGAATCCCATCACACAGGTCCCGGAGGACCTCCACGAACTCGAGGCCATCGACATGCAGGATCAATCCTCAGCCGCGTCAGCGCATGACGAACTGCAAAAGTTCGTCTCCGACAACGACATCAAAACGTTCAAAGTGGGCGTCGTGGACCTGGACGGCGTATGGCGCGGCAAGCGCATCCCTGCCAGGTACTTCCTGGAAAGCGTCGCTGAGCGCGGAACGAATATCTGCAACATCATCTTCGGCTGGGACATTCAGGACGAAATCATTTCTGATCTCAGCTACACGGGGTGGGACACGGGTTACCCTGACGTGACGCTCCTCCCCGATCTCAGTACCCTGAAGGTCGTTCCGGGGGAACCCGGCGTGGCTTCCGTCATTTGCGACGCCTACGAGATGTCGGGCGAGCCTGCGGCAATCTGTCCCCGGAGCATTCTCAAGCGAGTCGTGCAGAAAGCCGAAGACCTTGGATACTCGCCAGTCTGCGCCTACGAGTTCGAGTTCTACCTGCTCAAAGGCACCCCGACGGACCTTGCCGCCAAGGACTGGCGCGACCTGACCCCCATCACGGCGGGCAGTCACACCTACAGCCTCGTCAGGGACACAGGCACCGAGTTCCTCATCGGTGAGATCCGACGCCGCCTGTCTGAGCAGGGCATTTTCATCGAGGCCAGCAACAGTGAAAACGGTCCGGGCCAGTTCGAGATGAACATCCACTATTCGGATGCTCTCGCAGCCGCGGACAACGCCCTCCGGCTAAAGGCAACCGTCAAGGAGGTTGCAGCTGAGGCCGGCTACACGGCATCATTCATGGCCAAGATCAACCCGGAGTGGGCCGGCTCCTCCGGGCACATGCACCAGAGCCTTTGGGATCCGCAGTCGGGCAAGTCCGCCTTCGCCAATGCCGAGGAGCCCGGCGAACTGAGCGCCATCGGATACAACTACCTGGCCGGCGTCGTCGAGACGGCACCGGAGCTCACGGCCCTCTACCTGCCCACCATCAACTCTTACAAGCGGACCGAAGGCGGGCAGTGGGCCGGATCCAGCGCCACCTGGGGCCTGGACAACCGAACGGTCGCCATCAGGTCCATCCCGTCAAAGAGCAGCGCCGCACGCATTGAAAACCGGGTACCGGGCGCTGACGCCAATCCTTACCTGGTCATCGCCGCTAACATCGCTGCCGGCCTGCACGGCGTGGAGCAGGAACTGACCGCCCCGAAGCGGGTGGAAGGAAACGCCTACGCCCTGGAGGAAGGACACCAGGTAAAGCAGCTGCCCGGAACACTCGACCAGGCCATCGAACAGTTCGAAAAAAGCGAGGTCGCCAAGGCGTACTTCGGCGAAACCTTCGTGACCCACTACGTCCAGACGAGGCGCTGGGAGCTCCGCAAGCTTCAGACCAGCGTCACCGACTTCGAGATCGCACGTTACCTGGAACGCATCTAGCGCAGAGTGCAGCGCTAAGAGCTCCATTTCCATTTTTTAAATACTCAGAAAGAAGCACCCAATGACCACTCACCCCGGAAAGATAGCTGCAGTCACCGGAGCCGCGTCCGGAAACGGCCTTGCCATCGCAGAAAAGCTCCTCAAGGAGGGCGCCACCGTCGTAGCCCTGGACCGTGACGAGGCCGCGCTCGAACGTCTGATCGGCCAGCACCCGGAAATGGTGCCTGTTGTTATGGACGTCGCCGACGAAGCCTCGGTCCGCAGCGGCATGGCCGAGATCGACGCAAAATTCGGCCGGCTCGACACCCTCGTCAACAACGCAGGAATCGTCAAGGGCAGCAACTTCGACGACGTGAGCGTAGCGGAATGGGACCAGGTCTTCGCCGTGAACTCCACCGGACCGTTCCTGGTCAGCCAGGCCGCACGGCCGCTGCTGGAGAAGGGCGCTGCCGCCCGGGGCGACGATTCAACCAGTGCCATCGTCAACATCACCTCTGTCGAGGCCCACATCGTCATCGCCAGCAGCGGACACCCCCAGGTCCACTACAACGCATCCAAGGGTGCACTTCTTATGTTCACGAAGGCTTTGGCCATCGAAACCGCAGCTTCCAAAATCCGCGTCAACGCTGTCGCCCCCGGCTTCATCGAGACCCCATTCACCAAGTCCGTGCTGGAGAACCAGGACGCCGTGAAGTTCCTGCTCGACCGCACGCCGCTCGGACGAATCGGACGGCCCTCCGACGTTGCCAACGCAGTCGCGTTCCTGGCCAGCGACGAGGCCAGCTGGGTGACCGGTACCACCATCCACGTCGACGGCGGTTGGCTGGTTTACTGACATGCGGGCGCCCCTTATTGCCATTTCCGCGGCCCGGCAGACCGTCGATACCGCCTTTGGCCCGATGCCTTCAACGGTCCAGAACATGGCCTACGCCAACGGCGTGCTTGCCGCAGGCGGCCGTCCCGCCATTCTTCCGTCCACGGCAACGATCCCCGATGCGGCGCTTGAAGGATTCGACGGGCTGATCCTCACCGGCGGCGGTGACATCAGCCCCCGGCTGTATGGGGAGGACCCGGCCGAGACGGTCTATGACGTGTGCGACATCAGGGACGACTTCGAAATCGAGCTTTACAACGAGGCCATGCTCCGCGGCCTGCCCATCCTGGCCACTTGCCGGGGGATGCAGCTAGTCAACGTTATTCGAGGCGGAAACCTCGTCCAGGAAGTAAGCCCGGACAGGGGGCACTGGCAGGACCATCCCTCTCATGAACCATGGCACCAGGTACAACTGGAGCCCGGTTCCGAACTTGCCCGGATCGCCAAAGACCTGACCATTCCCGTGAACAGCTACCACCACCAGGGCTTGGGAAAGCTCGGAACAGGCCTTCGTGTCGTGGGACGGGAAGGCGACGTTATCGAAGCAATTGAAGCCGACGATGCCCGCCTCATCGGAGTCCAATGGCATCCCGAGCACATGGTCGACTACCACGAAGCCCAGAAGGCCCTCTTCGTCGATCTCGTGGAGAAGGCCGCAGCGTACGCACAGTCACAGAAACCACTTCAGGAGCAATTCTCATGAGCACAGAAACTGAGCGGGGACTCAGCCACAACAAGTCAGACTTTGACTTCCACGGACGGTCGCTCGACAACATTTTCGACGAATACCAGGACATCCTAGCCAACGGACCTGTCGGGCACAGTAACAAGTATGGAGGCTTTTGGTACATCACCAAGAGCGAAGATATCTTCAACGCCGAGCAGGACCCCGACACCTTCGCTGTCGGACCCTCAATGCTCCTCCCGGCGTTCGGCACTGACGTCCCCCTCATTCCTATCGACATCGATCCCCCGACCCACGCTGACTTCCGCAAAATCCTGCTGCCGATGTTCACCCCCATGAACATCTCAAAGCTGACACCCGGAATGCGGGAGACCGCCCAGCAGCTGTGCCAGGAAGTCCTCACAGCCGGAGACGTCGTTGATGTCTCGGCAAAGCTTGCCCGCCCGATGCCGACCATTATCTTCAGCCGCCTGGCCGGATATCCGGAACAGGACTGGCCAATCTTCGACCGGTGGATCGACGAAATCATCTATGAGCGGACCGCGCATCCGGAAACCGCATACGCGGCCGGACGCGAACTCAACGACTACTTCGACCGCCTTCTCGACGAACGGGAAAAGGCCGGACCGGAAGCGGACGCCAGCAATGACCTGATCACCCAGCTCCTGAAAGCGGAAGTAAAAGGCCGGAAGCTCACGCGGGAAGAGCTGCTGTCGTACTGCTACCTCCTCTTCCTGGCCGGGCTCGACACGACCGCCTGGGCGATCCGTTCCGCCCTCTGGTACCTGGCCGGCAACCCGCAGGCCCAGCAGCAGTTGCGGGAAGACCCGGACCTGATCCCCACCGCAGCCGAAGAATTCCTGCGGACCCTCTCCCCGGTCCAGGCCATGGCCCGCACCGCGAAGAAGGACACAGTTGTCCGGGGCCAGGAAATCAAGGCTGGCGAACGCGTTGTGCTCGTCTTCGGCGCGGGCAACCGTGACCCGGAGGTCTACGAAGAACCCAACGACATCAAGATCGACCGTGAAGACAACCGCCACCTGGCCTTCGGCGGAGGGATCCACCGGTGCCTCGGCTCGAACCTTGGCCGCGCCGAAATGGTTATCGCCATGGAGGAATTCCTGAAGGCTGTCCCTCACTTCGAACGGGCAAACGACGACGAACCGTGGCACGGCGTCGGCCCGCTTACCCTCAAGATTGGAGCTTGATCACCATGGGAGAACTTTGGGTCGACGGAGGGCGTTGCCAAGGCCACGCCCGGTGCTGGGCTCTGGCACCCGAAACCTTTGAGATCGACGAGGAAGGCTACGCG
The DNA here is from genome assembly GCF_057656635.1 of Arthrobacter sp. Soil_C_49. Taxonomy (NCBI): domain Bacteria; kingdom Bacillati; phylum Actinomycetota; class Actinomycetes; order Micrococcales; family Micrococcaceae; genus Arthrobacter; species Arthrobacter sp. Soil_C_49. The sequence goes on from NZ_JBDGJZ010000021.1 coordinate 48,086, forward strand.
CACGTTATTCCTGGCCGCGAAAACAGCGGCGATGAACCCAACGTCCGCAAGGCCATCCGGAACTGCCCCGAACGGGCGATCCTTGAACGGGAAACGGCCGAGGCCGGCGAGAAAGCATCAGAGGTTTCGGCATCGTGACACATCTGCCAGACCGGGTTGCGGTCATTGGCGCTTCGGTTGCTTCGGCGATGCTGATTGAACGCAGCCGCGAGCTGGGCTTTGCAGGCGAATTTATCGTCATTGATTCAGACCCGAACGCGCCCTACGACCGGCCCCCGCTGTCCAAGCAATTCCTTCTTGGCACCGGTCCCGTCGAACCGGCCGAGTGGTGGCCGGAGGCTACGCCGATCCTCAAGGCAAAGGCCATCGGGCTGCTCACCGACAAGCGGACTGTCCTGACGGACAAGCTCGGAGAAGTAGCCGCTGACGCCGTCGTCATCTCCACAGGAGCCGGCTCAATCCGGCTGCCGAACGAGCCAGCGGGCGTTCTCAGCCTAAGAACCGCGCAGGACGCCCTTGCCCTGCGCAGCGCCGTGGATGCAGGAGCTTCCAGTGCGATCATCATCGGCGCCGGAACCATTGGTGCGGAACTGGCATCTACACTCGCCCAGCGTGGGCTTGCCGTCACGGTAGTGGATTTGGCTCCGCAACCAATGCAGCGCTTCTTTTCAGGACATCTGGGTGAGGAAGCGAAGGCATGGATGCATCAGGCCGGTGTCGTAACTCATTTTGGGGTTGCTGTGGAATCCATTCAGAAAACGGATGCGCAGTGGACGGTCCGGGTCAGCGGCCTGGACCTGCACGCGGACCTGGTTATCAGCGCTGTCGGCGCACGCCCCCACACCGAATGGCTGACCTACAGCGAGCTCGACATTTCCAACGGAGTCCGTTGCACTGCGGACGGGAAAGCCCTGCTGACCAGTGGTGAAATCGCCGACGGGATCTTCGCTATCGGAGACGTTTCGGCCCGGCGGGCTGAGGACGGAACCTTTCGGCGGTTCGAGAGTTGGACCCAGGCCCAACGTCATGGCGCAGCCTTGGCTGAATACTTTGCAGGCTTCGACTCCAGCGAACTGGAACAGGCTCCGTACGGGTGGACGGAGCAGTTCGGCCGAAAGGTACAGGTGCACGGAATGCTTCCGCCGGCAGGTGAACTTGTACAGGTATACGCTGCGGAGGAACGCAACGCCGCCTTGTACCGGATTGGATCTGCGGCGGAGGACGTGGCTTGGATCGGCGTCAACGCGCCAAGGCAGTTCAGCCGGGCCTCCATGGGCATGAGCCTTCTAAGCTGAAACGATGAAACCCCCTGCTGAGCCTGCGGCCCCGCAACCGAGTGAGGTCCTGCCCGCTGGCTATCGCCACAAACTCCAAATAGCAGAGCTTCGCGCAGACACCCTGTCCGAGCTCACGCAGCTCATGATGGAAGGACCCGATCCACTCGCGCTTGCTCAAAGAGCAGTGGACTTGGTAGCCAGGGCAACAAACTCAGCAGGGGTTTTCGTCTACCTGTGGGATGAACAGGAACAAGTCCTTGTCATGCGCGCAGGCACCCCTGGAGTGCAAAGCCAGCAAATGGGACGAATCACCCTTCGCCTCGGCGAAGGTGTAACTGGCTGGGCAGGGCTCACCAAACAGTCGGTTGTCCTAAACAAGAACATTCAGCAGGACCCGAGGTTCGCCAGCATCAGCGAACTGCAGGAAGACGATTTCAATTCGATGCTGGTTGTCCCGATCGTGGCACCGACCGGGACCCTCCTTGGCGTGTTCAGCCTCTGGTCATATGAGGAGGAAACCTTCACCTGGGAGTCAAAGCTGATTGCTGACGAGGTGGGAGTGCTGCTTGCCAGCGGCCTGCTGCAGGCTGAGACAGTTGATGACTTGCGGCGCCAATCCGCAGCAGCGCACTTCCTTGTCGATTTCCCGATCAACTCCGCCACTTCCGTCCTGCAATGCGCCCAAGTGGCCACCCAGGCGATTCTTAAGCACATGAGCTCCGACGGCTGCGTCATTGAATATTTCGGGCGAGGTGCAGCCACATCGCCGCCCACCGCCATCGCAATGGACAAGGGCGAGCGAAGCGGAATCGTAGTTAGAACCACTCACTCACGAACAGCAACGTCCGAATTCATTGAATCCAACTTCGCCGGACACGAGCGGATATCTGTCTCCTTTGGCCTGACGAGCACCCGGGGCATCGTCACGTGCTATCGTCCACGCCGCTATTCCACCAGAGAGCTCGATCGGCTCAGCGCCATTTGCTCTCAGCTGGCCGCCCTCTTTGAAGCAGTAGAACTGGAGTCCGTCGGCTCATCCCATGCTTCACGCCTGCTCCGAAGCGTCGGCACGAGCACATTCGCCCGCATTCTCGAGGAATCAGGCTGGTCAAAGGGCCGCACTCTGCCGGTCCTGGTGCGAGTGAAACGGCTGAAATTCGACTCTGACGCGGTGTCCAGACGCATCGCCCCCTACCTTCAGGAACTGGCCGGCCCCCGATCCCTGGTCTTCACGGAAGGCCCCCTCAGCCTGCTCTTTATCGATACCCCTTCCGGCTCCGGAGAAGAGATCAAGGCGAAGCTGGAGACGACTCTTTCTGACCTCGACGAACACCGTGGCGTCTCAGCTTTCGCCGGCGTAGGTCCCCTGGCGCGGGACGTCGCCTCTCTGCATCCAGCGCTCTCAGACGCCGAAACCGCACTGGCCTGGACAGAACTGGTAGGCAGGACATCCGGGAGACGGGTCACCTCTTTCAGCGACATAGAACACCTGCAGGAACTGCCCCTTGTTGGGGAGGGGATGTCTGCAGAGATCAGGGACGTGCTCGCCGAACTCAGGTCCCTCATGCGCTACGACGCGGAAAATGGAACCCAGCTGGCCGAAACCGTCGCCATGCTCCTGTCCAATAAAGGATCCATTGCCGACACGGTCTCCAAGCTGCACATCCACCGCAACACACTCCGGCAACGGCTCCAGCGCGTAGAGCAGCTCATCGGTCATTCATTCGAAGAAGCCGGCGACTGGCTGCCCACGGGCATCGCTGCGCGACTGGCTATGCGCGAAGGCCACCGCACTGTTCTTCAATGACGGCAACAGCGGCCGGGGTCCGCTGAGGAAATATTCGGATGATCCCAAGATCACCAGGCTGTGGCACACACATTCGGATCTTAATGTGCAACCGGCACTGCGACCCCGGCCATGCTGTTCGCTACGTTGAAGTTGTCCGCCTGGGTCCGGGGACTAAAGGCCATGGGGCTTCGGTGTCCGGCTTAACCACACAGGATGCCACCGTCCCTTCACAACCCAGGTTTCGCATGCTGAAACCCTGACCGCCCGATAAGGAATTCGAGAATGACCAATCAGCCAAACCTGCCCCGAGGTACCGGTACCCTGCAGGCACTCGTCATACAGCCAGATTTCCACTGCCCACTGGACCGGCTCGGTGTTTGGCTGCACGATGAGGGAATAACCACCAGAATTATCCAGCCTTTCAGTGGTGACGTGATCCCGGACGTGATTCAGGAGGACGCCCTGGTGGTTCTTGGCGGAGACATGAGCTCATTGGACGACCATGCCTATCACTGGCTTACCGACATCCGGCGCCTCATGGCGGCCGCCGCCACCCAGAGGAAACCGACACTAGGGATCTGCCTTGGAGCTCAGTTGATGGCACAGACGTTCGGCGGGACCGTGGCCAGAGGAGACCAAGGCCTCGAAGCGGGGGTCGTCGAGGTGGCATTACGGCCCGATGCTGCCGAGGATCCCTTGATGGCCGGATTGCCGGATCCCTTCTTCGCAGGCGCCATGCATGGGGACATGATCGACCAACTCCCGCCGTCAGCAGTATGGCTCGGGATGACGGCCCAGTATCCGCATCAGGCTTTTCGAGTAGGCGAGATGTCATGGGGAGTTCAGTTTCACCCGGAGATCTCGCCGGTGGTCTACCGCCAGTGGTTGTCCCTAGTCAATGAGAATGACACGGTTGCCGTGGAGCGGGCCGGCCGCGGAATGAAAGCATTCGAGAAACAAGACCAGATCGTGAGGGAGCATACCGAGGCGATGGCGCGACGCTTCGCCCACCTGGTCCGAACCACGGCAACGGTGGCTACTCAGTAACCAACAGTGCGTGGTGGCGCTGCGGCCGCGGGGTGGACGTTGGACACTAGCCAATGCAGCGATTCCTGCCCCTGGACTCATTGAGTCTGCGGGCAGGAACAGGTCCTTGCCAGTACCTCGTGCCCGGATCCACCAGCACGGAGCGGGGGCAAAGCACGGCGTCTTCATGTCTAGGCCCAGGACCTTGTCCCAGCTGGTACCGCCAGTTCACCCCAGAACGGGTTCAGGATACCTCCACAAAGGATGGTGCCCTCATGGTCAGCGGAGCCAGTGTTTCTCCGGCTGAATAGCTATCTGCGAAAACAGCCGCTCCTGCGCTGGTCAGAGCTACCGGGACATTTGCCCACATATTGATGCCGTCTTCCACGGACACCGCCGGCAAGTCGAGATGGGCGAGGTGCACAATCTCGTTTCCTTGTTCGATGGACAAGCATGCCCCGTCGGGCCCGACTATTATTTTTGGGTTGCAAATCGAGACCGACATAAGCCCGTGATGGGCGAGGAAGCGGGCCTCTCCACCGAACTGGAGCACAAAGTTGTGCCCGTCAGAATGATCCAGGCTTCTGAACGGGAAATAGAACTGCCGGGTATTTGTCACGGCAGCACCCTCGCGCACGAGTATGCGTCCATCGCGCATAGACTGCACGTACTGTACAAAGCTCTCTTTCACCGCCCAGGCCATGCCGAGATCTGCTCTTTCCACAGTAGGTTCGGACATCATGGGTTCCTTCGCGTTGCCAGGTTGCACACGGCCGGCGGGGTCCCGCTCCCGACACACCAGGAATGGGAGCGGCTTACCGCCTCTTCCACCATTTTCGCGCCGGCACAGATGATCGACATGTACCGCTGGCACAGCGTTCGCGCCGGCTGTGTGCCTGGCGCCCATCCGTGAGGGGACGATGGACACCGCGGTCGGCTCGTCATTGAGGTTGACAGCCTGCTGGAGGCGCCGTCGGCGCGCCAACGCCAGGGGAGGGGCGCTGATGGGCTCGATCAGTCAGACGAGTCCTGAATCAGTCTGAGAAGTTCAGTTGTTCAGGGGCGACGCACTCGTAGACGAGTCCAGGAGGAATCTGGTGGCTGAGCTCAAGGGTGTAGGACCAGGGGCCGTGCCAGGTGACAAGAACGCCTGACGCTTCATCCTGGACTGTTTCAGAGCGCAGCCGAGTAATCGCTCTTGCTAAGTCATTATCGTCATGCAGCTGTTCCGGAAGCTGTACGCGTCCAGGCGCAGCGGAGTGTTCGCACCTCATGGTGCAGCAGCATGCTGGAAGCCAGGGCAGAGGCTGGCCCTGTCGGTTTCCCATCTATAGTCGACCCATACCCTGAAACCGTCTGCCCGGTGAAAGAGACGGCGGGGCTCGGCGCCGTCACTGTCGAGCCACAGGATTTGATCATCGTCGGTTACTGCATCGACAACTCCGCGGCGGATCTCCTTATCCAGAAGTTTCACGATGACCAGTTGGCCAACCAGCGGCTGCCATTTGGGTTGCAGGTGAAATGCCATTTGATGCTGTCCCCTTCCTATGGAGCGGAGCGGGCTGTGCCTGCCTTCTCTCGGGCAGGCACAGCCGTTGTTTTAAACCGTTACGAGGTCCTGCCAGTCGGCGAGGTCATGTCCATGGGCATCGCTGACAGACTTGTGGGTGACCTTTCCCGCCGCCACGTTCAGACCGCCCGCCAAAGCGGGGAGCCGGTCGAAAGCACCCTTGACGCCGTAGTTGGCCAAAGCAACCGCGTAGCGGAGCGTGACGTTGGTCAGCGCGTAGGTGGAGGTGTTCGGGACAGCGCCGGGCATGTTGGCCACGCAGTAGAAGATCGTCTCGTGAACCTTGTACGTGGGTTCCTGATGCGTGGTGGGGTGCGTGTCCTCGAAGCAGCCGCCCTGGTCCACCGCGATGTCCACCAGGACCGAGCCGGGCTTCATCCGGGCCACGAGGTCGTTGGTGACGAGCTTGGGAGCCTTCGCTCCCGGAATCAGAACGGAGCCGATGACGAGATCAGCATCGATCACTGACTTTTCGATCTCGTACGAGTTCGACGCCACGGTTTTGAGCCGGCCCTGGTACTGGGCGTCGAGTTCGCGCAGGCGGTTGATGTTGATGTCCAGGATGGTGACGTCGGCACCGAGGCCCAGCGCCATGGCGGCGGCGTTGGTGCCGGCAACACCTGCACCGAGGACCACCACTTTCGCGGGGCGGACGCCGGGTACGCCGCCGAGCAGCACGCCTTTGCCGCCGGCGGGCGCCATAAGGGAGGTCGCGCCGACCTGAACGGAGAGCCGGCCGGCCACTTCGGACATGGGTGCGAGCAGCGGCAGCGCCCGGCCTTCCTGGACCGTCTCATAAGCGATGGCCGTGACGCCGGAGTCGACAAGCGCCTGAGTGAGTGCCGGCTCCGCGGCAAGGTGAAGGTAGGTGAAAAGGAGCAGTCCCTCGCGGAAGTGGCGGTATTCGGACGCCACGGGTTCCTTAACCTTCATCACCATGTCGGCTCGGGCCCAGACCTCGTCTGCAGTCTGAACGATCTCAGCTCCGGCGAGTGCGTACTCCTGATCGCTAATGCCGGAACCGGCGCCGGCACCGGTTTCCACGAGCACGTCGTGGCCGTTTGCTTTGAATTCATGCACGCCGGCAGCCGTGATGGCCACGCGGAACTCGTTGTTCTTGATTTCCTTGGGGACGGAGATGATCATGCTCACGCTTTCTGAGGGGATTGACGTTTGTGAGCAAAAGAATGACAGAAACTGCGAAACATCCAACTTTGCGTGCAGAATCTGCGGCAAAATAGGAGTTATTGGCCACTTCCTGCGTTGTGAGGAGCGTTACATGGTGTCCGACCCGCAGAAACTGCAGCAGGTGACTCTGGACGAAGTCGACCAGAGGCTTCTGGGTCTGTTGTCCAAGAATTCGAGGCGTACCAATCAGTCGTTGTCGGAAGCCCTGGGGCTTGCGCCGTCAACCTGTCTTGCGCGCCTTAAGGCGCTCAAGGAGTCGGGGGTGATCAAGCGGTTCACCGTCGAAGTCGCACCCGAAGCCATGGGTTTGCCTCTCCAGGCCCTGGTGAGCGTGCGGCTTAGGCCTGGTGCCCGTCACCTCATGAACGCCTTCGGTAACGAGTTGCGGGACCTTCCCGAAATTAAGCAGTTCTTCGTACTGGGCGGTGCCGACGATTTCTTGATCCACATCACGGCCAAAAACACTGAGCACATCCGTCAATTCGTGCTGGACCACTTGTCTTCGAATCCTGCCGTCGCAGGCACCCAGACCAACCTCGTGTTCGAACACGGTCACGGAACCGCCTTCGGCCTCTAGTTGGCCTGGGACACCTCGCCGTAGATGGCCCAGGCTGACGGTCACCCGCGGCTTCGTGGTCGAGGCAACTGGACGTTCCGGTCCATGTCTTGCACTAGTTAGGGGCGCGGCCAGCTGCTCCAATGGCATTACGAGACGCGAAAACGTCGCTTATCAGGAAAGGAACCGAAAGTGTCATCCTCAGATGCACGTAACCCCGACTTCCAGAGAATCTTCGAAAGTCTGCCGAACCAATACATCATCGTCGCCCCTGACAGGACGATTGTCGCCGCCACTGACTCGTTCCTTGCATCTACGGGAAAGAGCCGTGAGGGAATCGTCGGCATGGATATCCTTGACGCTTTTCCGGACAACCCGGACAACCCTGATGCGAAGGGAACAGAGATTCTGCGAAGCTCCATCGAGCGTGTTGTCGAGACCGGAGAAATCGACATTCTTCCGCCTGTTCGCTATGACATTGAGAACTCGGACGGAATTTTCGAGCCCCGCTGGTTCCAGCCCCTGAACGCCCCGGCGTTCGACGATGAGGGCAAGCTCGTCTACGTCCTGCACGGGGCGGAAGACATCACGGCTCAGATGATGAGCAAAAGCTGAACTTCTCGTAATCAGGCGCACCAACCGATAGGACTGAAATTATGGACGACGTCAAAGTAACCCTCGTTGGAGGACCGACCCTGCTCCTCGAGATCGCCGGCTACCGGATGATCACTGACCCGACCTTTGATTCTCCCCAGGTCTACCACCACCCAATTGCCGGGCCCGTTACCAAGAAGCTCGGCCCGAGCGCCACCCCCGAGGAGCTTGGTCAAGTTGACCTGGCTCTCGCTTCCCACGAGCACATCGACAATCTGGACGTGGCCGGTCGGGGTTTTCTCACGATGGTGCCGCTTGCCCTCACAACGACGGAGGCCGCGGAGAGCTTTGGCCCCAACGTCCTGGGGATCAGCGACTACGACGTTCATACCGTGGCGCTTCCCGATGGCAGGCAGATGAAGATCACGGCAGTGCCGGCGCATCATGGCCCGGAGGGCGTGTGGGACGCGCTTGGTCCGGTCATCGGCTTTGTTCTCGAAGCGGAGGGCATGCCGACGGTGTACATCAGCGGTGACAACTCCGAGCTCGATATCGTGCGCGAAATCGCGGACCGTTTTCCAACCATTGATATCGCTGTGCTCTTCGTCGGCGGCGCTAAATTCGATGTGATTGCTGACGGGGCGTATATCACTCTCAGCAATGACCGTGCCCTCGAAGCGGCCAAGATCATGGGAGCCAAAAAGGTCGTTCCAGTGCACGAGGATTCGTGGGCACATTTCAGCCAAAATGCGGACCAGATCAGCAAACTCTTTGCAGACGCTGGGCTGAGCGATCTGCTCATCGCCCTGAAACCGGGGGAGTCTGCCGACATCCGGCTCTAACAGGAGGAATGGAATCGAAGGTTGGGCGGTTGGCAGCCCAACCCGCTCCAGACCGGTGCCGCCTGGCTGCCATTCGCTGCCGGACTCATACTGGGCGCCGGTAGCGCCCCGAAGCTTCTGCTGAAGATAGCGCCGCGCCTCGTCGCTGCAACCGGGGCACTCCTCAGCGCCGTCGCGGCGCTCTGGTTTTCCGCCATCGCCGAGAACGCCAGCTACTGGCTCCACTTGGCTCCAGCCATGTTCGTGCTCGCCCTCGGATTCGGCCTGGGCGTCATTGCGCTCACACAGGCCGCCGTTTACCTCGTTGACCAGGACAAGGCAGGCATCGCCTCGGCACTGCTCAACTCAGCCCAGCAGATCGGCGTCGCTCTCGGCCTAGCCGTACTGGCCGCTGTCGCGGCCACCATCTCAGTGCCGCAGGAACACGCCGGCGTCAGCCCCGGGGCAGCCCTCACAGCGGGATACAGTACAGCGTTGCTAGGCGCCGCCGCTATTCTCGTCATCGCTGGAGTACTGGCCCTAACAACGCTCAATGGACACCCAACACCCGAAACCCAAAACTCCGACACAAGCACTGACGAACTAACAGTCTGAGAGCCACTTTCTCTACATAACAACCTTTGGTAGGCGCTGGCGTTGTCAAACGCCAGCGCCTACTGGGCTAATGCGCGCGTCTCCCACAGATCGTTCAAACGCCGATAATATAAGGATTTCGTCAACTGCCATCGAAGCCAGAGTGAATTACTGCCTTATGGTCGGAGCCACGCCTCGGGTTTAGGTACTCGCCGCTATAAGCCAGGGGGAGTACCCTCGGGTGGGCGTCATCCGGTGCCCGGGCCTTCCGGCTGACACGGCGGAAATGGCGCGTACCCGCTCCTGTTCGGGGCAAACAAAAGGACGCGCCCCGTTCGCTGGGCGCGTCCTTCTCTGTGGTCTCGTCAGTCCTTCTTGAAGGCGTCCTTGACCTTCTCGCCGGCCTGCTTCAGATCGCCTTTGGCCTGGTCGGCCTGGCCCTCGGTCCGCAGGCTCTCATCGCCTGTGGCAGCGCCTGCCGCTTCCTTGCCCTTACCGCCGGCCTTCTCGGCGGCGTTCTCAATCTTGTCGCCCAATCCCATGGTGTTTCCTCCTCTGGTTGGCAGCCGTTCGCACGCGGCTACAAGCAGCATAAGCATGCTTAGGATCTTGTTTTCAAGTCCACGCCTGGTTCTAGTGCGTGGGATCATGCGTCAGCTGACTGCAGCGCCTCAGCATTACCAGGAAGTATCGCGCACGGTAGGCACAGATTCCGTCTGAAGAACCCTGGCTTTCCCCGTGGAATCGGGAGCTTCCATAGCCCCTTCTGCTATCGGATTAAAGAGCCGATAGCTTATATTCCGTCAACCTGGTTCGGCGGAGTTGTCACGGGTGTGGCGGCGGGACCCAGCCGCTCGCCCGACGCGCTGCGACTGGCCACCACCGGCGCCAACGAGGCTTACGGTCGCGAGACGCCAGAGCCACGGGAGCCCAAGCACCGCGACCACGGCTGGTTTGTACCCGTAGCCATCGAACGACGGCCAGCAGTGCTACCGGCCCAGGCCGTTCTTGCTTCGCTCGGCGCCTCTTGATGCCCCAGTGGGTGCCTTTCGTGCTTTGGCGGCCTTTTTGCCTATGGTGAGGCCTGCACGGGGGTGCGTGGCTTCACTGCGTTCCGCTGCTACCCGTCCGCGTACCTGACCCTCGTTAGCGCCGGTGGTGGCCAGTGATGCGGCAAACGCGCTGTGGCGTTCGGCCGAGCCGTAACCGGCGGCCGACCTCGTCTCAGCCTTTAGCCCTCGGTCTGTGAGCCGGCCGCTGTCGTTGCCGGTGACGCGCTCTTCAATCTCTCGGCCTACGCCTTCCATGCGGGCAAAGAGTTCCTTCTCTGCCCGCCCGTACCGCTGCTCCTGGGTCGCCCACTTGTCACCAGTGAAGCCGCCCTCGGCCAGGAGTCTCGCCTCGTGGAGGTTCTTGGCGGCGTCCACGAAGGCAGGATCCTTGAAGTGTTCCTCCCGTGCCCCGTTGACGTTCGCGGTGGTTTCGCGACGGAGTTGGTCGATGTCGGGGCCGTTGATTCCGTCCTTGCTGATGAGGAACAGGCGCTCTTTGATTGCGCCGTCTGCGGCTTCCAGCGCTTTTGGGGTTTTCGCGTTGTGTGCCCGCTGGAGCGCTTGTGCCAGTTCGGGGTTGGCAAGGTATTCCACTGGCACATGGTGCCGTTCCATTTCGGGTGCGAGTTTCGCGGCCTGGGCACGGAGTTCTTCGGCGCGGGCGGCGGCGAGCAGCTGCATGGCTTTTTCGTGTTCGGCGGCAGCTTTACGGGTCTGTTCCTGGCTGCGGGCCAGAGCTTCCTGGCGTGCTTTTTCGGTGGCGATGGTATGGATACCTGATTCCAGGTACTCGGTGTCGGGGCCGACGTCGTGGGTGTCGATGCCGTAGCGTGTCAGGACTTCCTGATGGATCCTCTCCGATGCGGCAAGTGCTGTCGGGTCGTGCTCCTTCCACGATTCAGCGACGGTGTACGCGGTAGCGATATCGGACGGCTGGGCCTTGTCCCACCACTGGTCCTTTTCCACCGGGACAAGCACCGCGTGGGCGGCGCTGCGCTCAGCTGCCAGGCGTGCCTGGGCTTCGTGTGCCGCCTGGGTGTCGTGGTGTTCCTGTTGGCGTTGTGCTTCCTGCCGGTGTCGGGCCAGTGTTTCGGCAATACGGGCCGCGATCAGTAGCGATTGCCGCAGTCCGCCGTCCAGCAGGTCGTCCATTCCGTCCGATTCACTCATGGTGTTCCCCTCGCACTAGTGGTGTTTCTATCGGTCAAGTACAGGTCCGGATTCCCGTCCTGTCCCGGTGGGTGTCTTGGCGGGTATGGCCGTCGCGGGAACGGCGGAGCCGGGACGGATCGGAGCCAGACCACGCAAGCCAAGCTCCACGGGGTTGCGGTCCTGGCCACGCTCCGGAGCCTGGGCCGGCCCGCCCACGGTAACCGGTCGTGGCATGGTGGCCGCAAAGGGCTTCAGCTGCGTCGCGACAACGGCGCGGATCCTCTCAGCTTCCCGTGTCCGGCCGGATTGCTGATGCATCTGGTAGATGGCGTGCGCCATATTCGCCAGCTGCACCATCAGTGCAGCCTGCGCGGCTGTCTTGTTCTTGGACGAGGCGGCCAGGAACAGCATGGCCGTGCCGGCAATGGACGGCAACGCCACGGGCTTGGTGTGCACCTGTGGTGCGCGGAGCTGCGCGGTACGGGACAGTTCAGCCGCGGTGGCCGCCAACGGCCCGGGCGTGGGCTCGAGACGGTGGGACCACGCAGCGAACGCCCCGGAAACGTCCCGCGCAGCTTTCGCCCAGGTCGCGTGATCATCTAGCGGGACCGAGCGCAGTTGCTCCGCCAGGGCGGTCGCGTTGCGGGTGTATTCCACCCACACCTGCGGCGACGGCGTTGCCCTCTCGGGTCCGGTCCTGGTGACGGTGCGCTTGTTGCGTGCCGCGGCGTTCCACTCGGCCGCGGCCTCACTCGCGGCGTGCGGCGAGTCCATCCAACCTTGCCGCAGCGCACCCAGTGTCAGGTCGGATGCGAGTGTGCCGCCACCAAACCAGATGGGCCGCTCCCCCGGCCTGGGCCGTTCGGCAACGGAGTACCCAACGATGACATCCGTGGTGTTCTTCGCATACCGCGGACGGAGCAACATGCCCGTGTCCCGGGCGCGGCGGACGAACTCCCCCTCGGTGGCCGAGGCGCTGGCACTGGCACGGACCTTCCGCGCCAAAGACGCCCTATGCATCTCCCGCTCATCCCGGGTAGCGGTGGCCTTCTCGGCCCGGTCATAACCACGGGTCGCGTACACGGCCGACAGTTGCTCGAGGCCGTACTTGACCTCCAGCTCACGGCAGGTCTGCTGGGCTCGTTTGTAGTCCCCGTGGGTGGAGGCTTTGGTGCCGTCTTCCCGAACCAGGGACACGGCGATGTGGATGTGGTGGTTGCCGTTCTCACTCGTGCCGTGGTTGATCGCCGCCCACCGGCACTGCGCTTTTCCGCTGGCCGCGGTGAAGCCCATCGCGTCGACAAAGTCGTTGGCGATGTCGCCCCACTGCTGGTCCGTCAGGGCGCCCTCTTCGGCGCGCAAACTCAGCGAGCAATGCCACACGGACGCGTCCTTGTACCCGACGTGAACGCGTTCCTTCTTCGCCGCATCCCAACCAAAATCTTTGACCCTGACCTCAACGCTGAACAGTTTCCGTGGCTGATCCAAATGCTTCGCGATCGCGACCGCATCCTCATGGTCCAGGACCCCGTCGTCGTACCACGCCATGACCGCCGCGTCCCCGGCCACCAAGTGCGGGTCGGTGTGCGCGTTCTTCGTCTTGTCCGTATCCGTCGAGGCCAGATAAACCATCAGGCCGGCCATCCGCGAACCGCGGGTGATGTTCGGGATCATTCGCTCACATCAACCCCTCAATAGCCCGGTCAATGCGCATCGCCACCGACCGGATATGCTTCAACGCTTCACGGGCCTCAACGGGGAACTCCCCCGTCGCGTTCGCCTGACGTGCGAGCTGGTTGATGTTGTTCGACGAACGCGCCAACAAGTTATGCAACTGCATCAACTCGGCACCGATGGCCCGCCGCTCCGTCGGCGAATCAGTACCCTCCGCCAGAGCGGTCGACACCAACAGGTTCGGGACCGTCACTTTCTCCCGCTCGGCACGGGCAACGAGCGCTGCTTCTTCCTCCGCCGTGACCCACACGTCACGGCGCTTCTTCGACCCGGCCGGACTGTTCGCCCGGCGCCGCCGGGACAGGTTCGGACGGCCAGTATTTCCTTCTTCTTCCGGCATTCCAATCCCCCTCCCAAAAGGCCTAGCGCAGCGACCCCGATATCCGGGGACCCACAAGCCAGTGTCGCCCACCAACCCGGCAGGGTCCGTGAGCGACACACCATTTACACCCGTGTAAATGTATAGCTTGCTCCGCATGGTTTCGTTGGGCTGTTTTGGCACCAATTGTGCAACTCGCCGGAAAACCTTGCTTCTGGTGCCACGTTCAGCCACTAGGCTGTCCGCATGGATATCGACAACATTGCCGCAAAGGCGGCCGCGAAAATTGATGCCGTCAGGGACGCAAGAGTCAATGCAGTGAAGACCGCTGCTGCCAGCAGCGTTGAACTGCAAGAAGCTGTGCAGTTGCTCACAGCCGCAGAGCAGAAGTATGCCAAGGACTACCAGGCAGCCCTCAGGGCCGACTGGACCGAATCTGACCTGCGGGGCTTCGGGTTGGACGCACCGTCCAGGAAGGCCGGCGGGCGTCCCAAGGGCACTAGGACGACGCGCCAGTCAAGGCCTGCTAATGATGCCGCACGTGAGAAGGAACTGATCGGGACAACCAGCGAAAACTGGTAGCGTCACCCCTCGCCCGCATGTGCACGGCGCAAGCTATTTCCTCCGGGCTTGCCCCGCACACATGTGGACGACAGGACCCACCGAACCGGCTGCACACAACCACCACGTCACCAACCTTCCACACCTTGCCCTTCGCGAGCGGTGGCCGTGCACAGCCTCCATCCATAAGGGGCGGGAAAATACCGGCGAAGTTTCCCATGGTCCAGGCCTGGGCGTTGCCGTCTCCCCTACCGTCTCGGTTGGGACTTTTTCGGCCGGGACGACACATATCTACCGTGCGGGCCGCGAGTGGGAGGGCACAGGAACCGGGGCCGTGTGGCCGGCTTCTTAGGCACAGGGGGGCTCCCAGCGAGCTACTGGCGGGGATCACCACAACCAGGAACGGCGCAGGGTCCACTTTCTTGAAAGACGGACTTAAACACGAAGGGCCGGCTTGTTAGCCGGCCCTTCGTGTCCTTCGGCAAAAAAGGAAATCTATGGCTTCAGCTTAGCTGAAGCCATACGCATGATTACAACTGAACAAGTTGTTGGACTGTCGTGAAGTCGCGGCACTTACTTTCAGGATGGGTGGGCGCGTTTATGGCGGTCCGCCGCTGGTGAGTGGCAACTTGGTTCGTCATGGGCGGCGGACCGCCCGCCCTGCGGGAGGTTCATGGTTCTGCCTGTGGTGGGTAGTGCAGGGGCTTGCCGGGCGGTGGGGGTTCCGCCCGGCAAGGGGTCTTATGCCGCTTCGGTTTCTTCGGCTGGCTTGCCGCTGTCGATAATCATTTGCTCGGTCTCACTTGCGGTGTATCCCCACACGACCAACTGGTTCAGGTAGTCCCGGTGCGTTTGTGACGGGGACCGCCATGAGTCCTTTGCAATCGTCTTCTCATACCCGGCGCACACCAGTGCGATCAAAGAGAACTCAGGCCGGGCCGTGGACGCGGCTACGTGATCCCGCAGCGGGTTCCATCCCCACCGGTCCGACTCGTCGGACTTCGCTCCAACCATCTCAGCGGCCACCTTCCCGTCATAGCCGCTGACCGTTGCAGGGTGGTGCGTGAGCGCATACGCGGTGAAGTGCTGCCAGCCCTTCGGCGCCTGCTTCTTCGCCAACAGGTTCCGGACAAACTCACGCCTTACGATGGTGGCCGACTCGGCCGCTCTGTTATTGGCGATCAGGGTTTTCCGGTCGGCCTTCTGTTCCTCGGTCATCGGGCCTTTCTGGACGTTGCTGCCGCCGTCGTAGCGTTCGTACTTCGGGACGAAACCCATGTCCTTCCAGCCTGCGATAACTGAGTGGGTTCGGTGCTGGCCACGGTAGTCCGTGGTGATCAGGACGGCGTTCGCGTCCTCCTCGGTGGCCGGTTCCCCGTCCTCCCTTTTGGCGGCGGTGACGTAGAGGTTCTCGTCGTCGGAGTAGTGTCCGGCGTCCTCCACGGTCGTCTTACCCTGGGCTTCGAGTTCGGCGATCAGCGCGGCGAGGGCTGCGGCGCTTTCGCGCTGGTCCCGCAACCGCTGGGCGACGTGGAGCAGCTGGTCGGGGTCGTCGATGAGAACTGATTCAAGGTCGGCCGTCGCGGCTTCGTCCTGTTCAAACTCGGCCATGATCAGAGCGGTTTCGATGCTCCATCCCCGGTCCAGGGCGGCGGTCCCGGCCTCGGATGCCTTGGCCTTCAACGCACCCTCGACGGCGGCCTTTTTCCGTCCGGTCCTCTTGGCGATCGATGCCGCCGAAACACCGATCAGGGATAGCTGGTGGTAGGCGTCTGCCTCGTCCGCTTCGGTCAGTTCGGCGCGCTGGATGTTTTCCACGACCTGCGTCACGATCCGTTCGGCCTCTTCCGGGGACTCGATGATCATCACCGGGATTTCAGGGCGCTGGGCTTCGACGGCGGCGCGGGTGCGGCGCTGTCCCATCAGCACATGCACCGTGCCGTCGTCCTTGCGGTGCGCGATCACGGGTTCCATCACGCCGTGTTCTTTGACGCTGGCAATGAAGTCAGCGGTCAGGGCGGCGTCTTTGCGGACGTTGATATCCACAGTCAAAGTCGTGGGGTCGAGCATTTCCAGTGTGGGTGCTGCGTTCATGGTGTTCTTCCATTCTTTGCCGAAATGGTGGGTGAGTGGGGCGGCTTAGGTGACCGGCCAGCTCCCCTCTCCCCCAGTTGCTTTTTTGTTGCTGGCACGTAGTGCTCTACGGGGC
>NZ_JBDGJZ010000022.1:0-46830 GCF_057656635.1 Arthrobacter sp. Soil_C_49
AGGGAATCTGCCGGAACCGGCCCTGTCGCGGGCCCTGCGAGTGCTGAAGCAGGCCCAGTGGGTCCGGTCGGTGCGGAGTCAGCCTCCGCGGGCCCGGCGACTGCGGAATCAGCCTGCCGTGACCCCGCTGGTTGGAATTCAGCCTCTGCGAACGCGGCTGGTGCGGAATCCCCATTCGTGGGCCCTGTTCCGGGCCCCGCTGAATCGGCATCGGCCTGTGCGGGCTCCGCGGGCACAGCGTGAAGGCGCCAGCCGGGACTCAGCCGGGTGCCGTCGTCGTAGTCGGTGTGTGCAGAAGGACTGGAAGCGGCAAAAGCACCGGAACTGCCCGTTGCGGGATCGTCAAAGCCCAAAGGGGCGGCAGAGGTAGCAACCCCGGCCCGTCCGAGCACCACGACGTTACCGCCGTACTGCCCAGGCCGTTCCCCAATGGCTTCCATAGGTCAACTCTGCCAGAGGGCACTGACAAAACTGGATGGAACAGAAGCTATGTGGAAAACCCTCAAATGCCAACGGCAACGGCAGCCAAACGGAGGGACTAGTGAGCGGCAGCTTCAGCAGAATCAGCGGGCTTGGGCTCCTTCTCCCATGGCCAACGCCCGGTAATTTCCAGCTCCAGTGAAAAGCTGAGGAATGTCCGGATCAACACTATGACGGCCAGGACACCCACACTCTCAAAGGTGGGAGTGACGGCCACGGTGCGGATGATGTCGGCCGCCACCAGGAGTTCGAGTCCCAGCAGGATGGACCGCCCCAGTAACTGCCGGTACGAACGGTACACAGTCAGCTTTTCGGCACCGGCAGGAAGCCTGCGAGGCTGGTGGCCCCGGACCGCCAACGGGATGGAAATCAAGGCCCCGATGACCATAACGGCCACGCCCGCAAAGTCCACGAACTGGCCGACCGTCTCAATAATGTGCCGAAAATCCACGTACCCTGCCTCATCTGCGTCACGTCACGGTAGCTGCCATTCAGTAGCTGCCATTCAAGGGACAGCCTACGGGTGGCGGGCGCCGTTCCCGGCCAGAATGTCCCGGTAACCCTCCCGGAAGGACGGAAACGTGAAGTCGAAACCCGTGCTTCGGAGAAGCTTGTTGCTGCAGCGCTTGTTTCCGCCGCGGGCAGGTCCAGCGTCACCCACGGGCGGCTCTGCGAGGCCCAGTTCAGCGGCGAGGAAGCGCAGCACAGCGCCGAGATCGGCCGGGTCATCATCCACACCAACATAGACGGGAGCCGGAGCAGCACTCATGGTGGCCAGATGGACAATTGCCGCGGCGGCGTCGTCCCGGTGGATGCGGTTCGTGTAACGCGGCGCGTCCGGAACCACGGCCGAACCGCTGCGTACCTGGTCAATCAACCGGGTCCGGCCCGGGCCGTAGATGCCGCCCAGGCGGAGGGCGGTGCTGGTGGTGCCTGTCCCACGGAACCGCGCATGCAGCAGTTCCTCGGCCTCCAGCAGGATTCGGCCGGAGAATCCGCCAGGAGCCGGCGTCGTACCCTCATCGACCCAGCCGCCCTCGGCGTCGCCGTAGACGGCCGTGGAGGAAACAAAAAGCACACGGGCCGGCGTCACGCCGTCTCGCTCCAAAGCGTCCAGGACGTTGCTGACGCCCCGCACGTACGCGGCCCGGTAAGCGTCCTCTGACGGGGAATCGGCTGCAACGGCAATAACGACGGCGGTGGTGTCTGCCGGAACCGGCGGCAGGTCGGGTGCGCTAAGGTCAGCCGCAACACCTTTGATGTCTGCTGGCAGTTTCGTGGGGGAGCGGCGCCACCCCACCACACGCTGACCACGGGCTGCGAACCGCAGGCCCGCTTCCGTGCCGAGGTCGCCGCAGCCGGCCAGGAGGATTGTCATGGCCTACGGTGCCTCGACCGGGAAGAAGACGCGTGGATCCTGCAGGAGCGCCGGGTAGGTGAAGGCGGAGCGGTCAATGATCTCGGTGACCGTGAAGTTCCTGCCGAACCTGCCGTCGTCCAGCGTGATCGGCCGGCCCACCACCTGCCCCACGGCAAACTTGTGGCCGTGTTCGAACGGGACGGCCACGGGCGTCTTCCCGGGGAGGGTAGCGAAGGCTTCCTCCTGCGCCAGGCGCTTGCGGGTGGGCTTCTTCTGCTGCGGCTTGGGCGGCGCCTTCCGCGGCTGCTTCGACGGCCGGCGGGACCCGTCGTCAATGTAGACAGGGGAGTACCCGTCTTCGGGCTCGTCCGAGCCGGCGGCCGCGGCAGCGGGGAAACCATGCACCGGCGGAAGCGCCACCGTGTCCAGGGTCTGGGGATCGACGTCGTGATGCGGGGAACGGAGGATCCACAAAATGTCCCCCTCGGGTTCCTGCGGCAGGAACTCGTGCTTCGGCTCCGGCCAGATGTAGTCCATGTCCGGTACTGCATCCTCGAATACGGAGGTGTAGAACTTGGGTTCCTTGCGCACCAGCTTGGAGCGGTGGCTGAGGTGGAAATCGGGATCCCCGAGCCAGGGCGGCATCGGAATCTTGGCGGCGTAGTCCGGGTGGGCTGCCTGCGGCGCGAACTCGGTGATGTTCTCCCGCGTCTTATCCGGGTGGCCGCGCTTGGTCCATTCGTCCACCATCGCCAGCCCGTACATGGTCAGGGCCGGCACGTAGCCCATCCACATCCGGATCGCCGGGTGGGTCTGCCAGCCGTATCCGGGAATCACCAGGGCGCGCAGCGTCTGGAGCGCTTCGACGCGCTGCTTGCCGAGACGGGCGGTATCCAGGGCAGCGGCGCTCTGCCGGAAATCGGGGTACGGGAGGAAGGTTTGCATCCCTTCAGTCTGACGGCAGCATGCGGATGTGCCAATTACAGTGCCGGGCGCCACACAGGCGGCGCCGAAGTGTTCACATAGTGGACCTATGCATACAGCGCGTGCTTAAAACCACTAAGATCTCCGCAACACCCCACCGTTTTGGAAGCCCACTCATGACATCAACACCTGAAAAAACCGCCGGAATCCCCCACTCCTTCGCGCCCCGCTACGGGCAGATGCTGAGTCCGGAAGCGAAGGGCATCCTGGTCCTTGACGAATTTACCCTGGACCCCGAGATTGCGCGGAAAGACCAGCACCGTTTCCGCGATGGCATCGCCGCCGTCGCCCGGACGGTCCGCCGGATCGCAGCCCTCCGTGTGATCATCGCGATCGTGGCCATCGGCAACCTTCCACTGTTCCTGCTCTCCAGCGGATGGTGGATTTACGGCGTTTCGCTCGCCCTCGTGGTCGCTGTGCACACCGCCGTCACCCTGCTGAACCGGCACGAGCCGCGCCTCAAGCAGCAGTCGGCGCTGGAGCTGCACATGCACCGGGAGAAGAGCGCGAACTACCGCAAGGTGCGCGACGCCGTGAAGTACATGATCGATACCCCCAGCCGCATGAACGAGCACCTGTACCTGGAGCTCCTGGCGGTCAAGCGCGTCGCCCTCAACCTGGCCCACGGCACCGTTGCCCTCCTGGACACCAGCGACGAGTCTGCCTGGAAGGTGCGGATCGTCCGCGAGATTCCAGCCAGCAGCTAGGAAGCCGTCGCAGCCTTAAGAGTCTGCAGCAGCCTTAAAAGTACGACGCCGGCGCGCCCCTTCTGGGGGCACGCCGGCGTCGTTTTTGGTCAACGGAATTTGTCTATCGCCGACCTGTTTGGGGAGGCCGTCCGGCCTCGGTCACTGCGCAATGTCGCGGCAGTGATCACGCGGGAAGCTGGACGACCTGTCCCTCGAAGACGAGGTTGGGGTCGGAAATGGTATCGAGGTTGGCGTCGGCAAGGTGCTGCCAGCCGCCGTCGATCCCCAGTTTTTCAGCCACGATGCTCAAGGTGTCGCCCGCCTGGAGCGTGTAGGTGTCGCCGCTCAGGGCAACGGCAGTGACGTGCTTGGCGGCCGGAGCCGCGGCCGGTGCCGCTTCGACGGCGGCGTACTGCGCCGGGGCAGCCTGGACTGGCGCCGCCTGGACGGGAGCACTCTGCACCGGAACACTCTGCGGTGCCACCCCGGTAGCTCCGCCGCTCAATCCCAGCTGGGCTGCGCAGGAGGGCCAGGCTCCCCAACCCTGTGCTGCCTGGACCTGCTCAGCCACGGCAATCTGCTGCTCACGGCTGGCATCCGAGGCTGAGCCTGTGCCGCCGTAGGCTGCCCAGGTGCTGGGGGTGAACTGGAGGCCGCCGCTGAAGCCGTTGCCCGTGTTGATGGCCCAGTTACCCCCGCTCTCGCACTGTGCCAGGGCGTCCCAGGTTGAAGCGCTGGTGGTGGCGTTGGCCGCCGTTGTCGACAGTGCAAGCCCTGCGGCTGAAATGGCCACTACGGTGGCTCCACGGCGCGCGGCAGTACGGAATTTGGTGTTGTTCATGATGGTTATGCTCCTGAAGGCCACCTGCGCTGGTTCCGTCCCCGGAGATCATCGCGCCACTGCCCGCCCCTGACGAATAGAGGTCAATTTCGGTGGCTGCCTGCTGGGCAGTTCTGGTGGAGGCAGCACCTGGCATTCATGTCGCCCGCTGGCCGGGCATGTATTTCACGCTAGGACATAGCAGTGGCGTTATCAAATCGAGATTTTTCTGGGCGTTCCCTGGTAGTTTCCTGACCGAGCGCAGCAGCCAGGTAGGGTGCTGTACGGCTTTCAGAGGACTGCGCCACAGCGGCCGGAGTCCCGGTGGCCATGATCTGCCCGCCTTTGTCCCCGCCTGACGGGCCGAGATCGATGACCCAATCAGCTCCGGCCACCACCGCCATCTCATGCTCGACAACCACCACCGAGTTTCCGGCATCCACCAAACCGTGGAGCTGCGCCATCAACAACTCCACGTCCGCCGGGTGCAGCCCGGTGGTGGGTTCATCCAACAGGTACAGGGTGTGCCCCCGCTGCGCGCGCTGAAGTTCCGTGGCCAGCTTGATCCGCTGCGCTTCGCCGCCGGAGAGCTCCGTGGCCGGCTGCCCGAGGCGAAGATAGCCGAGCCCCACATCATGGAGGCTTTTGAGGCTCCGCGCCGCGGCAGGGACCTGGGCCAGGAACTCCACAGCAGCATCCACCGTCAGGGCCAGCACGTCGGCCACAGTCTTGCCCCGGTACTCCACCTCAAGCGTCTCCTGGTTGAAGCGGGACCCGCCGCATTCCGGGCACGGGCCGTAGCTGCCCGGCAGGAAAAGCAGTTCCACCGCCACAAAGCCCTCGCCCTGACAGGTCTCGCAGCGGCCGCCGGCAACGTTGAACGAGAACCTGCCGGCACCGAAGCCGCGGTCTTTGGCTTGTTGGGTTGCGGCGAACTCCTTGCGGACCGCGTCGAAGAGTCCCGTGTAGGTGGCCAGGTTTGAACGAGGCGTCCGTCCGATGGGTTTCTGGTCCACTGT
This sequence comes from Arthrobacter sp. Soil_C_49, assembly GCF_057656635.1. Taxonomy (NCBI): domain Bacteria; kingdom Bacillati; phylum Actinomycetota; class Actinomycetes; order Micrococcales; family Micrococcaceae; genus Arthrobacter; species Arthrobacter sp. Soil_C_49. Next base: position 5,353 of record NZ_JBDGJZ010000022.1, read on the forward strand.
CACCAGGCGGTCGATGAAGTGGCTGCCGGTAACGGTTCCCAAGGCCAACGGGCCGCCGTCTTCCCCTGCCGCAACGGGGGACTTGAGTCCTGAACCCACCACCTCACCGAGCACCCGGCTCACCAGGGTGGACTTCCCCGAGCCGGACACGCCGGTGACGGCAGTCAGAACGCCGAGGGGAAAACGCGCATCGAGTCCGCGCAGATTGTGCCGGCGGACGTCCTTCAGTTCCAGCCATCCGCCGGGCTCCCGTGCCTGCCCTCCCTGGGCATCAGGGACCGGCGGCAAGGCGTCGCCAAACAGGAAGGGCCTGGTGACTGATGCATCGATGTCAGCGAGCCCGGCAACGGGTCCGCTGTAGAGCACCTCGCCGCCGCCTTCACCGGCGCGGGGACCCACGTCCACAAGCCAATCGGCCCGGCGCGCAACATCCATGTTGTGCTCCACCACGAACACCGAGTTGCCTGACGACTTCAGTTGCTCCAGCACGTCCAGGAGGGGCTCGGCGTCCGCCGGGTGGAGCCCCGCCGAAGGTTCGTCCAGCACGTAGATCACACCGAAGAGGCCGGAACGCAGCTGTGTGGCGATCCGGAGCCGCTGCATCTCGCCGGGCGACAGCGTCGGAGTGGCCCGGCCCAGGGCCAGGTAGCCGAGCCCCAGATCCAGCAGGACAGTGATCCGCTGGAGCAGGTCCCGGGTGATCGCCACCGCAACCTCGTTCGACTCTCCGGTGAGCTGCCTGCGCGAGGCCGTACCGGCGTCGTGCAACTCCGAGGTGGGACGGACAACCTCCGCAAGGTCCGCCATGGGAAGGCGGTTGAGCTCCGCGATGGTCCTGCCCGCGAACGTGACGGCCAGGGCCTGCGGAGTCAGCCCGGTGCCGGAACAGCGCGGGCATGGGCCCGACTCCATGTAGGCAAGCACCCGTTCACGCATCGATGCACTTTGCGAGTCTGCCAGTGTGTGGAGCACGTAGCTCCTGGCGCTCCAGAACCGACCCTTGTAAGGCTTGGCAACCCGGTCGCGCTGCGGGGTCACCTCAACCACGGGCTGTTCCTCGGTGAAGAGGATCCAGTCGCGGTGCTTCTTCGGCAGCTTGCGCCACGGGACGTCGACGTCGTACCCCAGGTGGGTGAGTATGTCCCGCAGGTTCTTTCCCTGCCATGCGCCGGGCCACGCAGCGATGGCGCCGTCGCGGATGCTCAAGGACGGGTCGGGGACGAGCGAGGACTCCGTGACGGTATGCGCGGTTCCCAGACCGTGGCATTCAGGGCAGGCCCCTGCTGCTGTATTGGGGGAGAAGGCATCCGAGTCCAGCTGGGTGCTGCCTGCCGGGTAGGTGCCCGCGCGGGAAAAGAGCATTCGCAGGGAATTGGAGAGTGTAGTGACCGTTCCCACCGTGGAGCGGCTGCTGGGGGCGCCGCGGCGTTGTTGGAGTGCGACGGCGGGCGGCAGGCCGCTGATCAGCTCCACCTTGGGATTGTGCCCCTGTTGGATCAGGCGCCGTGCGTAAGGGGCAACTGATTCGAAGTAGCGGCGCTGCGCCTCTGCGTAGATCGTGCCGAAGGCCAGGGATGACTTCCCGGAGCCGGAAACCCCCGTGAATGCAACAATCGCGTCCCGTGGAACATCCACGTCCACGTTGCGGAGATTGTTTTCACGGGCTCCGCGCACCCGGACAAAGCCGTCGGCTGCGTGGGCAGGAGTCGGATACTGCAGGTCATCAGCGTGCTTGGCGTTCTGCATTGGTTCGACTCTAGTGGCGTTTAGGGGACGGGGCATTATCCTGACCGGATGGATAACTTTGCGGGCAGCACTGCCGTGCCTGAAACCGAGCCCGATACAGCCGAGCTGGAGGTCGCCGCCAAACCCCTCCCGGTGGCCGAATTGCACCTTCACATCGAGGGGACCCTCCAGCCGGAGCTGATCTTTGCGCTGGCCGAACGGAACCGCATGACGCTGCCGTACTCGGGCTTGGATGAGCTTCGGGCGCGATATGAGTTCACCGACCTGCAGTCCTTTTTGGACCTCTACTACGCCAACATGGCCGTGCTGCAGACCGAACAGGACTTCGCGGACATGACCCGCGCCTACCTGGAGCGCGCGGCTGCTGCCGGTGTGCGGCACGCCGAGATCATGATGGACCCGCAGGCCCACATCTCGCGCGGCATTCCGCTGGAGACCTGCGTCAACGGCATCGCCTCCGTCCTCGCCACGTCCCAGGAAGAGTTCGGGATCTCCACCCTGCTGATCGCAGCCTTCCTGCGGGACCTCTCCGAAGAGTCTGCGTTGGAAGTATTCGATGCCCTGCTGGCGATGAACGCCCCTATCGGCGCGGTGGGGCTCGACTCCGCGGAGGTGGGGAACCCGCCGTCGAAATTCGAGCGGCTCTACGCCAAAGCACGCGAAGCCGGCCTTCGCCTCACCGCGCACGCAGGCGAGGAGGGGCCGCCGTCGTACATCGTTGAGGCTCTGGACATCCTGGGCGTGGAGCGGATCGACCACGGCATTCGCTGCATGGAAGATCCCGACCTGGTGGAGCGGCTCGTTGACGCGCGGATCCCGCTGACCGTCTGCCCGCTGTCGAATGTCCGGCTGCGTGCGGTGGACACCCTGGCGGACCACCCGCTGCCGGCCATGCTCGCCGCGGGCTTGAACGTCTCCGTCAACTCCGATGATCCCGCCTACTTCGGCGGCTATGTGGACGACAACTTCAGCCAGCTGGATGCAGTGTTCGAACTCTCCGATTTCGACAAGGCCCGGCTGGCCGCCCACTCAATCCATTCGTCCTTCGCGAGCGAAGAACGGAAGTCCGAGTTGCTGGCTGAATTGAACGGCCTCGAAGCGCCGCAATGAGGTGCGCTGTGTCCCAGGCAACAGCCGCGCCAACTTGCCGCTAAACTTGGTGCCGCAGGCGTGTCCGGAGAGGTGCAGGGCGGAACCTGTGGAATCACTCCAGGGGTTATGCAACCGGCCCCACACCCGATACTCCAGACTCACTTGTTGGTATCTTTCGCTTCATAGTCGGTCACGACACGCAGAGTTAACCATTTCAAGTCGCGCGATGTAACGGGCAGTTGGCAAGATGCCTAAGACCGATCGCTTTTATAAAAGGGGAATCATGGCCAAGTCCACCGCAGAAAACACCTTCCTTCGACTCAAGACCGTGCTGGATGTCCTGACCGAAGGCGTGTGGTCCGGTGATGCACTGAACGCGGGGCAGGTCCTCGCGGAGGCTACGGCACGCGTGCCGTTCAATGAGCACGAAGCCGAACTGCTCAGCGGCGGGATTCCCCGCGGGCACAAGACGCTGACTTCCGCCACGGCCAAGCTGGTCAAGGCAGGCTGGCTGGTCAAGGGCCGCTCCGGCTGGACCATCACCGAAGACGGCATGCGCGCCACGGTGGCCTACCCGGACGCCGTGTCCTTTGCCACCGCGCTCGACGCCGGCACTCCCGTTCCTGCCGACATCCCGGTTCCCGCGGCTCCCGAAGGATTCGTCCGCAAGACCACCGCTGTTGCTGAAGTTCCGGCGCCGGCAGCCAAGACGGAAGCTAAGAAGACCACCCGGAAGACGCCTGCCAAGAAGGCCGCGGCGGCCGTGGGCAAGGCTGCCAAGGTGATCGAAGACGCTGTTGAGCCGGTGGTGAAGGCAGTGCGTGGCAAGTCAGCAGCGAAGACTGAAGAACCGGCCGTTGCCGGGCAGTTCGAGGACGCGGACGTCGAGACGCTCCCGCAGCCTGAGGCAGTGGCTGTTGCAGGCGACTTCAACACCATCCTTGGTGCGCCCGAGAACTGGGCCCCGCAGTACGACGAAGCCCAGATGGAGTTCGACTTCCTGGACCAGCTGTGGAAGAAGAGCGCGGAACTGCCGGCGGGCCACTACACCTTCAAGATCGCCCTGAACCGGTCCTGGGACGAAAACTACGGCGCGTTCGGCACCTTCGATGGCCCGAACCACGAGCTGTACCACGACGGCGGCATCGTCACCATCCGCTACAACCACACCACCCGCGACATCACCATCAACTAACCGTTCCGCCCTCCCAACTGACTGACAGTTAACGCTCCGAAAACCCGTTTTCGGAGCGTTAACTCGAACCAGTTGGGAGGGTTGGTTGTTGGACAGGTGCCCGCGGGAATTCCTGGGCCCGTAAGCCAGCGAAAGAGGGGAAAGCACCTATGGCGAGGCACGCAGGTTCACCGTCCGAAGATCCTGATCCGCCAGACGCGGGTGCCGGGGCTGTGCGGCTGACTGCCCGCGTTTTTGGCGTGGTGCAGGGTGTCGGGTTCCGCTACTGGACCATGGGCAAGGCAGAAGAGCTGGGCCTTAGCGGCGAGGTGAAAAATCTCGACGACGGTTCGGTCGCCGTAGTGGCCGAGGGGCCGCAGTGGAAGGTCCATGAACTCCGGGAGTGGCTGAACTCGGACCGGACCCCCGGGAGGGTGGAACGGGTGGAGGACTTTATCTCCGAAGCTGAGGGAACCTTTCGCGGCTTCAATGCCCGCTGACACCGCCACGGATGTGTTCGATCACGGCGGGCTTCATCCCCTTGGGCTCAGCCCGATGAACGCGCCGAGCTCCTCCAGGGCCCCGGGCCGGTGCGGCATGTAGCTGGTGAGCTCCGGGGAGCGGATGATCACCGCCCGCCACTGGCCACGGGAGACCGCCACGTTGATGCGGTTCCTGTTCAGCAGGAACTCGGCGCCGCGGGGTGCCTCGCTGACCGCTGAGCAGGCCATCGAGACAAGCACCACCGGCGCCTCCTGGCCCTGGAACTTGTCCACGGTCCCTACCCGGACGTCCGCCAGGCCGTCCTCCTCAAGGGCCTTCCGGATGAGGTGGACCTGGGCGTTGTAGGCGGCAACTACCAGCAGGTCTTCCTGGCCGAGCGGACGGGACTCGCTGTCCTGGCCGGGCGTCCACTTCAGCCCTAAATGCCGGCGCGCCTGGCGAACCACTTCAGCCGCTTCCTCTTTGGACGCGGTGGCGTTGCCGCTGTGGTTGACGAAGACTGTTTCCACCCCGGGCGGCAGCTGTTCGAGCTGGCGCAGCGAGGCCGCCGGTGCAGCCTGAAGCTTCCCCTCGTAGCTGAGCTGCGAGACGGCGCGGCACAGATCGGGATGCATCCGCCAGCTGTCCGCGAGGAAGTAGCCAAGATTCGCTGGCAGCGTGGCGTGGCCCGCGGCCAGCCATCCCAGCGCTGATTCGTCCACGGGCTCAGGGTGTGCCCCCTGCGTGACCTGCGGCAGTTGCTGCGGATCGCCGAGCAGCAGGAGCCGCTTGGCCGCCCGGGATACGGCCAGGGTGTTGGCCAGCGAGAACTGCCCGGCCTCGTCGATAACCAGCAGGTCCAGTGCGCCGGCCGGCACCTCCTTGCCCGTCATGATCCAGGCGGTACCGCCCACCAGGCAGCCGCCGGGCGAGGACAGGAGCCGTGCAACGTCGCCTTCGGCGGTGGCCCGCCACGGAACATCGTGCGGGGACACCAGCTTCTTGGCCACACTGGACGGATCCACCCCGCCCTGGGCGATGGCACAGCACAGCAGGTTTTCGACCACGTTGTGCGACTGCCCCACAACCCCGATTTTCCAGCCTTCAGCGACCAGCCGGCCGATGACGTGGGCACCGACGTAGGTCTTTCCCGTACCGGGGGGACCCTGGACGGCGAGGTAGGAGCGGTCGAGGTCGCGGACAGATGCGGTGATCGCCGCGGCGTAGTCCGCAGAACCATCGGGCCCGTGCGGGACGTCCACGGGCTGCTGCAGGGTCCGGAAGCGCGGGGGCTGTTTTCGCAGGATGTCCAGTCCCGGCTGGCCGGGCAGCGAAGGCACTGACGCTCCGACGCTGGCGGCAATTTCGGCGATGGCAGCTTCGATGCTGTCCGTGGGTATCGGCTTGTCTTCTGTGAGCGCCACCGGCAGATGCGGGTAGGCGGCAACCTTGCCGGTTTCCCGCTCGGTGATGGTGATGAAGGTGTGCTCTGGATTGTCAGGGGCAGGCGCCACCTCACTGATCCTGGTCGCGAAGGTATAGGCCCGCGAACCGGGAGCGGCGTCAGGAGCGGCCATCCCCTCAGGGGGAGGGGCATCGTAGAGCCGGCACCACTTTGAGCCGGCTTTGAAGTCCGATCCCTCCGTCATGGTGCCGCGCAGCCGAAGGACCCTTGTCCGCATGCGTTCCCGCGGCTTGGCCAGCGCCCATTCCGAGGTAACTTCCGCCGAAGACACCACAAAAACGTTCCGCTGGTCCGACCAGTTCTCGATAGGTGCTTCCACCCGGTCGAAGTGCTGCCACCAGAACTGCTTGCGTTCGCGGCGGTGGTAACCGGTAGCCGCGGCGACCATGGCGATGGCGCGCTCGTCATCGGTCCAGGGGCGGTTATCCGGCAGCCTGGCCAGGTATTCGCGCAGCCGGCGCTCTTCGGGAGTTTCAGCAGCCCCGGCAGCCCGGTCCGGTGCTGCCGGGCGTTCATCCGATTCAGCCACAGCTGATGAACCGGCCCGTGTCCCCGGAACAACCGCTCCGGCGGGCGTCGTCCCGGCTGGCCCGGCAATCTCCTGCAGCCAGTCGCGCAGACGAAGCGTGGACAGGCAGTCGTACCGGTTGTAGTCCGAGATGGACGCCAGGATTGCCGCCGCTTCCGCCTCGTTCCCGGCATCACGGGCCGCGCAGTACGCGGCATAGGCAACCACGGAGGCGCCGGCGTCCTTGACGTCCCCTGAACGCAGGTTGTCTCCCATGTACAGCGGTTCGAGCTTCTTGATGGAGTACGACGCTTCGGAAATGCGCAGGGATCGCCGCACTGTGGCGTAGAGGTCCACGAGCAGGCCTTCGCGGAGCCAGGTGTCCACGGTATCCTCACCGGCCTGGTGCGCCAAGGAAAGGTTCCGCAGGGCAGTCTTTTCGTAGGCGGCATAGTGGTACACGTGCATACCCGGATAGCGGGCGCGGCGCTTCTCCACGTAGTCCAGGAAGTCGAGGAAGGCCCGGCGCTCTTCTGACCGGGAGTGCGCCCAGAAGGGACGGAAAACAGGGTCGCCGGGACGCCCGGCAACCGGTGCCTCGATCACCCCGAAGAGGTACTCGATACCCCACGCGCCAGTTGCCGGGTCCTGCCAGAGCGGATCGCCTTCGAAGTCGAAGAAGATATCACCCGGACTCGTCGCCGGGAGCGCCCCGATGCTGTTCTCCGGCAGGACGGTAAAGGAAACGCTGTGCGGCAGGCCGTCTTTGGTGAACGTCCTGGACCCGGCGGCTGCATCCAGGCCCAGCTGCATCCGCGCCTGCGCCCGGAGCCGGACCACCGAGTTCCGCGCCTCCTCAGCGGGCATGGCTGCGAGTTGGTCGATGGTGGTGATTCCGGCAGCATGCAGCTTCCGGCGCTGCACCACCGACATCCCGGCCACCATCAGCAGGTCCCGGTGCTCCTGTACCTGTTCGGCGCAGTAGTCGCAGCGGCCGCAGTGCACGATCCCGGCCTGCTGCCATTGCACAGTGGTATCAGCAGCGCGGTGCTCCGCTGTGAGCTGGCGGAAGCGCCGGCGTCGTTCGCGGAAGACAGGCAGCAGGTCCGGAAGGGAGTGGCTGCTGCGCAGCCAGTCATCACCCACGCGGGTTCCCAGCACGAGGGTCACGGTGGGGGCGGGATCCAGGCCCATCCCGAGGAGCTGGTCCCCGTATGCCGCGAGTTGCAGCAGGGCGCCCACTTTGGCATGCCGGGCCAGCTTCGTGTCCCAGACTTCGTAACGCCCGGGACTGCCGGTACCGGCCGCCTCATTGACGAGGAAGTCTGCGTAACCCAGGAATTCGCCGTCGAAGAAGGTGGCCTGGAACACGACGTCGGCACCGGAGCGCAGCGCGAGCTCGGTTTCCGCGTGCTTGGCCTGGAGCTCCCCGCGCAAGTTCTGCCCGCGCTCAAGCGAGTACACACCCGCACCGCGGCTCGCATCCCACTCGCCGTACTTGGCGACCAGGCTGGCAAGGACGGTCTGTTCGTGCTTGTCGCCCAGTTCGCCGGCGCGGACCTGCATCTCGTCCGCGGCGAATTCGGCCTTGGGGCAACGGCCCAGTTTTTCGTCCAGGACCCGGAGCGTGCGGTACTCACACTCGCTGGCTGCCACCAGATCACTGGCGGAAAACACCAGGTCCTGCGGCGCGCCGGCAGCTGCAGCTTCGAGCAAAAACACAGGGCCTCCCCATCGACAGCCGGGCTGTGATCATTAGCCTAAGGACGGTTCCCCCGGCCATGAACCTAACCTAGCAAGGGGCACCGACAATTGGCCGGGTCAGCCCTTTGCGTCCGCGCGCACTTGGGCTTTGTCGTGCTCGATGTGAGCCTTCCGCAGCAGGTCCAGGAACTCGGTCTCATTGCGGACGAGCTTCTTGTACTTCTCCGGCAGCTTGCGGATCTGGTTCTCCTCGCGGCACATCTTGGCGAAGATCTTGTCCCGCTCCACCATGTCCGTTTCGTAGTTGAGGTCCAGGTACTCCACGGCGTGCCGGCGTGCACCGGAGACGGCGTTCTTGGCCTTACCCTTGGGGCTGAAAATGGATGCCAGCACCGTGACCACGAGGACGCCGAGGATGACGCTCAGGGAAACCCCGGTGCTGATTTCCACCACGTTGACGTGTTCGCCGTCGTTGATGAACGGCAGCGTGTTCTCGTGCAGTGCGTGAAGGATGAGCTTCACACCGATGAAACCCAGGATGACGGCCAGGCCGTACGAAAGGAAGATCAGCCGGTCCAGGAGTCCGTCGATCAGGAAGAACAGCTGCCGCAGGCCCATCAGGGAGAACGCGGTGGCGGTAAACACGATAAAGACGTTCTGGGTCAGGCCGAAGATGGCCGGAATGGAATCCAGCGCAAAGAGGATGTCCGTGCCGCCGATGGCTACCATCACCAGCAGCATCGGAGTGAGGACGCGCTTGCCGTTCTCCATGGTGAAGAGCTTGTCGCCGTCGTAGTGTTCCGACGCCGGCAGGAACTTTTTGGCGAGCCGGACCACCAATCCTTCGGAGTCGTCGTCGTGGCTGTTGGGGCGCAGCAGGTTGCCGGCGGTGATGAGCAGGATCAGCCCGAAGATGTAGAACACCCAGGCAAAGCTGTTGATCAGCGCGGCGCCCAGGAAGATAAATGCCGTGCGGGCGATGAGCGAGAAAACGATCCCGAACAGCAGCACCTTCTGCTGGTCCGCACGGGGCACGCGGAAACTGGCCATGATGATGAGGAACACAAAGAGGTTGTCCACGGAGAGCGCCTTCTCCGTGACGTAGCCGGCAAAATATTCTGTGCCCATCGTCGGGCCGCCGAACATCAGCACACCCAGCCCGAAGACCAGTGCGATGCCCACATAGATGGCGGACCAGGTGGCGGATTCCTTCAGCGACGGCGTGTGTGCCTTCCGCACATGGAAAAAGAAATCGAAGGCCAGCAGGCCAACAATCCCTGCAATGGTCAGCGTCCAGACATAAGAAGGTACTTCCACGCGGCGGGCCTTTCGTCGTCAGTGTCCTCCCAGCCTACCGAAAGCATGCTTACCTAAGCAGGCCGCAGGAGTTCATGCTCGACGACGGCGGTGCGGGACAGCGTCTTGTACCCTTCCTGTTCGAACAGGACGGTAATGACGTCGTCTTCGTGCCGCATCACCAGCCCCGGACCCCACTCCTTGTGGATCACGGCGGACTGCAGCGGGAACGGTTCGTCGCCACTGGCGGCGGGCCGCCCATCGGCAACCTTCCCCGCCGGAACCTCCCCTCCCGATCCCGGCCCGCCGGCTTCGGGCGTTTCCTTGGCCGCAGCCGGCCCGTCTGTTTGGTTCGCGGCCTCGGCGCAGGCGTCGCAGTTGCCGCACGGCTCCGGCAGGTCCTCGCCGAAGTACCCCAGCAGGAACTGCCGCCGGCAGCCGTCAGTCTCGGCGTACGCACGCATCATGGTGAGCCGGGACTGGTCCACGCGCTGCCGTGCCTCCGCGAGTTCGATAGCGCGCTGCACGAGTGCGGGCAGTTTGGCTTTGGAAGTGAGCCGGATGCCGCGCTTGCCTGTTGTGACCGCGCCCGCCTCCTCCAGCTGGTTCACGAGCCCCGTCACCCGGCGGGCGGGGAACCCGGAAAGTTCCGCCAGCGACGCTTTAGGAACCGGCGCCCCAGCGGCTTTGAGGATCTTCAAGACGGCCAGCAGCCGGTCCGGATCAGGGGAGTGGGTACCGAAGAACTTCCGCAGGCCAAGGTCCTCAGCCCGGTAGTGCAGCACGGCGGAGGCGGCCTCCCCGTCGCGGCCCGCCCGGCCGATCTCCTGGTAATAAGCGTCCAGCGACTCGGGAACGTCCGCGTGCACCACAAACCGCACATTCGGTTTGTCGATGCCCATTCCAAAAGCGGTGGTGGCGGCCACCACGTCCAGCTGGTCGTCGAGGAACAGTTCGTGGATGCGCTCCCGGTCCGCGGCTGACCGGCCGGCGTGGTACGCCTCCGCCCGGAGCCCTTCCTTGGCCAGCTTGGCTGCGTACTTCTCGGTATCCTTGCGGGTAGCGGCATAGAGCAGGCCCTGCCCCTGTTCCCTGGCCAGCGCCGTGACCTGTTCCAGTACTGCCTTCCGCTTGCCTTTGTCCTCCTGGTGCCGGACCACATCGAGGCTGATGTTGGGCCGGTCGAAGCCGCGGACCAGGACCAGCGGGTCCTTCATTTTCAGCCGCTCCACGATCTCATCGCGCACGGGAGGGGAGGCGGTGGCGGTCAGCGCTGCCACCGGCGGGTTGCCCAGGCGTTCGCGGACGTTGCCCAGGTTGAGGTAATCGGGGCGGAAATCGTGGCCCCAGGAGGAAACGCAGTGGGCCTCGTCCACCACGAAAATGGCGATGTCAAGGTTTCGGATCCGGTCCACGGTTTCCTGTTTGGCGAGCTGTTCGGGGGCCAGGAACAGGAAGGCCGCCTTGCCGGTCTCCGCCGCCTGCCACGCTGCTTCCAGTTCGGAGTCGCTGTGGGAGGAGTTGATGGCGACGGCGGCCTCGTCACCCAGTTCGGCGGACAGCCCGTCCAGTTGGTCCTCCTGAAGGGCAATCAGCGGTGAGACCACGACGGCGGGGCGTCCCGTGGTGTTCTTCAGGTGCAGGGCAGCGACCTGGTAGATAGCGGATTTCCCGTAGCCGGTGGGCATCACCGCAAGGACGTCGCGGCCGCCGGCAAGCGCAGCCATCCCAGCCAGTTGGCCGTCACGGAGGTGGGGCAGGGAGAAAGAAGACGCCGCAAGGGCGGCTAGGGCACGATCGTCGGACATATACAGCGGCTCCGCACAGTGGATCCTGCGGCCGGTTGCTTCAGCCGAGATAAACAGCCTAGCGCGGCCGGGACACGCCGTCCTCGGTGTCCGCGGCTATGTGGACAAATCGGAGCTCTTGTTATGCACAGCCCCGCCGCTGTCCTTGACTTCCCGGCCACCTGTGAACAACTGTGGAAGCAACTGGTCCCAGAGCACTTGCACTGTATTTTCGGGGCCAGGCAAAGCGAGGAGGATGCAGCGTGGTGCGCAAGAATCCAAAGGTCGAAGAGGCGGACGAATCCGAACTTGAGGTGAGCGGACACCCTAAAACCTGGGCCGCCGGCGTTCCCGGCGTCTACCACTCCATGAAGCCCGCGCTGGAGCACATGGGCCTGGAGCGGTCGCGGAAAACCCTGCTGGCGCTGAACCAGAAGGACGGGTTCGACTGCATGAGCTGCGCCTGGCCGGACCCGGGCCACCGCAAGACGTTCGAATTCTGCGAGAACGGTGCCAAGGCAGTCACCTGGGAGGCCACGCCAGTGGTGATTGGCCCGGAGTTCTGGGCTGAGCATCCTGTCAGCGGGCTTCGGGAGAGGTCAGAATACTGGTTGGGGATGCAGGGCCGCCTCACCCAGCCGGTCTACAAGCCGGCCGGTGAGGACCATTACCGGCCTGTGGGCTGGGATGATGCGTTCGGGATCATCGCGGACAAGCTGAACTCGCTGCCGAGCCCTGACCAGGCAGCCTTCTACACCAGCGGCCGCACCTCCAACGAGGCTGCGTTCCTGTACCAGCTGTTCATCCGCGCATACGGCACCAACAACCTGCCGGACTGCTCCAACATGTGCCACGAGTCCTCCGGCTGGGCGATGGGGCAGACCATCGGCGTGGGCAAGGCCACGGTCTCCTACAACGACTTTGAAAAAGCGGACCTGATCATCATCCTGGGCCAGAACCCCGGCACCAACCACCCCCGGATGCTCACCGCGCTGGAGGAAGCCAAGGACGCCGGCGCGCAGATCGTTGCAGTCAACCCGCTGCCCGAGGCGGGCCTGATGCGCTACAAGAATCCGCAGCGGGTGAAAGGCATCATCGGACACGGCACAGACCTGGCTGACCAGTTCCTGCAGATCCGGCTCGGCGGGGACATGGCGTTGCTGCAGGCAGTCTCCAAGCGCGTCCTGCAGGCCGAGGCCGCGGCGCCGGGGACGGTACTTGACCATCAATTCCTCGAGGAACATTGCCAGGGCCTTGACGAGCTGAAGGCACACCTTGCCACCCTGGACGAAGCCAGTGTCCTCGAGGCGACGGGCCTGCGCTCCGAGGAGATCGACGAACTGGCGGACCGGTACCTGCGGGCGGACAAGGTGATCATCACCTGGGCCATGGGCATCACCCAGCACAAAAAGGCCGTGGCCACCATCAAGGAGATCATCAACCTGCTGTTGCTGCGCGGCAACATCGGCAAGCCCGGCGCCGGAGCCTCACCCATCCGCGGACACAGCAATGTCCAGGGCGACCGCACCATGGGCATTTGGGAGCAGATGCCGCCGGCCTTCCTGGATGCCCTGGGCAAGGAATTCAGCTTCGAACCGCCCCGGGAGCACGGCGCGGACGCGGTGGAGACCATCCGGCAGATGCGCGACGGCGGCATCAAGGTTTTTGTGGGCCTGGGCGGAAATTTCGTGGGAGCCATGTCGGACACCCACGCGGCGGAGGCGGCGATGGAGCGCACCGAACTGTCGGTCCAGATCTCCACCAAGCTCAACCATTCGCACGCCGTGACCGGCGCCGAGGCGCTGATCCTGCCCACGCTGGGGCGCACCGAGATCGACCGCCAGGAATCGGGGCCGCAGTTCGTTTCGGTGGAGGACACCGTCTGCGCTGTCCACGCCTCCCATGGAACGGTTGAGCCGGTGGCTCCGGGGCTGCTCTCCGAAGTGGCGATCGTCAGCCGGCTTGCGCGCCGTGTGCTGGGTGACCGGATCGCTGCGGACTGGGCGGGCTTCGAAAAGAACTACGACCTCATCCGGGAGCACATTTCCCACGTGGTTGTGGGCTGCGAGGACTACAACCGGAAGATCCGGCAGGACGGCGGCTTCATCCTGCCCAACGGGCCCCGGGACTCGCGCACCTTCCATACCCCCACGGGCAAGGCCGTGCTCACCGTGAACGAACTCGAGCACGTGGAACGCCCGCCGGGCACCCTGATCCTGCAGAGCATGCGCTCGCACGACCAGTTCAACACCACCATCTACGGCCACAACGACCGGTACCGGGGCATCAAGAAGGGCCGTGAGGTCGTGTTTGTGAGCCCGGCAGACCTCACCGACCTGGGCCTCGAGGACGGGCAGCACGTGGACATCTGGGGCGTCTACCCGGACAACGCCGAGCGGGTCCTGCGGAACTACCGGGTGGTGTCCTACCCCACGGCCAGGGGATGCGCCGCCGCCTACTATCCGGAGGCCAACGTCCTGGTGCCGCTGGAAAGCGTGGCCGAGGGCAGCCAGACGCCCGTGTCCAAGGCAGTGATCGTAAAGCTCGAGCCGGTTCTGGTCCTTGAAGAGGAGCCGACGGCGGCGGGGTAGAAAGTGCGCAGGCGCAGCTACTGGGCCGTGGCGGCCCAGCCCTGGCTGGCGGGGCCGCCGTCGGGCCCGTCGTCGCAAAGGTCAAAAGCGATGCTTGCGGCCTGCTGTACCGCCGCGCTGGATGCCTCCCTTGATCCGGCGCTGCCGGTTCCGGCCTCCAGGCCCGCGGCATAGCCCACCAGGAACGTGGTGACCGGCGCGGCGGGATGGATGATCGAATCGGCGGACCGGCGGGCCAGGTCAAGGAGCAGTTCGTTGTCCACCTTGAGGTCCAGGATCTGCAGCGCCTGGGCAAGCCTGTTGCTCCATTGGTCCAGTACCCGTGCTTCCTCGTCACTGACTGCCATGGTCTGCTCCTTCGTCAACATGTCGCTGCGGTTGGCTGTTCCGGTGCTGACACTACAAGGCTTCACCGCGGAAGTCATCGGGTCCCGGACACCCCCTAATCCCAAAGAGGGTAGAGCCGCCGCCCTTCTGGCTCTGGCACCGCCCGCGGCCCCTGCCTAGACTGGGCGAACCCCAGCCCAGGAGCCTCGGCAGGATCAACCGGCCGGACCCGGCCGGCTAAGAGATCAGGCCCAAGATCACCGGCACCAGTCATGTCGCACGATGGAAACCGCACGTCAATCGAAGCACGGGGCCCTGCAGGGGCACTTCACCCACCCATGATCACGGCCGCCCTACCGGGCAGGCCTGACTACAGGAGAAACACATGACAGGGAACAAAGCCGTTGCCTACAAGGAACCAGGCAAGGTTGAAGTCATCGATATCGACTACCCCAGCTTCGAACTCAAGGACGGCCCCGGCGTCAACCCGGCGAACGTGGGGCGCCCGGTCAACCACGGGGTGATCCTCAAGACGGTGGCCACCAACATCTGCGGCTCGGACCAGCACATGGTGCGTGGACGCACCACGGCGCCGCCCAACCTGGTGCTCGGCCATGAGATTACCGGCGAGGTAGTGGAGGTGGGCCGCGACGTCGAGTTCATCAAGGTGGGCGATCTGTGTTCGGTGCCGTTCAATATCGCCTGCGGCCGGTGCCGGAACTGCAAGGAACGCAAGACCGGCATCTGCCTGAACGTCAACCCTGACCGCCCCGGCAGCGCCTACGGGTACGTGGACATGGGCGGCTGGGTGGGCGGCCAGGCCAACTACGTGCTGGTGCCCTACGCCGACTGGAACCTGCTGAAGTTCCCGGACAAGGACCGGGCCATGGAGAAGATCCTGGACCTGGCCATGCTCTCGGACATTTTCCCCACAGGGTTCCACGGCGCCGTCACCGCCGGGGTCGGCGTCGGCTCCACCGTGTACATTGCGGGTGCCGGCCCGGTGGGCCTCGCAGCGGCGACCAGCGCACATTTGCTTGGCGCCGCCGTCGTGATTGTGGGGGACCTTAACGAGGAACGGCTGGAGAGAGCGCGCAGCTTTGGCTGCGAAACGGTGGACCTTACCAAGGGAGGCCCGGCGGAGCAGATCGAGCAGATCCTCGGCGTGCCGGAGGTGGACTGCGGTGTGGACGCGGTGGGCTTTGAGGCACGGGGACAAGGGCATGGCAAGGACGCCGAAGAGGCACCCGCCACCGTGCTGAACTCGCTGATGGACATCACCGCGGCAGGCGGTGCGCTCGGCATCCCCGGGCTGTACGTGACGGGTGATCCGGGCGGCATCGACGAGGCCGCCAAGAAAGGCTCGCTGAGCCTGAGCCTGGGCACCGGCTGGGCCAAGTCGCTGAGCTTCACCACTGGCCAGTGCCCGGTCATGAAGTACAACCGGCAGCTGATGATGGCCATCCTCAATGACAAGGTCAGCATCGCCAAGAATGTCAATGCCAAGGCGATTCCGCTGGAGGAGGCGCCGACGGGCTACGCGGAGTTCGACGCCGGTGCAGCCACCAAGTACGTGCTCAATCCGAACGGGTACCTGAGCTAGGGCGGAGGCAGCCAGCGGACGGTGATGCGCCGGGAACATCAGATGCGGAAATAAGGGCAGCCCGAGCCGGGTTAGGCTTGGCAAGGGCAGCAACGCAACCGCATCGAAGGAGTCCCCTTGAGTGAGATCACCGTCCGCCACAACGCCGGCCGCGAGCGTTTTGAAATCCTTGACGCAGGAAACGTGATCGGCAAGGCAGCGTACAAGGAATACAACGGCGGCGGCTCACCGCAGCGGATTTTCTACCACACGGTGATCAACGAGGAATACGGCGGCCAGGGCCTGGCGGGCCAGCTCGCCACGGTGGCCCTGGACGAAACGGTTGGCGCGGGGATGGGCATCGTTCCGGTGTGCCCCTTTATCAAGAAGTTCCTCGCCAAACATCCCGAATACTCGGGCAACACCGTCCGCGTAGCACCGGCCCACCTGGAGTTCCTGGACTCAGCACTGGCTGCCCGCACCCGCTAACAGGGAGTTCCCAAACTTCGATGATCTAATCGACATCGCATCGCGTGCGCTGGGGCCCGCAGGATGCGGATCAGATTGTTGAGTTGGGACAGGAGCCCTATGTCGGACCAAGAAATGCCTGCGCCCGGGCGGAATGTCCCGGCACCCCGGCGTGCCCGGAAGAGGCTGGCATTGCTGTTCACCGCCGTTGCGCTGGTGATCGTGGCCATCGTTGTGTTCGCGGTGGTGAAGTCAGGGCCGCTTAACGGCGCAACCGGAGCGGTTCCCCCAGCCCTTCCCGAGGCACCTGTGGCCGTGGCCCCTGATTCCCTGCAGGACAGCATCCAGTCCGTCCTGGACGAAAATCCGGATTACCGGATCGGGCTGGCCATGGCAGACATTTCGGGCGATGCCGCACTCACCTTCGGGGACCAGGAGGCTTTCACCGCCGCCAGCACCGCGAAGATCATCACGGCCGCCGCCTTCTACCACCTAGTGGAGAACGGCGAGGCGAGCCTGGATGACCCGCTGGGGGACTACGACGCCGCCTTCCAGCTGGAAGCCATGGTCAACGAAAGCAACAATGATTCCTGGTTGCTGCTGATGGATGCCGTGGGCTATCCGCAGCTGACTGAATACGCGGCCTCCATCGGCGTCGCCTATGACCCGGAGGAGAACCTGCTGACTCCTGCCGAGATGGCCCTGGTCCTGAAGCAGTTGTACGCCGGAGACCTGCTGAACCCGGAGAACACCGCGCAGCTCCTGGGTTACATGCAGGACACCAACAACGAGGAGCTCATTCCCGCCGGTTCCCAGGCCGGGGTGGAGGTGTTCCATAAATTCGGTGAAATCGGCGGCGAACTCCACGACGCCGCCGTGCTGGCCTACCGCGGCTCCACCTTTGTGCTGGTGATTTACACCGAGAACGCGGACGGCACCGAAGACGCCGGGCAGGCCGAGGTCATCAGGGAGCTCACCGGTGTGGTTGAAAAGACCCTCTTTCCTCCTGTCCAGGCGGGCAAATAGAGGCTAAAACTCAAGACATGGTGCTTCCGCCAAGATGGATTAGGGAGGCGGTTAGGTAGTTTCAATGCGTGGACCGACCGGCGCGCAGGGCTAGCTTTAGACAAAATTGCACGCGGCAAAGACGCCCCGCGCTATAGCGTCAGGAGTGGTTCGATGAGATACGCCAAGAGTATGGTTCGAAGCCAAATGCTAGGTTCTGCGGTCGTGGTCCTGGCCCTTGCGGCTGGTTGCACTCCGGCCCCTCCGCCGTCACCGGTCCCCGAGGCGGACACTGAACGCCCCGGACCATCTCCTACAGCATCGTTCAGTACCTCGCCGCAGGTGACAGCATCGCAGTCCCCGGCGACAGCCAGTGAGGCGCCCCAGGGTTGGCTAGCAGTGGTCCCCGAAGTCCAATCCGGCGTCGGGCAGTTCAGCGTCACGACATGTGACAACAGCTATACCGGTACTGGGTTTCTGATTACCTCCACGCTCGTTGCTACAGCGGCCCACGTCGTTGAGGACGCGTCCGCCATTAGCGTTTCTTTTGACGGGAATACCATTCGGGGAGTTGTCCTCGGATTCAATGAACTTGCAGATTTAGCTCTTGTTCGACTCGACTCAGCGGTTAACGGCCACCAATTCGAATTCCAAACAACTGACCCTCCCATGGGGACCGAGGTCGCGGCCCTTGGATTCCCTCGGGGCGAATCATTGACGTTAACGAGGGGAATTGTGAGCGGCCTGGACCGTGACGTCAATTTCGGTAGCGGAAGAATTGGTAACATGATCCAAACGGACGCCGCGATCAATCCAGGCAACAGTGGTGGTCCTCTTCTGGGGCAGGATGCCCTCGTTGCCGGAGTGGTGAGCGCTGGGAAAACCGGGGCCGAGGGAATGGCTTACGCTGTCAGTGGCCCACGGGCAGCCGAAGCAATTGCCGAATGGGAGGTGCGTGGCGTCCCGATGCCACTGGTCGAGTGCGGAAATGCACCGGCCCCCGAATCCGGCTATTTTCCATTGATTATCAGCTCCGATCATGACCAGGCGAACAATATTGGGCAGAGCCTGCTGCTCCACGGCCAAGGTATTAACAGGGGGGCCTATAGTGCGGCCTTCAAGCAATTCACGCCCGAACTGCAGGCGACATTCGATGGCGCTGCCGGTTGGAGTGCCGAACTGGGAAGCTCGTACTGGCAAAGCCTGGACGTTCTAAATGTGAGCGGATCAGGCAACAACTTGACCGCGGATGTGAAGCTGCGGACTATCCAAAGCCCCGAATTCGGCCCCCAAGGACAGGCATGCAGCGACTGGAGGATCAGATATTCCATGCTTTGGGACGGAGCAGCATGGCGCATCGCAGGATCGACGCTTCCATTCGGGCAACCAACAGCTTGTCTTTAACCGCGGTCTTTCAGGGCTGCGTCAAACTCGCTAACGTCCGGGCGGGTGGGTAAGACTGTTTCCGTGAGCAACAATCCCCGGACTGCCCTGGCCGTCGCCGGCCTCAGCCTGGGCACGGCACTGAACCCCCTGAACTCTTCGATGATCGCGGTGGCCCTGGTGGTGCTTCGCGCCGACTTCGGGCTCGACGTCGCGGCTGTCACGTGGGTGGTCACCTCCTTCTACCTGGCTTCCGCTGCGGGGCAACCCGTGATGGGCAGGCTGGCGGACCGGTTCGGGCCACGGCGGATGTTTATGCTCGGCATGGCATTGGTCGCCGTCACCTGCGCGCTGGCACCGCTCGCGCCGAACTTCGCCCTCCTCTGCGTGGCGCGGGCGGTCATGGCGCTGGGCACCGCAACGGCCTATCCCAGTGCGGTGGTGATGGTGGGAGCGATAGCCCACCGGGCCAACGTCGACTCCGCCCGGCCGCTGGGCCGGCTGCAGATGGCCAACACCTCGGCGGCCGCCGTGGGCCCGGTAGTCGGCGGCCTGCTGGTGAGCCTGGTGGGGTGGGAAGCGTTGTTCCTGGTCAACGTCCCCCTGGCGCTCGCCGCGTTGCTGATTGTGCGGCAGGCAGCCCCGAAGGACGAAGCCCGGGAGCATGGCAGTGTTGCCGAACTTGTCAGGGACTCGGACATCCCAGGGATCCTGGCATTCGTCTCCGCCCTGCTGCTGGTGATGATGGCAGCGCTGAATGTGGCGCCGGGATACCGCTGGTGGATGCTCGCGGCCGGTACCGTCATCGCGGCCCTGTTCGCCTGGCGCGAGCTGCGCTTCAACCGGCCTTTTCTGGACATCAGGCTCCTGGGCCGGAACCGCCCGCTGCTGCTGGTGTACCTCGGCTTCGCGGTGTTCAGCAGCGTGTACTACTTCGTTTTCTTCGGACTGCCCCAGCTGCTGCAGGAGGCCGGCGGCTACGATCCCGGCGTTGTCGGCCTGCTGATGCTGCCGCTCGCCGCCATGTCTGTGGTCGCAACCCCGTGGGCGGTCAGGGCCATCGGAAGGTTCGGCGTGCGCCGTGTGCTGATTGCCGGCGTCGTCCTCCTGACAGCGGTGGCCGCGCTGATGTGGCTGCTGACCGGCACCCTGGTGATCCCGCTGGTGGTGGTGCTGACGGCACTGATGGGCGTCCCGTACGGAACGGTGAGCATCGCCACCAACCAGGGCATGTTCGTCTCCACCCGGCCGCAGGAGCGTGGCGTCGCGGCGGGCATCTACCAGACCTGCCGGTACGTCGGCGCCATCACGGCCACGGTGATGATCGGTGTGTTCGCCGCCGACGGCGTCCACCAGGAAAACTGGGCGCGGATGGTCCTGGCCATGCTGGTCCTGTGCGTAGTGACGTTCGGTGTGTTCCTGCTGTGGAGGCAGCGGACGGACTAAGGGTCCCGGGAGCCGGGTCTATCGTGGAAGTATGGCTTCTCCAAAGGCGCAGCTGTACCTCGATATCACCGCAAAAGGCCTCTGCATCCTGGGCGCGGCGTTGATGATCTTCGGCCGGGGTGCATGGTTCTACGTGGGCGTGGCCACCGTGGTCCTCGGAGTGTTGTTCATCGGCGGCTCGCTGATGGCCACGAGTAAGCTCCGCAGACGCAGGTGGGACGGCACGCGCCGAACGTGATGGTATGGCACTTAGCCGCCTCCCGCCGTCGTCCGTTCTTTAGCTGTTCAACAGGACTCAGGTGTACATCAGCGAACCCGGCGTGGTGAGCTTCTCGCCTGTTTCCAGCCAGGTTTTCAGGCCGGAGAGGATCATGGGCCAGCCGCCGTAGAGCTGTTCGTTGGCGCCTTCACGGAGGTCGCTGTGGGTGACGGTGAGGCGGCAGGAATCGCCCACGGGCTCGATGTCCCAGGTGACCTTCGAGGTTCCCTCGGCCTTGACGTCCTCGCCCCAAAGCGCGCGCATCGTCTGGACGAGCCGGCGCGGCGGGTCCACCTCCAGGTTCTCGCCTTCGCCCAGGGGTGCGCCGGCTTTGACGTTGTTCATGGTGAGGCTGCTGCCCGGGGTCCAGTCCGTTTCGATGGTGTTCCCGAACTGGTACTTGCTGCGGATGCCGCTGTCCGTGATGGCTTCCCAGAGCCGCTCGGGCGTGGTCTTGATGTAGATCTCGAAGATTTTTTCCATGGGACTTTCCAATCTGGATTTGAGGTCGCTGAGGCCAGCGGCCCATGGTTCGGCGTACTTGCTCACCCAGCGGTCGTGGACGAGCCGGATGGGCACCGGGTTCAGGAAATGCAGCTTTTCACGCCCCCGACGGCGGGTCACCACCAGGCCTGCTTCTTCCAGGATCCGGAGGTGCTTGGCGATCCCGAAGCGGGTCATGTCGAACCGGCCTTCAAGGGCGCCGAGGGTCTGGCCGTCCTCGCGGAAGAGCTCGTCAAGCAGGTCCCGGCGGGTGGGGTCCGCGAGTGCCTTGAACACGGCATCCATAGGAACCATGATAGGTGACCATTCGGTCACATATCAAGGGTCAGTTCCTGGCGGCCAGGGTCTGGTCCCGGTCCTGGAACACCTCGTCGCCGGGGCCGGTGAAGGCGCGCGAACGCTGGACCGCCTCGATTGATCCGGTGAACAGCTGTGACTCCTGAGGGTCTGCCGGGACGCGGGAACCGTCCCGGCCGGAGGTTCCCAGGCCCGGCAGCGGCTGCTGGCGGCGGGAGGAGGTGCCGCCGTCGGACGCCGCCTCGGCCCAGCGCTGCTGGGGCAGTGCCTCCGGACGGCCCTGCAGGAAGGTAACGATAGCTTCGCGGATGAGGCAGCGGAGGTCAAAGAGTGCGGCGCTGTCCGCGGCGCTGACCAGGATCCGCACGCGGACGAAGCCGCCCGTGGCGTCCGTGATCTGCAGGACACCCACGCGCTCGTCCCACAGGTCGGTCCCGGCAAGGACGCTGCGCAGTTCGGCGCGCATGTCCTCCACGGGGGCACGCCAGTCGAGGTCGAACTCCACGGTGCCCATCACCTCGGACTGGCGGCGGGTCCAGTTTTCGAAGGGTGTGGTGGTGAAGTAGGTGGAGGGCAGGATGAGGCGCCGGTCGTCCCAGATGTGGACCACCACGTAGGTGAGCGTGATTTCCTCGATGCGGCCCCACTCCTTCTGGACCACCACCACATCGTCCACCCGGATGGCGTCCGTGAAGGCCAGCTGCATGCCGGCGAAGACGTTCACCAGGGAGGTCTGGGCGGCGAGGCCCGCGACGATCGAGATGACGCCGGCGGACGCCAGCAGCCCGGCGCCGAGGGCCTGGATGGCCGGGAAAGTGAGCATCACCGAGCCCACGGCGAGAACCACCACCAGGGCAACGCCGATCCGCCGGGCCAGGATCATCTGCGTGCGGAGCCGCCGGGCGCGCCGGTTGTCCGCAACGTCAACGCTGTACCGTCCCAGCACCACGGCTTCGACGATCAGCAGCACCGCCACCCCCAGCCAGGCCAGCGAGCCGATGAGGGCTATCAGCAGCAAATGGTCGACGCCGGGCAGCCAGCCTTCGCTCCCGGCCGTCAGCCCCAGGGCGGTGCGGACGCCGATGAGGCACAGCGCCAGCCGCAGCGGCTGGCGGGCCACCCGCGAGGTGGCCTGCAGCTCGGGACGATTGCGGTTGAGGCGCAGAACAAGCTTGCGCAGCAGCCAGGACAGGACCAGCCCTGCGGCCAATGCAAGCGTGACGGCAATGAATGGCTTGGCGGGATTGAGTAGGTCTTGCATCCATTAACCTCTACCAACTTCCGGTGGAGGGGTCGAAATTGACTTGGACCCCGGCGCGGTGCGTTCCCGGGCTACCTGCCTGTACCGAAATCGATATCCGTAAAGGAGCCCGGGCGGCCGGCCGATCCCTGGTGGCAGTTGCAGTTTTTTTCTACTTCCACGCGGACCGTCACAGCCTGCCCTGCTTCAACCCGCAGGCTGACAGGCTCATCGCTGGTGCTGGAAATGCGGACGACAGTTTCTTCGGGGGAGATGGCAGACATGGCTGTCCTTTCTTTGGGGGCGAATCAGCGTGCGGCAGGCTCTTTGTCCTGCACGGTTGAACTTAGCCGCGCGTCGAGCAGGCCCGCCGCGACGGCCGGGGCAAGCCCGGGCGCCAGCGGGAGGCGCGGGACCACCAGGCAGTGCAAGAGGTGATAGATGTCCGCCTTGCCGGACCATACGGTCGAGGTGACATTGCCGTTCTCGTCAAGTTCCTGTTTCCAGGATCCGTGCTCGTAATCAATGAACCAGTCGCGCGCGTGGTCCCAGATCCGCTCGTACCAGTCCGCATACTCCTTTTCACCGGTGGCGATATAGAGGGCTGCCGCACCTCCGATTGCCTCTGCGGGAACCCAGCGGATGCGGGTGGTGACCACCGGCTTGCCTTCCCAGTCCACTGTGTAGACAAATCCCGGGTTTCCGTCCGGCTCCCAGGCGTCGCGGATGGCGGCGTGGAACAGGCCGCGCGCGTCGTCGAGCAGCCAGGCCGGAACCTCCAGGCCGCGGGCCTCAAGCCCGGCACGGACGTGGAGGAGCAGGCGCGCCCACTCAACCCAGTGGCCGGGCGTTCCGCCATACGCACGGAATTGGCTGGCCCGGTCGTCGGTGTTGTACTCCGGCATGGGGTTCCACTCCGGGTCGAAGTGTTCAAACACGCGGTAGTTGTTGTTGCGCGCAAAGTTGTGGATGAGCACTTCGGCGATGTGCAGTGCCCGTTGGAGCCAGCGGTCCTCCCCGGTGACATCGGCGACGATCAGATACGCCTCGACCGAGTGCATGCTCGCGTTGCCGCCGCGGTATGCCTCGGTTTCCGTGAATTCCCGGTTCCACGAGTCGAAGCACATGTTGGCCTCGTGGTCCCAGAATTTCGTGTCAGCTATCCGCAGCGCCTCATCGAGCAGCTCCCTGGCTCCCGGGCGCCCCGCAGCAACAGCACTGGCAGCCGCGAGGAGCACAAAAGAGTGCTGGTAGCCGGACTTGGTGGCGTTCACGGGACCGTCCCCGTCCACCTCGGCGTACCATCCGCCGAACTCGTCATCGTGGAGGGCTCCGTTAAGTGCTGCTATGCCATGGTCCACAAGGAGCCCGGCACCCGGCCGTCCCATCAACGCGGCAACAGCGAAACTGTGCGTCATCCGCGCGGTGATCCAAAGATGGGTGGGCTTGTCGGCAAACACCACGCCGTAGTTGTCTAGCCAGCCGAATCCCGTAGGCACCTTCGACGCCGCGGCGAAATTGATCAGCCGGTCCGTTTCAGCCTCGAGCCATCGTGCGTGAGCGGCACTATTCAGCCACGTCATGTTGTTTCCTCTCTCTGTTTCCGATGCAAGTTCTCTGGTGCAGGTGAAAAATCAGGTCAGCCGACGGCGTCGAACACGCCGCGGGTGATGGTGGCGGCCGCTCCCAGGTACGCCAGGACGATCAGCAGGATTTGCGCGGCGCGGGCGGGGACGAACTTCGATGCGACGTCGCCCAGCACCAGCCCGCCCAGGCACGCCACTGCAACCGCCACCCACATGCCCAAGGGCAGCACGGGAAACGTCTCCGGCGCGGTCAGGGCCTTGGAGATGAGCGAGAACGCACCAATGGTGAAGAAGTACGGCTGCATGGTGGCCGCGAAGGACTTGTGCTGCCACCGGGTAGCGATGGAGTACATGCTGACGGCCGGACCACCCACGCCGGCCGCCGTGTTCATAAAACCGCTCAGGCCACCGGCGGTGAGAAGGTACCGGCGCCGTGCGGGCAGGGTGGCGGACTTGAGGACCAGCAGGACGGTGAGCCCGGCCGCGAGGATCACTCCGATGGAGATCTCCAGGACCGCCGCCGGAATGAGGCGGATCAGGAACGCCGCCGGAATGATCCCGAGCAACGCTGAGGCCGCGAGCAGGAGGTACCGCTTCCAGTCGACGTCCCGCACCACCCGGAAGATGATGGCCCCAGCCGTTACGGCGCCGCACACGTTCACCAGCACCACCCCTTCCACCGGGCCCAGCAGCAGGACCAGGAACGGGGCGGCCACCAGGGCAAAGCCCATGCCGGTGATCCGCTGCATTCCGGCCCCTACCACCACAGCGCCCAGTACCAGCCCGGTGGTCAGCACCTTACGGCCTCCAGGCCACGTACTGGACCTCCTCGAACTCCTCCAGGCCCAGGCTGGATCCTTCCCGTCCCAGGCCCGACTGCTTGGCGCCGCCCATGGGGGCAAAGGCTACGGACGGCAGGGGGTCATTCACTCCCACGATGCCGGCTTCGAGCCGTTCGGGGATGTCCCAGCCGCGCTTGGGGCTGCTGCTCCAGACGTAGGCAGCGAGTCCCATCTCCGTGGCGTTCGCCTTCCGGATAGCTTCCTCTTCCGAGGAGAAGGTGACGACGCCGGCAGCCGGGCCGAACACTTCCTCGCCTACCAGCGGGGCATCGTCGGGGACATCCGCCAGCAGCGTGGGGGCCAGGAAGGACCCCGTGCCGGGCACGTCGGTCCGCTGCGTGACGCGGCGCGCGCCGCGGTTCAGAGCGTCATCCACCAGCGCCTGCACCGCGGACACCCGTTCGGCGTCGATGACCGGACCGAGGTCAGGGACCGGTGCGCCGCCGTCGGGAGCTCCGTGTCCGATGCTCATCGCATCGAAGCGCGCACCCAGCTTCCGGGCGAACTCGTCGGCGATGCTGTCCTGGACCAGGAAGCGGTTCGCAGCGACGCAGGACTGTCCGGTGTTGCGGAGCCGGCCCAGCACGGCGCCCTCGACGGCGGCGTCCAGGTCCGCGTCCTCGAACACAATGAAGGGAGCGTTGCCGCCAAGCTCCAGCAGCGGGCGGACCACCCGCACTGCCGCGGAGGCCATGATCTGGCGGCCCACGCCGGTGGAACCGGTGAAGCTGACGGCCCGCACTGCCGGGTGCCTGAGCAGCGCGGCGGTGATCTCGCGGGACGGGCCGTGCACAAGGTTCACGACGCCGGCCGGGAACCCGGCGTCGTGCAGCACCTCGAACAGCCCGGTGGCAGCCAGGGGCGCCTTTTCGGAGACACGGCCCACCACGGTGCAGCCGGCGGCCAGCATCGCGGCGAGCTTCCGGGCCTGGATGGACACCGGGAAGTTCCACGGGGTGAGGCTGAGCGCCACGCCGATGGGCTTGCGGAGGCTGAGGTGCCGGCGGCCCTGCAGTTCGGGCGGGCTGACGGTACCCGTGGTGCGGCGCACTTCCTCGGCAAACCAGCGGAAGTATTCCACCGAGAAGTCCACTTCGCCCTGCGCCTCAGGAAGCCGTTTGCCGGCTTCCAGTGCGAGGGTGTGGGCCAGTTCGTCGCGGCGTTCGGCCAGGAGATCGGCGGCGTTGCGGAGCAGGTCCGCGCGGGTGCGCACCGTGGTGCGGGACCAGGACGCGAAGGCCTCGGCGGCGGCATCGGCAGCTTGGGTGGCGTCCTCGGCGGCGCCCCAGGCTACCTCGCCCACGGTGCTCCCGTTTCCGGGGTCCGTCACGTCCTTCGACGTTCCGGCCGCATGCCAGGTGCCGTTCACCAGGTGTCGGGCTGATTTGAGGTTCACTGATATTGCCTTTCGTTGGCTGGGAGGGCTTCGCCGCCCGCGAAGCCGCCCGTCGTCGTCGTACTCATCCCTTGCTCGCGCCTGCGGTGATGCCGGCAACGAAGTAGCGCTGCAGGAAGACGTAGGCCACCACCACGGGCAGCGAGGCCAGGATGACACCCGCGAACAGCAGCGGGTAGTCGGTCTGAAACTCGCCCTGGAAGCTGAGCAGTGCCAGCGGCAGGGTGCGGTTGCCCGGGGACTGGATGAACAACAGCGGATACAGCAGCTCGTTCCAGTGGATGACGAACAGAAAGATCGCGGCGGCGGCGATGGACGGTGCCGACAGCGGCAGGGCGATGGACGCGTAGGTCCGCCAGGGGCCGGTGCCGTCAATTGAGGATGCTTCGTAAAGCTCCCGGGGCAGGGTCCGCATGAACCCGCCCAGGATAAAAACGGCGATGGGCAGGGTGGACACCACGTTTGCCAGGATCAGGCCCGTGAGGCTGTCCAACAGCCCCAACCGGCCGAACAGGACGTACAGCGGCACCATGTTGGCCTGAGCCGGGATGGCCATGCCCAAGACCAGGAAACCGAAGATCGCCCAGGACATAAAGCCCTTCAGCCTGGACACGGCGTACCCGGCGAGGCTCGCCAGGAACAGGGTGAGCGGCACGGACACGGCGGTGACAATGACGCTGTTCCAGAACGAGGAACCCAGATCCTGGCCGCCGATCACCTCGGCGTAGTTGGCGGGAGAGAGGGACTGCGGCAGGCTGAACGGGCCGGCGAAGAGTTCCTGCGTGGACTTGAAGCTGCCGAACCCCACCACGGTCAGCGGAACGATGATGATGACCGCGTAGATGCCAAGGATGGCGCGGCGGCTTATTGAGGCGAGCATGCTGTCATTCCCCCTTCGGGGTCAGCCGGAGCAGCCGGCGCTGGAGCCAGGTGACCAGGGCGATCATTGCCATGAAGATGATCGACTGGGCGGCAGCGTAGCCGAACTCCGAGTTGGCAAAGGTGCTGTAGATGCGGGTGGAGAGGATGTCCAGGGAGCTTTTGGGCGGGTTGCCCGCGATACCCAGGATCAGGTCGAAGGCCTTGAACGACTGCACGGTGGTGTAGGCCACCACAATGGATGTTGCCGGGGCCACGAACGGCCAGGTGATGGACTTGAACTGCTGCCATTTGCCAGCGCCGTCCATTTCGGCGGCTTCGTAGAGTTCCCGCGGGATGGCCTGCAGGCCGGCGATGTAGACCACCATCATCTGGCCCGAGTGGAACCAGACCTGCGTGACGGCCACCCAGTACAGGGCCTGGGCGTTGTTGCCAAGGTAGGAGCCCTGGAGCGCCTCCAGCCCCACTGCGCCCAGGACAGAGTTGGCCAGGCCGAAGTTGGGATCGTAGATGAACTTCCAGATGAAGGCCACGGATACCGAGGACAGGATGGTGGGGAAGAAGAACAGTGCCCGCAGCAGGATGCTGCCGCGGGAGTTCCTGGTGAGCAGCAAGGCCAGGACCAGCGAGAACAGCGTCTGCGCAATCACCACCAGCAGCACGAACTTCAGGTTGTTGGTCAACGCATTGGTGAACAGCGAGTCCTTGGTGAACGCACGGACGAAGTTGTCCAGCCCCACGTAGTTGAACGCCGCCGAGAAGCCGTTCCAGTCCGTGATTGCGTACTGGAACGCCTGCAGGGTAGGCATCACCAGGAAGAACGCGATGATGGCGACGGCCGGGAGCGGGAAGAGGTACAGCGCCGGATTCACCCGCGTAGGGGAGCGGCGTTTCCTGGCTGCGCCGTTTTCGGTCCGGCTGTCCGGCGCCTTTCGTTTCGCAGCCGTTCCGGGATGGATGCTCATAGCCGTTCGTCAACAATCTTCTGGGCTGCCTCGGCTGCCTGCTCCGGGCTGGTGCCGGAGATGACCGCCGTCGCGCTGGCTTCCACGGCGTTGCGGACGTCCAGGTTCTGGAACTGGAACCGGGCGGCCAGGGCCGTCTTCTTGTCCAGCCAGGGGCTCAGGCGCTTGAGGTCCGGGTTCGTGTAGTCGACGTCCTTGACGGACACGTGCTGGGCCGTCTGGTTCGCGTAGTAGCCCGCGTTCTCCGGCTCGGACAGGAAATCGATCCAAGCTGCGGCTGCGGCCTGGTTCTTGCTCGCGGAATTCACGCCCAGGATGAAGGTGGCGTTGTAGACGCCCTCGTATTTGGCGTTGCCGTCCGACGTGTTGGGGAACACCAGCTCCATGGGGAACTGGGCGCCCAGGCCGCGGACTGCGGCGATGTGGTAGGAGCCGGTGGCCAGCATGGCGGCCTTGCCCTGCGAGAACAGGTTCTGCGCAGGTTCCACGGCGGTGCCGGTGGCGTTGGACTGCAGGTACGGGACCAGGTCCTTGTACTGACCCAGCATCTTGATGAACCAATCGTCGGTGACTTTGAGCTTGCCCTGCTCGATCTGGGCGCACATGTCATCCACGGGCGCGTTGTTGGCGATCATGCAGTTGAACAGCTGGCCGCCGTTTCCAACGTCGCCACCCGGCCAGGAAATGGGAACGACGCCGGAGGCGGCCAGCTTCTCGCACATGGCCATGAAGGAATCCCAGTCCTTCGGGGCCAGGTCCGCGCCCGCCTTCTCGAACAGGTCCACATTGGCCAGGGGCATGGGGAACACCACCTGGTACGGCAGGCCCAACTGGCTCTCGCCCGACTTCCCGGCGGACAGCAGGCCTTCCTGGTAGTTGGAAACAGCCTTGCTGTCCTTGAGCTCGGTGTAGATTCCGGCCTCGGTGAAGTTCTTGAACTGCGCTCCGCGGAAGGTTGCGAAGGCATCGCCGATGGCGGCACCTCGCACCTTCTGCAGGCCCTGGGCGTTGTAGTCGTTGGAGGTGGAGATGTCCTGGGCCACCTCTACGCCGTCATGCATGGCGGCGAAGCGCTTGATGAGTTCGTCGAAGACCGCCTTGTCCTCACCGCGCCAGTGGGCGAAGGACACCCTGCCGGTGATGTCACCGGTGGCAGGGGCGGCGGGCCCGGTGGCACCGCCAGGAGCGGTGGAGCCCCCGGGGCCGGCGCACGCTGCTGCGGTAGCGCCGAAGCCCAGGGCACCAAGAATGGCGATGGCCTGCCTGCGTGAAATCTGACTCACAGTATTCTCCTCGTTGAGTTTTGCTATGCCTTATTGCTTGACTACGAAAAAGTGGGGTGCCCGGCCAGGACCCTGAGGCGCTTTGCGGGGGGCCGCTATGCGTTAGTCCTTTGGGCGGATACGACGTCGTCCACCACGGCGCAGAGGCGCTGCAGCCGGCGGACGGCGTCCGTGGACAGGGATTCAACGACGTCGGGGGCGCCGATGCAGGATGCCCAAACTGCGCGTCCGGAGAGGAAGCCGCTGGCGCCTTCGAGGCAGGCCCACCGGACGGCGTCGGGGAAGACGTCCTCGGGAACGCCCGAGGAGAGGACAACCCAGGGGCCGTCGATGGCGTTGGTCAGCTCGGCGCACGCCGCCCGGACCTCCGCCTCGGAGGCCTGGCCCTTGAAAGGGACCTCAGCCTTGTAAAGGTCGGCGCCCAGGCTGCCAAGTTCCTTGGCGGCAGCCAGGATGCCGGCGTTCCAGTCGAAATCGCCGCCGGCCAGGGGCTTGCGCGAGACGGGCTCGATAATGCTGATCAATCCGGCGGACCGGCAGCTTTCCACGAATTCGGAGACCATCGCCACCCGGCCGTCGGCGGGCTCGTCCGGGCGGTAGAGCACCAGCAGCTTGAGGGCCTTGACGCCCAGCGCCTTGTATTTGTGCGGGTCCACCAGCCGGTCAATGGTCACCTCGCCCACCAGCTCGCCGTGGGCGGACTCGAAGTGGTCAGCGGAAGCGATGAGCCCGCAGTTGGGGTCCACCACGCCGGCCTCGATGGCCTGGTCCAGTGCGAACTGGCGGTCGATCAGGATGCCGGAGGCGTAGGGGGTGAGGATCCTGGCGGCCTCAAGTTTGAAATCGCGGAGGTCGTCGTCGGTGACGGGCTGGTCTGTGTGCTCGGCAAACATGTTGCGCATCGCTTCGCGCTGGTCAACGGCGAGCATTGCGAAAGCGCCTGACGGGCGCTGGAGGGGAGAGAGGTCTGTGGGGCTCATGGGCTGCTTCTTTCAGCTGGGCGTTTTAGGCGGGCAGGTTGGAGGCTAGGACAGGGTTGATGGTCTGGTGCGGGATGGCGGAGCGGCCGTCCAAGCCCCCGCAGGAGGCGGAGGCGGTGCGGCCGGCGAAGGCGGCGGCTTCCACGAGCGGAAGACCCGCTGCGACGGCGGCGAGCAATGCGCCGTGGTACACATCTCCGGCGCCGAGGGTGGACACGATGGTGGCCGGGGTTGCGGGAATGTGGACGGCAGTGCCGCCCCGTTCCATGACCCAGGCGCCTTGGGAGCCGGCGGTGGCGACGACGGCGGAAGCGCCGTCGTCCACTGCTTTCTTAAGCAGCGCCTCGGGGGAGAGGTGCTCACCGTATTCGGCCGAGAGCCTTTCGATGGTGGGCACATACAAGGCGACGCCGGCGGGGGTGAAGGAAGGGATGGGGT
Organism: Arthrobacter sp. Soil_C_49; assembly: GCF_057656635.1. Classification (NCBI taxonomy): domain Bacteria; kingdom Bacillati; phylum Actinomycetota; class Actinomycetes; order Micrococcales; family Micrococcaceae; genus Arthrobacter; species Arthrobacter sp. Soil_C_49. The sequence goes on from NZ_JBDGJZ010000022.1 coordinate 36,079, forward strand.
TGCCGGCGTCCACGCTGATGTTCAGGCTCCCGGGCTTGAAGCCCGGCTTTGCCGCCACGGCGTTCCAGCCCAGGTGATCCACGTGGACCCAGGCTGCGGTTGCCAGCAGGTCAAAGAACCGGCTGCCGGCGGGGAAGCTGACCGGCGGGACGGGGCGGGTCACGATGGCCCGGCTTTCGGTGGCCTGGCTGACCACGATCACGCTGGCGCCCGTTTTGACGCCCGGGTCGCGGATGACGGCGGAGGTGTCCACGCCTTCCGCCTTGAGTCCGGCAATGATGCGGTCGCCTTCTTCATCGGTGCCAAGGACGCCCGCGAAGGCTGCAGTGGCCCCGGCCCGGGCGGCCGCAACGGCGGCCGTGGCTGCGGGGCCGCCGCCGGCGGTCGCGAAGTCTGAAGCGATGGTGCGGCTGTCCGCGGCGGGGTAGTCCTGGACCAGGGCGATCGCGTCCAGGGTGGCGCACCCTACGAAGAGCAGGGTTCCGGTTGACGGTTGGGGCACGTTCCACCTCGTTGTAGTTCCGGGCTGATACTGAAGAAATATACACACGCTATGTTGGAAAAACAACACTTTCTGTATAGTTGTGTTTGGGATGCAACGCCGCGGTCCCCCCACCTCAACGTAGAGAAAACGGAGCAGCTCATGTCATTGCCTTCTGCGGAACCGGTCCGGACTATTCGTTACGGCCTCATCGGAGCCGGCCATATGGCCCGCGAACACGTCCGGAACCTTGCCCTGATCCCCGGAAGCACCATCACCGCAGTCTCCGATCCCACGCAGGCCTCACTGGAAGAGACCGTGAAGGAGATCGGTTACCAGGTGCAGACTTTCCCGTCCCATCAGGAACTGCTGGCCTCCGGCCTGGTGGATGCGCTGGTCATCGCCAGCCCCAATGACACGCACCTGGGCATCCTGAAGGACATCTTCGCCAGCGGAACCAACCTCCCGGTCCTGGTGGAAAAGCCGGTGTGCACCAGCGCCGGGCAGGCGGACGAACTTGAGCAGCTTGCCGCCAACTACACCGCGCCGGTCTGGGTTGCCATGGAATACCGCTACATGCCGCCGGTGCAGGAAGTCATCCAGGCCGCGCACAGCGGCAAGCTCGGCAACATCCATATGCTCTCCATCGTGGAGCACCGTTTCCCGTTCCTGCACAAGGTGGACGCCTGGAACCGCTTCGCGGAACGGACCGGCGGCACGCTCGTGGAAAAGTGCTGCCACTTCTTCGACCTTATGCGGCTGATCCTGCAGGACGAGCCCGTCCGCGTCTACGCGAGCGGCGGCCACGACGTAAACCACATGGACGAGGTGTACGACGGCCGTGTTTCCGACATGATCGACAACGCCTACGTGATTGTGGACTTCAGGGGCGGCCGCCGGGCCATGCTGGAGCTGTCCATGTTCGCCGAAGGGTCCAAGTTCCAGGAGCGGATTTCCATTGTGGGTGATGCGGCCAAGATTGAGACGCTCATCCCGGTGGCGGCAAATCACTGGATTCCCGGAGATGAGGCAGAAGCCACCGTGGAGTTCAGCCCGCGCTCGCCGCTGGGTCCGGAAAAGCATGAGGTTCCGGTGGATGAGGCAGTGCTCGCTGCCGGCGCCCACCACGGCTCCACCTATTACGAGCACCTTGGCTACCGGAAGGCGATTCTTGGTGAAGGGCCCGTGGAAGTAACAGTGGCCGACGGCCTGCAATCTGTCCGGATGGGCCTGGCTGCCGAACGTTCTATTACGGAAGGCCGCCCCGTGGAGCTTACGATTGCCGCTTCCGGGGTACGTTCGTAAGTAGATTGGTGTTGGAATTGCAACACTCCGCCTGGCTGCGGCCCGGCATATTGGGGAGGAAAGAAGGGGTTATGGGCACCGCACGGAAAGAGGGTGCGCTGACGTCCCGGCAGCGCACCATCCTGGACGAGCTGGGCAGGCGCGGGTTCATTTCCACGACCGACCTGGCGGAGACGTTTGCAGTTTCGGACATGACCGTGCGGCGCGACACCCGCGTCCTGTCCAAGCTGGGCCTGGCCCGGGTGGTCCACGGCGGCGTCAGTGCGGTCGATGGGCACGGGCAGAACGCGAACTTCGCGGCGCGTGTGCGGGAAGACTCGGACGCGAAGCTACGGGTGGCGCGGGCCTGCGTGTCGATGATCGGCGAGCGGGACGCCATCATCCTGGACGCGGGAACCACCACCTACCAGATTGCCCAGGAGCTGCCTACTTCCTTCACCGGCACCATCATCACCCACTCGGCGCCGGCCATCCAGCGGTGCCTGCAGCTGACGGCGGCGCGGACCATTTGCCTGGGCGGTGAGCTCCTGCTGGACAGCCAGGCGTTCAACGGACCCATGACGGTCAGTGCCGCTGCCGGGCTGCGCGCGAAGACGGCATTCATTGGCGTCAGCGGGATTCACGACGAGGCGTTCTACATTGAGCGGGACGTGGAGCGGGCCACTAAGATCGCCCTCATGAACTCTGCGGAACAGGTGGTTGTTGTGGCCACCCACCAGAAAATGCTGCGGTACGCACTGGCGCGGCTGGCCGCCTTTGACGCAGCGGACGTCCTGGTGACCGATGCGCCCCCGCCGGCAATGATTGAGGACGCGCTGGGTGCGGCCAACGTCAAGCTCGTGGTGGCGGCATGACCGCGCCGCTGCGGGTAGCCCTGCCCGACCAGAAGCTCATGGATGCTCTGAAGGGGACGGCCGGCGTCGAACTTCTCCTGTGGGACCTCACAGGGCCTGCTCCGGAGGGCCGGCTCGACCTGCTGGTGCCGCCCTACATGGGCAAGCCGGGTGCGCTGGCGGCCCTGGACGGCGTGGATGTCGGGCTGGTCCAAAGCCAGTCCATCGGGTACGACGGCGTGGCGGACGTGCTGCCCAACGGGTGCGTTTTCGCCAACGCAGCGGGAGTGCATGAGACGTCGACGGCGGAACTCGCCTTGGGCATGATGATCGCCAGCCAGCGCGGCATGGCCGATTTTGCCCGGAACCAGGCCACCGGGACCTGGGACAACAGCCAGCGGCCCAGCCTGGCCGACCGGCGGGTGCTGCTGGTGGGTTACGGGGGAGTGGGCAAGGCCATCGAGGCCCGGCTGCTGCCGTTCGAAACCGAGGTGACCCGGATGGCCAGCCGCGAACGCGAGGACGCCGCCGGAAAGATTTTCGGGATTGACTCGCTGTATGAACAGCTGCCGCTGCACGAGATTGTGGTGGTGAGCGTGCCCTTGAGCGAGCAGACCCGGCAGCTGGTGGACGCGAAGTTCCTGGCGGCGATGCCCGACGGCGCGCTGCTGGTGAACGTGGCACGAGGACCGGTGGCGGACACCAATGCGCTCCTGGCGGAGACGTCGTCCGGCCGGCTTCGGGCAGCCTTGGACGTGACAGACCCGGAGCCGCTGCCGGCCGAACATCCGCTGTGGACCACGCCCGGCGTGCTCATCACACCGCATGTGGGCGGGGCGAGTTCGGCGATGTTCCCGCGCATGGTCCGCCTGGTCAAGCAGCAGATCGGGCTGATGCTGGAGGGCAAGGAGCCGTTGAACGTGGTGCTGGGCGGCGCGCCGGACTAGGCGGTCTACTCAGAACCTGGCGCGGCTCCTATGCTTAGGGCCATGTCCACCTATGAAGTCCGCCGCAGCGCGGTCATTCCTGCCCCTGCCGAAGACATCTTTCCGCTGGTCAACAGCTTCCACGAGTGGACCAAATGGTCGCCGTGGGAGACCGTGGATCCGGGCATGAGCCGGCGCTACTTCGGCAGCGAATCAGGTGTGGGCGCAGGCTATGAGTGGAGCGGCAACCGAAAAGCGGGCAGCGGAACCATGGAGATCGTCGAATCCGAGCCGTCCAGCCGGATTCACGTCCGCCTTCAGTTCACCAAGCCCTTCAAGGCCCTGAATCCGACCACTTTCACTTTCACCCCCGTACCGGGCGGCACCGAGGTCAGCTGGGTGATGACCGGGGAAAACAAGGGCGCGGCCAAGCTGTTCGCACTCTTTATGAACATGGACAAGCTGGTGGGGTCGGACTTCGAACGCGGCCTGAAATCACTGTCCGAAGCAGTCGCGGCTCAGAAGAGCTGACTCCCGGCGGCCAGTTATACCGCCGGCTCGCGCCTTCTGCGGAACACCAGCCGCAGGTTGTCCCGGAGGCTGAGGCTGTTCCGGCGGCTTACCACAATGATGGCGAACAGTGCGGTCAGCAGGACCACTGCACCGCCGGCGGCTACGGACCAGCGGGCACCGAACTCGGAGCCGATCCACCCCATCAGCGGGGCACCAACGGCAGTTCCGCCCTGCAGGATTGCCAGGTAAAGGGCCAGCACCCGTCCGCGGAACTGGGGCTCCACCGAGAGCTGGATGGTGGTGTTGCAGCTGTTCAGGAACGTGATGGACGCCAGGCCCACCGGGATCAGGACGGCGGCGTAGAGCCAGAACGACGGCGATACGCTGCCCAGGAGCGTGAAAGCGCCAAGGCCCAGCGCTCCGCCCAGGAGATACCGCAGCCGCGGGCCGGCCCTGCGCGCCGCAAGCAGCGCTCCGGCCAGCGTGCCCACCGCCATGATGGAGCCGAGGAGCCCGAATTCGCCGGGCCCCACCCCGAACTCGGTGGTGGTCATCAATGCGTTGGTGATGGGGAAGTTCATGCCAAAGGCGCCCAAAATGCCCACCATAAAGAGGATCAGTACCAGGTCCGGCCTCTGGCGGACGTAGCGCACGCCTTCCGCCACCTGGTGTTTGCTCCGGGACGGCCGGACGGCGGGGGCCAGTTCGGACGTCCGGATCCTGAACAGCGAAATGATGACGGCGGCGAAGCTTGCCGCGTTGAGCAGGAACACCGGGCCGGTGCCCACCCAGGCGATCAGCACGCCGGCGATGGCCGGGCCGGTAAGCCTGGCGGTGTTGAAGGATGCGGAGTTCAGTGCCACCGCGTTGGAGATGTTGTCCTGCCCCACGAGTTCGGAAACGAATGCCTGGCGCGACGGCGCGTCAATGGCCCCAGCGATTCCAAGGCACAGCGCGGCCAGGTAGGCGTGCCAGAGCTGGGCGGTGCCCGTGACAACCAGGAGTCCCAGCACCAGCCCGGTGACGCCCATGGCCACCTGTGTCCACAGCAGGATGATGCGCTTGCGGTAACGGTCCGCCAGCACCCCGCCGTACGGGCCCAGCAGCAGCATGGGAAGGAACTGCAGGCCGGTGGTGATGCCCAGGGCGGCGCCGGAATGGTTGGTGAGGACCGTCAGGACCAGCCAGTCCTGCGCCACCCGCTGCATCCAGGTGCCGATGTTGGACACGATCGCCCCGCCGGCCCAGATGCGGTAGTTGCGGTTTTCCAAGGCCCGGAACATGGCGCTCATTTGCCGCTCATCTCCTGCATGATGTGGGCCGCGCGGCTCAGGACCAGCCTGTCTTCCTCGCTGAGTCCCGCGACGCGCTGGGCCAGCCAGGCGGTGCGCTGGTTCCGGGCCTCAGCCAGGACGGCGCGGCCCGCGTCGGTGATGTCCACGCGGACCTGGCGGCCGTCGTCGGGATTTGCGGCCCTGGACACAAAGCCCTGGTCGGCGAGCGCATTGACGATGCGGGTCATCGAAGGGGCCTGCACGTGCTCCCGCTCCGCGAGTTCGCGCAGCGTGGCGGCGCCGCTTCCGTGGAGTTGGGCCAGCACTGTGTATTGGCCCGGCGTGATGACATCACCGGTCGCTTCAACGCGGAGCCTGCGGGATGTGCGCATCACGGCGGTGCGCAGCTCGATGGCGAGGTTATCAGCGGTGATCGGATCTTTGGGTATGACGTTCGCGGTGCTGGTCACTGTGGCTTTGCGCCTCCTGAAAATGCTTAGCAATGCTAATTAGTCCTGCTAATAAGTATGCTGCTGCACTCCGCCGGGGGCAAGGGTTGAAGGGGTTGACGTGCATCACTGGTTACGCTGGGGCATGGACTACGTACTTCGCCAGGCCACTCCTGACGATGCCGAAGCAATAGTGCTGATGCATACGCTGGCGCACGAGGAGTGCTATCCGCACCTGTTGTCCCCGGCCTTCTTCGCAGCCCGCCGTGAGGCGATTCCGGAACGGGTGGCCCGCCGTCGGAATCACCTCGACGTGGGGGACCCGCGCGTGATCGCCGTGGACGCCAACAACGAGGTGGTGGGGTTTGCCGACGCCGGCACCGGACGGGACGAGGATGGTCCCGTTCCGCTGGAGTTGTATTCCATCTACATCCTGGCGCGGGCACAGGGCTTCGGTCTGGGCTCGGCCCTGGTGGATGCCGCGATCGGGGAGTCACCGGCGTACCTGTGGGTGCTGGAGGACAACCTTCGGGCGCAGGCCTTCTACCGCAGGCATGGCTTCCGGCCGGACGGCAGGCGGGGCCTGCTCCCGCCCGAATGGGAAGCCCTGCCGGAGATGCGGATGGTCCGGACTGGGCGGCCGGTGGAGCAGCGGACCAGCAACTGATCCCTCGTTGCCGCGGGCCCGTGCGGCCCGGCCGGCCGGCCGCCCGGCGGGAGTTAGAGCCCGTTCCGCACCACTGCGCCCTGCGCCACTACAACGCGCACCTTCTCGAGGGCGGAAGCGTCGGAGAGTGGATCAGCGTCGACCACCACCACATCGGCGAGTGATCCGCGGACCAGCCGCCCGACGTCGTCCTGTCCGAGCAGGCGGGCGGCGTGCACGGTGGCGGACTGCAGCGCCTCAAGCGGCGAGAGTCCGGCTTCGGCGAGCAGACGGGCTTCAGTGCCGATGGGTGTGACGTCGGTGCCGAAGGAGTCGGTGCCCGCCACAATGGTCACGCCTGCCTCCTTCGCGGCGCGCACCGCGGCCTGCAGGATGGGGGTGTACTCCTTGCCGCGCGCCGCCAGAATGGGGTTCGTCGATGTTGCCATGCTGGTGATGGCATCCATGGTGGGCGTGAAGTAGGTCCCGCGCCGTGCCATCTCTGCGATGGTGCTTTCCGTGACAAAAACGCCGTGTTCGATGCTCTGCACCCCGGCCCGGACCGCTCCGTCGATTCCTTCCGCGCTGTAGGCGTGGCACAGGACGCCGGCGCCCTTGGCGGCTTTTACCACGGCGGACAGCTGCTCCTGGTTGTAGACCAGCTCGCGCGGATCCTGCTCGGGCAGCCCGGCGCGGGGGTTGGCGCGGGTCTTGATGACCTTGGCTCCACGCTGCAGGTTCACGCGCGTGAGATATGCCAGATCCGAGGGTTCCTTGACCCCGCTCGACAGCGTGGCGAGCGGTGCGAGATCGGGATCGGCCAGGAGCGAGTCGCCCAGGTCCGGGGAGATAAACAGGCCGGCCGGTGTCATCCGAGGTGAGACTCCTGGCGCCCACTCCGGGAGGGCTGCGAGTGCCACGTCCTGGTAGAAACTGCTCGAGCCGCTGCGGACGCTGGTGGCCCCGCCCTGCAGGATGGCGCGGGCGTCGGCGAGCGCGTTCGCATGCACGTGCACGTCCACCAGGCCGGGGAGCACCCAGCGGCCGGCGGCGTTCAGGACCTGCGCACGGCCGGCGACGGCGGCCACCGCCTTTCGCGTCTCGTCGCGCGTGCCCGCAGCGGCGACCTTGCCGCCGTCGAGCACCAGCACACCGTCCTCGACGGCGTCTCCGGTCTCGGGGTCGACGATGGTGCCGCCTTCGATGATCAGCGGGGGATGGGTGAGGGGGCTGCCGGGGTAGTTGAGGCCGGAGGGCTTGCCTCCGGCGTGTGCGGCAGGGGCGCCGCCGAGCTGCGCGGCGAGGGTGGCTACGGAGATCCCGGCGAGTGCTGCGGCGCCGGCGAGGATTCCGCGGCGGGGAAGCTTGGTTTGGGGTGTGGGGGCGGAGGTGTGGTCATGAAGGCACATCATTGTCTCCTTGCTGGCGAATTGCCCATCCGGACGCGGGCTCCGACGATGCTACGCGCGTACCCGCCCGAACTGAATGGCGGTTCTGGGATCCCAGCCAGGACGTGGCCGGTTTTCGGTGCCATCCTGAAACTGGTTGCAAAGTCCAGAGGAAGGGTTGCTTATGGCTGCACCTGTCGATGCTTTCCTCCATGACGGGTCTGGCATTCGGGTCACCGTCCACGGTGCAGGCCCCGCCATGCTGCTCCCTGTCCGGCTTGAACCGTATCCGCCGGACGAGGCCGAGACGATGCGGAAGTGGGGCGGGGACCCGGACCTGGGGGCGGCCCTGGTTGCCGGGCTTTCCGGATCGAACCGGCTGATTGTGGCGGACTACGAGGGGCATCGGATGGTCCACCCTGCAGCGGAGACCCTCACGCCGGATCACCTTACCGCCGACCTTCTCGCGATCGCTGACGCCGGTGGTGCGGATGATTTCGGCTACTACGGGTACTCCTGGCTCGCGCTCGCCGGGCTTCAGCTAGCCCTCCGCACGGACCGCCTGCGGACGCTCGCCATGGGTGGCTTTCCGCCGTGGGACGGGCCCTACCGGAGCATGCTTGCGGTGACCCGTGCCGCGCATGCCGCGTCCACCCAGGCGCCGGATCCGTCTGCCGTTCCGCTTGCCGAAGCGGAGCCGGGGGACTGGGACTCTGTGACAGTGCAGACCACCGAGGCGCAGACCCGCCAGTTCGTCACCCTCTATGAGGCGTTGCAGGATTTCGACGACGTCGGTGCTCCGGTACCGCCCGGCCTGTCCCGCCTCGCGTTTGCCGGGGCCAACGACCAGATCGACTACAGCGAGCAGTGGGGCGGCGTCCGGGTCAGTATTGGTGCGCCACTTACCAGGCACCGCGATGCGCTGGTCGCCGCCGGTTGGGACATCCAGGTCCTGCCCGGGTTGGAACACCTCAGCGCGATGCACAGTTCTGTGGTCCTGCCGATCCTGCGGGCGTGGTTGGGGAAGGTCGGCTGGACGCGGGTCTAGGATCACTGGGCGCGGGTCATATCTTCTTGCCCTATTTTGCTTTTCGCTTCAGGTCCCTGTGCCTCTTAGCGCCGCCAAATTGTCAGACCCCCTTGTGATGATGGGTTTATGGGGAAAGCGGCGGTGGTGAAGGCGTTTGAGGACATCAATGCCGCCCTTGCCGTGCTCAACGCCGAGGCGGAGGGGTGTGGTGCGGAGCCCTTCTCCGTTGCTGATCCGCTGGCCGGACTGGGAGATGGGTGCCTGGACATCCTTGCGGGGGCGCGGGTGGCGGAGGCCGGGATCGCGGCTGTGAAGGCCCGGGCTGCCGTGACGTATGCGGACACTGCCCAGGCCATCGCGGGGCCGGACATGCCGGTGCAGGCGCTGGAAACGGCTGTCGCCGCGGAAATCGGCACCCTCCTGGCCCTCGGGCCCCGGGCCGCCGGTGCGTTCCTGGCCGCCTCCCACACCGTGACCAAAGAGCTGCCGCTGGCCTTCTCGGCGTTGCAGGCAGGAACGATCACCTGGCCCCACGCCCTGGTCATGGCGGAGGAAACCGCCGGCCTTGACCCCGCCGGCGCGGCGGCACTGGAGGCACACTTCCTGGACCCCGACGTGCCCCGGCCGCCCACGGCCACCCCGGTCGGGGAGTTGCCGGCGTACCGGTTTCGTGCCAAGGCCAGGAACTGGCGGGAACGCCACCACCCGGAATCCATCGAAAAACGCCACGCCAAGGGTGTGGCGGACCGGCGGATGGAATACATCCCGGACCGCGACGGCATGGCCCGGGTTTCCCTCTACGTTCCCGCGGACCAGGCCTCAGCGATCTGGAACCGCACCACCGCCCTCGCCCGCGGCCTCCAAGGCCCCAACGAACCCCGCACCATCACCCAACTCCGCCCCGACATCGCCGCCAGCGTCCTGCTCGGCGCCGGAACCGCACTTCAACCCGGCCCGGAAACCAGCACAGAACAAAGCAACGCGGCTGCAGGCAAGCCGGGTGAAACCCACGCAGGTGCCGGGTTGGGCGACGTCCCGGTACCCAAGGCGGATGTCCTGGTCACCGTGCCGGTGTTCGCGCTGTTGGGCGCCACGGACGAACCGGCGAATCTGGACGGCTACGGCCCGATCCCTGCGTCCATTGCCCGCAAACTCGTCGACGGTGGCGCCTCTTCGTTCTACCGGGTGCTCGTTGATCCACGGGACGGGGCGCCGCTGGAAATCGGCCGCACCAGCTACCGGCTCACCAAAGCGATGAAGAAGGTACTGCAGCTCAGGGACGGTAAGTGCACCTTCCCCGGCTGCAATAACCCCTCCCTGGACAACGAGGCGGACCACCTTCAAGCCTGGCAGCACGGCGGCACCACTGGGATCAGTAACCTGGCCCAGCTCTGCCCGAAACACCACCGCCTCAAACATGCCACCGGATGGACGCCCACCCCGGCCACCCAAAACGAACCACCGGGCTGGACCTCACCCACCGGCCGCCACTACAAAACCGAACACCACGACTGGGAACCACCACATTGGCCCAGGCAACTGCACGAAGCCTCGGCGGATCCTCCGGACTTTATCTACCTTGGGCTCTCCCCAGGCGAAGAAGCACTCGAGTGGTTCCTGCACGCCCCACCCGCCTGACTCGTCGCCGGGTTTCGCTCCCTGACCTCCGCGCTCGGCCGGGGAGGCCGGCGGCCGTCGGCCCCGAGCTCAACCACCGAATCGGTTCCGCCCAGCCGCAGGATCGGCCACACGGGTCGGCTCCCCAGCCGCTCCCTAACCTCCCGCTGTCAGTCACGCCCAACCAGCGGGTGCCTGTGCGCTGCCCGCTCGACCAGCGGGTGCCTGTGCGCTGCCCGCTCGACCAGCGGGTGCCTGTGCGCTGCCCGCTCGACCAGCGGGTGCCTGTG
>NZ_JBDGJZ010000023.1:0-13737 GCF_057656635.1 Arthrobacter sp. Soil_C_49
CCAGGACAATGGCTTTCATCTCTTCTCCTTCGGGGATTTCCCCCTGAAATAACGGAAACGGGTCTGCGGTTTCCAGGTCAGTTGTTTGCGGCTGCTACCGCACCAAGTGTTGATGGGTGGGCGTCTGATAACAGGCGGCGCAGCTCCGCAACCACTTCGGACACAAACTCGTCGTCATTGATATGGCGATCGCTGTGTATGACTTTGATGTCGGGCCGAAGTTCGTTTTTAAGGGCTTTGATGAATGCCTGGTTAGCTGAAGGGGACCAGAACCGGCCGCCCTCGCGGTCATTAATGGAGAAGCCGCCCTCGGGGATGCAGATAACGGTGGGGCCGGTGGACAAGTTTGCCTTCTTAGCGAATTCCTGTCCGAGGATGATCATTTCCCGGGCGTCCAGACGGACCAGGGTCAGCTCGGGGTTGTGGCCGAACATTGTTCGTCCGGGATACTGCCGCTGGGTTTCCGCCAAGTCGCCGCAGGTGATGAAGTCGAGGCATCCCGGAACTAGAACCTGGGGAAGACCTAGGCGGCCAGCGGTTTCCATACGGCCAGGTCCGGCATCCATCAGCCCACCGATCTTGGTACCGGCCAGTTCGGTCAGGGTGAAGTCAAGAACGGCGGCGACCTCGCCGGAGGCCACAAAATTCTCCAGGGCCCGGCCGCCCACGCCATTGGCATGGAACGCCACCAAGTCAAAGCCGTCCCCTTCGATCTGGTCGCGGGCTCTCATCACCGCGTCAGTGGTGTTGCCATTCAGCGAGACGGCGATTGCCGGGCGGGGTTTTCCGTCGCGCTTGACATGGGCTGTGGCGGCGGCCGCGCCGACTACATAGCCCGCTGCGGAACGAAGAACCGCGGAGGTGATGGAATTCAGACCGACAATATCCGCGACTGAATGCAGGGTGGCGACGTCCCTCGTCCCGACGTATGGCTCGAACTTCCGGTTACCCGAGGCCAGGGGCGAAACGACCATTTTAGGAAAACCAACCGGGGATGCCTCAAACGCCGTGCGAGTGACGTAAGCGCCCGCTCCCCCGACACAGAGCGCAGCATGGATGCGGCCGTCGCTTACCATCTTCGAGAAGGAAGCGGCGACGCCAGCCCGGAGTGCGGCGACAGCCTCACCACGATCCATACTGTCAATTTGCTCGCTGGAATAGCCGGCCGCCTGGGCTACTTCCTCCCGGCTAATGAGCGGCCGTCCCCCGCTGAGCTGAGCCCCTGTGAGGTGACGGTGGGCGCGGCCGGAAGTGTCGAGCAGGATCACGCTTGCGCCAAGCTGTTCTATTTCCGCCGCAACGGAGGTCAGCTCAACCGACTTAGTGTCCAGAGTGCCAATCACGAGAACCGTAAGCCATGTTCCGATGCTGCCCCGTTCGACTTGTCGAACACCTTCAGGCTTCTTTGCGTGCGTCATGCCACTCACGTTATGTCGACTTGGCGTACAACGTCAAGAGCATTTTCGACTTTTCGTTCGATCTCACCGAACGGACGACGCTTTTTAGTGTCGGAACGTTCGACGCAGCTTGTTGCTGGAAGGTTGGATTCCCCGGCGAGGGTGCAGTGACGTCCGGAGCGCGATGCGTAAAATAGATTCGGTAAGACCGAACGAAGGTGCGTTTCAGGCTGTGAGCAGGTGGTGACGAGCAGCGCTGAGCCGATGTACCTAGGAATGAGGGAGTGGACGCGGATGAGCGAAACCAGCGAGATCGAAGAAGAAGCGGACTCTACGGTCCAGATTGGCGACCGCCTGCGGGAGCTGAGGAACCAATACCAGTACAGTATTCGCGGGCTTGCCGGACGCGCAGGGGTTTCAGCATCGTTGGTGAGCGACATCGAAAAGGGTAAGGTCGAGCCGTCAATCTCGACATTAAAGCGCATGGCGGCAGCACTCGGTACGAACATCACCTACTTCTTCTCTGAGCCAACACAGGACAAGGGCAGGGTCGTCCGGGCAGCCGAACGAACTCCCATGGGTCCAAAGTCGTACCTGAGCGGCAGCCGCTCAGGCATGGAATCCAGCGGCGTCCGCTTTGAACTCGCTTCCCCTCCAGAGTCGGAAGCCATCGAAGCCATCTATGGACGCTACGAGGTCGGCGCGTCGACTGGTGATGAACCCTATACGCACGAGGGTGAAGAATGGGGAATGGTCTTGTCCGGCCGGCTCAAAGTTGTCTTGGAGGATCAGGTTTATTTCCTCGAACCCGGGGATTCAATCTGGTTTCCCAGTACGATTCCCCACAGGATGGAGAACGTAGCCACAACAGTCACCGAATACATTTGGATTGACACGCCCAAAAGCTTCTAAAAGCCTGGTTGGAAACGGCGGGCCGATACTGCTGCAATCAGTACCGGCCCGCCGGGCTTTTCTACTTGGCGAGCAGTCCAAGGTCAATCGGTAACGTGACGCCAGTGATGTAGCGAGCCTCGTCGGAGGCGAGCCATTTGACCGCATTGGTGACATCCGCGGTGTCGATCATTGGTACCTTCATCAGGTGATGCTCCACGAAGCCCGAGTGGGCGTCCTCAGCGTTCGGGTTCTCCAGGTCCGGGCGGAACATCTTAAAGACCCCAGGGTTGTTCAGCATGATGGTGTCAACATTGGTCGGGGCAAGCGCATTCGCCCTGATGTTGTGGGGGGCAAGTTCATTGGCCAGGTTACGCATCAGGCCGATGACGCCATGTTTAGCCGCGACATAATGGCCAAGGGTATGCAACGCCTTCAGCCCGGCCGTGGAACTAGTCAGGATGATGGACCCACCGTTGCCGGCCTCGATCATAGCCGGTACACCTGCCCGGACCGTCTTCCACACACCCGTCAGATTGATGTCAATCATCGTTTGCCAGGTTTCTTCGTCCAGTTCGGCCAGCTGACCGTAGGAGACGACGCCTGCGTTTGCGAGGATGATATCCAGACGGCCGAACTCACTCACGCCGTCCTTGACAGTAGCGGTCAAGCCATCCAGATCGCGGACGTCCACTTGGCGAGCCAGGATTTTGCCGCCAACTGCTTCTACCTGCCGGACCGTTTCCTCAAGCTCTGCTGAGGACGCCCCTTCATAGGGAACGGTGTCAATGGGTGCGCATGCATCTACTGCGATGATGTGGGCGCCTTCGGAGGCAAGGCCAACGGCATGCGAACGCCCTTGCCCACGAGCTACACCGGTTATGAAAGCAACTTTTCCGTCAAATCGTCCTGCCATAGCGGACTCTCCATTCTATCGGTTCTGAACGGTCCTAGCGTACAGATTTGGTTTATCCACCTCACGATACATGCTGGCGTCGAACAAAAGGAGGGTTTTTGGGTATTTTTCCCCGCCACGCTCTCTCGCTGCCGGTTTGGCCCCCTGGTTGCAAGACATTTTCGGCACTGGTTGCCATTACCCCTGACCGCGGTGTACTTTGTAGTCGTAATCACGACAGAACACGTGCCACTAAGTTGCAGCGGGAGAGTCCGGCACACCCCCGTCGGCGCCGTAGGAGCAAACCCTCCCCAGGAATCTCTCAGGCCCACGTACCGCTGCAACGCGGCAACTCTGGAAAGCAGCCCGGCCAACTCCTTCTGCGGGGAACGGGCTCACCGACGGTGCAAGCTGCTCCACGCCATGACGAGGAGCAGCGGAAACTCTCAGGTCCAATACAGAGCGGGGAGGAACCCAAACACCGGCGCCTGAAGCGCTGGTAGACACTGGAGTTCCTTATGACCGCCAATTCCAAAGCTGCTGCATTCGTCGACCGCCACATCGGCACGCGCAGGCAAGACCAAGTCGAAGCCATGTTGAAGGCTGTTGGCTACGACTCCATTGATTCCTTAGTCGACTCGGCTGTTCCGGCCGACATCCGACAGGACTCTTCCCTGGAACTGACCGGCGCGTTGAGTGAGGTGGAAGCCCTCGCCGAACTGCGCGGGCTGGCCGCCAAGAACAAGACCGCCGTGCAGATGATCGGGCAGGGCTACTACGACACCGTGACTCCTCCGGTAATCCGCCGCAACATCCTCGAAGCACCCGCCTGGTACACCGCCTACACCCCGTACCAGCCGGAGATTTCCCAGGGCCGGCTCGAGGCGTTGCTGAACTTCCAGACCATGATCCAGGACCTGGTGGGCCTGCCCATCGCCAACGCGTCGCTCCTCGATGAAGCCACCGCGGTAGCCGAAGCGGTCCTCATGATGCGCCGAGCCAACAAGAACAAGGACGCCAGGGACGCCAAGACTGTCCTAGACGCCGATTGCCTACCGCAGACCATCGCCATCGTGAAGGGCCGTGCCGAGGCGCTCGGCTTCGAGGTTGAAGTCGCCGACCTTGCCGAGGGACTGCCCGAGGGCGTCATCAACGGTGTGGTGCTCCAGCAGCCCGGTGTCTCCGGCCGGGTCTTCGACCACAGCGCCGTCATCGCGGACGCGAAAGAACGTGGTGCCCTGGTTACGGTCGCCGCCGATCTGCTTGCACTGACCCTCATTACGCCTCCGGGCGAGCAGGGGGCGGACATCGCCGTCGGCTCCACTCAGCGTTTTGGCGTGCCGTTGTTCTTTGGGGGGCCGCACGCCGCGTACATGGCTGTCCAGAAGGGCCTCGAACGCACCCTCCCTGGCCGCCTCGTGGGCGTTGCCAAGGACAACGCCGGCGTCCCCGCGTACCGCCTGGCCCTCCAGACCCGAGAGCAACACATCCGCCGCGAAAAGGCCACCTCCAACATCTGCACCGCGCAGGCACTGCTGGCCATCGTCTCCTCCATGTATGCGGTCTACCACGGCCCCCACGGGCTAAAAGCAATCGCCCAAGCCGTGCATGAAAATGCCAAAATCCTTGCGGGCTCCCTCCAAGCCGCTGGCTTGGAGGTGCTGCACACCAGCTTCTTTGACACCATCACGGTCCGTGTCCCCGGTAAAGCGAGAAGCGTGGTCGCAGCCGCTGAAGCCAAAGGCATCAACCTCCGTGTCATCGACAGCGACCTGGTCGGCGTATCAACCGACGAAACAACGACTGCCCAAGTCATTGCAGACGTCATGTACTCCTTCTCCATAGTGGCCGCCTACGGTGCACGCATAACAGGTAGCACGGACGGCTTTGCGCTGGACAGCGCCGTTGAGCGTATCTCGGCGTTCCTACAGCATCCGGTGTTCAACACCCACCGCTCCGAAACCCAGCTGCTGCGCTACATCCGCCGCCTCTCCGACCGCGACCTGGCGCTGGACCGCACCATGATCCCGCTGGGCTCCTGCACCATGAAGTTGAACGCCACCGCCGAGATGGAAGCCATCTCCTGGCCGGAGTTCGCCTCCATCCACCCGTTCGCACCGGATTCCCAGACTGCCGGTTGGCGTGAACTCATCGCCGGCCTGGAAGCTGACCTCGCCGAAATCACCGGCTACGACCAGGTTTCCATCCAGCCCAACGCAGGATCCCAGGGCGAACTCGCCGGCCTGTTGGCCATCCGCGGCTACCACCACTCCCGGGGCGAGGCGCAGCGCAACGTCTGCCTCATCCCAGCCTCAGCCCACGGCACCAACGCCGCCTCCGCCGTACTGGCGGGTATGAAGGTTGTTGTGGTGGCCACTGCCGCCGACGGCACCATCGACCACGCTGACCTGCAGGCCAAGATTGACGCCCACAAGGACGTCCTTTCGGCCATCATGATCACTTACCCGTCCACCCACGGCGTTTACGACGCCGATGTGCGAGAGGTTTGCGACGCCATCCACGCGGCCGGCGGCCAGGTGTATGTTGACGGCGCGAACCTGAACGCTTTGGTTGGTTTGGCACAGCCGGGCAAGTTCGGCGGCGACGTCTCCCACCTGAACTTGCATAAGACCTTCTGCATCCCGCACGGCGGCGGCGGACCCGGTGTCGGACCTGTTGCGGCGAAGGCGCACCTCGCCCCGTTTATGCCGGGCGACGCCAACAAGGCCGCCCACGAAGCCGGACATGGCGTTGCCATTTCGGCTTCGCGCTTCGGTTCCGCCGGTGTCCTGCCGATCTCCTGGGCCTACGTGAAGCTGATGGGCGGCCAGGGTTTGACCGAGGCCACCAAGTCGGCGCTTCTCGCCGCGAACTACGTGGCCGCCCGTCTGGATGAGCACTTCCCGGTCCTCTACACCGGCGAGAGCGGTTTGGTGGCGCACGAGTGCATCCTTGATCTGCGCGAACTCACGGCGAAGACCGGCGTCACGGCCGAGGACGTGGCGAAGCGTTTGATCGACTTCGGCTTCCACGCCCCCACGCTGTCCTTCCCGGTGGCGGGCACGCTCATGGTGGAGCCCACCGAGTCCGAGGACCTCGCGGAGATCGACCGCTTCATCGAAGCTATGATCATCATCCGCCAGGAGATCGACCAGGTGGCCGCCGGTGACTTCACCGTGGAGAAGTCCCCGCTGCGCAACGCGCCCCACACGGCAGTCGCCGTCTTATCTTCCGACTGGAACCGGACGTACCCGCGTGAGCAGGCCGCCTTCCCGGTGGCCTCCCTCCGACAGGACAAGTACTTCCCGCCGGTCGGCCGCATCGACGGCGCAGCAGGGGACCGCAACCTGGTCTGCTCCTGCCCTCCGCTTTCCGAATTTGAGAACTAAGGAATTCCGATGACTGAGAACTACACCGCGCTCTACGAGCAGCACAAGCTCGCCGGCGCCTCCTTCACCGACTTCGGTGGCTGGCAGATGCCCCTGAAGTACAACTCTGAACTGGCCGAACACCACGCCGTGCGCAACGCCGCCGGCCTGTTCGACCTCTCCCACATGGGTGAAATCTGGGTGACCGGCCCTGACGCCGGTGCCTTCCTGGACTATGCGCTGGTGGGCAAACTGTCCGCCGTTGCCGTCGGCAAGGCCAAGTACTCGCTGATTTGCCAACGAGATGGGGGCATTATCGACGACCTGATTTCCTACCGCCGTGCAGAGGACCGCTATCTGGTGGTGCCCAACGCCGGCAATGCCAAGGTGGTGGCAAGGGCACTGGCCGAAAGGGCAGCCGCGTTCGACGTCACAGTCGAGGACGCCTCCACCGAGACGTCCCTCATCGCCGTGCAGGGACCGAACGCCGAGGCCATCCTGCTTAAGCTGGTCCCCACCGAACAGCACTCGCTGGTGACGGAGCTGAAGTACTACGCGGCCGTCGAAGTAGAGATCAACGGTCAGCACCTGTTGCTTGCCCGGACCGGCTACACGGGCGAGGACGGCTTCGAGATTTACGCCAACAACGCGGCGGCCCCAGCGCTGTGGGATGCGCTGTTGGAAGCCGGGGCAGGGGAAGGTCTGGTCCCCGCCGGTCTCGCTTGCCGCGATTCGCTCCGCCTCGAAGCCGGAATGCCGCTGTACGGCAACGAGCTGTCCCGGCACGTCAACGCCTACGCAGCAGGGCTGGGCCCGGTGGTGTCGCTGGCGAAGGAAAGCGACTTCGTTGGCAAGGAAGCACTGGCAGCGGTCAAAGCTGCCGGCGTCGGCTCCACCGCGGGCCAGAAGCTTGTGGGCCTCAAAGGCACCGGCCGCCGTGCAGCCCGCGTGCACTACCCGGTCCTTAAGAACGGCACCTTGATTGGCGAGGTGACTTCCGGCCAACCCTCCCCCACCCTCGGCTACCCAGTGGCCATGGCCTACGTCGACGTCGAACACTCCGCCCCCGGTACCGTCCTGGACGTGGACCTCCGCGGCAAACCCGAACGCTTCGAGATCGTCGAACTCCCGTTCTACAAGCGCCAAAAGTAATCAAACAAGACCTAGCAAGCAAAGGAAAATCATCATGAGCAAAGTTGTTGCTGAACTGAAGTACTCCGCCGAGCACGAGTGGGTTGCTGTTGACGGATCCGGACCGACCGGCGTCGGGATCTCCGCTGTGGCTGCCGATGCCTTGGGCGACATTGTGTACGTGGACCTGCCCGAGGTTGGTTCCTCGGTGACTGCGGGGGAGACCTGCGGCGAGGTGGAATCCACCAAGTCCGTCTCGGACCTTTACGCACCCGTCACCGGCGAGGTTGTGGAGATCAACGACGAAGTGGTCTCCGACCCCGCGCTGATCAACAATGATCCCTACGGCGCCGGCTGGCTCTTCAAGGTGGCCGTCACCGAAGAAGGCCCGCTCATGTCCGCTGAAGAATACGCCGCAGCAAACGGCGGTGAACTGTGAACCCGGCAGCAGTGACCAAATTCGCCCAGGTCGTTTCCCCGTCCCTGGACGCGGACCTGTCCGTACTGGACCCTGAGATCGCAGCGAAGATTGACGACGAGCTCACCCGGCAGCGTGACGGCCTGGAGATGATCGCCTCCGAGAACCACACCGCCGTCGCCGTGATGCAGGCGCAGGGCTCGGTGCTGACCAACAAGTACGCCGAGGGCTACCCAGGCAAGCGCTACTACGGCGGCTGCGAGCACGTGGACGTCGTGGAGCAGCTCGCCATTGACCGCATCAAGGCACTGTTCGGCGCGGAGTTCGCCAACGTGCAGCCGCACTCCGGCGCGCAAGCGAACGCCTCGGTGATGCACGCGCTGATCAAGCCCGGCGACACCATCATGGGCCTGAACCTGGCCCACGGCGGCCACCTCACCCACGGCATGAAGATCAACTTCTCCGGCAAGCTCTACAACGTGGTGCCGTACGGCGTCCGTGAGGACACCCACACCGTGGACATGGCCGAGGTGGAGCGACTGGCGCAGGAGACCAAACCGGCGTTGATCGTGGCCGGCTGGTCTGCATACGCCCGCCAGCTGGACTTCGCCGAGTTCCGCCGCATCGCCGACTCCGTGGGCGCGTACTTGATGGTGGACATGGCGCACTTCGCCGGACTGGTGGCCGCCGGGCTGCACCCGTCACCGGTGCCGCACGCGCACGTCACCACGTCCACCACGCACAAGACCCTCGCCGGTCCGCGCGGCGGCATCATCCTGACGAACGACGCCGACATCGCCAAGAAGATCAACTCAGCTGTCTTTCCGGGCCAGCAGGGCGGCCCGCTGGAACACGTCATTGCGGGCAAGGCCGTCGCGTTCAAGATCGCGGCCTCGGCCGAGTTCAAGGAGCGCCAGGAGCGCGTCCTCGCCGGCGCCCGGATCCTGGCCGAACGCCTGGTCCAGCCCGACGTCACCGCCAACGGCATCAGCGTGATCTCCGGCGGCACCGACGTGCACCTGGTCCTCGTTGACCTGCGCAACTGCGAGCTCAACGGGCAACAGGCCGAGGACCGCCTCGCGGCCATCGACATCACAGTTAACCGCAACGCCGTCCCGTTCGACCCCCGCCCGCCGATGGTCACCTCCGGTCTCCGGATCGGCACGCCGGCGCTCGCCACGCGTGGGTTCGGCGAAGCTGCCTTCCGCGAGGTTGCCGACATCATCGCCGAAGCTTTGACGGCCGACGCCGACGCGGACCTTTCGGGGCTGCGTCACCGCGTCGAGGCCTTGGCTGCAGCCCACCCGCTCTACCCGGGCGTCACGAACCTCGCCTAAGGCTTCCTGCCCGTGGTCACTTTTGCCCGGTGGGACCGGCAGCCTCCGCGTGCTCGGTCGCGAATACGCCCGCTGAGCGGACGTGACGCTTCCTTAGACGCATGCTCACGGATACCGGGCCCGCGTCCGTCACCTCCTGCCCCGACCACGAACCGCTTGTAGATAGGAACCCGTCATGGCTGTTGGAGTCTTCGATCTCTTTTCGATCGGCATCGGCCCTTCCTCTTCTCATACTGTGGGGCCGATGCGGGCTGCTGCTGTGTTCGCGGAGGAGCTGAAGGCTTCCGGGGTGCTGGGGTCGGTGGCGGGGTTGCGGGTGGATCTATACGGATCATTGGCGGCCACGGGGCACGGGCACGGGACGATGACCGCGGTGCTGCTGGGGCTGGAGGGGTTCCATCCGGAGCTGATCCTGCCCGAGGAGGTGGGGGAACGCCTGGCCGCAATCGCCGAGACCGGGATGCTGCAGCTCGCCGGTGCCGTGCCGTTGCCCTATGGGGTGAAGGACATGGTGCTGCGGCCGTTGACGGTGCTGCCCCGGCACACGAACGGGATGACGTTCACCGTAAGTGATGAGGCCGGGGAGGTTTTGCATACGGCGACGTTCTTCTCGGTCGGTGGCGGTTTCATCGTCCGGGAGGGCGAAGAGGACGCGGCTCAGCAGGAGCTGGAGGCGTCCAAGAAGGAACTGCCCCTGCCGTTCCGGACCGCGGCGGAATTGCTGAAGCATTGCCGGGAGAGCGGGCTGGGGATCGCCGAGGTGATGTTCGTGAATGAGAAGGCGATCCGGACGGAGGCGGAGATTCGGGCCGGACTGCTGCATATCTGGTCGGTGATGGAGAACTGCGTAGCGACGTCCCTAACGCGGACCGGGGTATTGCCGGGCGGGCTGAAGGTTCGCCGCCGCGCCCCAGACTGGTATGACCGGTTGAAGAAGGAAAGTTCACGGCCGGACAGCGAGGGCCAGGACGAGGACTTCTACGACCAGAAGTATTGGCAGGAGTGGGTTAACTTGATCGCGCTGGCGGTCAATGAGGAGAACGCCTCCGGCGGGCGGGTGGTCACTGCCCCCACGAACGGGGCGGCCGGGATCATCCCGGCGGTGCTGTTTTACGCGTTGCATTTCGCGCCGGGGATGGAGAACGCCAGCCAGGAGGACCGCGACGACGTGGTGGTGAAGTTCCTGCTCGCTGCCGGCGCCGTGGGGGTGCTGTACAAGGAGCAGGCGTCGATTTCCGGGGCTGAGGTGGGCTGCCAGGGCGAGGTGGGTTCGGCGTCGTCGATGGCGGCGGCGGGCCTGGCCGAGGTGATGGGTGGGACCCCGGCGCAGGTGGAGAACGCGGCGGAGATCGCGATGGAGCACAACCTGGGCCTGACGTGTGACCCGATCGGGGGCCTGGTGCAGGTGCCCTGCATTGAACGGAATGCGATCGCGGCAGCCAAGGCGATTAACGCCGCGAAGATGGCGCTCTGGGGCGATGGTTCGCACCGGGTCTCGCTGGATGAGGTCATTGTGACCATGCGCGAGACCGGCAAGGACATGAGCTCCAAATACAAAGAAACCGCCATGGGCGGCCTCGCCGTCAACGTCGTCGAATGCTGAAGAAAGAAGAGCAATGACATTGGCACCTGAAGGCCGGAAGCTGCTCCGCGTTGAACAGCGCAACTCTGCTGTCCCGGTGGAGCGCAAGCCGGACTGGATCAAGGCCAAGGTCCAGATGGGCCCGGAGTTCGTCCAGCTCAAGAACCTGGTGAAGAAGGAAGGCCTGCACACGGTGTGTGAGGAGGCCGGCTGCCCCAACATCTTTGAGTGCTGGGAGGACAAGGAAGCCACGTTCCTGATCGGCGGGTCCGAGTGCACCCGGCGGTGCGATTTCTGCCAGATCGACACCGGCAAACCCTCCCCGGTGGACATGTTCGAACCGACCAAGGTGGCCCGGTCCGTGCAGGCGATGCAGCTGCGCTACGCCACCGTCACCGGCGTGGCCCGCGACGACCTCGAGGACGAGGGCGTGTGGCTGTACGCCGAGACGGTCCGCAAGATCCACGAACTGAACCCGGGCACCGGGGTGGAGCTGCTGATCCCCGACTTTTCCGGCAAACCCGAACACATCGCCGCGATCTGCGATTCCAGGCCCGAGGTGTTCGCACACAACGTCGAAACCGTGCCCAGGATTTTCAAGCGGATCCGCCCGGCGTTCCGCTACGACCGTTCCCTGGACGTGATCACGCAGGGCCGGAACCTGGGCATGGTGACCAAGTCCAACCTGATCCTGGGCATGGGCGAAACCCGCGAAGAAATCTCCGAAGCCCTGAAGGACCTGCACGAGGCCGGGTGCGACCTGATCACCATCACCCAGTACCTGCGCCCGTCCGAGCGGCACCTGCCGGTGGACCGGTGGGTCAAGCCGCAGGAATTCGTGGACCTCCAGGACGAGGCCACCGAGATCGGCTTCCTCGGCGTCACGAGTGGCCCGCTGGTCCGTTCCTCCTACCGCGCCGGCAGGCTCTGGGCCACCGCGATGCGCAAGAAGGGCTGGGACATCCCGGCAGAACTGGCCCACATCGAGTCTTCCGGCACCACCCGCCAGGAAGCCAGCTCCCTCCTCAGGTAGTGGCATTCGCCCGCTTAGGAGGCCTGCATGAGCTTTCTGAGCATTGCGTCCTTGTGTACAAAGCAGGCTCTTCTGCAGGCCCACAGAGCTCTTATAGCAGACCGGATGATTTCGACAACCCCCAGGACGGAAATGTCCCTGCTGGAGAAGCGAACCCGGCGCAGAATTGCTGAGATTATTTTGCCTTCGCCTGATTGGGAGTCGAGCCCGCCTTCCCCCACGTCACGGCCGTTGCCCGACTGCGTTAAGTGTCGAAGCTTACGGCGTCGAGCGCGTCGTCCATCCGCTCCTTAGGGCGGCTCAGGGTCGAAGTTTGCCCACAGCGCGCCCGAGAAGCCGCCGCTCGGCCCCCTAGGCGGCGTACATCGGGATCCCGGGGGTAGGAGGGCCGAGTTAGGCAAGTGCTTCCTCCAGCAGTGCGACGGAAGCGGGGTCATTCCCGTTCGGGCGGATCACTGTTGAGGCGGAAGCCCCGTCGTTACAGCCCTAGGCTTCCCCGAGGTGTCCGCCCGGGGCCAACACTGGGTCTTGACTGTTCGGCCAGACCGGACTAATCTTCCCATATAACGCAAATTCGTTCGGTGCAAACTATCGCCAACTGTAATTCCAAAAGGGATGACGTTGCTGATCCGGCCAAACTTTGACGCGTTGCGGCAGCGGCGGGAGTTGTGGTCCAAGCGCATGGAAATGCCTGAAGCTGAGAGCACAGGTTCAAGAAGTAGCCGCCTTATCCATGCCGACGAACGGTTGCGCCAGCGCAACAACAGCAGACATTCCAGTGGACGAGCCGGTCCAGACCAAGAACTTAGAAGGGGCATCATGACCGAATTGATTGCCATGCTGACGCACGACGACAAAACCGTCGAGAACGCTCGTGCTGTCTTCGATAGCGCCGTTGAGGCACCCACCAAGCACTGGGGATTCAAAGACACCGGACTCCCGCAGAAAGAGCAGGCACTGCTAGCCCGCGACATGAAGCAGGCAGGCAAGACAGTGCACTTTGAATCCCTTAAGGAGGAGGAGTCTGAGTGCTTGGCCGCCGCACAGTTCGCTGTCTCGGAGAACCTCGACTACCTCATCGGCATGGCATATCACCCATCTGTCGCCGACCTCCTGTCGAGTTCAGGAGTCCGCTACTTGCCGACTTGTGGCGCTCGAAGTGGAGTCCCGCGGATGCTTCACGGAACGATTGCAGAAATCGTGGCTGACGCACACTCAGTCCGTTCGAGCACAGATGGAGTGACCTTGTCTCTCTACCGATGGACAGACGGCGATCCCTCAGATCTTGGCGAGACTTTCATCCGAGAGGTTCCCTCTCCAGTGATAGTCACGGGATCCATCAACAGCACGAAGCGTCTCGACGAAATCGCACGGTTTGCGCCATGGGGGATCACCGTGGGCTCGGCGATCTTCGATGACGCCTTCGGCGTCGGAGACTTTGGCTCAACCCTTAAATGGATGCGTGAATACCTTGACGCCCGCGATGCCTCTGACGTCCGGTAGGACTTCGTTAGCTAGTTACGGACTGCCGAGGCTAGGGGCAGCGGCACGGATGCCTGCAACCTAGAGATATTTCAGTACCGGTGCGCCCACAGTTAAGGGAGCCGCCCTGGAAACCGCAGACCCGTTTCCGTTATTTCAGGGGGAAATCCCCGAAGGAGAAGAGATGAAAGCCATTGTCCTGG
>NZ_JBDGJZ010000024.1:0-11841 GCF_057656635.1 Arthrobacter sp. Soil_C_49
CCCGGTGCAATACCGGGCCCAGACCCTCGCAGCCTAGAATCCCATTTAGCCAGTCCAACCACCGGGGACCAGTTCAGTATGGACTGGTCCATTAGTGCGAGAGCGTCCGTCGAAAACGCGCGTTAAGTGATAGAGCGTGTGGTGAAAAGGCGCGTTAAGTGAGAGAGCGTCCGAGGAGGGCTAGATTCCCAGGGCTTCCTTCAGCGCTGCGACGTGGCCCTGGGCCTGCACCTGGTACTGGGCGAGCTTGACGTTGCCTTCGGGGTCCACCACAACTGTGGAGCGGACGATGCCTTCAACGATCTCGCCGTCCACCAGCTTCTCTCCCCAGGCGCCGTAGGCCAGTGCAACTGCGTGGTCCTCGTCGGAGAGCAGCGGGAAGGTGAGCGAGAAGTCGCCGGTGAAGCCGGCCAGTGCCTCGGGGGCGTCGGGGGAGATGCCGATGACCTCGTAGCCCTTGCCCTGCAGGGAGGAGAGGCTGTCGCGGAAATCGCAGGCCTCGGTGGTGCAGCCCGGGGTGGCGGCCTTGGGGTAGAAGTACACGATGACGTTCTTGCCACGGTAGTCGGCCAAGGCAGTCTCGCGGCCCTGGGCGTCCTGAAGGGTGAAATCAGGGGCCTGGGTACCGGGCTGAAGCTTGGTGGTCAGGGTCTGGCTCATGGCGTTCCTTTGGAAGTCTTTGTCAGTTAATGGCAAAACATCAAGTGAAGCGGGTTCCCGCTTAGTCATACAACTCCGGCGTCATATGCAGTATTCCGCCGGACCCCGGACAGTTGCCCGGGGGCCCGGCATAAACCGGTATCCGCCGCCGCGCACGGTGGCCACGGCATGACGGGCATTGCCGAGTTTCCGGCGGATCCGGCCCACGTAAACATCGATGGACCGGGCCGAGGCGCCGGGGGTCTCGAACGAGTCGAGGAACTCCTGGAGTTCCTCCCTGCCCACAGTGCGGGACAGGTGGGTCACCAGGTAACGGAGCACCTTGAACTCGACGCCGGTCAGCGCTATGGGGGTGCCGTCCAGCAGGACCTGGTCGGCCGCAAGGTCCACGGCGACCCGGCTCACCGGGCCGGCCGACGGCGGCAGGTGCGTGCCGCCGTCGGTCTCTGTATCGCCGGGGTTCTCCACCACGGAAGGAGTGCGAGAGGAGTGGTCTGCGGCTCCTTCCGCCGCGGCGGAGACCCCGGACGTGGGGGCTCCGGCGGCAGGCCAATGGACTTCCGCCTCCGGAGCAGTCTTCAGGGCCCGCGCCAGGACCAGTTCGGCGGCGCGGGCCAGGAGTTCGGGGCTGGTGCCTTCCGCGGGAACCACCCACACAGCGAGGCCGCGGGCAGCCGCCTTCTGTGGACCAAATCCCGGGCGTGCCCCCGTCCTCGGATAGTGGGCTTCCACTGCCATGGCGCGTCCCTAGACTCCGCCGCGGCGGATCAGCTTGCCCGTGGGGGTCTGGCCGTCCACCACGGCGCCCCGCAGGAACGTCTTGCGGACCACACCGGAGAGGGCCTTGCCGTCGTAGGGAGTGATGGGGTTCTTGTGCTTGAGCTTGGACACGTCCACCACGAACGCTTCATCGGGGGCGAAGACGGCGAAGTCGGCGTCGTAGCCCAGCGCCAGCTGGCCCTTATTGGACAGGCGGGCGAGGGCAGCCGGCTTCTCACCCATCCAGGACACCACCTGCTCCAGCGGGATGCCGCGGTGCCGGGCCTCGGTCCAGATCAGGGACAGGCCCAGCTGCAGCGACGAAACGCCGCCCCAGGCCACGGCGAAGTCGCCGTTTTCCAGGTCCTTAAGGTCCAGGGTGGAGGGGGAGTGGTCCGAGACGATGCAGTCGATGGTCCCGTCCAGCAGGCCCTGCCACAGCAGCTCCCGGTTGGAGGCCTCGCGGATGGGCGGGCAGCACTTGTAGGCGGTGGCGCCGTCCGGGATTTCCTCGGCCATCAGGGTGAGGTAGTGCGGGCACGTCTCCACGGTGAGCTTCACGCCGTCGCGCTTTGCGGAGGCGATCATGGGCAGCGCGTCCGACGACGACAGGTGCAGGATGTGCGCACGCGCGCCGGTCCAGCGGGCCCGTTCGATGACCTCGGCGATGGCTTTGTTCTCGGCGCCGCGGGGGCGGGAAGCAAGGAAGGTGGAGTAGTGGTCGCCGCCGGGGTGGGGTGCGCGGTCAATGGCGTGGGAGTCCTCGGCGTGGACGATCATCAGTGAATCGAAGGACTTCAGCTCGGCCATGTCCTCCTCCATCTCGTCCGCGTCCAGGTGCGGGAATTCGTCCACGCCGGAATGCAGGAGGAAGCACTTGAAGCCGAACACGCCTTCGTCATGCAAGGCGCGCAGGTCGGCCTTGTTGCCGGGGATCGCACCGCCCCAGAATCCGACGTCGATGAACGCCTGGTCCTCGGCCACCTCGCGCTTGAGCTTGAGGTTTTCCACCGTGGTGGTGGGCGGGACGGAGTTCAGCGGCATGTCGATGATGGTGGTGACGCCGCCCGCAGCTGCGGCCCGGGTGGCGGAGGCGAAGCCTTCCCACTCGGTGCGGCCGGGCTCGTTGACATGGACGTGGGTGTCCACCAGGCCGGGGATCAGGGTTTCATCATCCGCCAGTTCGATGACTTCGGCGCCGGCCAGGCCGTTGCCCAGCGGCTCCAGCGCGACGATCTTTCCGCCGCGGACACCCACTTCCCGTGGTGCCAGGCCGGCGGTGGTGAGAATGCGCTGGCCGCGGATGACCAGGTCATAACGTTCTTCAGACATGGAGGTCCTCCTTGGTGGTGGCGGTGCGGGCCAGCGTGTTCGCTGCCAGCCGTCCGCTGATCTGTGTGCCCAGCTGCTCCAGAAGCTGTGCGGCCTCTGCTATGCACCTGTCTACATTGCTTTCCAGCTCGGTCAAAGCGTAAACGTCCTCGAACCCGGCAGCATCCGCCTGGCCGGTCCCAAGGGTGGTCCGGCCGCACACCGCGATCACCGGGACACCCTGGGCTGCGGCTGCCCGGGCAACGCCGATCGGCGTTTTGCCCAGCATGCTCTGCTCGTCCAGGCTGCCTTCGCCGGTGATCACCAGGTCTGCGCCGGCCAGCCTGTGCCCCAAGTCAGTAAATTCGAGGACAACGTCGATGCCCGGGCGGCGCGTCGCGGCCAGGACGGCGATGGCTGCGTAGCCAACGCCTCCTGCCGCTCCGGCGCCGGGGGCTTCCGCCGCCTTGCGGGCCCTGTTGTTAGGGCCTTCAGGACCGATTTCCCTGGCCAGGACTTCGACAAACCTGGCCAGGGCGGCGTCGAGCAGCTCGACGTCCTGTTGTGCTGCGCCCTTCTGCGGGCCGAAAACCGCCGGGGCGCCGTGGGCGCCCAGCAGGGGATTGTCGACGTCGGACGCCAGCACAAAGCGTGTGTCCTTCAGCCGGGGTTCGAACCCGCTGAAGTCGATCCGGTCCAGGTGGGCCAGTGCGGCACCACCTGCCGGAAGTTCGTTGCCCTCCGGGTCGAGGAACCGGGCGCCGAGTCCCTGCAGGAGCCCCGCGCCGCCGTCGGTATTGGCGCTGCCGCCCACACCCAGGATGATGCGGTTGCAGCCGGCATCCAGGGCGGCGCGGATAAGCTGCCCCGTGCCCAGGCTGCTGGCAGTGCGGGCCGCGGCCGGGCCTGGCCGTCCCCCAACCAGTGCTCCGGCGGGGAGCAGGGCCAGGCCCGAGGCAGCCGCCATTTCGATGACTGCCTCATTGCCCCGGACGGCGAAGTCGGCCGTGACCGGTTCGCCTGTTGGTCCGGCCACCACCGCGCTGCGGCGGATGAAACCGGAGCCGACGGCGGCGTCGAGGGTGCCTTCTCCGCCGTCGGCCACGGGGATCCGGAGGACTTCAAGGTTCCCGCCTGCCCCGCGCTGCAGGCCCTTTTCCAGGTGGCTGCATACTTCGGGGGCGGACAGGGATCCCTTGAATTTGTCCGGGGCAATGACGATCCGCATGGTTGTCTTTCCTGTTTCAGTGTGCAGGTTTTTGATATGCAGGTTTAGGCCTGCAGGTTCTGGAAGTGCAGGTTAGGCCTGCAGTGCCAGGATGGCGGTGGGGGCGTCGGCGGCGGTCTCGGCCAGTTCCTCGAACTCGTTCACGGCGTTGATTTCCACACCCATGGAGATGTTGGTGATCTTTTCCAGGATCACTTCCACCACCACGGGAACCTGGAATTCGCCCATCAGTGCCTTGGCCTTGTCGAAGGCTGCGGCGAGGTCGTTGGGATCCTCCACGCGGACAGCCTTGCAGCCCAGGCCCTCGGCCACCTTCAGGTGGTCCACGCCGTAGCCGTTGGTCTCGGGCGAGTTGATGTTGTCGAACGCCAGGGACACGTTCTGCTCCATGTTGAAGCCGCGCTGGGACTGGCGGATCAGGCCCAGGTAGGAGTTGTTCACCACCACGTGGATGTACGGGAGGTTGAACTGTGCGCCCACGGCCAGTTCCTCGATCATGAACTGGAAGTCGTAGTCACCGGAGAGCGCCACCACGGTCTGCTCCGGGTTTGCGCGAACGACGCCGAGCGCTGCCGGGGCGGTCCAGCCCAGGGGGCCTGCCTGGCCGGCGTTGATCCACTTGCGCGGGCCGAAAACGTGCAGCATCTGGGCGCCGGCGATCTGCGACAGGCCGATGGTGGACACGTAGGTGGTGTCGCGGCCGAAGGACTTGTTCATCTCCTCGTACACCCGCTGCGGCTTGATGGGGATGTTCTCGAAGTGCGTCTTGCGGTGCAGCGAGGCCTTGCGCTCCTGGCACTCGGCAACCCAGGCACTGTAGTCCGGCAGCGACCTGGCAGCCTTGCGCTCCTTGGCGAGCTCAACCAGCCCTGCCAGCGCCGCACCGGCGTCGGACGCGATGCCCAGGTCCGGCGAGAACACGCGGCCGATCTGCGTGGGCTCGATGTCGATGTGCACGAACTTGCGGCCAGCGGTGTAGGTCTCCAGGCCGCCGGTGTGGCGGTTGGCCCAGCGGTTGCCGATGCCGATCACGAAGTCGCTCTGCAGGTAGTTCTCGTTGCCGTAGCGATGCGAGGTCTGCAGGCCCACCATGCCGGCCATCAGCTGGTGGTCGTCCGGGATGGTGCCCCAGCCCATGAGGGTGGGGATGACCGGGATGTTCAGGGTCTCGGCCAGCTCAACGAGCTGCGCGGAGGCGCCGGCGTTGATGATGCCGCCACCGGCCACGATCAGCGGGTGCTTGGCCGCGGTCAGCATGTCCAGGGCCTTTCCCAGCTGCTTGCGGGAGGCCTTGGGCTTCTCGTCGGGCAGCGGCTCGTAGGTGTCGATATCGAACTCGATCTCGGCCAGCTGCACGTCGATGGGCAGGTCCAGGAGCACGGGGCCGGGGCGGCCGGAGCGCATCAGCTGGAACGCCTTCTGGAAGGCACCCGGAACCTGGCCCGGCTCCAGGATGGTCATGGCCATCTTGGTCACGGGCTTGGCGATGGACTCGATGTCCACGGCCTGGAAGTCTTCCTTGTGCAGCTTGGCAACGGGGGCCTGGCCGGTGATGCAGAGCATGGGGATGGAGTCGGCCCAGGCGGCGTAGAGCCCGGTGATCATGTCGGTTCCAGCGGGGCCGGAGGTGCCGATGCAGATTCCGATGTTGCCGTCCTTGGCGCGGCTGAAGCCGTCGGCCATGTGGCTGGCGCCTTCAACGTGGCGGGCCAGGGTGTGGCGGATGCCGCCGTGGGCGCGCATTGCGGAATAGAAGGGGTTGATCGCGGCGCCTGGCAGGCCGAACGCCTCGATGGCGCCTTCCTTCTCCAGGATGGCAACCGCTGCATCAACGGTACGCATCTTGCTCATGGTGTGCTCCTTGAAAGCTTGTGGTTGGGCCCGGTGATTGGGCCTGTCGAAACCTGTTTTTGGGTGTGCTGAAGGGAGTTTTTGTCCAGATATGCAGACTTACAGGGCTTTCAAGTCCGCATATGTGGACAAAAACTTCTTAGGGCGGGGCGGGTTACTTGCGGCCGGAGAGCTGGAGGACCTGCTTGAAGAGTCCTGAGTGGTCCAGTGCGCCGTCGCCCTGGTTGACGGTGGCGGCGACGAGCTGTGCGACGACGGCGCCGAGGGGGACGGCGACGTTGGCTTCGCGGGCGGCGGAGGTGACGATGCCCAGGTCCTTGTGGTGCAGGGCCAGGCGGAAGCCGGGGTCGAAGTTGCGGTCGAGCATCTTCTGGCCCTTCTGGTCCAGGACCTTGGAACCGGCGAGGCCGCCGCCGAG
Organism: Arthrobacter sp. Soil_C_49; assembly: GCF_057656635.1. Taxonomy (NCBI): domain Bacteria; kingdom Bacillati; phylum Actinomycetota; class Actinomycetes; order Micrococcales; family Micrococcaceae; genus Arthrobacter; species Arthrobacter sp. Soil_C_49. The sequence continues at coordinate 6,228 of NZ_JBDGJZ010000024.1, forward strand.
GACCTTGAGGGCAGCGTCGGTGTCCACGCCGTAGGCCTCGAGGAAGGCGATGGCCTCGCCGAGGACCTGGATGTTGACGGCGACGATGAGCTGGTTGGCTGCCTTGACGGTCTGGCCGGAGCCGGAGGGGCCCACGTGGACGATGGTCTTGCCGACGGCGTTCAGGACATCCTGCGCTGCGTCGAAGTCTTCCTTGTCGCCGCCGACCATGATGGAGAGGACGGCGTCGATGGCGCCCTGTTCGCCGCCGGAGACGGGAGCGTCGAGCGGCCGGATGCCGGCGTCACGGGCGTTGTCGGACAGGCGCTTGGCGACGTCGGGGCGGATGCTGGACGCGTCGATCCACAGGGTGCCCTGCTTGGCGTTGGCGAAGACGCCGTCTTTTCCGCTGACTACACCCTCGACGTCGGGGGAGTCCGGCACCATGGTGATGACGACGTCGGCATCCTTGACGGCGTCAGCGATGCTGGTGGCGCCCTTGCCGCCTTCGGAGACGAGCTTGTCGATCTTGTCCTGGCTGCGGTTGAAGCCGGTGACGGTGTGGCCGGCCTTGACCAGGTTGATGGCCATCGGCAGGCCCATGATTCCGAGTCCGATAACTGCAACGTTGCTCATGATGGTTCTCTTTTCTGAAGTCTGTGTGGTGAAACCGGTGGTCGAGCCTGGGCCCACGCCCGCAGGATGACCTGGCCGAGCACGCGAGGCGAGGGGCGGGTGGGGATTACTGGGCGACGCGCTGGCGGATGGCCCAGCTGAAGGCCGTTTCCTGGGGTTCCTTGTATTCGAGGCCGATGTAGCCCTCGTAGCCGAGTTCGCGGCTGCGGGCGATCCACTCGCCGAGCGGGAGGGTGCCGGTGCCGGGGGCGCCGCGGCCGGGGTTGTCGGCGATCTGGATGTGGCCGAAGTCCTTGGCGTGGTTTTCGATGACGGATTCGACGTCGTCACCGTTGACGGACAGGTGGTAGAAGTCCGCGAGGAGCTTGATGTTGCCGACGCCGGCCTCGGCCTTCACGCGGGCGATGACCTTGAGTGCGTCATCGGCCGTGAGGAGCGGGTACTTGGGTGCGCCACTGACGGGTTCGAGGAGGACGGTGCCGCCGATCCGCGCGACGCCTTCTGCTGCCGCGGCGAGGTTCTTGACCGCGAGTTCGTCCTGCTCTTCCGGGGTGAAGCCGTCCTGGCGGTTGCCATAGAGGGCGTTGAAGGCCTTGCAGCCGAGGCGCTCGCCGATCCCGGCCACAACGTCGATGTTGTCCTTGAATTCGGAGCAGCGACCCTTCCAGGAAACCAGGCCGCGGTCGCCGCCGGGCATGTTGCCGGCGTTGAAGTTCAGGCCGGTGAGCTGAACGCCGGCGTCCTTGATGGCGTTTTCAAATCCGGTCACCTGCGCGTCGGTCGGAACTGAGCTTTCAAAGGGCCACCAGAACTCGACAGCATCAAAGCCTGCTGCCTTGGCTGCGGCGGGGCGCTCGAGCAGAGGCAGCTCCGTGAGGAGGATGGAGCAGTTCACTGTGTACGTCATCGTAGGTCCTTCCAAGGAGGGCTTTGATCTATTTTCCCTGCTTCCCCGGCTGGCTCCCGGATTCCGCTTTGTGGAATTTAGATTCTGCTTTATGAAAAGTGTAGGGAAGAGGGGTGGTGGGAGTCAAGGGGAAGGGCGGCTGTGGACCAAGATGGCGGCCGTGCGGGATTCGACGCAAAGGAGGAGCCAGGGGCTCGTGGCCCCTGGCTCCTTGGCGGTAGCGGTTATGGCTGAACGCGCTAGTGCGCGTTGACGTGCCTCAACGTTTCGCTCTTCTTCCAGTCGGACCAATGAGAAAGGCGGCCATTTTCGTACTCAACAGCGAACGAGACCTTGTGGTAGACCTCTTCGCTGTCATGGCGGTCGAGCTTCTTGGAAACTTGTACGTAGCTGTTGATGAGGTCGTAGCGGTCATAGCGGTTGAGATGGCGTACGAAGTAGTCGTCGCGGTCGTCCTTCAAGCGCGTGTCGCGGCCTCGGTCAGCCTCGTACCGCTTCTGTTTGATGTGGACAACCCTCTTCCCGTCTTCGCACTTCACACTGATCTTAAAGTTCACCCAGTTGCCCCGTTCGTCCGTCGGCTTCAGGGGCTTGACGGTACAGCCTCTAATAGAGTCGTCTTTGTAGTCGTTTGCCTGGACCGGTCCTGCCAGCGCCAGGGAACCCCCGAGCAGGCCCAAAGTGAGGGCTGGAACCAAGGCAGCCTTTGCCCTGGCTGAGCGGGTTTTCATAGATGCGGTAATGGACATTGTTTTGCTCCCATTGAGGATGCGAATTCACCATTTTTTGAGGTGCGGTTTCCCGTATTTTTTGAGGTGCGGTTTCCCGTTTTTGGCAACGCAAAGCCAGCGCGACTGATCATGTCGCTACTGTTCAGTGTGCCGGCCGCAGCCTGCCGTCCCATTTATCAATCAGCACGCCCCGCTTGTGCGGGGGCCCGATGTTGCCGGATTCAGTCTGGTGGGAATCCGATAGTTAAATCCTGCGCCCGCACTCCGCCCCGCGCTAGGGTGCGGGGCTACCTATTACCGGCGGGTTTCCCCCATTGACTTCAGGGGTGGCAGGGCTACGGTTAGAGATACGCCGCACGTTCGGCTAACGGGTGTGCGCCGGGGAAAGGCATGCACTGCAACAGGTCTCGCTATCACTTCACCGCTTCAGCGGTATCCGCACCGCGTCTGGTGCGCAGCCAGGCGTCCTCATCACAATTAGCAGGCTGGGTCCACATGAGCGCAAATTTCATCAGAGCGTTGGCAGTTAAGTCGTTTGATGATCCCGATAGGAAGCGTTGCCCGGACAAGGCGGAATTCGACCTTGTCACTGTCGATGACTATTCAGTAGCCCGGTTGATCCTCGCACCCGGCTGGCGGTGGTCGGTGTCCGCCAAGCCCGCCGAGCTGACAGCCTTCTGCGAGCACCACCATCTGGGCTACTGCCTCTCCGGTCAGCTTGACGTTGAAACGGCCGACGGCGTGAGGTCAACCATCCGCGCCAACGACACCTATGCGCTTCCTCCCGGCCATGATGAATGGGTGGTGGGGGAGGAGCCCTTTGTTGCCGTCGAGTTCCTCGGCGCCGCGGCCCTCGGCAGGCCCCGAAGCTTCGGGATGCACGCGCTGATCTGAGCTATTCGCCGGGCGAAAGCGCCGGGTGGTCTGTGGTTCCCGCTTTGAACCTTCGACGGACTTGCACCGGCACCAGCTTTATGGCCGTGACGGCCAGCTTTTCCAGGTGTTCGATGCCCGCGGGGCCAGCGATGCCGGCATAGGTTCACGCACCGGCAGCTCCGGGTGGGTCCTGGTCATGCCCTTCACGTGGGCCTCGTAGATCAGGCTGTCGCTGTAGGGGATCCGCGGCGGAGGGGCGTGCTGCCAATCGAAGAACCGGCTGCTCACCACGGATCATATGGCGTTCATTGGAGGGTAGGACAAAGGCGCGACGGCGGTGCAAGGCCGCCGTCGCCGTCGTGCGTCTGCTTTGTTAGGCCGGGATGATGGGGACCGGCGGTATGAATTCCATCGTTCTGTCGGCCACCTACTGCAGACTGTCCCCATGACCTTCGCGAATGTGGGAAGCCTTGGAACCAAGCCCGGCCAGCGCGACGCCGTGGCGTCCATCCTCCTGCGGTTCATGCCGGGGCTGAAGGAGGCCGGATGCCTGCTGTATGAGGTAGGCGTGAACGATGACGCGCCGGACACGGTGTTCGTGTGTGAACTATGGGAATCCCGGGAAGCACACCGGGCTTCGCTGCAGTTGGGCAGTGTCCGGGCAGCCATCGCCGAGGCGATGCCCCTGCTCTCCGGTGAGATGGGTGGCAACCAGTTCACCGTGCTGGGGTCCCCGCTGCGCTGACGTTTGCTTCTGCATAGGGTTGCGTCCTGCTGTCCCTACCTCTGTCCCTGCCCCTGTGCGTCCTGCCCGCCAGCCGTTAGGCTGACCGGCATCGACTGGACAGCCCGACGGCTAACCAGCGATTGAACACCGGCTAACACCGACTGCATACTGACAAACGGGGTAAGGGAGACACATGAAACCGCTGCCTGCACTTGAGCTTGTTACCCGCCTGGAGGATGCCGACTGGCTGGATCCGCTGGCTAAGAAGGTCCGGAAGATCGTCAAACGCACTATCCGTCCGCAGTGGGCACGGGACATCCTGCACGGAGTGCCCATCGGGCACCCGGCTCATCCGCTGGCCGTCCAGGTTCCACTGGGATCATGGATTTCGGCGGCAGTCCTGGACGCCCTCCCTGGCAACGACAAGGCTGCCACTGTACTTATCGGCGTGGGGAGCGCGTCCGCTGTGCCCTCCGCGGTGGCCGGTTTTATGGATTGGTCCCAGCTGCACCCCCAACAGCAGCGGGTGGGGCTGGTCCACGCAACCGCCAACATCACAGCTGTCAGCCTCTACACAGCGTCACTGGTGGCGCGCGTCCAGGGGCGGCAGGGTGCGGGCAAAGTGCTCGCCTATCTGGGCTTGGGGGCAGTCAGCTTCGGAGGCTTCCTGGGCGGCCACCTCAGCTATCGCCAAGCTGCCGGCGTGAACCACACAGTGGATATTCCGCACCGCTTCCCGAGCGGATGGCAGCCTCTTGCACCGCTGGAGGACCTGCCGGACGGGAAGCTCCACCAGCGGACAGTTGCCGGGCTCCCGCTGCTTGTGTTCCGGGAGGGCGAAACTGTCAACGTGCTGTCCGACGTCTGCAGCCACCTCTCCGGACCGTTGCATGAGGGAAAGCTCAAAGGCGGCAGTGCGGCGGACAACTCAGCTGGGGCTCGCGGATCGGCAGGTACTGGCGAACCATGCGTTGTGTGCCCGTGGCACGGCAGCACGTTCTCGCTCCGGACGGGCGAGGTGCAGGCCGGGCCGGCCACGTCCCGGCAGCCGCGGTTTGAAACCCGGGTCGCCGGCGGGCTCGTCGAAGTGAACCTTCCCGGCGCCGACTGAACGGATGTGCCGACTGGATGTTCTGGCGGAGCTGAGGTTTTCTGGCGGCTGCGGATGCCAAGCGGTTCAGATGGCACGCGGCTTCAGGAGTTGATCATGTCCCACTCCCGCTTCCGCTGCCAATCCTTGAGCGGGTCTTTGGGCAGTGTCGGCGGGTGGGCGTAGAAGTCGTCCCAGATGGGATCGTCGGGCGAGTAGTCGTGCGGATCCTCGAGGATGTCATCGATTGGCTCTGCGAAGGGCGGGGAAAAGTCCGGGAAGTCCATGAATCCAGGTGATTCCGTTGCGGGTGAATCTTGCGGAGGCGTCAGGAATCCGGTCGTGTCGGTTGCAGGGGTTAGGAGCCCGGGTGGCCATTGGGGTGGTTCGTGGTCGGGTTGTTCGGCTTTGTAGTGGCGGCCGGTGGGTGAGGTCCAGCCGGGTGGTTCGTTTTGGGTGGCCGGGGTGGGCGTCCAGCCGGTGTTGTGTTTGAGGTGGTGGTGCTTGGGGCAGAGCTGGGCGAGGTTGCTGATGCCGGTGTTGCCGCCGTGTTGCCAGGCTTGAAGGTGGTCGGTGTCGTTGTCCAGGGATGGGTTGTTGCAGCCGGGGAAGGTGCATTTTCCGTCCCTGAGTTGCAGTGCTTTTTTCATGGGTTTGGTGAGGCGGTA
>NZ_JBDGJZ010000025.1:0-1985 GCF_057656635.1 Arthrobacter sp. Soil_C_49
TGTGTCTGTTGTTTGAGAACTCAATAGTGTGCCAAGTTTGTTGATACCAATTGTTTTAGTGATTGGTTGAATTGATCGGGCTGCCCGCCCCTGTGGGTGGTCTGGTTTTTACAGCTGGTTTCAAATTTTGTGCAGCCTGGTTTCCGCGTTTTCCCGTGGTTCCTGGTTGTGTCTGTTTTACTTCAACGGAGAGTTTGATCCTGGCTCAGGATGAACGCTGGCGGCGTGCTTAACACATGCAAGTCGAACGATGATCCGGTGCTTGCACCGGGGATTAGTGGCGAACGGGTGAGTAACACGTGAGTAACCTGCCCTTAACTCTGGGATAAGCCTGGGAAACTGGGTCTAATACCGGATATGACTGATCATCGCATGGTGGTTGGTGGAAAGCTTTTTGTGGTTTTGGATGGACTCGCGGCCTATCAGCTTGTTGGTGAGGTAATGGCTTACCAAGGCGACGACGGGTAGCCGGCCTGAGAGGGTGACCGGCCACACTGGGACTGAGACACGGCCCAGACTCCTACGGGAGGCAGCAGTGGGGAATATTGCACAATGGGCGCAAGCCTGATGCAGCGACGCCGCGTGAGGGATGACGGCCTTCGGGTTGTAAACCTCTTTCAGTAGGGAAGAAGCGAAAGTGACGGTACCTGCAGAAGAAGCGCCGGCTAACTACGTGCCAGCAGCCGCGGTAATACGTAGGGCGCAAGCGTTATCCGGAATTATTGGGCGTAAAGAGCTCGTAGGCGGTTTGTCGCGTCTGCCGTGAAAGTCCGGGGCTCAACTCCGGATCTGCGGTGGGTACGGGCAGACTAGAGTGATGTAGGGGAGACTGGAATTCCTGGTGTAGCGGTGAAATGCGCAGATATCAGGAGGAACACCGATGGCGAAGGCAGGTCTCTGGGCATTAACTGACGCTGAGGAGCGAAAGCATGGGGAGCGAACAGGATTAGATACCCTGGTAGTCCATGCCGTAAACGTTGGGCACTAGGTGTGGGGGACATTCCACGTTTTCCGCGCCGTAGCTAACGCATTAAGTGCCCCGCCTGGGGAGTACGGCCGCAAGGCTAAAACTCAAAGGAATTGACGGGGGCCCGCACAAGCGGCGGAGCATGCGGATTAATTCGATGCAACGCGAAGAACCTTACCAAGGCTTGACATGAACCGGAAAGACCTGGAAACAGGTGCCCCGCTTGCGGTCGGTTTACAGGTGGTGCATGGTTGTCGTCAGCTCGTGTCGTGAGATGTTGGGTTAAGTCCCGCAACGAGCGCAACCCTCGTTCTATGTTGCCAGCACGTGATGGTGGGGACTCATAGGAGACTGCCGGGGTCAACTCGGAGGAAGGTGGGGACGACGTCAAATCATCATGCCCCTTATGTCTTGGGCTTCACGCATGCTACAATGGCCGGTACAAAGGGTTGCGATACTGTGAGGTGGAGCTAATCCCAAAAAGCCGGTCTCAGTTCGGATTGGGGTCTGCAACTCGACCCCATGAAGTCGGAGTCGCTAGTAATCGCAGATCAGCAACGCTGCGGTGAATACGTTCCCGGGCCTTGTACACACCGCCCGTCAAGTCACGAAAGTTGGTAACACCCGAAGCCGGTGGCCTAACCCCTTGTGGGAGGGAGCTGTCGAAGGTGGGACTGGCGATTGGGACTAAGTCGTAACAAGGTAGCCGTACCGGAAGGTGCGGCTGGATCACCTCCTTTCTAAGGAGCACCTACAAGCTCTCCTGCCGTGTATGTGGTGGTGGGGGTTTGTCAGGAGTATATGCCCGTTGCGCAGACGCAAGTTCTGCGGCGGGTGCTCAAGGGTGGAATATCAGCAGATAGCGGCCGTTTGTTCTTCTTCTTGTCTAGTACGGATGCTTTCGGGTGTCCTGGAACGGTGGGGAGCGGGGATGGGTGGTTTAGTGTTTGGCACACTGTTGGGTCCTGAGGCAACAGGGCCGTTGAGCGGATCATGGTTTTGGCTGTGGTGTGTTTGG
>NZ_JBDGJZ010000025.1:2083-5467 GCF_057656635.1 Arthrobacter sp. Soil_C_49
TGGTGTGGTTGGTTTTCATGGTTCTCTCGAAAATTACTGATTGATCTTTTGTGGTCAAGTTTTTAAGAGCACACGGTGGATGCCTTGGCATTAGGAGCCGAAGAAGGACGTAGGAATCTGCGATAAGCCTGGGGGAGTCGATAACCGGACTGTGATCCCAGGGTGTCCGAATGGGGAAACCCCGCCAGACGCGCGAGTGATCTGGTGACCCGCATCTGAACACATAGGGTGCGTGGAGGGAACGCGGGGAAGTGAAACATCTCAGTACCCGCAGGAAGAGAAAACAATAGTGATTCCGTTAGTAGTGGCGAGCGAACGCGGATCAGGCTAAACCGTTCCATGTGTGATAGCCGGCGGGCGTTGCATGGTCGGGGTTGTGGGACTTTCCATACCAGCTCTGCCGGGTTGGTGAGGTGTGATGTGCAGGCATAGGTGAACGGTCTTGAAAGGCCGGCCAGAGAGGGTGTGAGCCCCGTAACTGTAATGTTGTGTACCGCCTGGAGAGTATCCCAAGTAGCACGGGGCCCGAGAAATCCCGTGTGAATCTGTCAGGACCACCTGATAAGCCTAAATACTCCCTAATGACCGATAGCGGACCAGTACCGTGAGGGAAAGGTGAAAAGTACCCCGGGAGGGGAGTGAAACAGTACCTGAAACCGTGTGCTTACAATCCGTCGGAGCAGTCGCGAGTAATCGCATAGTAACTGTGACGGCGTGCCTTTTGAAGAATGAGCCTGCGAGTTAGTGTTACGTCGCGAGGTTAACCCGTGTGGGGAAGCCGTAGCGAAAGCGAGTCTGAATAGGGCGTTGCAGTGGCGTGATCTAGACCCGAAGCGAAGTGATCTACCCATGGCCAGGTTGAAGCGACGGTAAGACGTCGTGGAGGACCGAACCCACTTCAGTTGAAAATGGAGGGGATGAGCTGTGGGTAGGGGTGAAAGGCCAATCAAACTTCGTGATAGCTGGTTCTCCCCGAAATGCATTTAGGTGCAGCGTTGCGTGTTTCTTGCTGGAGGTAGAGCTACTGGATGGCTAATGGGCCCTACAAGGTTACTGACGTCAGCCAAACTCCGAATGCCGGTAAGTGAGAGCGCAGCAGTGAGACTGTGGGGGATAAGCTTCATAGTCGAGAGGGAAACAGCCCAGACCACCAACTAAGGCCCCTAAGCGTGTGCTAAGTGGGAAAGGATGTGGAGTTGCTCAGACAACCAGGAGGTTGGCTTAGAAGCAGCCATCCTTAAAAGAGTGCGTAATAGCTCACTGGTCAAGTGATTCCGCGCCGACAATGTAGCGGGGCTCAAGTACACCGCCGAAGTTGTGGCATTCAAACAATGACTAAGCCTTCGTGGTTCAGGTGTTTGGATGGGTAGGGGAGCGTCGTGTGGGCAGTGAAGTCGCGGTGTAAACCAGCGGTGGAGCCTACACGAGTGAGAATGCAGGCATGAGTAGCGAAAGACGGGTGAGAAACCCGTCCGCCGAATGATCAAGGGTTCCAGGGTCAAGCTAATCTGCCCTGGGTAAGTCGGGACCTAAGGCGAGGCCGACAGGCGTAGTCGATGGACAACGGGTTGATATTCCCGTACCGGCGAAAAACCGCCCATGCTGAACAGGGGATACTAACTGCCCGAGACCTGCCCGATCACCCTTGTGGTGTGAGGGTTTTGGTGGAGCGCAGGACCTGATCCTGGGAGGCAAGCGTATTAACAGGTGTGACGCAGGAAGGTAGCCAAGCCGGGCGATGGTTGTCCCGGTCTAAGGATGTAGGGCGAACGGTAGGCAAATCCGCTGTTCATGATGCCTGAGATCTGATGGGACCCCCGTTTGGGGGGATTTGGTGATCCTATGCTGCCGAGAAAAGCATCGACGCGAGGTTTTAGCCGCCCGTACCCCAAACCGACACAGGTGATCAGGTAGAGAATACTAAGGCGATCGAGAGAATTATGGTTAAGGAACTCGGCAAAATGCCCCCGTAACTTCGGGAGAAGGGGGGCCCCAACCTTGATGGACACTTGCTGTCCGGAGGGGATCGGGGCCGCAGAGACCAGGGGGAAGCGACTGTTTACTAAAAACACAGGTCCGTGCGAAGTCGCAAGACGATGTATACGGACTGACTCCTGCCCGGTGCTGGAAGGTTAAGAGGACCGGTTAGCCTCACGGCGAAGCTGAGAATTTAAGCCCCAGTAAACGGCGGTGGTAACTATAACCATCCTAAGGTAGCGAAATTCCTTGTCGGGTAAGTTCCGACCTGCACGAATGGAGTAACGACTTCCCCGCTGTCTCAACCATAAACTCGGCGAAATTGCAGTACGAGTAAAGATGCTCGTTACGCGCAGCAGGACGGAAAGACCCCGAGACCTTTACTATAGTTTGGTATTGGTGTTCGGAGTGGCTTGTGTAGGATAGGTGGGAGACGTTGAAGCCCGGACGCCAGTTCGGGTGGAGTCATCGTTGAAATACCACTCTGGTCACTTTGGACATCTAACTTCGGCCCGTAATCCGGGTCAGGGACAGTGCCTGATGGGTAGTTTAACTGGGGCGGTTGCCTCCTAAAAAGTAACGGAGGCGCCCAAAGGTTCCCTCAGCCTGGTTGGCAATCAGGTGTCGAGTGTAAGTGCACAAGGGAGCTTGACTGTGAGAGAGACATCTCGAGCAGGGACGAAAGTCGGGACTAGTGATCCGGCGGTACATTGTGGAATGGCCGTCGCTCAACGGATAAAAGGTACCTCGGGGATAACAGGCTGATCTTGCCCAAGAGTCCATATCGACGGCATGGTTTGGCACCTCGATGTCGGCTCGTCGCATCCTGGGGCTGGAGTAGGTCCCAAGGGTTGGGCTGTTCGCCCATTAAAGCGGTACGCGAGCTGGGTTTAGAACGTCGTGAGACAGTTCGGTCCCTATCCGCTGCGCGCGCAGGAAATTTGAGAAGGGCTGTCCTTAGTACGAGAGGACCGGGACGGACGAACCTCTGGTGTGTCAGTTGTACTGCCAAGTGCACCGCTGATTAGCTACGTTCGGATGGGATAACCGCTGAAAGCATCTAAGCGGGAAGCTCGCTTCAAGATGAGATTTCCATACACCTTGTGTGTGAGAGGCCCCCAGCCAGACCACTGGGTTGATAGGCCGGATGTGGAAGCGAGGACTAACGACTCGTGAAGCTGACCGGTACTAATAGGCCGATAACTTACACCACACACTCTCTTCGTGAACGGATTCAAAAGACGTTCACACCATGAAGCAGGGTAAAAAGATAACAAGACTGCTTGCGTCCACTATGTGGTTCCCAAACAACAAACCAAACGTTGCTTGCGGAACAAAAACACAACTGAATAACAACACCACACATGTTGTAACCACCAACAGGTTTCCCACCCCCAGGCCTCAAAG
>NZ_JBDGJZ010000026.1:0-5421 GCF_057656635.1 Arthrobacter sp. Soil_C_49
GTCCTGAACGATGTGAATTCCGGGAACGTGTGGCTGGTCAACCAGAACATGCAGCTGGTCAACAACTGGGACGACGTCATCCCGCCGCAGCAGACCTCGGACGACGCCGACAAGGACTCTGCCGACGAAGTGCAGCAGACCGTCCTGCCGGACCGCACCAAACCCAACAGTGCACCCGTGGCCAAGCCAGACACCTTCGGCGTGCGCGCCGGAAAGACCACCATCCTCCCGGTTCTGGACAACGACTCCGACCCCGACGGCGATATCCTTACCGTCCGAACCCCTGAGCCGCTCCAGTCCGGCCTGCTCTCACCCATCTACGGCGCCACCGGTTTCCAGGTCAGCATCGGCCCTGACAAGACCGGCTCGGAGGCTTTCAAATACACGGTGGACGACGGCCGGGGCCTGTCCGGCTCCGCCGACGTCACACTCAACATCGTCCCGCCGGGGGAGAACTCCGCCCCGCGGCAGAAACCCAACCGGAACACCACGCTGGTGGTGCAGGCGGGCAAGGTGGTCAGCCAGAACATCCTTCCCGACTGGATCGATCCCGACGGCGACGACCTTTTTGTGGTAGGCGCTGCCAGCAGTGATCCCCGCGACCAGGTCAAGATCCGGCCCGACGGGCTGCTCAGCTTCCAGGACTCCGGGTCCGAGCCCGGGCGAAAAACCGTTACCGTCACGGTGTCGGACGGCCGGTCCACCAGTGAGGGCAAAATCACCGTGGACGTGCAGCCGGCCGGTGCCCTGCCGCCGATCGCCAACGCCGACCACGTGGTGGCCGTTGCCGGGGTGGATACGGTGATCGCCCCGCTGAAAAACGATTCCGACCCGCAAGGCGGCGCCCTGCGCCTCGCCCAGATCACCCCGGACGGCAACTCCACGGCAGTCATGGGCGCCGACCAGCAAACGTTCACGTTCAACGCCACCGCACCGGGCGCCCATTACATCACCTACCTCGTGACCAACGGACCCGCCAGCGCCCAGCAGCTGGTGCGCGTCGACGTTGTGCCCGGCGGCGGTGACGCCGTCCCGGTGGCAGTCCGTGACACCGCCCTGCTGCCCAGTGGCGGCAGCGTCCTGGTGGACGTTCTGGGCAACGACTCTGACCCCTCCGGCGGTGTGCTGGTGGTCCAGTCGGTGACCGCCGCGGACGGACTGCCGCTGAGCGTGGCGGTCCTTGACCACTCCGTGGTGCGGATTACCGACCTCCGCGCCCAGGGCCAGCTCAGCGTGAAGTACACGATCTCCAACGGCAAGTCCTCTGCCACTGGCGAAATTTCCGTGCTGGTGGTTCCCGCCCCGGCGAAGCTTCAGGCGCCGCAGGCCAAACCGGACGAAGCCACCGTCCGCGCCGGCGACGTGGTCACCATTCCGGTGCTGGAAAACGACACAGACCCCAACGGCGGCAAGCTCACGCTTGAACCCGTCCTGGCGCAGACACCGGACCCGGCAGACGGCCGCATCTTCACCTCCGGGAACTCGGTGCGTTTCATCGCCGGTGACCTGCCCAAAACGGTGTACGCCATCTATAAGGTCACCAACGAGTCCGGCCAGTCAGACTCCCAGCAGGTGACCATCCGGATCCGGGCCAGGGACGACCAACTGAACACCCGGCCCGAGCCCCGGAACCTCACCGCCCGTGTTGTGGCAGGCATGACGGTACGCATCCCGGTGCCGTTGGACGGCACGGACACCGACGGCGACTCCGTCCAGCTGACCGGCGTGGATAAAGCGCCGGCGATGGGAACGGCAGTGGTCAAGGACGGGTACCTGGAATTCACCGCCGCAGGCAACGCCGCCGGCACGGACACCTTCACCTACCGCGTCCGGGACCGGATCGGTGCCGAGAACACGGGTACCGTGATCGTAGGGATCGCGCCGCAGGAGACCAACAACCAGAAACCCATCGCCATCGATGACGCCGTGGATGTCCGCCCCGGCCGGAAGATCGCAGTGGACGCACTCACCAACGATTCGGACCCGGACGGTGACCCCGTCAGTCTGGTATCCAACGGCTTCGAAGCCCGCCCCGAGCTTGCCGTCGAAGCAGCCGACGGCGGCAAAGTACTGCTCACGGCGCCGGCCGCCGCGGGCAACGAAAGCGTCAGCTACAAAATCCAGGATGACAAAAAAGCCCAGGCAGGTGCCGTGATCCGGGTCCGGGTCAGCCCCGATGCCGCGCTGAAGATTCCGCTCGCCAAGGATGATGTGGTCACCCAGGCCGAGACGCTGGGCAAGTCGGCGGTGGATGTTCCGGTGCTGAAGAACGACTCCGATCCCGACGGCGTTGCCTCCGAGCTGAAGATCGGCCTCCCTGACGGCAACCCCAACGCCCGCGCCACGGGAGACGGCACCGTCCAGGTCACGCTCGCGCCGGAGGACCAGCTGGTGCCCTACACCGTCACCGATGTTGACGGCCAGAGCGCCACGGCAGTCATCTGGGTTCCCGGGCAGGGGGAACAGCACCCCACCCTGGCCAAAACCGACGTCGTGGAGGTCATGGCCGGCAAGGAGCTCACCCTCAACCTGGCTGACTATGTACGGGTCCGGGACGGACGCACACCCCTCATCACCCAGGTGGACAAGGTCCGCGTCCAGGGTGCGGAACCTGATGACGTGGTGGCCGGGAACGGCGGCGCCCTGCGCTACGCTGCCCTCAACGACTACGTGGGTCCCGGGTCCGTCACTTTCGAAGTGACCGACGGTACCGGACCGGAAGATCCTGCCGGCCTCAAGTCCACCCTCAGCATCATTACCAAGGTCATTCCGGACCCGAACGCCAACCACGCGCCCACCTTCAGCGGTGCCACCCTCGACGTGCCAAAGGGCGAATCCGCTGCCCTGGAGCTGGGAAATCTGGCCAAGGACGTGGACTCAGGCGACCAGGAAAAGCTCAAGTTCGAACTCGACGGGTCCTTGCCCGAGGGCTTCACGGCCAGCGTGGACAACTCAACCCTGAAAGTGACCCCGGAATCGGCCAAGGACGCCGGCTGGAAGGGAAGCATCCCGCTCAAAGTCACTGACGGCCGGGCCGAGCCGGTCCGTGCCACGGTGACAGCAACCGTTGTTGCCTCAAACCGGCCGTTGCCGGTGGCCAACGAGGACGTGGTGGACAAAGCCAACGCCGGCGGCTCCGAGACCGTTAACGTGCTCGGAAACGACTTCAACCCGTTCCCGGAAACCCCGCTGCGGATCACCTCCGCCACTGTGGAAACCGGCTCCGCCGCCGGGCAGCCGGCTGTGGCAGGCGACTCCATCACCGTGACCCCGGCCAGCGGGTTCAAGGGTGTGATGGTGGTGCGGTACACCGTCATGGACAAGACCGAGGACATCTCCCGGCAGACCGACGGCCGGATCCGCATCACCGTCCGTGACCGGCCCGACGCTCCCTCCGCGCCTACGGCAACGGACGTCCGCAGCAGGACCGCCGTGCTCAAGTGGACACCGCCGTCGGACAACGGCGCCGCCATCACCAAGTACACCGTGCGCTCCGGCAACGGCTTCACCCAGGACTGCCCCACCACCACCTGCACGCTGACCGGGCTGACCAATGACGTCAAGTACATCTTCACCGTCACTGCCACCAACGAAGTCCGGGAATCCGATCCTTCACCGGTGTCCAACGAGATCCGGCCGGATGAAAAACCGTCACCTCCGGACGCCCCGACGGTCAAGGCCGGCGACAAAAACATGGAGATCAACTGGGCCCCTGCAAAAACGGAGGGCTCCGCGGTAAAGACCTACAGCCTGGAGATCTCTCCGCCGCCGGCCAACGGGATCGCCGTCAAGAACGGCGTAACCGGACTCAGCTACAACTGGCCGGGACTGACCAACGGTGTCCGGTACAAGGTGCGCGCCCAGGCCGTCAACGAGCTCGGCCCGTCCGACTGGGGCCAGTACTCGGCCGAGGACAACCCTGCCGGCGTCCCCGCTGCTCCGGCCGCGCCCACATCGTCCGTGGCATCCTCGGTAGGGACGTCCAACCAGCTCAAGGTTGACTGGAATGAGCCGAACACCAACGGTGACGCCATCAGGAACTACTACGTCACCATGAGCGGCGGCGGAGGCGCGGACCAGACCCAGGTGGTGGCGGGCACCGTCCGGACCGCCAACTTCACCGCCAACAACTCCGAAGCCTCATACACCTTTACTGTCCAGGCCGAGAACAAGGCCGGCAAGGGTGCAGTCAGCGCCGCCTCGGCTCCACGCCGGGCCACGGGCAAACTCGCCCAGGTCACCGGCGTGTCCGCAACCGAAGCAGACACCGGAGGCGCCGGCCGTGCCGTCACCATCAACTTCCGGGAACTGACCGCCGCCGAGCGAAACGGTTCGTCCTACGCCGAGGTCAGTTACACCTACCGCGCCAGTACCGGCCAGACCGGTCCCATCAGGCCCGGGCAGACAGTGGGCGGCTTCACCAACGGCACCAGCACCGCCATCACTGTGGTCGCCAATTCCGCCGTGGCTCCCAGCTCTGACGCCAGTGCTCCGGCAACCGTGAACCCCTATGGCTGGCCGGGTACACCTTCGGCCTCCGGGACGGATGGTGCTGAAAACCAGAAGAACCTGACATTGAGCTGGGCTTCGCCCCCCGCCGGCAGCTGGGACATCGCCTACACCCAGATCAGGATCGACGGCGGCGGCTGGGAACGGGTGGCGGCCTCCGGAAGCCGCACCATCAACACTGGCGGCTTCAGCGAGCGGCACTTTATCGAGGTCCAGGGCGTCAACTCGCGCGGCACCGGCGGGCCGCTGGCATCCGCCTCCGCGCAGTCCGGTGCGCAGAAGACCAGCTGGGCCACGCGCCTGAACACCGGGATGGACCGCAGCTGTACCGATCTTCCCGGGCCGACGTCCTATGATCCCGTGGCCCACACCTGCGACGGCAAGGGCGGCTACGACCGGCCGTGGATGTCCCACATGGACTCGTTCACCGTTATGTGCTGGAAGCCCCATGGCACAACCTACGGCGGGGACGGCCAGTGGTACTACATCATGCGGGGCTCACCGAACGCGACCCGCTGGATCAATTCCACGCACACCTCCATCGGTGCGCCGGCGCAAAGCGGTGTGCCGCTGTGCACCTTCCCGACAGGAGCAACGCCATAACCGGCATGGCCCCAGGTCCGACCCGGCTCTGGGGAGGGCTCCCCATCGCGGGGCCTGTAAGGGTTCGGTAGGCTTGCGCCGGGGAAAAGAGAGTCTCATGCCAGTACGCGAACGCGCTGCCGTACGGCCACACAAACTGAGGGAAACGTAACGCTGTGACAAGTCTGCTGGGGAAGCTTGGGCTCAAAACGCGCTATAAGAAGGTCGTGAGCGGTACTGCGTTTGGTGCTGCTGTTGCTGTGGTGGTGACGGGTGCTGTGTTGTATCCGGGGTTTAAGACCACTGAGGTGGATTTGAATGATGGTGGCG
>NZ_JBDGJZ010000027.1:0-2124 GCF_057656635.1 Arthrobacter sp. Soil_C_49
CCTGGAAACCGCAGACCCGTTTCCGTTATTTCAGGGGGAAATCCCCGAAGGAGAAGAGATGAAAGCCATTGTCCTGGAAGCTGAATGGGCGCCTCGTAATGGGGCCCGGATCAGTGACGCAGACGCTGCTCGGCAGTGGGCGTTTAATGCCAGCCAGGTATACCGCAATCCGAGCATCTCCCTGCAGACCATTGCTGATCCCAGCGCTCCGGGCCCGGATGAGGTGATCGTGCAGGTCGGGGCCTGCGGAATTTGTGGATCCGACGTTCACATGATCGAAACGGATGAGGACAACTACCTCCTCCTTCCTTATCATCTGAAGGCCCCGGTCGTCATCGGACACGAGTTCGCCGGGAAAGTCGTAGCGGTCGGTTCCAACGTTTCAGAGATCGGTGTCGGCGAGCTTGTGGCGGTCGAGGAAATCCAGTGGTGCGGCCGCTGCCGGGAATGCCGAGGCGGCTTTTTTAACCAGTGCCGCAACATTGAAGATTTGGGTTTCACCATCAATGGCGGCTTCGCTGAATACGTCAAGGTGGACGCAAAGTTCTGCTGGTCCCTGACAGCCGTGGCGGAGCGGGTTGGTTCGGAAGAGAAAGCGCTTGAAATCGGTGCCTTGACCGAACCAACGAGCGTCGCCTATGAAGGTATGTTCACCCGCGCCGGTGGTTTCAAGCCGGGCAGTGCCGTGGCAGTCTTCGGCGCCGGACCCATCGGCCTCGCCGCAACTGCCCTGGCGGCAGCCGCCGGCGCGTCCCAGGTGTTCGTTGCCGAAATGCTCCCCGAGCGCCGGGCGCTGGCCGAAGCGATGGGTGCCACGACCACCCTTGACCCTGCGACCACCGACGTAGCTGCCACGATCCAGGAACTCACCCGCGGCAACGGCGTGGCCATGGCAGTGGAGACGACCGGAAACTTCAAAGCGGTCATGGGAACCATTGAGGAGTCCATCGGGGTCGGAGGAAAAGTCGCGGTGGTGGGAATGGATGCCCGACCGGTCGAAATGAACCTCATCCGGCAACAGCTCAAAGCTGGCTCTATCTACGGAACCGTCGGCCACTCCGGCTCCTGGGATTTCCCGAACGTCATCGCGTTGATGGCATCCGGGAAGATCCAGATGGAAAAAGCAGTAACCCGAAAGTTCCCGCTGTCTGAGGTCGTCTCTGCCATTGACGAAACCAAGGGCCGGAGCAACGGGAAAATCCTCGTCAAACCTCAGCTCTTCTAAAAACAAACCAACAAACCAAAGAAATACGCACGAAAGGCAAATGACATGACTCAGCCCCTGCACTCACGGCTCCTCACCGACCTTGCACCGCCGGACATCCAGGAGTACCTCGCATCCGGCAAGGACACCATCATCATTCCTCTGGGCTCGGTAGAGATGCACGGATACCACTGCCCGCTGGGCACCGACATCTACAACGCCATGGAAGTATCCAAGCGCGCTGCCGAAAAAGCCGGCGTCCTCTACGGCCCGCCGATCTGGACCGGCTACAGCCCCCAGCACCTGCGCGAACCCGAGAACGGCATGGGTACCCTCACCTTCCGCGGTGAAACCGTCCGCGCCGTAATCTACGACACGGTCCGTTCCCTGATCCACCACGGCTTCAACCGGATCATCTTCGCCAACGGCCACACCTCCAACACCAAGGTCACCGACGAAGTGTTCCGCCGCCTCCGCTACGAAACGGGTGCACTCCTTGGCATGTTCAAGCCCTACGGAGAGCGCTACCTGGGCATCATCGATGACCTGATGGAAAACCCCGAAGAGGAAACCCCGGGCTGGCACGCCAGCGAGCAGGAAACGTCCATCATGATGGCCTACCGGCCCGAGAACGTGAACATGGACCGGGCCGTCACAGCCGAAGGCCACGCCCCGGCCTGGCTGCCCGACAGCTTCAAGAAGAACGACGCGAACCCGGACGCGTCCTTCAAGGGCTACGAGTACTTCTACTTCCCGATGGACCACGATGAAATGGCCGACCACGGCGTCATCGGAAACCCCTTCCGCGCCACCGCCGAAAAGGGCGAACAGATCTTTGACCGCTTCTCCACCTACCTGGCAGAAGCAATCACCGAACTCGAAACCGTCAAGGTCAACGTCACCCAGCGCGCCTTCGACCT
>NZ_JBDGJZ010000028.1:0-2091 GCF_057656635.1 Arthrobacter sp. Soil_C_49
ACACCCCAACCTGACGCCCCAGACCTTTGGCCCTTGACGATCGTCTAGGAAGGCCCTAGAACTCAGTCCAACACGGTTGGAGGCAGCGGTGGCGGGTCGGCGAATTGGGTATGTGCGGGTGAGCACGCTGGACCAGAACGGGCAGCGCCAGCTCGACGGGCTGGTTCTGGACCGTGTCTTCACGGACAAAGCATCCGGCAGAGATACCGACAGACCGGAACTGACCGAATTGCTGGGGTTCGCCCGCGACGGCGATACGGTCGTGGTGCACAGCATGGACCGGCTCGCCCGTAACCTCGATGACCTGCGCGCCCTGGTTCAGGGTCTCACCCGCAAGGGCGTGCGGGTGGAGTACGTCAAGGAGCATCTGCTCTTTACTGGCGAGGATTCCCCTATGGCGAATCTAATGCTCTCGGTCATGGGGGCTTTCGCTGAGTTCGAACGGTCCCTCATTAGGGAGCGACAGCGCGAAGGCATCGCCCTAGCTAGCAGCGCGGTGCCTACAAAGGGCGGAAGAAGACTCTCACGCCGGAGCGGGCAGCCGAGTTGGCGCAGCGGGCCGCCGGCGGCGTTCCGAAATCTATCCTGGCCCGCGATTACGGCATCAGCCGGGAAACGGTTTACCAGTACCTGCGGCTCACCACCCTCCCGTAAAACCATCCCTGACGGTCGGCGATCACAAGCACCGTTGGGACAAGCAGGTTGACGGAATATCCCTTATCAGTCCCGTGGGCAGGTACATGCAGTTAGCGCCGGGCTGTTCCTGCTGCGGTAGTGTTGCTCGCGCCAGTTGGTCGGCCATCCCAGTACTCATACCCACTTTGTGGGTGGGTTGTGTTAGATTCGATCTATCAGACATCGCCCCCCTCTGAGCCTCGGCTCAAGGGGGCGATTTTCATTGTGCGACAAACGGTGAAGTGTGGAGTATACGAAGGATTTCAAAGAGCGCGAAGAGCTGCTTCAACAGCTCGAAGCCCGTGGCCTCGCAATTTCTGACCGTGCCGCGGCGCTCGACTTCCTTACTCGCGTTGGTTATTTCCGTTCCGGTGCGTACCGATACGTTTTCCGGCAGTTGCTTCCGGCGGACCAGGTGAATGAGCGTCTGCATCAGTACCGATCAGACGATTACATAGCTGGTGCGAGCATCGAGCATGTCATGAAGCTGGAAGCCTTCGACTTCAAGTTGGCCAGAGTCTGCCAAGAGGGGCTTCTGGAATTCGAGGTGCGTTTACGGGCTGCCATCGCTCACACACTTGCTGCGAAAAACGTTGCGGCTCATGCGTCCAAGGAATTTTTGGATGCTCAGCGATGCGATAGAGCAGCCGGCCAGCGCACAAAGTTTGAGGCCTGGACGAAGACTTGGCGGGAAGCCGTCGACGCCGGCGCGGAGGACGAAGACTTCCTCAAGCACCACTTGCTGAAGTATCCGGAACAAGATGTACCGATTTGGGCGGTCACTGAAGTATTGAGCTTCGGAAATCTGCCATACCTCTTCGACCTCATGCAGACCCCTGACGCGCGTGCCGTGGCCCGCATGTTTGGGTTCGCCCACCCCACTCGCTTCGGTGCAGTCCTGCGCATGATGGTTGATTTTCGAAACGCCTGTGCCCATGGTTCGCGTCTTTTCAACCGGGCTTTCAAGCGTTCACTCGCGCTCCGCGAACACGATACCGACGGAGTGCTCATGGACCACTTGCTCGAGCCCGAATTCACGATTACGCCGAAACCACATCAAAGGCTCTACATCTACGCCGCCGTCTTGGCCTTCATGCTGAGATCACACTCAAGTGGTACAAACTGGAACCTGACCTTCAAGACGCAAGTCAGAAAACTCGACCTGAGGCTTCAAGCACCGGACGGGTCCGAACTCATTTCACCTAACGTAAGCATGGGCTTTCCCGTCCAGTGGACGGACCTGGATCTCTGGAAACCCACGCCCTGAACCTGGTGCCCCGATAACGACGACCTTGAGGATGAACCCATATTGGTCCCCAAAGCAAAGTCGCGCTTTCTGATTGCAGAACGTCCTGCGTTCCGCGGCGAAAATTGTGATCCGCAGACTTTGTCCCGCGCCACAGGTTGACGGAATCT
>NZ_JBDGJZ010000029.1:0-1828 GCF_057656635.1 Arthrobacter sp. Soil_C_49
GCCGGACAATCATTAGGTCGAGGCCCCAACCAGTCAATGGTTGGGGCCTCCCACATTTAACACACACAACCCCGCCGGAACCCTCTCTCACTTAACGGGCCGGTCCAGCTACGTCCCGTAGCCGATCTTCCGTGCAGTGGAATCAGTGCGAGGCTGTGAGTCTGGGCTTGCCTGGTGCACTTTTTGAACCGGATCCGTCGTGCGCTGTCACAGAATATTCGCTCCATCAGCGGCTGCCCACAGGCTAGCTTTCACGGATCCCCCTCCATGACGGTGAGCACCAGGCGCCCATTCAATCTGCTGTTGTCTGAGCTGTTTCGTCACATGCTTTGCAGCCGCAGACGGGAAGGGGGCAACCGTGCAGCACCCCGGCATGCAATGTGACCCCGGGATAGCCGGTCAGTACAAACATCCGCGGCGCAGACCCGGGAAGCCCCGACGTCACCTTTACAGCCCGCAGCACGTCTCAGGCGTCTAGCAGCAGATCCTTGGCGTGCACGGGGTCCCCGTGTACCTCAACGTCGTAGTCGCCGGCCAGATGTTCGAGCAGGGCAAGGGCAAGGCAGCGGAATGAAGGCCGGCGAATCGCTCCAAGTGGCTGTCCACCCGTAAGAATCCGGAGCGGGGACACCTTCGCGCCATTGCTGGCCGTAGGGAGCAGAGTTCCCGTCATTGGAGTAGTAGGTCACCGCCGGCAGTAGCGGCCGCATATAGCGGGATTGTTGTGCCGCCGGGGAACCCGGGACTAGGTGCATCGGCAGCGGACTCTCCCGGGCTCTTCCTGGGCCCACGTTGCCCGCACGCCAGTAAGTCCCTGTACTGCTGCTTCGTCCGTGCCAAACAAGGGCGTCCAGCAGGCAATCGATGTCGAACTGCTTCCTCCTGTTTCCCACAGTAGGAGAACCCCTTCATAGATCGCCCACCGCGAGTCCGGCCCCAGCCCGGCAACAGCGTTGCCGGCAACTATGGCCGCAGCCGACTTGAGTGCGGGGTCTCCTGCAGTTCCGCTCCAGAGGCCCGCAGGAACCAAAAGGGCGGCAGCTCCAGATCCAGTTCCGAAACGCGGATGACGGCGTCCCGGCCGGGATTAGCAGTCAGTTCTTCGTCCGCGCACTCCCTGTCCGGCTTAAGATCCAACGAACAGCCCATAGCCTTCCCCGTGTCTGACCTGCGGGGCAGTGCCCGGTCCGGTACATGGAGCGCACTGCGGCGTGCCCTCGGAACCGGGAGCGCGGCCGGCCCCCCATCAAACAATTCCGCTACGCATGCGATGCCGCGACTCTAGTCCGGGAAACAAGGGGGGCGTTGCTGAACGTTGCAGCTCGGCTCTTGAGCGCCGGCTTCTCACCACCAGTGAACCAAGTGTGGCAACGGAGACTGGCCCATCAGATCGTTGCGGTCGGCTTTCAATATCCGGGGTGATGCTATTGGTGCGACTGCCGGCGCGCTGTGTGAGGTAGTGCATATTTTTCGGGGGGAGCTCGCTGGACGTTTATTCCGGTATTGATGCCCTGGATTTCCTTGTTGTGGTTGGGTTTTTGGGGGTGTGGGGGTGGTGTTTGGGTGGATTTGCGGGGTGGGGTGTGGGCGTGTATTGTTTTCTGAGTCGCCGCCGCTGAAGCGGAAAGATAGCGACCAATCCCCTGACAAACAGCCTGAAAATGGTTCGCCTGCTGGCGCGCCGGTTCTTGGGTAGGGGCGGTTGAGGGAAGCGCTGGTCGCGGAAACGTTGATTTGCAAAGCTTCTTGATGTCGGGTAAGTTTGAAAAGTTGCTCCGGAGCGATCCTGAACGTTGGTTTGGGTGGTGCCGGGTGTGTCTGTTGTTTG
>NZ_JBDGJZ010000030.1:0-1261 GCF_057656635.1 Arthrobacter sp. Soil_C_49
GCCCCGTAGAGCACTACGTGCCAGCAACAAAAAAGCAACTGGGGGAGAGGGGAGCTGGCCGGTCACCTAAGCCGCCCGACCCACCCACCATTTCGGCAAAGAATGGAGCACCACCACATGAACGCAGTCATCAAGATGACCGTGACCACCGTTGATACCGAGGAAACCATCCACGATGTTCCGGTGCTCGTGGATTACCACATGAACGACGGATACGACTGGATGGACGTAATCGGTGAACACGGCTGGGCCGTGATCCCCAGTTGGGGCTGTGACGGCTGGGACTTGGGCCAGTGGCCTTACGTCATGGTCGCCGGGATCCGCACCGCCGACGAGATCGGCAACCTGTTCGGCATGGCCACCTACTGTGAGGGCGACGTGAGGACCACGTTTTACCGGACCAAGGCCGCTTTTTGGACCGCGATAAGTGAGCAGGCGTTCTTCCACTGGAAGAACGGACAGGCCCAAGGCCCCGACGACCTGCCAGAGGCAGCCGCCGAGATGCCCAGTCGGTACCGGATTCCCTGCAATCTCTCCGCCGCCGCCTAACCACCACCCAAACCGGTGCCCCGCCTACGGGCGGGGCACCCCTCCCACCTCAAATGAGTATTTGAGTAAAAACTCATGATTGCAATCGTTGAAGGACAAACCGTGAACACCTGCACAGCATTGATCATCCCAGCCAACCTGGCCGAGCCGGCACGCGTCGAACCCATCAACGCCGGTTTAGACAACCTGCAAACCCTTGTGGCCGGAAACATCGAAGCCGTCACCGTCGATGACTGGCACTTCTACCTGAATGAAGAAGGCAAGATCATGCAGCTTGCACCGAACCGCCGCGCCGCCCAGCTGGTGCTGGAAGAAACCGGCGTTCTGGCAGACGTGTACTGCGGTGACGTCGTTGTCTTGGGCGAAACCGCTGACGGCGACGAAGCAGACGTCCCCGAACATCTGATTGACACCGCGCAACAGCTTTTCGGACTCCACCAAACCACCGCCTAGACAGGCTGCGGGCCGTTCGCCTTTGTGGGCGGGCGGTCCGCCGCAGGTGGCCGCCTGGGTGGGTGGTTGCCGGCGCCGGACCGCCGTTCCCGCGTCAGGGCCGGCGCTGGTCACCTGGTGCGTGCGACAAGCCCACGCTTACGGTGATTTGGGCGCAGAGGAGGGGTCGGGGAAAGGGTACTCGGGCGAGCACTGTTGGGCGTCCTCTCCGCTTCGCTCCGTGGCCGGCTGTTGGGTGCTGCCGGTCCGTCGCAGAGCT
>NZ_JBDGJZ010000031.1:0-862 GCF_057656635.1 Arthrobacter sp. Soil_C_49
TGGGTTCGGTGCCGTCGGCGTCGATGGTGTCGGCCCAGCGGCGGGCGACGCGTGCGAGGAAGTCGGGGTCTGATGTGGCCGCGGTGGTGGTGAGGTTTTCTTCGATGAGGGCCAGTTTCGCGGGTGTGGTGAGGTGCTGGAGCCGGGTCAGGGTCAGGGCGATGATGGTCCCGGCCCGGGACGAGACCGCAGGGCAGGCAGCGGCGTGGCCCTTCACCCGGTCGCCGGCGCCCACGGGCTCGGCGCTGCCGGTAACGGCTTGGGTGTCGTTGCCGGTGCTGGCCTCGGTGCCGGTGGCGTCTGCGGTGTTGGGAGTGCCCGTGCTGGTGTTGGTTGTTGTGGGGGTGAGGGCGGTGGCGAGGTGCTGGCGGGGTGCGGGGATGGTGTCGCCGGTGAGGGTGCTGGCAGGAAGGATGTCTTTTGCCAGGGTGAGGCGGCGGTTGGCTTCGCTTTTGCTGATCCGCAGCAGGAGCCGGAGGGACTCACCTGTAGTGGCACAGCCGTCATCGGCGGGTGAGGTGAGGGGTGCTGCTGGTTGGCCGGGCCAGTTGGTGTCTGTTTCGTTCAGGACTTCGACCCCGTTCAGGGCTTTGACTTCGTTGAGGGTCTCAACCCCGTTGTCCCAGCCGGTGACCCAGGTCTTGCCGGTGCGGGACCGGTTGACGCGTGCGGTGTCCGCGGCGGCGATGGCCTGGGTGCGGGTCCGGTCAACGTTCCCGGCGGACAGGACCTGCAGGTACTCCACCGTCCGGGAAATTTCCTCCACTCCAGCGGCGTAGTTGGCGGCTTCAACATAGCTGGCCCCGGCAAGTATCGACGGCGCGGCAGCAGCAGCCTGCGCCACGAGCCTGCCGAGCTCCGC
>NZ_JBDGJZ010000032.1:0-500 GCF_057656635.1 Arthrobacter sp. Soil_C_49
CCGTAGCCGTCCAGGTTTGCCGGTTCGTCCGTGATGTCGAATAGGGCGAGTACCGGCACGGTGACCAGGACGTCCGCCTTGGGTACCGGGACGTTGCCGAGGTCCGCGTACCCGTTGCCGGCGGTAGCTGGCTGCTCAGCGGCGCCGGGGGCCTCATGGTCGGCGGTACTCTCGTACTCGGCGGTGCCGGTGGCGGCGGTACCGGCGGCGGTGTCAAGGACGCCAGCCGGCGC
The DNA here is from genome assembly GCF_057656635.1 of Arthrobacter sp. Soil_C_49. Lineage (NCBI taxonomy): Bacteria > Bacillati > Actinomycetota > Actinomycetes > Micrococcales > Micrococcaceae > Arthrobacter > Arthrobacter sp. Soil_C_49. The sequence continues at coordinate 234 of NZ_JBDGJZ010000032.1, forward strand.
CAGCGAGGCCAGCCCGATCGTGTCCTGGTCGCCGTCTTCGCTGTTTACCGCGCTGCCTTCACCCGGGCTGCCCTGACCTGTGGTGTTTTGTGCTGTGCTGGGTGCGTTGGTGCTGGGTTCGGTGGTGTGGGTGAGGGTTGGGCCGGCGCGGAGGAGCAGGGTGGCGGCGATGTCGGGGCGGAGTTGGGTGATGGTGCGGGGTTCGTGGGGGCCTTGGAGGCCGCGGGCGATGGCGGTGGTGCGGTTCCAGATGGCTGAGCCCTGGTG
>NZ_JBDGJZ010000033.1:0-488 GCF_057656635.1 Arthrobacter sp. Soil_C_49
GTGTCGCCGTCGACGGTGAATGGTTTTGATGAGGAGGCCACCGAGCCGGTGCTGGTGGGTTCGGAGGGTACGGTGTCGGCGGTGGGGGCTGATGACCGGATTTACACGGCGGATCCCAAGTCCGGTGTGGTGACGGTGACTGGTGTTGATGCTAACGGTGAAGTCACGTCGTCGGATTCTGAGACCTGGGGTGAGTTGAAGGGCTCGGGGGATCTGCAGATGACGGTGGTGGGGGATCAGCCGGTGTTGCTGGATGCGGCGGCTGGGGAGTTGTTCCTGCCCGGTGGTAGGCGGTTGCAGTTGGAGAATGCGCGGGATGCGAGGTTGCAGCAGACCGGTCCGGGCAGTGACTTTGTGGCAATTTCGATGCAGAGGGCGTTGTTGAAGCAGCCCTTGGACGGCGGCACGGCGAAGGCGGTGGCGTTTGGTGGTGAGGGTGTTCCGGCGGCGCCGGTGCAGTTGGGCGGGTGTGTGCATGCGGCGTGGTC
>NZ_JBDGJZ010000034.1:0-480 GCF_057656635.1 Arthrobacter sp. Soil_C_49
GCAAGTATCGACGGCGCGGCAGCAGCAGCCTGCGCCACGAGCCTGCCGAGCTCCGCCAGACCCAGCGGCTCCCCGGCACCCAGGGAATCTGCCGGAACCGGCCCTGTCGCGGGCCCTGCGAATGCTGAAGCAGGCCCAGTGGGTCCGGTCGGTGCGGAGTCAGCCTCCGCGGGCGCGGCGACTGCGGAATCAGCCTGCTGTGACCCCGCTGGTGGGAATTCAGGCGCTGCGAAAGCGGCAGGTTCGCAATCGGCCTGTGCGGGCTCCTCGGGCGCAGCGTGAAGGGGCCAGCCGGGACTAAGCCGGGTGCCGTCGTTGTAGTCGGCGTGTGCGTAGGGACTTGAAGCTGTGAAGGAACCGGTGCTGACCGCGGCGGGATCGTCAAAGCCCGAAGGGGCAGCAGGGGGGGTGTCAGATTGTTTGTGTAAGAGGGATGTAGCCAGCGGGGTGATTGGAGAATCATTGTGGCTATGACTGAGC
>NZ_JBDGJZ010000035.1:0-409 GCF_057656635.1 Arthrobacter sp. Soil_C_49
AGGGCCAGTTTCGCGGGTGTGGTGAGGTGCTGGAGCCGGGTCAGGGTCAGGGCGATGATGGTCCCGGCCCGGGACGATACCGCCGGGCAGGCAGCGGCTGCGGGGTGTTCGACACGGTCTTCGTCGCCGGCGCCCACGGGCTCGGCGCTGCCGGTAACGGCTTGGGTGTCGTTGCCGGTGCTGGCCGCGGTGCCGGTGGCGTCTTCGGTGTTGGCAGTGCCCGTGCTGGTGTTGGTTGGTGTGGGGGTGAGGGCGGTGGCGAGGTGCTGGCGGGGTGCGGGGATGGTGTCGCCGGTGAGGGTGGTGGCAGGAAGGATGTCTTTTGCCAGGGCGAGGCGGCGGTTGGCTTCGCTTTTGCTGATCCGCAGCAGGAGCCGGAGGGACTCACCTGTAGTGGCACAGCCGTCAT
>NZ_JBDGJZ010000036.1:0-378 GCF_057656635.1 Arthrobacter sp. Soil_C_49
ACGGGGAACTTCGTGTTCACCGGACCCGTCGCCGCCGCCACCCTGCGCAAAATCGCCTGCGACGCCGACATCATCCCCGCACTCCTGGGCACCCACGGCGAACTCCTGGACCTCGGCCGCAAAACCCGGCTCTTCACCCCAACCCAACGCACCGCCCTCACCGCCCGCGACCAAGGCTGCGCCTTCCCCAACTGCACCATCCCCGCCACCTGGTGCGAAGCCCACCACATCACCTACTGGTCCCACAACGGCCCCACCAACCTGGACAACGGCGTCCTGCTCTGCAGCAGCCACCACCACCTCATCCACAAAGAACAATGGACCATCACCACCACCAACAACACCCCCTGGTTCACACCCCCAAAACACCTCGACCCC
>NZ_JBDGJZ010000037.1:0-377 GCF_057656635.1 Arthrobacter sp. Soil_C_49
CCTGTCCCGACGGTGACGGGCACCGTGAAGGTCGGCTGGACGCTAACGGCGGTCACGGGAGTCTGGGGACCTGAACCAGTGGCGCTCACGTATCAGTGGTATCGTTCCGGGACGGCGATCGTCGGGGCTAACGCATCCACATACAAACTCGCGGGCACCGATGCCGGAAAGACCATCACGGTCACAGTCGCTGGGTCCAAGCCCGGCTACACCACCTCGGAAAAAACTTCAGCTCCCACTAACGTCGTGGCGTACGGCTCCCTGACCACAGCCCCCGTCCCGACGATTACCGGAACCACAAAGGTCGATTCGACCCTCACCACAGTGCCGGGAATCTGGGGAGCTGCACCAGTCGCTCTTGCCTACCAGTGGAACGC
>NZ_JBDGJZ010000038.1:0-376 GCF_057656635.1 Arthrobacter sp. Soil_C_49
TCGGGTATCGGGCGGTTGCCCGGTCGCTGGATGCGCCTGGTGTGCCGGTCAGGGCGCTGTATGGGCGGTGGAGGATTCATGGGCAAGGAGTGCTGGTGAGCAAACCGGCGAAGTCGTACTCGTTTGAGTTCAAGCTGGCGTTAGTGGAGCGGTTCCTCGCGGGCGAGACGGGCCCGGACCTGGCTGTGGAGGCCGGTTTGTCCTCGCGTCAGTTGCTGCAAAAGTGGGTCCGGGCGTATCGCCGTGATGGTGCGGAGGCATTGCGTCCCAAGGCCAAAGGCAGGCCCGTGAAGTCCGCAGCTCCACCTCCACCTGCTGAGTTAACCGAACTGGAACGGTTGCGCCGGGAGAACGAACGACTCCGCGCTCAGGTGGC
>NZ_JBDGJZ010000039.1:0-356 GCF_057656635.1 Arthrobacter sp. Soil_C_49
CGGGCGAGCACTGTTGGGCGTCCTCTCCGCTTCGCTCCGTGGCCGGCTGTTGGGTGCTGCCGGTCCGTCGCAGAGCTCCGGCCCGTCATCACCTGTTGCTTACAAGCATTTTTGTGGCTGTCCTGCGGATCATACGGTTCCGCTCCGGCTCAAGCTCCTGACCCCTTCGTTCCTCAGGGGCCCTGCGGCGCCGGAATTCTTCGACGGCGCTCCTGCGTCGCTTATTTCCTTTCGAAGATTTCCAGCACCTTGCCCTGGCGGGAGGAGACGCCTCCGTCGGCCCCGTAGAGCACTACGTGCCAGCAACAAAAAAGCAACTGGGGGAGAGGGGAGCTGGCCGGTCACCTAAGCCGCCC
>NZ_JBDGJZ010000040.1:0-341 GCF_057656635.1 Arthrobacter sp. Soil_C_49
CGTCGAGTTGTTTTTGCGGGCGGGTGCGCCGGTCCAGGTCCGGGCCGGTGTTCTCGTTCCAGATTCTGTCCTGGGTGGTTCCGTCTTGATCGCCGCTACTGCCACTGCCGGTGGTGGTTGTGGTGGTGCGGGGGTTGGTGGCGGTGTTCATGACGGTGAGGAGGTGTTCGTATTGGTCGGTGGTGGCGAAGATTTCGAGGTGGTGCAGGCCGTGGCGGGGTTTGCGGATGAACGCGCCTTGGGTGTGGCGGAGGGCTTCTTCGCTGGGTTCGGTGCCGTCGGCGTCGATGGTGTCGGCCCAGCGGCGGGCGACGCGTGCGAGGAAGTCGGGGTCTGATGTG
>NZ_JBDGJZ010000041.1:0-326 GCF_057656635.1 Arthrobacter sp. Soil_C_49
CGGCGGTTGGCTTCGCTTTTGCTGATCCGCAGCAGGAGCCGGAGGGACTCACCTGTAGTGGCACAGCCGTCATCGGCCGGTGAGGTGAGGGATGCCGCTGGTTCGCCGGGCCAGTTGGTGTCTGTTTCGTTCAGGACTTCAACCCCGTTGTCCCAGCCGGTGACCCAGGTCTTGCCGGTGCGGGACCGGCCGGCGCGTGCGGTGTCCGCGGCGGCGATGGCCTGGGTGCGGGTCCGGTCAACGTTCCCGGGAGCCTGTCAAGTTGTTTGTGTAAGAGGGCTGTTGCTTTATCGGTTGAGGTAGGGACCGATTCGGTCTGGGTAGTT
>NZ_JBDGJZ010000042.1:0-317 GCF_057656635.1 Arthrobacter sp. Soil_C_49
TTAGTGTTTGGCACACTGTTGGGTCCTGAGGCAACAGGGCCGTTGAGCGGATCATGGTTTTGGCTGTGGTGTGTTTGCGGGTTTGTTTGTTTCTGGTTTCCTGGCTGCATCGATCGCGCATGTTTGTGTGTGTGGGGTGTGTGGTTTGGGGTTGTTGTTTGAGAACTACATAGTGGACGCGAGCATCTTTTATAAGAAGCAATTTCCAAGAATATGAACCTGGATCTGGCTGCACCTTTGGGTGTGGTTGGTTTTCATGGTTCTCTCGAAAATTACTGATTGATCTTTTGTGGTCAAGTTTTTAAGAGCACACGGTG
>NZ_JBDGJZ010000043.1:0-274 GCF_057656635.1 Arthrobacter sp. Soil_C_49
CAGGGTATTTCTTTCCGAGCTCGGAGGCCTCGAAAGCGTCAAGTTCGTCCTCGGCCGCCTCGGCCGTTGGAGCGGTATAGATCGGCCTGAGGGAAGCTGCGACCTTCTTGCGGTCCTGGTAGCCGATAAAGCGCATCGAGGCGCGGATCAGATGGACCACGCAGGTCTGCACCATCGCCCCTGGCCATGTCGCCGCGATCGCTTCGGGAAAGCCGGTGAGCCCGTCGCAGCAGACGATCAGCACATCCTTAACGCCGCGGTTGGCCAGCTCAGC
>NZ_JBDGJZ010000044.1:0-272 GCF_057656635.1 Arthrobacter sp. Soil_C_49
AGCTCATCCGGAAGCACTTCACGGCGCTCAGTCATAGCCACAATGATTCTCCAATCACCCCGCTGGCTACATCCCTCCTACACAAACAATCTGACACCCCCGTTCCCGGCGGACAGGACCTGCAGGTACTCCACCGTCCGGGAAATTTCCTCCACTCCAGCGGCGTAGTTGGCCGCTTCAACATAGCTGGCCCCGGCAAGTATCGACGGCGCGGCAGCAGCAGCCTGCGCCACGAGCCTGCCGAGCTCCGCCAGACCCAGCGGCTCCCCGGC
>NZ_JBDGJZ010000045.1:0-268 GCF_057656635.1 Arthrobacter sp. Soil_C_49
GGGATGATGTCGGCGTCGCAGGCGATTTTGCGCAGGGTGGCGGCGGCGACGGGTCCGGTGAACACGAAGTTCCCCGTGCCGGGGCCCGGGCCCGCCTGGGTGCCCGTGCCGGGACCTGAGCTGATGCCCGCCCGGGTGCCGGTGCCACTGTCGGTGCCCGTGACCGTCCCTGTGTCTGTCCCTGGTGCGGCGTTGTTGTGGTGGGGGAGGAGGTCTTGGTAGTTGATGGTGGCGATGATTTGGGGGCGGTTGCCGCCGGTGGCGGGCA
>NZ_JBDGJZ010000046.1:0-262 GCF_057656635.1 Arthrobacter sp. Soil_C_49
TGCCCGCCACCGGCGGCAACCGCCCCCAAATCATCGCCACCATCAACTACCAAGACCTCCTCCCCCACCACAACAACACCGCACCAGGGACAGGCACAGGCACTGCCACCGGCACCGACAGTGGCACCGGCACCCGGGCGGGCATCCGGTCAGGTCACGGCACGGGCACCGATAGTGGCACCGGAACGGGGAACTTCGTGTTCACCGGACCCGTCGCCGCCGCCACCCTGCGCAAAATCGCCTGCGACGCCGACATCATCCC
>NZ_JBDGJZ010000047.1:0-259 GCF_057656635.1 Arthrobacter sp. Soil_C_49
CGCTCAGTCATAGCCACAATGATTCTCCAATCACCCCGCTGGCTACATCCCTCCTACACAAACAATCTGACACCCCCCCCGTCAAAGCCCGGGACGCCGACGAGGCCATCGAGATCCAGCACGCACTGACCCCGCCCGAAGCGCCTGTCCACGAACGCACGTACGCGGAGATGTCCGCGGTCGAGGAAATCGCCGGCGTCCTGACCATCAGCTCCCCCGCCGCCGGAGCACTCATCACCCAATCCCGGCAACTCGCCTC
>NZ_JBDGJZ010000048.1:0-242 GCF_057656635.1 Arthrobacter sp. Soil_C_49
TGAAGGCAGCGCGGTAAACAGCGAAGACGGCGACCAGGACACGATCGGGCTGGCCTCGCTGGCGCCGGCTGGCGTCCATGACGCCGCCGCCGGTACCGCCGCCACCGGCACCGCCGAGTACGAGAGCACCGCCGACCATGAGGCCCCCGGCGCCGCAGAGCACCAAGCTACCGCCGGCAACGGGTACGCGGACCTCGGCAACGTCCCGGTACCCAAGGCGGACGTCCTGGTCACCGTGCCGG
>NZ_JBDGJZ010000049.1:0-238 GCF_057656635.1 Arthrobacter sp. Soil_C_49
ATGCGGTGGGGCGGTTGAATTATCCGTCGCGTGTTTTGGATGGTGCGGTGACGCCGGCGTCGACGACGTTTGACATCTTGCAGGACGCGGGGGAGGTGTTTGTTGATGATGAGTCTGGTTCGACGTTGAATCAGGTGTCGCCGGCGAACATGCGTCTGGGCGGGGATAAGCGGTTGCCGGGTGCTGCGGATGTGAGTTTTGGTTCGTCGGTGATTTCGGTGACGGATGCTGCGTCGGG
>NZ_JBDGJZ010000050.1:0-224 GCF_057656635.1 Arthrobacter sp. Soil_C_49
AAGGCGGTGGCGTTTGGTGGTGAGGGTGTTCCGGCGGCGCCGGTGCAGTTGGGCGGGTGTGTGCATGCGGCGTGGTCCGGTGCGAACAAGTATGTCCGTGACTGCACGAATGATGCTGATGATAAGAACGTTGAGGTGCCGAAGGCGAGTGCGTCGCCGTCGTATGTTTTCCGGGTGAACCGGGACCTGGTGGTCCTGAACGATGTGAATTCCGGGAACGTGTG
>NZ_JBDGJZ010000051.1:0-217 GCF_057656635.1 Arthrobacter sp. Soil_C_49
TACTCGCCCTATTCGACATCACGGACGAACCGGCAAACCTGGACGGCTACGGTCCGATCCCCGCCTCCATGGCCCGCGAACTCGTCGCCAACGGTGCCAGCTCCTTCTACCGCGTCCTCGTCGACCCCCGCGACGGGGCACCACTGGAAATCGGCCGCACCAACTACCGCCTCACCAAACCCATGAAAAAAGCACTGCAACTCAGGGACGGAAAATG
>NZ_JBDGJZ010000052.1:0-217 GCF_057656635.1 Arthrobacter sp. Soil_C_49
TACTCGCCCTATTCGACATCACGGACGAACCGGCAAACCTGGACGGCTACGGTCCGATCCCCGCCTCCATGGCCCGCAAACTCCTCGCCAACGGTGCCAACTCCTTCTACCGCGTCCTCGTCGACCCCCGCGACGGGGCCCCACTGGAAATCGGCCGCACCAACTACCGCCTCACCAAACCCATGAAAAAAGCACTGCAACTCAGGGACGGAAAATG
>NZ_JBDGJZ010000053.1:0-204 GCF_057656635.1 Arthrobacter sp. Soil_C_49
TGAACTGCTCCCCGGAAGTTGGACTGAGAAATTCAGTTTCGACTCCCGGGGAGCAGTTTTATGCGTGCACGTAGTTCTTTGTCTGAGGTCCAGCGCGGGGCAGCTGTAGCGTTGTTTGAGAAGGGTCTCGGGTATCGGGCGGTTGCCCGGTCGCTGGATGCGCCTGGTGTGCCGGTCAGGGCGCTGTATGGGCGGTGGAGGATT
>NZ_JBDGJZ010000054.1:0-203 GCF_057656635.1 Arthrobacter sp. Soil_C_49
ATGGTGCGGGGTTCGTGGGGGCCTTGGAGGCCGCGGGCGATGGCGGTGGTGCGGTTCCAGATGGCTGAGCCCTGGTGTGCGGGGAGGTAGAGGGAAATCCAGGCCATGCCGTCGCGGTCCGGGGTGTATTCCATCCGGCGGTCGGCGGCGCACTTGGCGTGGCGTTTCTCCAGGGATTCGGGGTGGTGGCGTTCGCGCCAGTT
>NZ_JBDGJZ010000055.1:0-203 GCF_057656635.1 Arthrobacter sp. Soil_C_49
ATGGCCGGTGGCAGGGAGGCGAGTTGCCGGGATTGGGTGATGAGTGCTCCGGCGGCGGGGGAGCTGATGGTCAGGACCCCGGCGATTTCCTCGACCACGGACATCTCCGCGTACGTGCGTTCGTGGACGGGGGTGTCAGATTGTTTGTGTAGGAGGGATGTAGCCAGCGGGGTGATTGGAGAATCATTGTGGCTATGACTGAG
>NZ_JBDGJZ010000056.1:0-200 GCF_057656635.1 Arthrobacter sp. Soil_C_49
AGGGAACAGGAACGACGGTAAAGGTTCAGGCCATCGTTGCCCTCAAGGCTGACTTCCCTCTCCCGGTCCTGCTGGAGATCGCGGGTTTGGCCCGGTCCACGTTCTTCTATCACCAGGCCCGTCTCCAGGCCCCTGACCCGAAAGAGAAGCTCAAGGCCGCGGTTACGGTGATCTTCGAAACGAACCATGGCCGGTACGGG